>CACDRL010000005.1 GCA_902555435.1 uncultured Pelagibacteraceae bacterium
TCTTGTAACAGGTGTAGAAGTATAGTTTTTAGTAAGTTGAAACTGATATACAACTTGGTCTCCCCATTTAAAAGCCATTTCACAACCTGCTAAATAAAATTCCCACATTCTAAAAAAACGTTCATCAAACATATTGATAATTTTATCTTTATTATTCAGGCAATTTTCTTTCCAATGTCTTAATGTGTGAGAATAATGCATTCTTAATACCTCAATATCAGATACAATTAAGCCAGCTTTTTCAATTGGGGTAGTTACTTCACTTAAGCTTGGTGTGTAACCACCAGGAAATATATATTTTGTTATCCATGGATGAGGGTCTCTTGGAGGATTTACTGATCCAATAGTATGAATTAATGAAACTCCATCGTCTTTTAGAAGTTTTTCAACTTGTGAGAAAAATTTTTTATAAAATTTTCTTCCGACATGTTCAAACATTCCAACACTTACAATTCTATCAAATTTTTCATCAAGTTCCCTGTAATCCATTAACATAAATCTTAATTGATTTTCTAAATTAAGTTCTTTGGCTTTTTGTTTGCAATATTTTAATTGATTTTCTGATAATGTGATTCCTGTCACTTCACAATTTGCTGACCGCGCAATATCGACTGCTAAAGAGCCCCATCCACATCCAATATCTAATACTTTTTGGTTTGGCTTTATATTTAGTTTCTTAATTATATGTTGAATTTTATTATTTTGAGCAGTCTCTAGAGTATCATTTTCATTTTTGAAGTAAGCACAAGAATATTGTCTTTTAGGATCTAAAAATAAATCATAAAGATCATCTTTGATGTCATAGTGATGTGAAACATTCATTTTAGATTTTTTAATAAAATTAAAATTTGTTAAATATCTATATGAACCTCTTAATCTATTAATTAAATAACTAAAAAAATTTAAATCTCCTCTTCCAAAATTCATCAAAGACAAATCTAAAAAATCTGTAAGACTTCCGTTCTCAATAACTATCTCTCCGTCTGTATAAGCTTCTCCAAAATAAAGATCGGGATGGAATAAAAGTTTATAATGAAGATTTTTATTTAATATTTTAACTTTTATAGGATTTTCCTTTTCAGGATTTCCGATGATATAACTTTTAGAGTTTGCATCCACTAAAATAAAACCATCTTTCTTAAAAACACTATTTAAGAACCTTGCTAACTGCATTTTAAGCTGCCATTGATGATTTTAGTGAGAAACTAAACTTCTCTAAATTGTTTAAAAGATCAATCTCTTCCTCTTTATTTAAAATTCTTAGAGGCGGTAGTAAATTTTCATAAAAACTATCTTTATTCTTATAAAAAGTATGTAAGCCAGAAATAAGATTATATTTTTCAAATGTCCCTCTTACATCACATAATTGGATATTAACTTCTTGTTCTTTTCCATCCTTAAAGTCATCATATACTTTTCTAGCTAGTTTAGATGTTGCATTGCATGTTGCTGTTATTATTCCTGAACAACCTAACTCAAGTCCTTTTAATAATTTAGATTCAGAACCTGGCATAACTGAAAAATTATCTAATTTAAGATTTTCATAAAGATTATATGAGCTATCCTTAACTCCAACTATTTGTTCTGGAAAATTTTTAACAAGTCTTTCCACGCACTCAACACTAAATTTGTATCCACAAAGTTTCTCAAAATTATATAAAATAATTTTGCTTTTTGGTAGAGACTCAACTATTTTTGAATAAAAATTAATAACTTCTTCATCACTATATTTATAATAAGCTGGTGGCATAATTAAAAATTTTTCAAAATCTAATGACATTGCAACTCTCATTAAACTTATTGTTTCTCCTAAAGAGTTTAATCCTGTTCCAATAATAAATTTATCTTTATACTTGTTTGTTGAAATTTTATTTAACAATTTAATTTTTTCCGCAACAGGAATTAATTGGGCCTGTCCTGTACTTCCAAATATTGCAACACCGTGACAACCATTATTAATTACCATCTCTGCATGCTCGATAGTTTTATCTATGTTCAAAGTTAGATCTTTGTTTAAGATCGACATTGATGCCGCATATATTCCATTGATATTGCTCATAAATAAAATTTATATAAAAAAAAAAATATAGTAAAGTTTAAATTGTCTATGTTATATCTCTCAAAACTATTTCTTTAGCTTCATTTACTAATGTAGATAACCTAGAAGTTTCAGGTGAAATATCTGGATGAATTTTTTTTTGTATTTTAATGTATGCTTTATTTACATCTTCCTTAGTTAAATTTTTAGAAGGATTTAAATTAAGTATACGATATGCTTCTTCGGTAGACATCGTGTTTAAATTTGATGCAGTGTTGTTAAATGAAAATCTACCTGAATTTCTTAAAGTTTGAATTAATCTGTACAATGAAATTAATTGAAAAATAGACATTCCTTTCAATTTTAAAAGAGCAAGACTTGCAAGAGTAAATGGTAAAGTAAGTAAAAATTTGCCTCCTATAGCAAATAAAACTGCAAAGATAATTAAAACTATGAATAAGAATACTCTTAAACCTTTAGATATTTTTTTTGACGCAACTTGAGTAAAAAGTCTTAATAAAAAATATAAACCAATTAAAATTAATAATGTATAAATTATAAAATTCATATATTTCCGATTATAAATGAAAGTACCATATCTAAAAAAAAAACCAGAGCTAAAATCTTGTCACAATATAGAGTGGGAGGATAATTATAGCTGGATACATCAGGAAAACATTTTAGAAGTCTTACAAGACAAAACTAAACTTCTTCCAGAAGTAAAAGAATATTTAGAAGAAGAAAATGAATATACTGAGTATCATCTAAAAAATACAAAAAATACTCAAAAAAAATTATTTGATGAAATAAAAGGAAGAATAAAATTAGATGATGAAAGCTTACCTTTTAAAGATCACTCATATGAATACTGGACAAAGACTACTGCCAAAGGAAATTATTCTATAAAATTAAGAAAAAAAATTGGTTCGTCTGAAATTGAAGAAATATGGAATGGAGACAAAGAAAAAGAAAAATTAAATGTTGAATATTTTGGTGTTGGAGATCTAGAAGTTAGTAATAATGACCAATACCTTGGGTACTCATTAGATACCAAAGGCTCAGAGTATTATACAATTTATATAAGAAATATTAAAAATAATAAAATTATTTCAAAAGAGATCAAAGAAACATCTGGAAGTATAATTTTCAGTCTAGACGACAAATATCTTTTTTACTCCAAGTTAGATGAAAATCATAGAGCTAGAAAAATTTATAGACATAAAATTGGAGATTTTGAAAACGAAGATGAACTAATCTTTAATGAAAAAAGTGAAGCTTTTACAGTTAGTATTGGATTAAGCTCAGATGAGAAATATTATTTCATAAATACTTCAGATCACAATACTTCGGAGCAATATTATTTTCATGTTAATGAAGAAAAACCAAATCCAAAATTAATAATTAAACGAGAAAAGGGAATTCTTTACTCTGTAAATTCATGGAATGGAAAATTTTATAATCACACAAATAAAGATGCGGAAGATTTTAAAATAGATATTTCAGAAACTTTAGAAAATCAAAACTGGAAGTCATTTATTGCTGCAAAGAAAGAGGTGTTAATTGGTGGTTGTACATTTTTAAAAAACTGGATAATTAGGTCAGAAACATCAAATGCTTTAGACAAACTCTTTGTTATCGATGCTTCAACAAACAAAGAAGAAGAATTAATTTTTTCTGACGAAAAAGTATATGTACCTGGAGTTTCATTAGCGCAAAGAAATAGAAATACAGATGAAGTTTATGTTTCATACTCTTCACCTAAAACACCTTCAAGAGTTTACAAATATAATTTAAAAACTAAATCTAAAACATTTGTTAAAGAACAAAAAATACCATCAGGACATAACAAAGATGACTATATAGTAGAGAGAATAGAGTATGAATCTCATGATGGAAGAATGGTTCCGCTCACAATTACAAGACACATAAATACAAAAATAGACGGTACAGCGAATTTATTATTATACGGATATGGATCGTATGGTAGTTCGATGAGTCCAAGTTTTTCTTCAACAAGACTTAGCTTAATAAATAGAGATATTATTTGGGCTACCGCACACATCAGAGGTGGAATGGAAAAAGGAATGAAATGGTGGAAAGAAGGAAAGTTAACTAATAAAAAAAATACATTTGAAGATTATATTTTTGCTGCAAAATATTTGATTGAAAACAAATACACCTCAAAAAGAAAAATAATAGGAATGGGTGGATCTGCTGGAGGTTTATTAATGGGTGCTGTTGTTAATCAATCTCCTGAATTATTTTTAGGTATAATTATGGCTGTACCTTTTGTAGACTCATTAACAACAAATCTTGATCACTCTTTACCTCTTACAGTTGGTGAATTTGATGAATTTGGTAATGCCAAAGAAAACAAAGAGCATTTTGATTATATTTTTTCATATGCTCCATATAATAATATAAGAAAAATGGATTATCCTCATATGCTAATAACAACTAGTTTGAGCGATAACAGAGTTTTGTTCGATGAACCTGCAAAATTTACTGCCAAACTTAGAGATTACAAAACTGATAATAATTTATTGCTACTCAAAACAGAAATGAATGCTGGCCATGGAGGTAAATCTGGTAGAGATGGAGCAATAGAAGAAATCGCATTAGATTATGCTTTTGCATTAAAAATTTCTGAAAAAATTTAATTTCCCATATATTGAAATTTTTTAAATCATACCTACATGATTTGTGTAAGTCGCCTTATGGGGCTTACTTAAAATAAACTTGCTTAAAAAAGGAGGATATTATGACAAGTAAGGATCTATCTATATTTAACTCACTAAGACCTTTTTCAATTGGTTTTGACGATATGTTTGACCAATTTGAAAATATGTTGGGAAACGGAAGTTTGACAATGCAATCAAACTACCCTCCGTACAACATTAGAAAAACTGGTAAGGATAATTATGCAATTGAAGTTGCATTAGCTGGTTTTAATAAAAATGATGTTGAGGTTGAGTTTGAAGATAATTTATTGACTGTAAGAACAAAACAAGTTGATAAATCTGAAAATAATGATGTTAATGGAGAAATAATTCATAAAGGTATCTCTCAAAGACAATTCGCAAGATCATTCACTATTGCTGATGATGTTAAAGTTAATGGTGCTGAACTAAAAGATGGTCTTTTAACAATATCTTGTGAAAGAATCATCCCAGAACACAAAAAGAAAAAGCTTATTGAAATAAAATAAGTCTTAAACCTTACTTGTGGGGATTTCTCCCCACAAGTCTGAATTAATTATTTCTTTGCCATTATAGCATTAAGAACAAATGCTAATAATCCCGCAGGTATAAGTCCAGTCGTTAACAGTAATTTCAAACTTATTCCAAAATCAGGAATATTTTTTACAAAGTCTGGCAACAATGACATTCCAATTCCAAAAGATAATGAAAGAGCTAAGATTAATAAATTTCTTTGACTCATTTCTGATCTTGAAATCAATTTTATTCCAGCAGCTACAATCATACCAAACATAATGATTGCTGCTCCGCCAATCACTGACTCTGGCATTGCAGCGATTATTCCACCTAATTTAGGAAATAATCCCATAAGAACTAAAACTATTCCAGCTATAGTTCCAACATGTCTACTTACAACTCCTGTAAACGCAACCAGTCCAGCATTTTGCGAATAAGATGTATTGGGCATTGCATTAAATATTGCACCAAATGCAGTACCAACACCATCTGCCATGATTCCACCTGATATTTCTTTGTCCGTTGCTTCTCGTTTAGCACCACCCATTGTTGTGGCACTAATGTCTCCAATTGTTTCAATTGTAGTAACAATTGACATAAACAACATTAGAATTATTGCACCAGGTACAAAATCAATTCCATATTGAAGTGGCATTGGAAGTGCAAACCATGATGCGGAAGCAATTTTTCCGTAGTTAACCATTCCTAGTGCTGCTGCAACTATGAAACCGGCTACTATTCCAATTAAAATTGATCCTGCAGAAGCCATCCCTTTGCCTCTAAGATTAAAAAAGATAGCAACTATAAACACTGTGAAAGCAACCGTTAAATGATTTGCATTTGCAAAGATTTCAGGTTTATTATTCATTAACCATCCACCTCCACCAGCATACATAAAACCAACTTTAAGCAAACTAAATCCGATCATTAACACAACTATACCAGTGACTAATGGTGGGAATAGATGCCTTATTGGTTTTAAAACTTTTCCAATAAAAATTTGAAAAATTCCTCCAATGAATGCTGCTGTAAATACTGCACCCAATCCTGCTGCTTTAAATGGTAGCATGATTGGTATAAACGCAAAACTTGTTCCTTGAACAATAGGAAGTCTTGCACCAATTTCTTTATAACCAACTGTTTGGATAATTGTTGCAACTCCCGCAACAAACAAAGCCATTTGAATCAAAAATATTTTTTGTTCAGGCGTTTGACCAAAAACTCCAGCCACAATAATAGGAACAGTTATATTGCCAGCAAACATTGCTAATACATGCTGAATTCCTAAAGGTATGGATTTATTTAATGGAAGTTTTTTGTCTGGACTGTTTGTAGAGCCCGATTTTATTTTTCTTGAAGCCATGTAACCTCCGTCGTTATCTTAATTGAGGGTACATTATTGGTTATAAATTAATATAAAAAAAAC
This sequence comes from uncultured Pelagibacteraceae bacterium, assembly GCA_902555435.1. GTDB lineage: Bacteria > Pseudomonadota > Alphaproteobacteria > Pelagibacterales > Pelagibacteraceae > Pelagibacter. The sequence goes on from CACDRL010000005.1 coordinate 6,680, forward strand.
CTTTAGTTTAGAATAGATCTATTCTCAGTAGTTTTTAAAACCTATAATGAACAGATTTGTTTCAACTAAAAAGGTTTAAAAACAACCGTTAGATGCGAAGCCAACAACTATTTTTTCTGGATTTATTTCAAATCTTCTTTCACAAGGAAAACCATATTTTTTTGTATTGTATATCATTACAAAGTTTCCCTTTTCATTCTCGAAATCCTCGTCTGGTTTTCCCAACTCCATTTGCAATTTAGTTGCAGATTGACCAATATACTCACTTAACATCTTGTTCTCTTTTTCTATAACTGCATCAGTTTTTTTTTTAACTGTTTGACAACCTGAAAAAAAAATTATTAAAATTAAAAGACTTATTGCTGATTTAAATTTTGACATAACTTTAAATTACATTTTTTTAAATTAATTATTAACTTTAAAGTTGTATAAATAATTTATCTACAATTATTATTATTATCTTTAATTATATTAACAAATGTGTTCTTTATTTGATAATTCAAGCATATGAATGAAAAAGCCCTAGAAACGATACTAAACGTATTTTTAAAAGAGGTTTTGCCTCTTACTGAAAAGGGTGTTGCTAAAGGTAGTAAAGTATTTGGAGCTGCTATAATTAAAAAAGATGATTTATCTGTTGTAATTGCCGAAACAAACAATGAGATAGAAAATCCATTGTGGCATGGAGAAATGCATGCACTTAAAAAATTTTATGAGTTGGATGCAAATACAAGACCGAATGAAAAAGAATGCATGTTCTTAAGTTCTCATGAACCCTGCAGTATGTGCTTAAGTGCAATCACATTTTCAGGGTTTGATAATTTTTATTTTCTTTTTCCTTACAATGACACAAATGATGAATTTAATATTCCACATGATTTAAATATACTTAAAGAAGTATTTAAAATTAATGATGGAGAATATAATAAAGAAAATTCCTACTGGAAAAGTCAAAATATAAATTTGCTGATTGAAAAATTACCCACTTCTAAAAAAGAAAAAATTTTAAGACAATTAAGAGAAATTAAAAAAAAATATCAAAAATTGTCAAATCAATATCAGGAAAATAAAGATGGGAACTCTATACCATTAAATTAATTAATGAATACAAATCTTAAAATTTCAAATGTAACTAAAATATATCCTGGTTGTGTTGCAAACGACAATGTTTCACTCGAGTTTAATAGTGGTAAAATTTATGCTCTTCTTGGAGAAAATGGTGCTGGAAAATCTACACTAGTTAAAATTTTATCAGGTGTCATCATTCCTGATGAAGGAAAAATTTATTTAAATGAAAATAATCTAAATCTTAATTCGCCATCAGATGCAAAGAAAAATGATATTGGAATGGTATTCCAGCATTTTAATCTTTTTGAAACTTTATCTGTGTTTGAAAACTTAATAATAGATTCAGATGAACAAAGAGAAAGTTTAAGAGAAAAAATTGATTTAATTATGAAAAAATACAATTTTCCAATTGATCTTGATATTCCTGTATTAAATCTGTCAGCAGGTCAAAAACAGAAAGTAGAAATAATAAGATGCCTAATAAGAAATCCAAAAGTTTTAATTATGGATGAGCCAACATCTGTATTAACAGAACAAGAAACAAGTGAATTATTTTTATCTTTGAAAAAATTCTCAGAAGAAGGAATTTTAATTATTTATATTACACATAAACTAAAAGAAGTTATGCAGCTTTGCGATGAAGTTGCGGTAATGAGAAGAGGAAAGTTGGTCTCTGTAAGTGAAATAAAGAATGAAAACATTGAGTCACTTGCCAACAAAATGGTGGGTCAGAACCTAAAAACAATTAAGAAAAAAAAAGCAAAAACTTCATCAGATCAATTGATTAAGATAACTAATCTCAATTTTACAAGTGAAGATCCTTTTGAAACAAATTTAATGGATATTAATTTTTCTGTTAATAGAGGGGAGTGTTTGGGAATTGCTGGTATATCAGGAAATGGCCAAAGTGAATTATTTCAAGTATTAAGCGGTGAAATTATTTCGGAAAAAAAATCTATAGAATTTAATAATAATTACATAGGAGATTTAAATCCTCAAGAAAGAAGAGAATATTTGATGGCCTTTTCTCCAGAAGATAGACTTGAACAGGCTGCAATTCCACAAATGAAAATTTTTGAAAATGTGGCTCTAAACAATTTTAAATCATCAAATTTTTTTAATAATGGATTGATAAATGAAAACAAAATTAAAGAACATTCTAAAAAAATAATTTCTGACTTTAATGTTAATACGGACAATATAGAATTAAAAAGCCAATTTTTGTCTGGAGGAAATTTACAGAAATTAATTATTGGAAGAGAATTAATAACATCTCCTGATTTATTAATTTGTTTTAATCCAACATGGGGTCTGGATGTCGGGGCGATAAATTATATCCATGAAACATTGATTAAAATCAATGAACAAAATAAATCAATTATATTAATATCTACAGATACTGATGAGTTATTAAAATTAAGTGACAAAATTTCAGTAATTCATAAAGGAAAATTATCAAAAATTATGAATGCTGAAGAAGTTACCTCTGAAAAACTTGGGATACTAATGGGAGGAGCAAATTGATTAAAATCGTAAAAAGAGATCAACCATCAAAAGCTATTTTTTTCTTTACACCTGTATTGGCTATTTTTCTAACATTAGTAGCGGGAGGTTTGATTTTTTTTATTTTAGGTTTTAAACCATTTGAAGCTCTTAAATTTTTTTTCATAATTCCAATTGCAGATAAATATGGTTTTAGCGAATTACTATTAAAAGCTACACCGCTTTGTTTAATAGCAATCGGTTTATCTTTTTGCTTTAAAAGCAATAACTGGAATATTGGAGCTGAGGGTCAATTAACTTTCGGGGCGATAGTTTCTGGGGGAGTTGCATTATTATTTTATGAGCAAGAAGGGTTTTACATTCTTCCAATAGTAATTTTAGCTGGTGCAATCGGTGGTATGCTGTACGCATCAATACCCGCAATCTTAAAAACTTACTTTAATACAAATGAAATATTAGTAAGTCTTATGTTGGTATATGTTTCAAAATTAATTTTGGACTATCTTGTTGTAGGTCCTTGGAGCAATCCAGAGGGATTTAATTTTCCTGAAACGAGACAGTTTAGTGACTCAGCTAAACTTCCGCTGTTATTTGAAGGACTGAGAATTCACGCAGGAATATTTTTAGCCTTAGCTGCAGTCGTCATTAGTTGGTTTGTTTTTTATAAAACATATTTAGGGTTCCAAATGAAAGTTTCGGGTTTTAGTTTAAAGACAGCAAAATATGCAGGATACAAAGGTAAAAAAATGATCATCCTCGTTTTTTTAATAAGTGGTGCTTGTGCGGGTCTAGCTGGTGTTGGAGAAATAACTGGACCTATTGGACAGCTTCACAGAGAAATTTCACCAGATTATGGTTTTACTGCAATAATTGTAGCGTTTTTGGGCCGTTTGCATCCTGTTGGTATCATCTTTGCATCTCTAGTTGTTGCAATTACTTATCTTGGTGCTGAAACAGCGCAAATATTTATGCAAATACCTAAATATACTGGTCAGGTCTTTCAAGGAATGATTTTATTTTTTCTTCTTGCATCAGACTATTTACTGTTTTTCAAAATTAAATTTATAGGTTCAAAAAAATGATCATCGATATAAATTTTGTTGGACTGATAATTGCATCAATCATGGCTTCTGCTGTTCCTTTGATTTTAGCTTCTTGTGGCGAACTGATTACAGAAAGGTCTGGTGTCTTAAACCTTGGTGTTGAAGGAATGATGATTATTGGTGCTATTTCAGGTTTTGCATTAATGACTGTTACAGGAAGTTTGATTGTTGCAGTTTTTGGTGCAATGTTAGCTGGAGTTTTAATTTCAACTATTTTTGCATTCCTTACTCAAACATTAATTACAAATCATGTTGCTACCGGTTTAGCGCTTACCATATTTGGAATTGGCATATCAGCGATGATAGGAAAAAATTTTGTAGGAATTCCTGGAAAAGAATTTCCTATTTTATTTGAAAGTTTAAAAGATACAATACCGCTTATAAGTCCAATATTGTTTGGACATTCAATTGTTTTTTATTTTGCTTTTGCTCTACCTTTCATGACTAACTATTTTTTAAAAAAAACAAAATTAGGATTAATTGTAAGAGCTGTGGGAGACTCACCTGAGTCCGCATCTAATCAGGGAATAAATGTTAGGTTAGTTCGTTACGCTTGTATTCTTTACGGAGGCGCAATGAGTGGACTTGCTGGAGCATATTTATCAATGATTTATACTCCACAGTGGATTGAAAATATGACAGGCGGTAGGGGCTGGATTGCATTAGCTCTTGTGGTTTTCTCGACATGGAACCCAATTAAAATTTTAATTGGAGCAATGATTTTTGGAGGATTGACAATTATTCAATTTCATATGCAAGCAATCGGAGTAAGAATTCCTGTACAATTTTTAACAGCTCTACCTTACATAGTTACAATAATAGTTTTAGTTGTAATTTCTCGTGATAGTAGAAAAATAAGACTAAGTACTCCAAGTTCTCTGGGGAAATCTTTTCATAAAGACAATTAATTTAAAAATAATCATTTTTTTTTAGATATTTTAATCTAAATTTAAACAATTAAAAAATCAAAAGGGGAAATAAATTTATGCATAAATTTTTAATTCGTTCTTTCGTCTCTTCTTTAGTTTTATTATTTACATTAACTGTGGCTGCAGTTGCAAAAGATGTTAAAGCAGCATTTGTTTATATTGGTCCAACTGGTGACCATGGATGGACATATCAGCATGATGTAGGTAGAAAAGCTGTTGAAGCTGCCGGATTTAAAACAACTTACGTAGAAGGTGTTCCAGAAAGTGCCGATGCTGAAAGGGTTCTTAGACAATTAGCTAATTCTGGTCATGATGTTATCTTTACAACTAGTTTTGGATACATGAATCCAACTAACAAAGTTGCAAAGGAGTTTCCAAATGTAAAATTTGAACATGCTACTGGATACAAAAGAGAACATCCAAATGTTTCAACATACGCAGCTAGATTCTACGAAGGTAGAACTATCTTAGGAACAATTGCTGGAACTATGACAAAATCAAATGTTATCGGTTATGTTGCATCTTTTCCAATTCCTGAAGTTATCAGGGGTATCAATTCATTTACTTTAGCAGCTCAAAAAGTTAACCCAAATATTAAAACTAAAATTGTTTGGGCTTTCACTTGGTACGATCCAGGTAAAGAAGCAGAGGCAGCAAAAGCTTTAATCGATCAAGGTGCTGATGTAATTGCTCAACATACAGATAGTACTGCTATTGTTCAAATGGCTGAAAAAGCTGGAGTATATGCTTTTGGACAAGCAAGTGATATGGACAAGTTCGCTCCTAAAGCTGTATTGACTTCAGTTGAAAACAATTGGGGGCCATACTATGTAGACAGAGTTAAAGCTGTTGCGAACGGTACATGGAACCAAAAAGATACTTGGCATGGTATTGGAGATGGTATGGTTGTGATATCAGATTTAGATTCACAAATGCCAGCTGACCTAAGATCAAAAGTTAAAAAACTTCAGGCAGATTTAGCATCTGGTAAAGTTCATTCTTTCACAGGACCAATTTATGACCAGAAAGGTAATTTAATGGTTGCTGAAGGAAAAACTGCAGATGATGGAATGCTTGCAGGAATGATGACTTACGTTAAAGGTGTTGAAGGAGATATACCTAAGTAATAAGTTTTCATTTAAAAAATTTAAAAGGCCGGTTTTTTAACTGGCCTTTTTTTTATATCTGATGTTTTTTTTTGATTTCCTCAATCCTTAATTCTTCATAAATTTCAAATGGCTGTACTATCCAAGGATTATCTGGAAGTTTATTTGCACAAAAGTCTGGCTCGAATGTTGATTTCTTTTTTTTAAATAATGTTGCAGTTTTAATGTCTTCTATTTTATCTTTAATAGGTTCATATTTTTTTAACCAATCTATACTTTTGTTAAAAGTAATTCCTGTGTCAGATAAATCATCACACAAAAGTATTTTTCCACCCATATTAGGTGCTATCGAACTCATTTCTCTTGAAAAAACTATATCACCCTGCTCATCCTCTACTCCCTTACCACTGTAAGATTCAACTGCAAGATAAGCACATTTTAATTTAAAAATTCTACTCAAAACATCTATCATCGGCGCCGCTCCACGCATTATGCCAACTAGTATTGTTGGTTTATATCCACTTTCATCAATTTGGATTGCTAGTTTCTCAACAGTTTTGTTGTACTCGTCCCAGCTGACAATCATTTTTTCAGACATAATTTTTTATATATAGTTATTTAAATAATAAAACTAAAACTGCAAGAACGATAAGTGCTATTATTGAAGAAATTAAAATATACAACCTATGAATGTTTCTTCCTCTTAAATTAAAATAATGTCTTGCTACACCAGAAATAATTGCAATCGCACATAATATTAACCAGTTGTATTGGTGATAAACTAAAAAGCTAGAATGCCCGGAAAGCATTATAAACAAAACTAAAAAAGTTGAATAATTATTGTGAATTGACCGTTGTTTAGCTGCTAAAGATAAACTCATGTCAAATTTTTCGCCTCTTTCACTACTACTAATTATGTTCATTTGATTAGGTATAATTACTGTAAAAACATTACCAAACATATTAGTACCAATGATTAATCCAACACTCAAAATTGCAAATTTAGGTCCAAATAATTTTGTAAGACCAAAAGATACTAGCGTTAACAAAATTATTCCTGTGGATATAAATAAAATATTATTCTCAATTAATTTTGATTTACATAAAAGATCATAAATGAACCAAGCGACAATCAATGATAAAAGCGAGATAATAATAGCATAACTAGGAGGCATTAACAGAACACGCTTATCAACCATTAATACTCCAGCGTTATAATAGTAAATTACAACTAATAGCAACATTCCAGTTACAAAAGTTAAGTAACTTTGCCATTTGAAGATTACTAATCTATTTAAATAATCTTGTGGAGGAGATGTTTTTAACCTTGAAAGTTTATAAAAAAAACCAGAATGCATCAGATATCCTTCACCATCGACATCATCACTTGTTATATTTTTATTTAAATTATTATCTAAATAATTAAATAAAAAACTATTACCTACCCATAAAATTGCAAATAATACATGGCCCCATCTTAGAATAACTTCTAACCATTTTATTGTATAAGGTAAAAATTCCATCAATATTTTATTTTATCTACTTTTTTATCCCAAATTTCAAATGCTTTTAAAGCTTCATCTCTAAGCATTTGCACCATTTTAATTTTCCTATCATCAATTTTTTTTGGAATTTCTGAATAAATAAAGGAGTCATCAAAATCTATATTTTTTGCATCTTCTCTGGTGTTTGCATAATATATTTTATCTAATCTTGACCAATAAATTGCTGAAAGGCACATCGGGCAAGGTTCGCAAGATGTATAAATCTCACACCCAGAAAGATCAAAAGTATTTAAATTTTTACAGGCTTCTCGAATTGCTACTATTTCTCCATGAGCAGTTGGATCATTTGAAGAAGTAACTTTATTTGAACCCTCTGCAATAATCTTATTATCCTTAACTATAACACTTCCAAATGGACCACCAATAGTATTCGCACTATTTATTGAAAGTTCAATTGCTTTTGCCATAAATTTTTTCTTATCTTCCATTTTAATTTTTTATTTTATTTTTAATTTTGTTGATGCTCATTAAAATTCTTTCAGGTGTTGCTGGTGCATTAAGTTCTGGCGCAAACTGATAATTTCCAATTGAAGCAACTGCATCTTTAATTGCATAAAAAACACTCATGGCTAGCATCAAAGGAGGTTCACCAGTTGTTTTTGCTTTATTAACTACTTTTTCTTTATTTAATCCTTCCTTAAAAATTTCTACATTGAATTTTTTTGGAATGTCACTTACTGCAGGTATTTTGTAAGTCGATGGAGAAAAAGTTGTAATCTGCCCGTCTGATTTCCACTTCAATTCCTCTATTGTTAACCATCCTTGTCCTTGCACAAAACCACCCTCTATCTGGCCCAGTTCTAGCGCTGGATTTATTGGTTTACCAGCATCATGTAAAATATCTACTCTTTCCAGTATATTTTCACCTGTCAATGTATCTACAGTTACTTCTGAAACAGCTGCTCCATAACAAAAGTAATAAAAAGGTCTTCCTCTAAATTTTTTTTTATCAAAATTAATTTTAGGTGTTGAATAGAAGCCAGATGATGAAAGAGAAATTCTATTTAAATATGCTTCTTGAATTATGCTTTTAAATTCAAATTGTCTGTTTCCAAATATTATAAATTGATCTTTATAGACTGCCTCTTGATTATAGATTTTATATTTTTTCTTAATAAATTTTTCTAAATTTAATTTTATTTTTGCTACTGCATTTAATGCTGCGGCTCCGTTAAGGTCTGTAGTTGATGAAGCGGCGCTAGCTGAAGTATTTGGTACCTTAGCTGTGTTTGTTGATGAAATATGAACTAAATTATATGGTAATCCTAGAGAATTTGCCACTAATTGAGCTATCTTTGTATGGGTCCCCTGACCCATTTCAATTCCTCCATGATTTAAATGAACACTTCCATCTGTGTAAATATGAACTAAGGCTCCAGCTTGATTTAAATGAATTGTAGTAAATGAAATACCAAATTTTAAAGGTGTAATGGCTATACCCTTCTTTTTAAATTTATTTTTTTCGTTAAATTTTCTTATGTCCGAATATCTTTTCTTGTAATTAGATTTACTTTCTAATTTTTTAAATATTTCATTAATAACATTATCTTCAACAGTCATTCCATAATGTGTTACATTTCTTTTGTCTTTTTGATAAAAATTTTTCTTTCTAACTTCTATAGGATCTTTTTTTAAATACCTTGCGATATTATCTATAATATTTTCAATAGCCATCATCCCTTGATTTCCACCAAAGCCTCTAAATGCAGTTGAGGTTGGAATATTTGTTTTACATAAATTATTTATTATCTCGATATCTGAAATATAATATGCATTGTCCACATGCAGCAAAGCTCTCTCGTTTATTGCTGCTGATAAATCAGGCGACATTCCACAATTAGAAGATAAATTTATTTTTAATCCTTCAATGATACCTTCATCATTAAAACCAACTTCATATTCAGATAAAAATTCATGTCGCTTTCCAGTTAAAATTATATCATCATCTCTATCTAATCTTAATTTAACTGGTTGCCCTGATTTTTTTGCCAATAATGCACAAATACATGCTGTCATGAAATTTGTTTCCTTTCCTCCAAACCCACCTCCAATTCTTCTAACCTCAACATTTATTGAATTACTTTTTTGATTAAACATTTTTGCAATTAGTTGTTGTGTTTCTGATGGATGTTGCGTCGAACTATAAACTAAAAAATTATCATCTTCTTTAGGAACAACAAAAGCTGCCTGGCCCTCTAAATAAAAGTGCTCTTGGCTTCCAGTTGTAAAATTACCTTTTAAATTGTTTTTTGAATTTGTTATTTTTTTAGAAGGGTTACCTTTTTTAACTTTTCTAGGTTTAAATAAAAATTGCTTCTTATTTAAAGCTTCTTTTATCGTGATAACTGGTTTTAAATCTTTATAGGTGATTTTGGCTTTCAATACTGCTTTTCTAGCAAGTTCTGTAGTTGTAGCAGCCACAGCAAATAATGGCTGACCAAAAAACTCTACTTTTTTTTTAGGAAAAATTGGATCACCTTCAAAAACTGGACCCACATCATTTCTACCAGGGATATCACTTTGGGTAACTACTGATACCACTCCTTCACTCTTTTTTACTTCAGTTAAGTCTATATTTTTGATTATTGCATGAGCTTTTTTACTTAAACCAATAGCGCCATAAATTGTATTGTTTGGTTCATTAATATCATCAGTGTACTCAGCATATCCACTCACATGCTTATAGGCACTATCATGTGGTCTTATTTCCTCAATGTAGTTCTCTTTACTCATTTAATTTAATCTTGATAACTTTTTAGAATTTATTTCTATAAAACATTTCATCAATAAATTTTTTGCTATCTCTAGTCTGTATTCTTTGCTAGCTCTCATATCTCCAATAGGACTTAAATCTTTTTCTAAATAATTTTTTGCTTGATCAAAAGTATTGATGGTAAGAGGCTTATTTTTAAGATTTTTTTCGCACGCTTTAGCTCTTTTTGGTACAGCAGCCATACCTCCATATGCAATATAAGCCTCTGTAATTTTATTATTTTTAATTTCAAAATTAAAAGATCCACAAACAGAAGAAATATCATCATCAAATCTTTTTGATATCTTAAATGCCTTAAAAATATTTTTCTTAAATAACGGTATTTTTATTGAGTAAATAAATTCATTCTTTTTTAATTTAGTCTTTCTGTAATCAAGGAAAAAACTATTTAAAGGTAAAACTTTTCTTTTATTAAAACTTTGAATTAAAACCTCTGCATTTAAAGATAATAGAATTGGTAATGAGTCACCAATTGGAGATGCTGTTGCAATATTGCCGCCTATAGTTCCAACATTTCGAATTTGAATAGAGCCATATCTTTTTAGAACAGAATAAAAATCTGGATAATATTTTTTAATTTCTTTTTCAAATTTTATTAAAGGTGTCGCAGCACCAATTTCTAAATCATTTTTACTTACTTTAATAAAATCTAATTCATTAATTTCTTTTAAATCAATTATAAATGGAATTTCTTTTCTTTCTTTTGTAACTTTTAAAGATAGGTCTGTTCCACCAGCAAGAAAACTAAAATTAGAATGTTTTTTAATTATGTTTTTTAAATCTTTGATATTTTTTGGTGAAAAATAAATTTTATCATCTTTTTTAATATAAACATTTTTCGGTTTAATTTTTTTTAATTGCTGAATAACTTTATTTTTATTTTTAGAAAATTGATCATTCTTGTTTATCTTATTTAAACTTTTAGCAGCATCAATTATAGGTCTATAACCAGTACAACGACATAAGTTACCTGATATAGAATCTGTTATTAATTCATTGTTAAAACTTTTATTATTTTTAAACATTGAAAATAAAGACATAACAAATCCTGGGGTACAGAAACCGCATTGGGAACCATGAAATTTTACCAGCGCATCTTGCACTGGGTGGAGTTTTCCATTTTGAGAAACTAAATCTTCAACAATTATAAGTTGCTTACCATTCAATGATGGGACAAATGAAATACAAGAATTTATTGCTTTATATTCAATTTTATTATTGACTAATTCGCCTAAAACAATTGTACATGCACCACAACCACCCTCTGAACATCCTTCTTTAGTTCCAGTCTTTTTTAATTCAGTTCTAATATAACTAAGTAATGTTTGATTTGGATCGGGATTTTTAATTTCTATAAGCTTATCATTTAACAAAAATTTAACAGAACTTGATATCACTTAACTACCTCTATAAGTAGAATAACTCCAAGGTGAGACAAGTAAAGGAACATGATAATGCTGTGAGGGATCTGAAATACCAAATCTGATAACAACGTCGTCCAAGAATGGTACATCGTTAGCTGAAGATGTATTTTTAAAATAATCACCAATATGAAAAACTAATTCGTATTTACCCTTAATAAAAACGTCTCCCTCTACTAATGGGGAATTGGCTCTACCATCGTCATTGAGTTTTATTGATGTTAATTTTTTTCGTTCTGAATTATTAATATAAAACAGGTCAACCAAAATACCTTTGCCAGGTTTACCAGAATATACATCTAAAACATGAGTTGTGAGCTTTGTCATAAAATTATAGTATCATTTAATTTCAAACTTAAATTATTTAAAGTTATATGAGAACAATAGATAACATTAATGATCTTAACAAGTCTGATTTTTTGTCTGTATTTGGTAATGTTTTTGAAAAAACTGAATCAATTGCTGTGGAAGCTTTTGAGTCAAAACCATTTAAAAACTTTGAAGATATTGTGTTTAAAATGCTTGATATTTATGAAAATTACGAAAAGAATAAAATTTTAGAGATTTTAAATGCACATCCTGAGCTTGCTGTCGCAAAAAAAATGACATCTGAATCTATTTCAGAACAAGCCTCTGCAAAATTAAACCAATGTTCTAATGATGAATATGAGGAATTTAAAAAATTAAATTCAGAATATAAAAAAAAGTTTAATTTTCCTTTTATAATTGCCGTAAAAGGTAAAGATAAACATGAAATACTTATAAATTTTAGACAAAGAATACAAAGTGATATAGAAAGTGAATTCCTTGAAGCAAAAAAACAAGTAAAAAAAATCGCAACCTTTCGTTTGAATGAAATAAACAAAAAATGAAAAAATTTATAAGTGCAAAAATGATTAACTTAGCAGATCCAAGAATTGGATCTAAAATTATATTTAAGACTGATGATTTTTTTGCAGCTGCTCATAGAATTTTAAACATCGAAACTCCAGTTTTTAAAGATGGACTATTTGACAAACATGGTAAATGGATGGATGGATGGGAAACAAGGAGAAGAAGATCAAAAGGTTTTGATTATTTAATTTTAAAACTTGGTAAACCTGGAAAGATATTTGATATAGACATTGACACAACACACTTCAATGGAAACCAGCCCACACATGCTTCTTTAGAGGGCTGCTTAAGTAAAACAAAGCCCAATAACAAAACAAAATGGATTTCTTTACTCAGCAAAAAAAAACTTGGGCCAAGCCGAAACCATAGCTTCAAATCAAACAACAAATCTGTTTTTAATTATATAAGACTTAACATTTTTCCAGATGGTGGAGTTGCAAGACTAAGACTTTATGGAAAAATTGAAATGGAGAAAAAATTTTTAACTAATAAAACTATCAACCTTACATCTGTTTTAAATGGTGCTTCAATTATTGGTTGTAATAATGAACATTTTGGCAGAGCTGAAAATATAATAGCACCTGGTCAAGGAAAAAATATGGGAGATGGTTGGGAAACAAGAAGAAGTAGAGGAAAAAACTTTGATTGGCTTATAATAAAATTTGGAAAACCAGGATTAATAAAAAAATTAGAGATAGATACCCATCATTTTAAAGGAAACTATCCAGATAGTTGTTCAATTCAAACTGCAAGTATTTCAAAAAATCTATCTAATAAATCAATTGTCAATAATTCAAAAAATTGGAAGTTTATTTTAAATAAGTCAAAGCTGTCAGCTCACAAGAAACATATTTTTAAAAAATTCCTAATTAAAAGAAGCGAGGAAAATTATCTTAAAATAAATATCTATCCAGATGGTGGAATTTCAAGAATAAGGGCATTCGGAAATTTTGTGAAATGAAATTAATAAAAGCAAAAAAAATAACCAAAAAAAATTTTTCTAAATTTGGTCAATTAATAGATACATCTAAAAAAAATCCTATAAATATTAACGATGGTTATGCAAAAAGATTTGATAATTTAATCAATATAGATACTTCTAAAAAAAAAGGAAAAGCAATAGTTAGTATTTTTAAAGCAAAAAAAAGAAAGTTTCCTATGAAAATTGACATGATGGAAAAACATCCTTTAGGAAGCCAAGCCTTTATACCAATGGAGGATACAAAATTTTTAGTATTTGTAGCACCAAGAGGAGATAAACCAGATGTAAATAAAATTCAATCCTTTGTAGTCCCCAAACAAACTGGCGTAAATTACAATGCTGGTATTTGGCACTTTCCACTTATTTCCATGAAAAATATGAATTTTCTAATTGTTGATAGAAAGGGAAAAGGAAACAATCTTGTAATTTATAAATTTAAAAAAGATAAAATTATTTTAAAAAAATGAAAAAAAAATATCCAAGAGATTTGGTAGGATATGGTTCCAAAAAAGTTAAGGTAAGATGGCCTGGTAATGCTAAGTTGGCCTTACAATTTGTACTTAATTATGAAGAAGGAGCTGAGAATTGTACCCTTCATGGTGATAAAACTTCAGAAGTATTTTTATCAGAAATTATAGGAGCAAAACCAATTAAAGGACGACACCTAAATATGGAGTCAATTTATGAATATGGATCAAGAAGAGGCTTTTGGAGAATTCACGATTTATTTAATAAAAAAAAAATTCCACTTACTATTTTTGGAGTTGGTATGGCCTTAGAGAGAAATAAAGAAGTTTGTTCAGCTATAAAAAAAGCAAATTATGAAGTTGCTAGTCACGGGTGGCGATGGATTGATTATCAAAATGTATCAAAGAAAAAAGAAAAGAATGATATGAAACTTGCAATAAAATCTATAAAAAAAATTTTTGGCACTCAACCTGCTGGTTGGTACACTGGCAGGTGTAGTACAAATACTTTAGATTTAGTAATTGATAATGGTAATTTTTTATACTGTAGCGATACATACAGTGATGATCTTCCTTATTGGATAAAAAAAGGTAATAAAAAACAACTCATGGTTCCTTACACACTTGATAACAATGATATGAGATTTGCAACCAATCAAGGTTTTAATTCAGGTGAACAATTTTATAATTATTTAAAAGATAGTTTCGATGCTCTTTATGAGGAAGGAAAAACCTCGCCAAAAATGATGTCTGTTGGCTTGCATTGTAGATTAATTGGTAGGCCTGGTAGAATACAGTCCCTTAAAAAATTTTTAAATTATATTCATAAATTTAAGGATATTTGGATTTGCAAAAGAGTGGATATAGCAAAGCATTGGATAAAAAATTATAGTTAAAATTTTTATTATTGTTCTGCAGCTATAGAAGTATAATGAGCAACTGCCTCTATTTCCTCATCAGTTAGTATACCCTCCATTGCAGGCATTACTCCTATACCGTTTCTAACTGCCATTATAATTCTTTGAATATCAGGTCTGATTTCATTTAAATTTGGACCAACCATTGCGTTCGATCCAGCATCTGAGAGCATATGGCATGCTGCACAATTACCAGCTCCTAGAAAAACTTCTTTTCCTTTATTAAATAATTCATCAGCATTAACATAAATATTTGATGAAAAGAGCATTATAAAGAAAGCTATAAAATATTTTAAAAATAATTTTTTCACTATAAATTTGGTATCATAAATAAAAAAAACTAAAAAGATAAATTTCTTTAATGGAAAGACAGATCAAAAGAACAATTTTAGAACAGGCAAGAGACTGGTTCGAATCTAATAGAAAAGTAATACTTGCAAGAGTAATACAAACATGGGGTTCTTCTCCTTGCCCAGTTGGAAGTAACATGATTGTTAACGACAAAGGCGAATTTTTTGGATCTGTTTCTGGGGGATGTGTTGAATCAAATGTAATAGAAGAATGCTTAGATTTGTTAAAAAATAATAATTCATTTAAGCAATTAGAATTTAAAGTATCTGATGACAACGCCTGGAATGTGGGCCTTGCCTGCGGAGGTGAAATCAAAATTTATATTGAGAAAATAAATTCATGAAATTAGAAATACTCAATGAAATAATTCAAAAAAAATCTTCTAGTCAAAATTTTGCTTTACTTACAAATCTGACAAATGGAAATAGTGAAATTTTTGAATTTGGTAAATTGTTAAGTAATGATTTTGAAAGTTATAAAAAACAAATAGAGAATTATCATAGTATAAAAAAAAATGGAGTAATTGATGGTACTCAAATATTCATTCAAAATTTTACAAAACCAATAGAGGTTATTATAGTAGGAGCAGTTCATATTGCTCAATATTTAGTTGATTTATTTAAAAATCTGAATTTTGTAATCACAATAGTTGATCCTAGAAAATTTTTTATTACTGACGAAAGATTTCCAAATGTAAAAATTATAAATGATTGGCCTGAAGAAATTTTTAAGAAATTAGAAACAGACTCTAATAATGCTTTAATCACTTTAACTCATGATCCAAAAATAGATGATCCAGCATTAAAGCATGCACTGAAAAATAAATTTTTTTATATTGGGGCGCTTGGAAGCAAAAAAACTCATACCAAAAGATGTCAAAGATTAAAGGAGAGCGGATTTACTGAAGAAGAAATAGCTTCCATACACGGCCCGATAGGCATTAAACTTGGAGGAAAATCTGGTCCTGAAATAGCTCTCTCAATTGTTTCTCAACTTGTTCTGGAGTCTAACAAATTATTATTGAACTCTAAAAAATAAAAAAATAAATTGATTAAATGAAAAAAGGTTACGTTGTTTGTGTTTACGAAAATATAAAAGACCAAGAACTTTTAAATAATTATGCATCAAAATCAAAAAATGCTGTTGATAAATATAAGGGTATTTTTTTGGTAAGAGGAGGAAATAAGATTACAACTGAAGGAAAAGAATTTGTTAGAACAGTAGTAATCGAATTTGAAACATTAGATATAGCTAAAAAATTTTTTTACTCAGAAGAATATCAAGCTGCACATGCTATCTTAGCTAATAGTGTTATTAGAAATCATCAAATAATCGAAGGTACTTAATATTGTATTGGTTCGGGATCAATGCTTCTCCATAAATACCAAGTAGCAACTGAACAATACGGTGAAAATCTTTTATTCAGTAACCTTACATAAGATTCTGGTGGTAAATATTTCTTATTATAATTTTTTGAAATAGCTCTTAATAAACCAATATCTTGTATGGGCCAAATATTAGGACGATTGTAAGTAAACAATAAAATCATTTCAGCTGACCATCTTCCAATTTGTCTTAATTTAGAAAGATAAATTATAGCATCTTCATCTGACATGCTTGGAATTATTTTTGGATTAAATGTTTTACTTAATACTTGTTCTGCTAAACTTTTTATACCTTTTACTTTTTGTCTACTTAATCCACAGCTTTTTAATTGAGAGCTAGAGAGTTTGCTTACTGTTTTTGCATTAATTTTATTTTTACACTTTTTTTTAAACTTTAAAAAAACTGAGTTAGCAGCAGCTACACTAATTTGTTGACCAATAATACTTTTGCAAAGAGAGAAAAAAACATCTCTTCTTGATGTAAGAACGGTTTCTGATGGTGACTTATATTTTTTAATTAGAGAAGACATAATTTTATCTTTTTTTGACAGATATCTTTTGGCTGTATTCCAGTATGGAGGAATTTTACTCATGACGTGAAACAGATAACTTTTTTTTCAAATACATCTCTCTTCTAAATATAATAATAGATGAAACAATAACCAATAAGGCACCTAATAAAGTTTTAGAAGTTGGTATTTCATTCCAAATAAAATATCCAAATATTATTGCAAATACTAACCCAAGATATTTTAAAGGAGAAACCAAACTCACTTCTGAATATTTATATGATTGTGATAACCATAAATTTGCAAGACCGCCTAATATACCAACCATTGATAGTAAAAATAAATCAAGTAAAGTTGGCAAGATCCATCCCTGATAAAAAGATAAAAAACTTAGAAGCATTATAGAGAAAGAAAAGAAAAAACTAATCAACCAGGCAGGCTCGGTTGATGATAATTTTCTTATAGCAATAGCAACATAAGATAGACCTAAGCAAAAAATTATTGGATAAATATAATATAAATTTAAAGAGCTAAAACCTGGTTCAGTTATGAAAATTATACCAACAAATCCAACTAAAACCGCTAACCATCGATAAAGACCTACTTTTTCATTCAATAAAAAAATTGAAAATATAGTGATAAATATTGGTGCTGCAAAAGAAATACTTACGACTGTTGCTAAAGGTAAATTTCTTAATGCTATAAATATAGAAACCAAAGCAATTAATCCTGCTAAACATCTTTTAAAATGAAGAAATGGTCTAGTTGTTTTATAAAAATCTAAATATCTGTCTTTAGGAATAAGAAATAAAATAGGAATTATTCCACAAAATCCTCTGAAAAATAATACTTGTCCAACAGGATAGTCATCAGACCATTTAACAATCACATCCATAAGTGAAAATGCACATACCGATATGAACATGTAAAAAAAGCCTAATTGATTTTTTGATAGCATATGATTAACTCTAAATTAATTAAGTTAATAATCAATGGAAATAGCAATTTTAGGATTGGGGTGTTTTTGGGGACCAGAAATTAAGTTTGGTAAACTTGATGGAGTTATAAAAACAGAAGTGGGTTATTGTGGAGGTAACAATGCTGAAACAAATTACAAAGAAGTATGCACTGGTACAACTAATCATGCTGAGGTAGTTAAGTTAGATTTTGATCCAAAAGTTATATCTTATGAAAAAATTCTTGAATATTTTTTTGAAATTCATGACCCAACAACATTAAATTCTCAGGGACCAGATTTTGGAACTCAATATAGAAGTGAAATATTTTATTTAAATGATCAGCAAAAAATTATTGCTGAAAAAATGATAGAAAAAGAAAACCTAAAATTATCAGGAAAAGTTGTAACTAAAACTTCTTTAGTTAAAAATTATTGCCCAGCTGAAGAGTATCATCAACGATATTTGGAAAAAAGATAAAATGTCTTTAGTTGATACAAATTGGTTAGAAAATAATATTGAAAAAGTAAAAATTATTGATTGTTCATGGCATATGCCTCAAACTCAAAGAAATGGTTTTGACGAGTATAATAAAGAACATATTCCAAATGCTATTTTTTTCGATTTAGACAAAAATTCTAAATTAGATACTGATTTACCTCATATGCTAACTGATACTAAATCTTGGGAAAAAATAATGAGTAACATGGGTATAGAAAATAATGATAGAATAGTAGTTTACGATAACTCTGATGTTATTAGCTCTTGTAGATGTTGGTACAATTTAATTTATTATGGTCATGATCCTAAATTAGTTCATATTCTAGATGGTGGATTAAAAAAATGGAAAATAGAAAATAAATCTACAGATAACAAAAATGTAACCACTCAAATTTCTAAGTACACATGTAAAGAAAATATAGAACTTGTTAAAAATAAAAAACAAATAGATGAAAATATCGATAAGCAAGAATTTAATGTTGTTGATGCAAGAAGTAGAGAAAGATTTGAAGGCAAAGTTGCCGAACCAAGAAAAGGTCTAAGAAGTGGATCAATAAAAAATTCTTTTTGCCTACCCTTTTCTGAATTAATAAATGAAGACCACACTTTTGTTAGTAAAGACAAAATACTGGAAAAATTTAAGTCATTTAAATTTGAACATAATAAAAATATAGTATTTTCATGTGGTTCTGGAGTGACCGCAAGTGTATTGGCACTAGCTTATTCTTTAATAAATGCTAAATATATTCCGACCATTTATGATGGCTCTTGGGCGGAGTATGGAAAAAACTAAAATATGAAAACATCTACAAAAATAACAAGTATAGTAATTATATTCTTCTTAATCATTGCTACGGTGATCATAGGTCGAACAATGATTGGAAATCATTTTAAGAAAAAATTTAGTAAAAGACCTCCTCCTGGAATAATTGTAACTACTACTCAAGAAAGAGTTTTTGAAAATGTAGTTAGTACCTATGGGACTGCAGCTCCAGTTAAAACACAGTCATTTAAAGTTGAAAAGTATGAAATTCTTAAACCAATAAATTTTAACAAAAAGGTTAAAAAAGGTGATGTTATTGCTAATCTAAAAAATAGAAAAATTATCGCTCAATTTGATGGAGTCATTGGAAAAAGGGAATTCTCTGAAGATTTAGAAGTATCAAAATCTTCTTTATTAATTAATCTTGAGGACACCAGCTCACTATATTGTGATGTTGATATACCTGAAATTTTTGTTCCATTTATAAAAGTTGGTTTGCCTGTTGACATAAAATTCTCAGGATACAAAAATAAAATTTACAAAGGTGAAGTTGACTCTTTTGCAAGCAGAATAAGTCAAGACACCAGATCTTTAGCTACAAGAATAAAGATGGACAATAAATCTGGAGAAATATTACCGGGTTCATTTTTAGAAATTTCAATTAAGTATAATGTAAGAGATGGTTTAAGTGCACCTGATACAAGCACAATAGTCGAAGGTGAGAATATATTTATATATAAAGTTGACGAAAAAAATAAAGTAATGAAAACAAACGTTACTATAGGTGATAGATATTTAGGATTTGTAGAGATTTTAGATGGATTAAATAAAGGTGATAAAATTGTTGCAGAGGGAACAAAAAAAGTTAGACCGAACTTAACGATCAGACCTATTGAGAAAGGTGCAAAGAAAAAACAAGGAAATTCTGGTTGGGGTAAAAAAAAGGGATCAAAAAAACCTGATGAAAAAAAAGGTAAATTTGATTGGTTAAAAAATATTTTTAAAAAATCTGAAAAAGAAAAAAAATAATTAAATGTTTATAACCGAAGTAAGTATTAAACGACCTGTTGTTGCTTGGGTAATGTCTTTAATACTAATCATTTTTGGAATATTTGTATTTGCAGAGCTACCTGTTCGAGAACTTCCAGATGGAATACAGCCCCCCGTAGTTCAAGTTCAAACAGATTATAAATCAGCATCAGCAGAAATTGTTGATGAAGAAATTACGCAAAAACTTGAAGATGTTATAGGCGGTGCAGAAGGTATTAAAAACATAGATTCAAGCTCTTTGAATGGAAGAAGCAGAATTAATATTCAATTTAATACTGATATAGACTTAGACGATGCAGCAAATGACATTAGGGAAAGAGTTGCGCGTGTTGTTGATAATTTACCTAGCGAAGCTAATCCACCTCAAATTTTAAAACAAGCTGCAGGTTTTACAACTACTATGTGGGTAGCACTGACATCTCCTACATGGAGCGATCTAGATCTTGGAGATTATGCTGAAAGATATCTTATAGATGCATTTTCAAGTGTTCCAAATGTTGGTAGAATTTTAGTTGGTGGACTAAGAGAGCTTAGTGTAAGAGTTTGGATAGATCCTATCAAATTAGCAGCAAATAACTTGACAATTCAAGAAGTTGAAAGAGCTTTAAGAAATGAAAATCTTAATATTCCTGCTGGTACGTTAGAAGCAAATAATAAAGATTTAACTTTAAATATAGATAAATCTTATTCAAACATAGACACTATAAAGCAACTACCTCTTAGAAAAAATAAAGACAAAGTAGTAATACTTTCTGATGTAGCAAATATTGAATTTGGACCTGTTTCAGAAAAAACGTTATTCAAAGCCCAAAGTAAAAATGCACTAAACCTTAAAACTGTTGGAATTGGTATTTATGCTAAAAGTGGAGCTTCAACAGTAGAGTTATCGAATCAAATTAAAGTTAAAATAAAAGAGCTTAATAAATCACTACCAGATGGATTAAATTTGGAAATAGCTTTTAATAGAGCAACATATATTGGTGCTGCAATCGAAGAAGTTTACAAAAGTTTAATTATTGCTTTTGTTTTGGTAGTTTTAATTATTTATCTTTTTCTTGGAAACCTTAAAGCTGTCATAGTACCAGCTGTAGCTCTTCCAGTAAGTTTGATTGGTTCATTTCTTGGATTGTACATTTTCGATCTTTCCATAAATATTTTTGTATTATTAAGTTTTATTTTAGCAATAGGAATAATTACTGACGACTCTGTAATTATGACTGATGCTATTTATACTAGAATAGAAAATGGAGAAACACCACTAGTTGCTGCTTACAAAGGTTCAAAACAAATTACTTTTGCTATTATTGCAACTACTTTAATTTTAATTGCAGTGTTCTTACCACTAATTTTTATTAAAGGAATATCTGGAACATTATTCAAAGAGACAGCGATAGCATTATCATTTTCGATTGTAGTATCATCTTTTGTTGCATTAACTCTATCTCCAATGCTTGGAAGTAAATTTTTAAATAAAAAAGAAAAAATTAATTTTTTAGTTAAAAAATTTAACAATGCATTTAAATCTTTTACAGGATTTTACATTGATTCACTTAAGTATTGGATAAACAGGCAAAAAACAATTTCGATATTTATTATTTTTATAATTGCTGCATCTGCATATCTTTTTAGTTTTTCAAAAAAAGAATTATTGCCTATGGAAGACAGAGGTTCTTATTTAATAATAGGTTCAACAGATGAAGGTAGTTCATTTGAGTATACTCAAGAAAAAGCTCAGATAATTGAAGGTAGAATATTGAGATTACTACAGGCGGAAGATAGCCCATATGAAAGACTAATTATGAGAGTTCCTGGCTTTGGAAGATCTGCAACGACTTATAATACTTTTATAATAATTGCTTTACTCGACGAATGGAAGAATAGAGAAAAAAATAGTCAAACAGTATTAAGAGAAGCTATTGGACAAGTAGTTTCAGTTCCAGAAACTTTTGCTTTTCCAATATCCCCACAAGGAATAAGAGTTTCAAGCTACAATAAACCAGTTCAAATGGTTATTTATGGAACGAGCTATGAGGAATTAGAAGACATTCAAAACAGTGTACTTAGAGAATTAAGAAAAAATAGAAACATGTTCAGAATTGAAAGTGATTACACAAAAAACAAACCTGAAGTTAAATTAATCACTAACAAGAATCGAGCCAATGACTTAGGTGTATCTACAGAGAATATTGGTAGAACCCTTGAGACACTTTATGGGGGAAAAAGAGTTACTTCTTTTAGTAAGGAAGGAAGAGAATACCCTATAATCTTACAGCAATATTTAGCTGATAGACGTGACCAAGACGGCTTATCAAAAATATTTGTAAGATCTGAAACAACAGGAAAACTAGTTTCTGTGGCAAGTCTTGTGGAATTTGAGGAAAAGGGAACTGCGGAGGCATTACCAAGATACAATCGACAAAGAGCTGTTACAATTTCAGCTGCACTTTCAGAAAATTATACTCTTACTGAAGCTGTTAAATATTTAGAAGATGTAATGACAAAAGTCGCACCCCAAAACCAGATTACTTGGAAAGGAAAATCAGAAGAATTAAAAGAAACCACAAATGAAATATATTTGATTTTTGCTTTAGCTTTATTGACTGCATATTTAGTAATGGCTGCAACATTTAACTCTTTTGTTCACCCTTTCATAATTATTTTAACAGTTCCCTTAGCAGTATTTGGTGGTTTAGTATTTATTTTATTTTTAAATAGTTCTATCAATATTTTTTCACAAATTGCCCTTATAATTCTTATTGGTATTTCAACAAAGAATAGTATTTTAATCGTCGATTATGCTAACCAAATAAGAACGACAGGTGTTAAAATTCAAGAAGCAGTATTGCAAGCCTGTAAGCTAAGAATAAGACCTATCATAATGACATCATTAAGTACTATGATTGCAATGATACCTTTGGTTATAGGAAATATAGGTCCTGGTGCTGGTGAAGGATCAAGATTAGCTGTTGGTGCAACTATTTTAGGTGGAATGATTATATCAACATTCTTTACTCTTTATGTAACTCCAACAATGTATTTGGCATTGGCAAAGAATACTAAGCGAATTGATGCAGTGGATATAGAACTAAAAAAACAATTAAATTAAAAAATAATATACTTAGTTGTGGTCAATTTATTTTTACAATCTGATAATTGTTTTTTGTAAATATTTGACTGTTTTTCAACTCTTTTAGCTAAATTAATAACCTTGTTATTTTTTTTATAATTTTTGTAATTACCCCACCCTTCGTGATATGCAATATATTGTCTAAACGCATCTTTCTTTGAAACTTTTAAAATTTTCTCGGTTTTGTTTGTATACCAACCAATAAAATCTACACTATCTTTAAACCTTGTTCTTGTTGCAAATTTATTTCCTGTTTCTTCTTTATATTGTTTCCAAGTACCTTTGACTGCTTGAGAATATCCAAAAGAACTAGAAGGTCTTTTGTAAGGGATAACTTTGAATATTTTTTGTCTTGGAGGTTTTGCCAACCTATCAAAGCTAGATTCCATCTTTATTATAGCTAACTGTAAATGTATAGGTGTGCCCCACTTTGATTCTGTTTTTTTAGCATGCTTGTACCATAAATATCTATCATTAAATATTGAGCAACCATCAGACACATTTTTTGGTATTGAAGAACAACCACTTAAAAATATAATAAAAATAAATATATAAATTCTTCTAATATTTTTCATTTTTTTTTAATAAAAAACTTATGATAACAATTATAACAACACCAATTAAGTTTCCAAATAAATCAGATAATTGAAAACTTCTTTCTGGAATTAATAAGTGTAAAAACTCTAAAATTATTGAAAGTAAAATCAAATAAATACTTATTGCTTTAAATTGTTCTGTTTTATTAAATGTAAAAAATCCAACTGCAGAAATAATTAAAAAAGCATACAAATGGTTTGTAGAAATCCAAAAATCTGGTGTAATTTGTGGTTGTTTTTTTATGTCATTGTATAAAAAATACCCCAATATACTTCCAGGAAACAAATACAGAAAAATTAATATAAAGTTTAATAAATAAAAGATGAACTTATATCTTGAAAATATAATAATCATTAATGTAATAGTTTTATTTATCAAATTGATCTAAAAGATAAACAAATGAGTTATTTAATCTTAGTAAGACACGGTCAAAGTGTTTGGAATTTAGAAAAAAAATTCACAGGATGGGTAGATGTTGATTTGACAGAAAATGGTAAATCTGAAGCAAAAAAAGCAGGTGAATTAATTAATAAAAATAACCTAACAATAGATCTTTATTTCTCATCTGTTCAATTAAGAGCCAAAAATACATTAAAAATAATTCAAGGAGAATTAAAGAACAATAAAATTCCTAGTGAGGCATGGGAATTAAACGAAAGACATTATGGTGCACTTACTGGTCTAAACAAAGACGAAATGAAGGTAAAATTAGGTGAAGATAAAGTACATCAGTTTAGAAGGTCTTGGGATTTAAGACCTGATCCTCTAGACAAACAAAACCCATATCATCCATCTAATATAGAAATTTATAAAAATATTCCTGAAGATAAAATTCCTAGTACAGAGTCTCTAAAAGACACTTATGAGAGAGTAATAGATTTTTACAAAAAGAAAATTGAAATCATAAATGATAAAAATATTTTAATTTCTGCACATGGAAATTCAATTAGAGCTCTTTGCAAGTACCTATTTAATTTGGATAATGATGTAATTTCAAAATTAGAAATACCAACAGGTAATCCTTTACTCATTGAAGTAAATGGAGATAAAAAAGTTTTAAGTGCTAAATATTTAGACTTTGGTAGAGCTAAAGATCTTTTAGTTTTTTGAAGATTTCCAAATTAGTTAAATGATAAAAATTTTGTTTGCTTTCATATCCATGTAAATCTTTAGAATCAATCAATTTGTCCCAAATTTTAGAGATTGAAAATTTTTCATTAGTTTCATTTTTAAACAATTTTTTACTTAATATCTGACAGCCGATGTAAATATAATTTTTATCTAATTCCTTAGTAATAAGATTATTTTCTAAATTGAAATCACCATTTAAATTTTTATCAAAACTTAAATTTTTGTTTACTAATAAAAGAATATTTTTTAATTTTTCACTAAAATAGAACTCTTCCATTTTATTAATTTCATCAAAATACTCCTTTGTCCAAACAGTATCAGGATTAAAAACTATAAAATCATTTTCATTAGAATGCTTAATTAAATTTAAAATACCGCCCCCAGTATCTAAAATTTGTTTTCCATCTTCTATAATTTCAATATCGATATCAAAATTGTTATCTTTAAAAAATTTTGGAAAATGATCTTTTAAATAAAATGAATTTATTAAAATTTTCTTAATTCCCAAACTTTTAATCAATTGGATGCACTTTTCTAATATTGTTACATTATGTAACTCTAACAATGGTTTGGGTGTATCTAATGTTATTGGGTTTAATCTTTTTCCATATCCTGCACATAATATTAACGCTGTATTTATTTTCATAATTTAATTGATAAATTCTGGAAAATTGTTTTTTAATAATAATTTTAAATCCTTAAAAATCTTATTCTGTTTTAATCTGTAATCTATCATTTTCCACGCATAAGGTATTAATTGAGTATATTTTTTTTTATTATCTCTATAAGCAAGCCTTGTAAAAATTCCAATGATTTTTAAATTTCTTAGAACTGATAGTATTTCAAAGTCTTGTTTAAATTTAATTAAGTTAATTTTTTTATTGGTTTTTATGTAATAATCAAAAATCTTTTTTTTTAATCTGTTATTAGTTTTCAATCTAACATCATCTATCAATGATGCTAAATCATAAGCCTTATTTCCAATAAGAGCGTCTTGATTGTCAATTAAACTAATTTGATTTTTAAAATACATTAAATTTGAAACATGAAAGTCCCTGTGCACAAAAGTAATATTTTTATTATCAATTTTAGATAACAATTTATTTATCTCATTTTTAAATTTTTTTTTGAATAAAGATTTATTTTTATTTAATTTTTTTTCAACATACCAGTCGCTAAAAAGTTT
This sequence comes from uncultured Pelagibacteraceae bacterium, assembly GCA_902555435.1. Lineage (GTDB taxonomy): Bacteria > Pseudomonadota > Alphaproteobacteria > Pelagibacterales > Pelagibacteraceae > Pelagibacter. The sequence continues at coordinate 32,964 of CACDRL010000005.1, forward strand.
TGCTTCATTATATAGAATTTTATTTTTATATAATTCAAGTTTGTAATTTTGATTTAAAAAATTTTTTATCTTTTTAGTTTTTATACTTTGTAATTTATTCAGTATATGAATAATATTTTTAAAAAATAAAAACTTATTTTTTTTTTTATTTTTTAAAACTTTAAATAATGAGACATTTCCAAAATCCTGAATTTCTATAAAGTTTTTTTTGTAATCATGACTAATAAGATTTGGTGCGGAAATTCTATTTTTTATTAAAATTTTGTTGACTGCATCATAAATTAATAAATTTTTTTTTTTTTCTTTTTTTGCATAAACAACAATAGAGTTATTTTTTTTACTTCTATAAAATGTCCTAAATGATGCATCCCCTTTAATTTTTTGCAAATCTTTTGAATTTTTCATTCTAGTATATTCTTAATCAATGCCTGTGATTTCAACACTTCTATTATTTAGCTTATTTTCATAGTTAAATTTTAATACAATAACTTTTTCCTGAATATCTTTAACTAACTCTGGCCACTCAACAAAAGTAATTGAATTATTATCTTTTTCAAATATGTTTAGATCATTTGTATCTCTTTTATTTTTAATCCTAAATAAATCGTAATGTTTTATCTTCTTAGGACCTACTTGATATTCATTTAATAAATTAAATGTTGGACTTGAAACTTCTGTAATTGGAAAATCTGAACTTTTTTGAAATTCATTAATCAAATATTTTATAAATGTAGTTTTGCCTACACCTATTTCACCATACAAAAATATAATTTCTCCACCTTGTAAAAAATTTTTAAAACTTTCTGCTAAAACTTTTGTTGTTTCTTCTGAACTTATATCGATCTTGCTATTTTTAATAGCGATAGGCATCTGGTTTGAATGGGCCTTCTGTTCCAACACTTATATAATCTGCTTGTTCTTTTGATAATTTTGTTAATTTAGCCCCAACTTTTTTCAAATGTAATGTTGCTACTTTTTCATCTAAGTGCTTGGGTAAAACATAAACTTTATTTTCATAATTTTTATGGTTATGCCAAAGTTCTATTTGAGCAATCACTTGATTGGTAAAAGATGCGCTCATTACGAAACTTGGGTGTCCGGTTGCACAACCTAAATTAACTAATCTTCCCTCAGCTAAAAGGATAATTCTTTTTCCACTTGGTAATTCGATTTCGTGTACTTGGGGCTTAACTTCCGTCCATTTATAATTTTTCAATGCCTCAACTTGAATTTCATTATCAAAATGTCCAATATTGCATAGGATTGCTCTATCTTTCATATCTCTCATATGATCAGCTGTAACTATATCTTTATTCCCAGTTGCTGTAACAACTATGTCTGCTCTGCTAATGGCTTCTTCCATTAAAACTACTTCATAACCTTCCATTGCTGCCTGAAGTGCGCAAATAGGATCTGCTTCAGTAACAAGAACTCTAGCACCACTTTGTCTTAAAGATGCGGCGCTTCCTTTTCCAACGTCACCAAAACCAGCAACTATTGCAATTTTACCTGACATCATAACATCAGTAGCTCTTCTGATACCGTCAACTAAACTTTCTCTACATCCATATAAGTTATCAAATTTAGATTTCGTTACAGAGTCATTAACGTTTATTGCAGGAACTAATAGAGAATTATCTTTCTCCATTTTATTTAATGCTTTAATTCCAGTTGTAGTCTCCTCTGAAACACCTTTTATATCTTTCATTAAATCTTTGTATTCATTGTGCATGATGGCAGTTAAATCTCCCCCATCATCTAATAACATGTTAGGTTTCCAATCAGGTTTTCCAACTATTGTTTGTTTAATACACCATAAGTACTCTTCTTCTGTTTCACCTTTCCATGCATAAACAGGAATTCCAGCTTTTGCTATTGCTGCTGCAGCATGGTCTTGTGTAGAAAATATATTGCAAGATGACCATCTTACTTCTGCTCCAAGATCTACTAATGTCTCAATTAGTACTGCCGTTTGGATAGTCATATGGAGACATCCGATAATTCTAGCACCTTTTAAGGGCTTTTCTTTTGAATACTCTTCTCTTAATGCCATTAAACCAGGCATTTCACTTTCTGCTATAGAAATTTCTTTTCTTCCAAATTCAGCTTGAGAAATATCTTTTACTTTAAAATCATCCATAGCGAGCTTTATACATTTAAGTTCTATTTTATCAACTAAAGATTACAAACTAGGAAATTGTATTTCTATCAATGCTCCTTGCTTATCTAACCTATTGGATGCTTCAATTTTTCCATCATGAAGTTCGACTAAATTTTTTACAATATTCAGACCTAATCCTGAATGCTCACCAAAATTTTCTGGTCTATTACTGTAAAAACGATTAAAAATTTTTGAAGTATCTTTCTCTTTAAATCCCTGTCCTTCATCTAAAATTTTAATTGTAACTTTTTTTTCTAATCCATTTGTAACGTCTACAATTACCTCGCTACCATCGTCACTAAATGAAATAGAATTATCTAATAAATTTGCAACGATTTGTTCAATCCTATTTTCAATTCCATTAATTAGATACTCTGACTTTCCATCGTTTTGATAGTTTATACTTATATTTTTTTTGAATTTATAAATGTTATTATAATCATCAACAACAGATTGGATTATTGGTTGTATATCTATTTTTTTCATTTGCTCTTTACTAAGAGCAACTTCATCTTTCAACATTTGTGAATAATCTGTAATTAATCTTTCAATTCTTTGCACGTCATGAGTAAGAATATCTAAAAGCTTAGTCCTTTGATTTATATCTTTTGTATCTTTTAAAATTTCAGATGCACTTTTTAAAGATGCTAGTGGATTTCTTATTTCATGAACTAAATCTGTTGAGAAATTTTCTGCATTAGAAATTCGTTTTTGCAATTCATTAGTCATATCCTCCATTGAATTAGATAATAATCCTAATTCATCATTTCTATTCTTCAAATTTTCAATTCCTGTTTTACCAGAGTTTTTTTCTTTTATTTTGATTGTGTATCCAACTAAGTTTTGAATTGGTTTAATAAAATATCTGCTAAGTACAAAAGAAAAAATTAAAATTACAAAACCAACCGATATAGCCGTTCTAATTACAAATGCTCTTCTCTCATCTATAGCTGTCTTAATCTCATTGGCGTTCTCAGAGATAACTATAAAACCTAAATCATTTTCATCACTTTTTACATTTTTAACTGTTGTAACTTTAAATTGATTTAAATTATCTTCTGTAAAAGTATAATAATTTCCATAGTTATCTGAATTTTTATACCTTTCTAATAAATCTCTAAATGAAGCCTTTGTTTCATTATTTTGAGAAGAATTATTTTCTTTGTTTTCATCTTCCTTCACTTCATCACTCAAACTTTCAAATTCAATTTTATCTAATCGTGTTGAAAAAGATCGTGGATCAAGATCTAAAGTATCAGTATCACCAATTAATTCTAATTTATTGTCAAAGAAAATAACTCTGTCTAAATTTTGAAAAATAAATCTAGTAGAAAATAAAAATTTTCTAATATCATTTTCCTGAAATTTTATATTCAATCTTTTAATATTATCAGTCGTATTATTAATAATATTAATATGATCTTCAGATTTTTTTTTTAATAAACTTGGTTCAATATTTGTAAGATAAGTAAGTGTAAATAAACCAATAATTGTAAATATTACAAAGTTTATAAAAAGAAATTTTTTAAGTATAGAAAGTGTCTTTAAGTATTTACTAAACATCAGCTAACATTCCATCTATATCCACTACCATATCTAGTTTCAATAGCTGAAAAATCAGGATCTACTTTTTTGAATTTTTTTCTTATTCTTTTGACGTGACTATCAATAGTTCTGTCTTCTATATCTGTATCTTCTCTGTAAGCAATATCCATTAGCTGAGCTCTTTCTTTGATTATACCAGGTCTTTTAGCCAATTCTTTAACAATCAAAAATTCAGTAGTTGTTAATTTGTCTGGTAATTGTTTACCATTCCACTCGCATTCAAGCTGAGATGGGTCAAGTTTTAATCTACCATGTGAAATTAAGCTTTTATTTTCTTCTAATGTATTGTTTGAGTCTTTTTTTCTTAACTGAACTCTTATTCTTTCAATCAAAACTTTAATTGAAAAACCTCCTGATTTTTTTACAAAATCATCTGCACCTAATTTTAATCCTAGTAACTCATCAATTTCATCATCTTTAGATGTTAAAAATATTACTGGAAGTGAAGTTTTTTTTCTTAATTTTTTAAGTAATTCTTCTCCATCCATTTTTGGCATTTTAATATCAATTACTGCTAAGTCAGGTGGCATTCTAGTAAGACCGATTAATGCACTCTCTCCATCAATATATGTTTGAACTTTGAAACCCTCTTTTTCTAAAGCAATACTAAGACTAGTTAGTATGTTTCTATCGTCATCAATTAAAGCTATAGTTTGTGTTTGCATTCTTATTTTTTATATAAAAATATTAAATTGTTCTAAATTAGGCAATTAAATATAATTAGTGAAGCATTCCCCAATTATCACCAACATTTACATCAACTGTTAAAGGGGTAGAAAAGGAATGATAATCACTTTGAGTAACACTGGTCATCTCATTCTGTATTAACTTGACCATTGCCTTTTCCTCTTTTTTTGGGACTTCAAAAATAAGCTCGTCGTGTATTTGAAGAAGTATTTTTGATTTCAAATTTTTTTCTTCATTTAATTTTTTGTATAATCTGATCATTGCTAACCTCATAACTTCAGATGCTGACCCTTGAATTGGAGCATTAATTGCTGCTCTCTCTTGAAAATTTCTAACATTAAAATTTTTATCATTTATTCCATTAAAATGAGATCTTCTTCCAAATATATTATTTACATAGCCACTTTTCCGGCAAAACTTAATTGTGCTATCCATATAAACTTTAATTTCAGGAAATTTAGCAAAATAAGATTCAAGAAATTCTTCAGCTTCATAATTAGAAACATTTATTTGTTTGGCTAAACCATACTGAGAAATACCATAAATTATTCCAAAGTTTATTGCTTTGGCTTTCCTTCTATGGTCTTGATTTACTTTTTTAATATCAATATTAAATATTTGGCTCGCTGTTAATGAGTGAATATCCTCATTATTTTTGAAAGCTTTTTTAAGTTCTTTAACATCTGCAAGATCCGCTAAAATTCTCATCTCAATTTGATTGTAATCTGCAGATACCAATAAATGATCTTTTTTAGCCTTAAACGCTTTTCTTATATCTTTTCCATCTTCTGATTTAATTGGAATATTTTGTAAATTTGGATCACTTGAAGCTAATCTGCCTGTGGTTGTTGCTGCCAATAAAAAAGATGTGTGAACTCTTTTTGTATGAGGGTTAATATGTTCTGGCAAAGCATCTGAGTAAGTATTTTTTAATTTAGAAACCTGTCTCCAATCTAATACTAATTTTGGAAATTCATGACCTTTGAAGGCTAGATCTTCTAAAACACTTGCACTTGTTGCAAAACTTCCCTTTTTTGTTTTTTTTGTTCCTGCAATCTTAAGATCATTGTATATAATTTCTCCCAATTGTTTTGGTGAAGCAATGTTAAATTCTTTCTTAGAAATTTTAAAAACTTCTTTTTCAATTTTTTTGATTTTCTTATCAAATTTAGAAGAAAGAGAATTTAAAAATTTACTATCTACTTCAACACCTTCGATTTCCATAAATGCGAGTATTTTAATCAGTGGTTTTTCAAAAATTTCATAGATATTAAATAATTTTTCAGATTTTAAACTTTTGATAAACTTTTTATATAGCCTGAAAGTAATGTCTGCATCTTCTGCTGCATAATTTTTTGCTGCTTCTAACTCTACTTCGCTAAAATTTATTTCTTTTTTACCAGTTCCAACAATTTCTTTGAATGAAATTGTCTTATGTCCTAGATGAATATCTGAAAGAGTATCCATATTATGTCTGTTCTTTCCAGCATCTAAAACATAAGACATAAGCATAGTATCTTCCATCGATGAAAGTGAAATGCCAAGTTTATAAAAAACTATAAAATCAAATTTAATATTTTGACCAATTTTTTTAACGCTTGGGTCCTCTAATAAATTTTTTAATTTATCGATAACACTTTTTTTATTTAAACAATTAGAAGATTTATGACCAACTGGTATATAACAAGCTTTTCCAATTTTTGAACAAAGTGAAATTCCAACTAAATCAGCTTGATGAGGGTCTAACGAGTTTGTTTCTGTATCAACTGCAACCTCACCTACTTCTTCAGCTTCTTCTATCCATTTATCAATTTCATTAATATCTGTAATTAGATGATAATCTTTATTATTAATTGGTTTTTGTTTTTCACTAGATTTGAAATTGTTTTCTGATCCAGATAACTTTGGTTCTCCATAAGCTGAAATTGCAGAACTTAACAATCTGTTAAATTCCATTTCTCTTAAAAATTTATACAATTTATCTTTATCAACTTCTTTGAGTTTAAATTCTGTTAAGTTTTTATTTACTGGAGACTTGTGATCTAGAGTTACAAGTTTTTTACTAATCAAAGCTTTATCTTTATTCTCTATTAAAGTTTCTCTTCTTTTGTTCTGTTTAATCTCATGGGCAGAATCTAATAATTTTTCTAAAGTACCATATTTATTAATAAGTTCTGCAGCTGTTTTTATTCCTATTCCTGGAACACCTGGTACGTTGTCACTACTATCGCCTGCTAAAGATTGAACATCTATAACTTTTGAAGCATCAACACCAAACTTTTTAATTACGTCCTCATCATTGATAAATTTATTTTTCATAGGGTCAAATATTCGAACACCATTTTTATAAAGTTGCATTAAATCTTTATCTGATGAAACGATTGTAACTTTGGCCCCTTTTTTAAGAATTTGATCAACGTATGTAGCTATGAGATCATCAGCTTCATAGTTTGGTAAATCCACAGAAGGTAAGTTAAATGCTAAAACTGATTTTCTAATATACTCAAACTGTGGCGCTAGATCATCAGGGGCTTCTGATCGATTAGCTTTATAATCACTATAAATTTCATTTCTAAAAGTCTTTCTGGCTGAATCAAAAATTACTGCAAAATGAGTTGGCTTTTGTAGATTTTGATCAGATTTTGAGTCTTCTAATAATTTAAACAACATGCTACAAAATCCACTTACAGCACCTGTAGGTAGTCCATCACTTTTTCTAGTTAATGGTGGTAAAGCATAGTAAGCTCTAAAAATATAACCAGAGCCATCAATTAAATAAAAATGATCTGTTTTTTGTATTTTATTCATGAAGATTAACAAATATTACATTGCTAACAATTTCTGTATATAAAAAAATAAAATTAAACCTTTAGGCTAATATAGCTAGATTATTTTTTATATTTTGAGTATTATTTTGTCATGGAACTTACAAAAAACTTAACACAAACAAAAATCATAAAATCTTTATTAGCTGTGATTCTGGGTTCAATTGCTTTAACTATTTCTGCAAAAATAAAAATTCCATTTTATCCAGTTCCAATGACAATGCAGACATTTGTTGTGTTATTCTTAGGTGTAAGCTTAGGTTATAAAATTGGTTTGGCTTCTGTAGGTTTATATTTGTTAGAGGGTATTGCAGGATTGCCTGTATTTTCAAATTCTCCTGAAAAAGGAATTGGTATAGTTTATTTTACTGGCCCAACGATGGGTTATTTAATTGGTTTTTTGACTGCCTGTTATTTAGCTTCAAAAATTAATACAAAAGATACTTTAATAAATATTTTAATTAAATTAGTTATTGCAACCTTTACAATCTATATCTTGGGCTTAATATGGCTAGGAACACTAATTGGTTGGGATAAACCAATATTTACATTAGGTGCAAAACCATTTTTATTAGCAGAATTATTTAAAATTATTATTTTAGCTTTAATTACTAAACAAATAATTAAAATTAGAAATATTATCTAGGAGATCTTTTAGAAAGAATTCTTTGAAGAGTTCTTCTGTGCATCTTCAATCTTCGAGCAGTTTCGGAAACATTCCTATTACATAATTCAAACACTCTATGAATATGTTCCCATTTAACTCTATCTGCTGACATTGGATTTTCTGGCGGTGCAGCCTTTTTAGCTGGGTCTGCTAACAATGCCTTTTCTACATCTTCTGCATCTGCTGGTTTTGCCAAGTAATCGATTGCACCTTCTTTAATAGCTGCAACTGCAGTAGGAATATTTCCATAACCCGTAAGCATTATAATTCGACTATCATTATTAGAATTTTGAATTTCCTTAACAACCTCAAGACCGTTACCATCTCCAAGTCGCAAGTCTACAACTGCAAAACCTGGTTTTTTACTTTTAACAGATTCAACTCCCTTTTGTACACTCTCAGCTTGAAAAACTTCAAACCCTTTTTTTTCCATAGCTCTTGCCAATCTTTCTCTAAAAGGATTGTCATCATCTACTATTAAAAGCAACTTATTTTCGAAATCGCTTAAATTTTGTAATTTGGCTTCGTTTTTCATGTGCCTTATATGGGGTCAAAATCTAATATTACAATATATGAAAATTGAGCAAATCAGCCTTGAATTATTTGCTTTACATTGCCTGTGTTTACATTATATGGCTCAAATTATTAAAGTTTTATTAAAAACTTTTTTTTATTAAATTTTTTTTGGAGGCATATGAAATGCAAAAATTTAAGTCAGTTGAAGAACTTATAAATCAACTGAAACCTGAAAAGCCTGTTTATTGTATTAGGAAGAAATCCATAGAGTCTTCAGTTAAATTCTTCTTAGATAAGTTCCCTGGAAAAATATTATATGCAGTCAAAACAAACCCACATCCTGAAGTTATTCAAACCATTTTAAACACAGGAGTAAACCAATTTGATGTTGCCTCAATTGAAGAAATTAAGGCTATAAGAAAACTAGCTCAAAATGCAAAATGCTCTTACATGCATACTGTAAAAAGCAGAGAAAGTATAAAAGAAGCCTATTTTAATTATGGAGTAAAAACCTTCTCATTGGATACAAGAGAAGAGTTAATTAAAATTATTGAAAGTACAAATAATGCAAAAGATTTAGAATTATTTGTTAGAGTTGCTGTTTCAAATGAGCATGCTGAAATTGATTTATCTAAAAAGTTTGGAGCACTAACATCTGAAGCCGTAGGATTACTAAGATTAGTAAAACAATATGCAAAAAAAATTGGATTAAGTTTTCATGTTGGATCGCAGTGTATGCATCCAATTTCATATTCCAAAGGCATAAATGAAATTGGAAATATAATTAAAAAAACAAAAATAATACCTGATACAATAAATGTTGGTGGGGGATTTCCTACAATTTATCCAGATTTAATTCCTCAATCATTGGATGAATACTTCAATGAAATTAAAAAAAGTTTATCTAATTTAAAATTAGAGAAGCTGCCAGAGATAATTTGTGAACCAGGAAGAGCATTAGTTGCAGAAAGTGGCTCAACAATTGTTAAAGTTAATCTAAGAAAAAAACAAAAACTTTATATAAATGATGGAACATATGGAACCCTATTTGATGCAGGGACACCTAATATAGTTTATCCATCTAAAATGATTAAAGAAAATTCAAATAAAATAATATCAAAAAAATTGACTGCTTTTGATTTCTTTGGTCCTACTTGCGATAGCATGGATTATATGAAAGGACCTTTTTTATTACCAAATAATATTAAGGAAAATGATTACATAGAGCTTGGTCAACTTGGAGCATATGGATTAACGTTTAGAACACAATTCAATGGTTACTATTCAAATGAAATTTACGAAGTTGAAGATAAGCCAATAATGTCAATGTATGAAAAAGACGTTAACAGCGCTCATATGGTTGCTTAATGTCAGACCAAAAAAATCCAGGACATAATAGTAAGAGAGATTTTTTAAAAAATCCTGTTGAACATATAGATATTACTTCATTTGACTCTAGAACAATTATTTCCTCAATGGAAAAAATGTCATTTGTATCTAGAGAAACTGCAAATGCAGCAAACATTTACAACGAAATGCTTAAAGATAAGGAATGCACAATCTTTCTTACTTTAGCAGGATCAACATCTGCAGCAGGGTGTATGAATATTTATAAAGATCTTGTTAAATACAATATGGTTGATGCAATTATAGCAACAGGAGCATCAATTGTGGATATGGATTTTTTTGAAGCACTTGGATTTAAACATTATCAAGGATCTCAATTTCAAGATGATACTGAATTAAGAGATAATTATATAGATAGAATTTACGACACTTATATTGATGAAGAAGAGCTTCAAATGTGTGATAAAATTATTTGCGAAATAGCGGATACTTTAGAACCAAGAAGTTATACATCAAGAGAATTTATTTTTGAAATGGGGAAATATTTAAAGAAAAATTCAAAAAAGAAGGACTCTTTAATTGAAACAGCCTACGATAATAATGTTCCTATATTTTGTCCTGCTTTCACAGACTCAAGTGCAGGCTTTGGTCTTGTAATGCATCAAGAAAAAAATCCTAAAAAACATATCACTATAGACTCTGTTAGAGAATTTAGAGAACTTACAGAAATTAAAATTAAATCAAAAGGTTCTGGTTTATTTATGATTGGTGGAGGAGTTCCTAAAAATTTTATTCAAGATACCGTTATTTGTGCAGAGCTTCTTGGCAAAAATGTAGATATGCACAAATATGCCGTGCAAATTACAGTTGCTGATAGTAGAGATGGTGCGTGCAGTAGCTCTACTTTAAAAGAAGCAAGTTCTTGGGGTAAGGTGGATATTACCAAAGAACAAATGGTATTTGCCGAAGCAACAAGTGTATTACCACTAATAGCTAGTGATGCTTACCATAAAGGTGAATGGAAAAATAGAGAACGAAAAAACTTCTCACAAATATTTATATAAAATTGAAATATTTATCAAACAAACATGGTTTCTTAGGAATTGATAATAAATTCAACTTCAAAGAAAAGGTAGTAGTTGTTCCATTTGGACTTGAAAAAACAGTTAGTTATGGCGGTGGCACAAAAAATGGACCGAAAGAAATTATCAAAGCTTCTCACCAAGTTGAACTTTATGATGAGGAATTAAATTGTGAACCTTACAAAAAAATAGGTATCAAGACATTAAAACCATTTAAAATAGATAAAAATATTAAAGTAGCATTAAATAAAATTTCTAGAATCAATGGGGAAATTTTAGATAAAAAACTATTTCCAATGACTTTTGGTGGTGAACATTCAATTACACCTGGATGTATTGTTCCTTTTACAAAAAAATATAAAAATATTTGTCTTTTACATTTTGATGCTCACGCAGATTTACGTCAAAGTTATAATGGTGAAGAATTCTCACATGCATCAGCAATAAGAAGATGTTTGGATTATAAAAATGTATCTTTAATTTCTTTTGGAATAAGAAATATATCAGAAAGTGAAATTCCATATTTGAAAAAAAATTCAAATAGAATAGATATTTTCTGGGCAAAAGATAAAAAAAAATGGAATTTAAATAAATTTAAAAAATTAATAAAAAATAAGACTGTTTACTTAACTTTTGATGTAGACGGATTAGATTCAAGTATTATGCCAGCTACTGGAACACCTGAACCGGGCGGATTACTGTGGGATGAAACATTAGAGATAATTAGAATTGCTGCAAAAAATTCAAATATAGTTGGAGCTGACATTAATGAACTTTCTCCAATTAAAGGATTTAACTCCTATAATTTTCTTGTTGCTAAATTAGCTTATAAAATTTTATCTTACAAATTTTTATATTAAACTTTTATTGGCTTAAATATTTTTAATAAAATTCTAAATGGTATTAACATTATTAATGCCACTAACATTTTAACACCCAAATCACCTAAAGATAAAGTTACCCAAGGAACTTCTGTTCCATAAAATGATATTGAAAAAAATAAAAAAGTATCAATAGTTGAACCAATTAATGATGAAGTTAGAGGTGCAACAAACCACTGTTTTTTTCTTAGTCGATCAAATATTTGAATATCAAGCAATTGGGCTGTAAGGAAAGCGATTCCTGATCCAACTGCAATTCTTATAGAGATTAAATCTTCGAAGTTTGTTGAAAAAAATAGAGTAAAAATAATTCCTATAAAAAAACCAAAATAAACTATTTTTCTTGCGATTATCTTTCCATAAGATCTATTTGCTAAATCGGTTATCAAAAAAGCTACAGGATAACTAAATGCTCCATAAGTAAGAATTTCATTTAATCCATAATAATTTATTGGAAATTGAACAAGATAGTTTGAGGATAAAACAACAACACCCATCATTAAAGATAGGCTTATAAATAACTTATTCATTAAGCAGATTTAGCTACTGGCTTTTTTTTATATGGTGATTTTAATAAAATAACTTTTTTAAGTTTTTTTAATCTTGGAGATATATTTTTATTTTTTACAGTTTTTAAGAACTCGTCTAAACTTCCTTTTTTATCAACTGATCTTACTCCTGAATTGCTAACTGTTAGTTTTAAACTTCTTCCAGCAAGCTCACTTGTAAATTTTACTTTTTTTAAATTAGGTAAAAATCTTCTTTTAGTCTTATTATTAGCATGACTAACATTATGACCTTTCAAAGGAATTTTACCAGTTAGTTCACATTTTTTTGACATAATTTCACTGCCTATATAAGGGGAGATATTAAAGGCGTCAAGTTTATTAAAATTAAGAAAGAGTTTTATTTCCAACGATTTCTGAAATATTTTTCACTCCATCTCTAAGAAGTAATTCTTTTAGGTCTTTTTTAATGTTTGCAGCAATGTTGGGGCCTTGAAATACCATCCCAGTATATAACTGAATATAATCTGCACCTGACAAAAATTTGTCATGAGCGGACTTTCCTGAGTCAATACCTCCTACCCCAATTATTTTAATTCTACCATTTAAAAATTTAAAGAATTGATTAATAAGTAAATTTGATTTTTGCTCAATTGGCTTTCCTGACAAGCCTCCCTTTTGGTGTCGTTGTATATTTTTTAAATCATCTCTAGTGCTTTCTGATGTATTGGAAATAATTATTGCAGATATTTCATTTTCTAAAAGAATCTCAGATATTAATTCAATTTGCTTTAAATCAATATCTGGAGAAATTTTAACTACAATTGGAATATTAGTTTTCAGTTCATTTTTCTTATCTTTAATTGATTTTAATAACTCTTTTAATTTATTTTCATCATGAAAATTTCTTAAATTTTCAGTATTTGGAGAAGAAATATTAATTGTAATATAATCAGCAAGTTCATAAAATTTTTCTAATCCAATTAAATAATCATTCAATCGATTATCAGAGTCTTTATTTGGTCCAACATTTACTCCAAGTATTCCAATTTTTTTATTTGATTTTATTCTGTTTAAAATAGTTTCGGATCCTTGATTATTGAAACCCAATCTATTAATTAATGCTTGATCTTCTACTAATCTAAATACTCTTGGCTTTTCATTGCCATATTGTTTCAAAGGAGTAACAGTTCCAACTTCAACAAAACCAAATCCCAATTTAAACAAAGGATTATAAACTTCTGCATTTTTGTCAAAACCAGCTGCTATTCCTATTGGATTGCTTAAGTCTTTCCCAAATATTTGTGTTTTAAAAATCGGATCATTTTTATTTTCATCAAATACGTTTGATACTAAATTAAATTTTAATGATTGAATTGCTAAAGTATGGGCTTTTTCTGGATCTAATCTGAAAATTAAAGATCTTAAATTTGAATACATTATTTGAGTTTACTCATTATAAGGTCTTTTGTTTCATTAACACCAAAAAAACTAATGAAAAATCCCATTCTTGGTCCATTTTCATCACCAAAAACCACCTCATAAATAAGTTTAAACCAATCCCTTAAATTTTCAGCATAACCATTTTCTTTTCCAGTTGAATAAATCAAAGTTTGAATTTCCTCTGGTGGCATTTGATCATTGCATTTTTCTAAAGTTGTAATTAAAGCTTCAAGAGCTTTTTTTTCACTTTCGGAAGGTGTTTTGTATTTTTTTTGAGACTTAATTACATCATTAAAATATTTAATTGCGTAGCTTACTAATCCATCAAAAATAGGAAAATTAGTTTCTTGAATATTAGATTTGTATTTCTTTACAAATTTCCATAACAGATCTTTACTATCTGCATTACTAGTTTCTACTAAATTCAATAACATTGAAAAACTCATAATCATATCTTCTTTTGGAACACTTCCATTGTGAACATGCCACACTGGATTCATTACTAATTGTTGCTGAGTCTGCTTTTTAGATTTTTCAATGTTGTCTAAATATTCGTCTACTGCTTTTGGAACTATTTCTTTATAAAGTTTTTTTGCTCTTTTTGGATTTTGATACATATATAAAGATAAACTTTCTGGTGAAGCATACTTCAACCATTGATCAATAGTTATTCCATTGCCTTTAGATTTTGAAATTTTCTCACCCTTTTCATCTAGAAAAAGTTCATATGCAAATCCTGATGGACTCTTTTTACCCAATAAATTAATAATTTTTGTAGATAAAATTGCACTTTCTATCAAATCCTTACCATACATTTCAAAATCAATATCTAAAGCAAACCATCTCATTGCCCAATCTACTTTCCACTGTAATTTACAATTGCCATCTAAAATACTACTCTCTAATTTTTTACCTTTATTATCGAATATGATTTTAGAATTAGATTGGTCAATTTCTATAACAGGTATCTCCAAAACATGACCAGTGTCAGGACATACAGGTAAAAAAGGACTGTATGTTTTTTGTCTTTCTTTCCCGAGTGTGGGTAAAATTATATTCATTATTCCTTCATAATTTTCTAAAATGATTTTTAAAGTTGGATTAAAAAATCCTGTCTTGTACAAAGATGTAGAACTTTTAAAAATATATTTAAAATTAAAATTGTTTAAAAAATCCTTCAACATTTCATTATTATGCTCTCCAAAACTATTAAATTTTTGAAAAGGATCAGGTACTTGTGTTAAAGGTTTGTGAAGATTTTGTTGCAACAATTCTTGATTAGGAACATTATCTGGAACTTTTCTCAATCCATCCATATCATCTGAAAATGTAATAATTTCTGTTGGTAAATCTGTGAGTTGATTAAGTGCGTTAACCATCATTGAAGTTCGCGCAACCTCTCCAAAAGTTCCTATATGAGGCAATCCACTTGGACCATATCCAGTTTGAAGAGTAATCTTACTTTTTTTTTCTATAAAAGCTTTTCTTTCACGAAGCATTTTTTTAGCTTCAACAAAAGGCCAAGCGCTTGTCTTTTCTAGGACATCTTTTTTAATCATGAATTGCTCTTTTTAACCTTAAACTAGTGATTATATTAATTCTTATAGAGTTGAAATTTATTTACCATAAAATATTGTTCTTTCAAAATGTCTAATTACAAAACTGTTTTTTTTACACTGGGAATTCTACAAATAATATTGGGTGTATCAATGTTCATCCCAATTATAGTACAATTCTTTTACTCAGAGATAGACTCATCTTTCTTTGGTTCATCTATTGTAACTATAATCTTTGGAACTTTATTTTTTTTATCTAATTTAGATCATGATAAAAAACTTAATCTACAACAAGCTTTCTTATTAACTGCTCTATCTTGGATTAGTATTGCAATATTTGGATCTTTACCGTTTGTATTCTCTAGTATTGAACTTTCAATTACAGACTCTTTTTTTGAGAGCATGTCAGGAATTACTACAACTGGATCAACAATAATCTCGGATTTAGAGAACGCACCAAAGGGTCTTCTTTTATGGAGAGCTATTTTGCAATGGCTGGGTGGAATTGGAATAATTGTGATGGCAATTACTTTAATGCCAATAATGAATGTTGGAGGTATGCAATTATTTAAAATTTCAAGTAATGACTCTTCAGAAAAAATACTTCCTAAGTCTAAAGAAATAGCACTTAGATTAATTTATATTTACTCAGGGTTAACAGGAATTTGTGCAATCACTTATTGGATATTTGGTATGGGTAAATTTGATAGTTTAACACACTCAATGACTACAATCGCAACTGGAGGGTTCTCTAACTACAACGAGTCTATTGGTTACTTTAATAGTTTGCCAATCGAAGTTTCATCTATGTTTTTTATTATATTGGGAAGTATTCCATTTATTGCTTACATTAAATTTATAAGTGGAAACAAAAAAATTTTTTTAAATGATATTCAAATCAAAACTTTTTTAAAAATAATAATATTCACTGTTATTATTTTATCTATTTACTTATTATTTTCTAACCATGAAAATTTTAGTTTAAGATCAATATTTTTTAATACTATATCAATCTTGAGTGGTACTGGTTATGTAAATGCAGAATTTGATAGCTGGGGCAGTTTTCCTATAACCTTGTTTCTTGCGCTAATGTTTATTGGTGGTTGTGCAGGATCTACGGCTTGTGGTGTAAAAATATTTAGAATTCAAATTCTTTATCTATTTATTCTAAACCAATTAAAAAAAATAATTTATCCTAAAGGAGTTTTTGTAATTAAGTATGATCGAAGTGCAGTTGATGAAAAGTTTATAGCTTCAATTATTTCATTTATTTATTTTTATATCGTAATATTTTTTATTTTAACTGCATTGTTATCCTTAACTGGTTTAGATTTTATTACTGCTATCTCGGGTGCCGCTACGTCTATTTCAAATGTTGGACCTGGTCTTGGTCCAATAATTGGCCCAAATGGAGATTTTTCTTCATTACCAGACCTTTCTAAATGGATTTTAACAGTTGGCATGATTTTAGGTAGACTTGAGCTGTTTGCGATATTAGTATTATTTTTACCATCATTTTGGAAAAATTAATTATGTCTGAAATAAAAAAATCATCCTGGTTAGAATCCATTTCAGTTTACAAAGATATTCGGATGCTAAGGATTTTATTGCTTGGTGCAATCAGTGGATTTCCATGGGTCTTGATTGCTAGCAGTTTAAGTCTTTGGTTAAAAGAAGAAGGATTAAGTAGATCAACAATTGGGTGGGCAGGACTTATTTTTGGAGTTTATGCTTTTAATTATCTTTGGGCACCGATTATAGATAGAATTCAAATTCCATTTCTAACTAAAAAATTAGGCCACCGAAGAGGATGGATCGTTTTAATGCAATTAATAATTCTATTAAGTTTACTAGTTTGGAGTATTATAAATCCTTCAGAAAATTTAGCATTGATAATTACAGTTGGATTAATCATTGCTATAGCATCAGCGACTCAAGATATAACAGTAGATGCATTAAGAATTGAGCAAATAAATGAAAATGAGGGAAAATCAATGGCAGCAGGTGCTGCTATGGCTGTAGTTGGTTGGTGGACAGGCTACAAATTAGGTGGTGTAGTTGCTTTATTTACTGCAGAGTTCTTTGAAAATCTTGGTATCCAAGATTATTGGCAAGCAACTTTTTTAATATTGGGTGTTCTAATTATTTTAATGAATATTGCCCTAATGTTCGTTCATGAACCAATAGAAACTGACAGACAATTAAAACAAAGAGAAACTGACAATCTGATCAAAGGTAAACTTGGATCTAGCAATATTATCTCAATTTTTGTTGCGTATATAACTGGAACAATTGGTGGGCCCATTATAAGCTTTTTTAAAAAAAATGGTTTTGCCATAGCTGCGGGAATTTTAGGATTTGTATTTTTATTTAAAATTGGAGAGGCATTCATGGGCAGAATGTCTATCGTCTTTTATAAAGAAATAGGATTTTCAAAAGGACAAATAGCAATCTACTCAAAAGGTTTGGGCTGGATCACAACTGTCGTATTTACCTTAATTGGCGGCATAATGGCCATGAGGGCTGGAACTATAAAAACTATGTTCTTTGCAGGAGGATTAATGGCGATTACAAATCTATTATTTGCTGTCTTAGCATGGACTGGTAAATCTGAACTATTATTTGCAATAGCAGTTATTGCTGATGACATTACTGCAGCTTTTGCAACCGTTGCTTTTGTAGCATTTATATCTTTACTGGTTGATCGAACATATACAGCAACACAATACGCATTACTTGCTTCAATAGGAACTGCTGGAAGGACAACTTTAGCATCATCATCAGGAGCTTTGGTAGATTGGTTAAATGGAGATTGGGGAACGTTTTTTGTCTTAACAACTATTATGGTAATTCCTTCACTAATATGTCTATGGATGATAAAAAATAAAATTAAAATTGGTGCAAAATAAATTTTATTTTAAAGGTAGTTTTTCTAATATTTATAAAAAATCTTCTAAATTTTCAGAAATAACCTCGCAAATATTGTATGGAGAAAAATTTAAAATTTTATCTAAAAATAAAAATTGGATAAAAATAAAATCTAATTTTGACAATTATACTGGGTATATTCAAAATAAGAATTATTCAAAAGATTTTAAAGCTAATTATAAAGTAAGTAGCTCAAAAGCAAATATCTATAAAAAACCAAATTTTAAAACTAATATTTTTCTGTCTTTTGGATCAAAGTTGTCAGTTAAAGAAACTAATAAAAATTATGCCAGAATTGATAAAAATAAATGGATTAAAAAAAAAGATATAAAAAATATAAATTTCAAAGAAAAAAACTTCACTAAAATATTTAAAAAATTTTTGAATATAAAATATATCTGGGGTGGAAAAAGTTATAGAGGAATTGATTGCTCAGCCTTATTACAAATATTTTACTATTATAATAATAAGTTTTTTCCTCGAGATACTAAGGATCAAATTAAATATTTAAAAGGAAACATAAAAAGAAATTATAAAAAGGGAGATATTATTTTTTGGAAAGGGCACGTAGCAATGTGTATAAATTCAAAACAATTGATACATGCATATGGACCTGAAAAAAAAGTGTTGATTATGCCTATTCTTAAGACAATTAAAAGAATTGAGAAAACAGCAAAACTTAAAGTTAAAAAAATATCTAAAATTAAAATTTAGCTTCTTCCAAAGTCTGGCTTATTAATATCTTGTTTGAGTTTAATTATTTTTGTTCTGACTTTTTTAGTTTTAATAAGCTTGTTAATAATCGATTTATTATTTTTTGAATTGATATCAGATTTAAATGATTTCAAATTTTTAATAAATAAATCAATAGCATTTGAAATATTTTTATTGTTATTGAAAAAAATATCTCGCCACATAATTTCATTGGAAGCTGCTATTCTTGAAAAATCTCTTAGTCCTCCTGCGCTAAATTTAATTAAATCATAGCTTTGTTTTTTCTCAAAATCTTGAGCTGACTTAACCAAATTATATGCAATTAAGTGAGGCAAATGACTAGTTATTGAAAAAATTTTATCATGTTTTTCCGGTGACATGATTGTTACTTTTGATCCAATTTTCTCCCAAAATTTTTTTAGGAAATTCAAATTTTTTTTAATTGTATTTTTTTCTTTAATTAAAATACACCATCTACCCTCGAACATATTGCTCTTACCGTGCTGTGGTCCACTTACTTCAGAACCAGCAATTGGATGACTGGAAGTCCAAGCAATTCCTTTTTTCATATATTTTTTTATTATTTTTGATGACTCAATTTTTGATGAACCAACATCAGTAATTAATGTGTTGGGTAAAATATAATTATTGATTTTTGTAATTATATTTTTGTATTCACTCATTGGTGTACAAAAAATAATAAAATTAGATTTTGTTACAGCCTCTTTTAATGAACTAACTACTTTTCCAGGTAGTTTGAGCTTTTTGAGTGTAGATATATTTTTTTTTGACTTTTCGTAAATAAATATTTTATTTGCCAATTTATTTTTATGTATAGATCTTAAAACTGAAGATCCAAGTAAACCACACCCTATGATTAAAATATTTTTCATTTAATTAAAAATCTTTCTCACTACGTTCATGAATATTAAATTTTCTCTAGATGAGCCAATAGTTAATCTCAATTTGTTTTTAATATGATAACCATCTTCAGTAGATCTTAATATAATTCCTTTGTTTTTTAATTTTTGGTATAGAAAATTTGCTGAATATTTACACTTGTCAAAATTTAATAGTAAAAAATTTGCTGATACAGCATTTGAAAAAATATTATATTTTTCGAGAAATTTTTTTAATTTATTTGCATAATTTAAATTATGTTTAATAGACTTTTGAATAAATTGCTTATCCTTCAAAGACGCTGCAGCCGCAACTTGAGCCAAGCCATTTACATTGAAAGGTGGTTTAATTACATTTAACGCTCTAATTATTTGTTTCGATCCATATCCCCAGCCAATTCTTAATGAGGCTAAACCAAACATTTTAGAAAATGTTCTCAATATAAATACGTTGTCTTTATTTTTAAATAATTCTAAACCAGAGCTGTAATCATCATTTTTCATATATTCTGAGTAAGCATCATCAATTACTAATAATATATTTTTATTCAACTTTCTTCTAAGTTCTAATATCTCTTTTTTAGTTAAATATGTTCCTGTTGGATTATTTGGATTTGCAATAAAAACTATTTTGGTTTTCTTAGATACTTTTTTCAATATTTCTTCAATTGAAACTTTGAATTTATTTTCTTTTGCAAACACAACTTTTGCACCAACTATTTTTGCATAAATCCTGTACATTAGAAAACTATATTGAGGAACAATCACTTCATCTTTTGGATTTAGATACAATTGACATAACATTTGAATTACTTCGTCGGAACCTGCTCCACATATTATTTTATCAAAATTGCATTTATAAGCTTTAGATATTGCCATTTTAAGATTTGTAGATTTTGCATCTGGATATTTATCTAATAATAAATTTTTTTTAGAAATTGCTTTTTTTGCTAACGGGCTCATTCCTAAAGCAGACTCGTTAGCTGACAATTTAATGACCTTTTTAATTTTGTTAATTTTAGATTTGCCAGGCTTATAAGCTTCTATATTAAATTTTTTAAATTTAGGTGTACTCATTTTTTTTTATTTTTATGAGCTCTTTATAGATAAAAAAACAAATATTTATAGAGAATATGATCTTATTTTAAAAAATTGACATAAATTACAAGTTCTTGTACAAAATTTATGCGCTGATTTAACTGAATTGCGAGCGCTTAAAAAAAACCGCTAAAATAGTTTTTTTTTCTCACAATTCATCTAAAGGCTTTAAAATGAATACAGAAAAAAATATTAAGACATTAATTGTAAAAAAACCTCTTAAATTAGATTGTGGTAAAACTATAAACAATTTTCCAGTTGCATTCGAAACTTATGGGTCTTTAAATGAGAATAAAGACAATGCTATATTAGTATTTCATGCATTAACTGGAGATCAATTTGTAACTGGTTTAAACCCTATTACAAAAAAAGATGGTTGGTGGAGTTTTGCTGTAGGCCCAGACAAAGCAATAGATACCAATAAATATTTTGTTATTTGTTCAAATGTAATTGGTGGATGTATGGGATCTTATGGACCAAGCCATAAAGATCCTGAAACACAAAAAACTTTTGGGACTGATTTTCCAGTTATTACAATTAATGACATGGTAAATGCTCAATATAATTTACTTGAACACTTTGGAATTGATAAACTATTTGCAATTACTGGAGGTTCTATGGGAGGCATGCAAGTTCTTCAGTTTATCACAAACTTTCCTGATAAAGCTAAAACTGTTATACCAATTGCTACAACTTCAAGTCATTCAGCACAGAATATTGCTTTCAATGAACTAGGGAGACAGGCAATCACTGCTGACAGCGATTGGAAAGATGGAAATTATGAAGTTAATAATGCAAACCCAGGCAAAGGACTTGCTGTTGCAAGAATGGCAGCTCATATAACTTATCTGTCCAAAAAAGGTTTACAGGAAAAGTTTGGAAGAAAATTACAAGAAAGAGAAGATTTGAAATTTGGATTTGATGCAGATTTTCAAATTGAGAGTTATTTAAGATATCAAGGATCTGTATTTGTAGATAGATTTGATGCAAACAGCTACCTCTACATAACTAGAGCTATGGATTATTTTGATTTAGTTAAACAATTTAATGGGAATTTGTCTGATGCATTTAAAAATACAAAAGCTAAATTTTTTGTAATTTCTTTTACTTCTGATTGGCTTTATCCAACCCAAGAAAATAAAGATATTGTTATAGCTTTAAATTCTATTGGAGCAGATGTTGGTTTTGTAGAAATTGTATCTGATAAAGGTCACGACTCTTTTTTATTGGATGTTCCTGATTTTTTAAACGCACTAAAGAATTTCTTAGACAAATCTTATACTGAGTTAAAAAATGAAAAATGAATTTAAAGTAATATCAAATTTAATTGAAGATAATAAAAAAGCTCTAGATGTAGGTTGTGCAGATGGAACTTTGATGCAATATTTAAAAGAAAATAAAAATATAAATGTAAGAGGACTAGAAATATCTAAGGAAAAAGTACAAGAATGTATTGCTAAAGGATTAACTGTAATAGAAGGTAATGCAGAAAAAGACTTAAAACAATTTCCTGATAAATCATTTGATTATGTTGTGTTGAGTCAAACACTCCAAGCATTTTTAAGCCCTGAACTTGTTTTAGATGAACTTTTAAGAGTTGGAAAAAAAGCAATTGTAACGATACCAAATTTTGGTAATTGGAAAGTTAGATTGCATCTATTATTTAAGGGCACAATGCCAATAACAAAATCACTACCGGAACAATGGCACAGCACACCTAATTTGCATATGTGTACAATTAAAGATTTTGTAAATTTTATAAAATCTAAAGAAATCAAAATGATAAAAACTTTAGCTTTAAATAATAATAATGTTTCAAATATAACAAATAATAATTTAGGAACTAAAAATTTATTTGCTGATCTTGGAATATTTTTAATAGAAAAATAAATGAAAGTAGAAATTATACCCTGCCTACAAGATAATTATAGTTATTTAATTATTGATGAAGATAAACTCGAAGCTTGTGTTGTTGATCCAAGTGAAGCTAAACCGATAATTGATTACCTAAGCGGTAAAAATATTAATTTAAAATATATTTTAAATACTCATCATCATTACGATCATATTGGAGGTAACACTGAATTAAAAAAAAAATTTGGATCTGTTGTTTTGGGATTTAATGGAGATGCAAAAAGAATACCAGAGATTGATATCTTATTAAAAGATAATGAAATTTGGAATAGTGGAAATTTTAAAGCTAAAATTATTCATATTCCAGGACACACTACGGGACATATTTGTTTTTATTTTTTCGACGAAAACTTATTATTCACTGGAGATACACTCTTTTCACTTGGGTGTGGTAGAATTTTTGAGGGTACATATGAACAAATGTATGACTCTTTAAATAAATTAAAATCCTTACCTAAAGAAACCAAAATCTATTGTGGTCATGAATATACTCTAAACAATTCAAAATTCTGTTTGGAACATGACTCTGAAAATTCTTCTTTATTAAAGAAAATAGAGTTTATAAAAAAACAAAGAAATAATAATTTGCCTACTATTCCATCAACCTTACAAGATGAAATTGATTGTAATATTTTTTTAAGAGCAAATGACTTAAAAACCTTTTCAAAATTAAGGGATTTAAAGGATAATTTCTAACTAATTCAGCTTGACTATAGGCTTCCGGTAACTATATTGCGGTAACTTAAATTTAAAATTCATACTATGTCATACGCAGTAATAAAAACAGGTGGTAAACAGTACAAAGTTAAATCTGGTGAAATATTAAAAATCGAAAAACTACCAGACTCAAAGCCTGAAACTAAGATAGAATTTAATGAAATCCTAGCATACGGAGATGATAAAAATATTGAAGTTGGAGCTCCTAATATTGACGGTGCTAAGGTAGAAGCAGATTTAATTAAAAATAGTAAAAATAGAACAATTCTAATTTTCAAAAAAAGAAGAAGACAAAATTCAAGAAGAAAAAATGGACATAGACAACAATTTTCTTTGATAAGAATTAACAAAATTTTTTCAAAAGATGGTAAAGTATTATCTGAAGCTGAAAAAATTAAACCAGCTTCCAAAAAAGAGGAAGTTAAAGAAGCTGCAAGTAAATAATTATTAGGTAAATTATGGCAACGAAAAAAGCAGGTGGATCATCGAGAAACGGACGAGATAGTGCCGGTCGAAGACTTGGTGTTAAAAAATACGGAGGAGAAACTGTAATACCTGGAAATATAATTGTTAGACAAAGAGGAACAAAAATTTTTCCTGGCGAAAATGTTGGAATGGGAAAAGATCATTCAATTTTTTCTGTTATTAAAGGTAAAGTTGTATTCAAAAAATCTAAATTAGATAGAACTTACGTTTCAGTAAAACCCAATTAATAGTACAACCAAGAAAATGTTGTATTATGAAATTTCTCGATCAAGTTAAAATTTATATTAAAGCTGGAAACGGTGGTGACGGTTCGCCAAGTTTTAGAAGAGAAAAATATGTTGAGTTTGGAGGACCTGATGGAGGTGATGGAGGCAGAGGTGGTTCTATCATTTTAAAATCAGAAGAAAACTTAAACACTTTAATTGATTACAGATATCAACAACATCATAAAGCTGAACGTGGAGAAAATGGTTCTGGTCAAAATCGAACAGGCAAAAGTGGTGAGGATTTAATTTTAAAAGTTCCTCTTGGAACTCAGGTATTTGAAGAAGATAACAAAACTCTATTATTTGACTTTAACAAGAAAGGTGAAGAGTACATTGCAGCTAATGGTGGCAAAGGTGGTTTGGGAAATACTAGATTTAAAAGCTCCACAAACAGAGCTCCAAGAAAGTTTACGAAAGGAATTTTAGGAGAAGAGTTTACAATTTGGTTACAACTTAAAACAATAGCTGATATTGGAATTATCGGATTACCTAACGCAGGAAAATCAAGTTTGTTGGCAGCACTTACTAACGCAAATCCTAAAATTGCTAATTATAAATTTACAACACTCAATCCTAACTTAGGTGTTGCTAGCTATGATGATAAAGAGATTACAATAGCTGATATACCTGGACTAGTAGAAGGTGCCCACGAAGGTGTTGGACTTGGGATACAGTTTTTAAAACATATAGAAAGATGCAAATCTTTATTACATTTAATTGATATTACTAATCTTGATCTAAAGGAGTCTTATGATCAGGTTAAAAATGAGCTTAAAAATTACAGCTCTAAAATGCTTGATAAGAAAGAATTAATTGTGTTTAACAAAATAGATTTAATTGACGAAGATACAGCTAAAGATGTAATTGATGATTTCTCTAAAGATAAAAATTGTGAGATAATGACTATGACAACTTTAAATAAAGAGTCTGTTTCAAAAATTAAGGCAAAATTATTATCCTATGTATCTTAAAAACTCGAAAATTATTGTTATTAAAATTGGTTCATCTTTATTAGTTGATGAAAATAAAAAAATTAGAAAAAAATGGCTTTCAAGCTTTGCTAAAGACATCAAAAAACTAAGAGATAAAAATCAAAAAATCGTCATTGTTAGTTCAGGTGCTATAGCTCTTGGATGTAAAAAAATGAATTTTAACAAAAAAAATATCAAGTTAGACAAAAGTCAAGCAATTGCCTCTATTGGCCAAATTGAACTAATGAATTTATTCTCTCAGACTTTTTCAAAGTACAAATTAAATATCTCACAAATTTTGTTAACTCTAGAAGATACAGAGGAGCGAAGAAGATCATTAAACGCTAAAAGAACATTTGAAAATTTGTTTGAACTTGGATTTATCCCAGTTGTAAATGAGAATGACACAATTGCAACAACTGAGATAAAATATGGAGATAATGATAGACTGGCATCTAGAGTAACCCAAATTACAAACGCTGATACGTTAATTTTACTTTCAGATGTAGATGGTCTTTTCACAAAAAATCCAAAAATAAATAAAGACGCCAAAATGATAAAAATAGTAAATGATATTAACAAAGATTTAAAAGAAATTAATATCAAAGGTATTAATGAATATGGAAGTGGAGGAATGCAAACTAAAATTGAAGCTGCTAAAATTTGTCAGTTAGCTGGCAGTAGTATGATTATTGCAAACGGACTGTATTCAAATCCCATTTCAAAAATTATTGAAAAAAATAATTGTACATGGTTCAGCCCAAAGGTCTCAAAACTTCATGCTAGAAAAAAGTGGATAATAAGCTCAATTGCGCCTAAAGGAAATGTTGTAATTGATGACGGAGCCAAAAAAGCTTTAAAACTTGGAAAAAGTTTACTAGCGGCAGGTATAAAAAATGTATCAGGAAAATTTAATAAAGGTGATCATATAAAAGTTTTAGATAAAAAAAATAATGAATGTGCTAGGGGTTTAAGTTCTTTTTCTTCTGATGAAGTAAAAAAAATTATGGGACATCATTCAAATGAAATTCAAAAATTACTTGGGTATGTTGCAAAATCTGAAGTTATTCATAAAGATGATATGGTAGAAGTGTAAATGGATAATTATATGAATTTAATTGGTAAAAGAGCAAGAAAAGCAAGTCAATATAAAATAGACACAAAAATTAAAAATAATGTTTTAGCCTCCTATGCTAAAATGCTTGAAGAAAATAAAGGTTTAATAATTAAAGAAAATACTAAAGATATTAATTATGCAAAAAAAATAGGATTAAAAGAAAATTTAATTAATAGACTTCATTTAAATGAGAAAAAAATAAACGACATCAAAAGTTCTATTATTAGTATTATTAGATTTAAAGATCCTATTGATCATGTTTTAGAAAAGTGGAAAAGACCTAATGGATTAAATATTAGCAGAGTATCAATTCCAATAGGGGTGATTGGCGTAATTTATGAAAGTAGGCCAAATGTTACATCAGATGTTGCAAGTTTATGTTTCAAATCAGGTAATGCAGTAATCTTAAGAGGAGGTTCTGAAGCAATCAATTCAAATAGAGTTTTGTCAAAACTATTTAGAAAAGCGCTCAAAAAAAATAAAGTAGATGAAAACTTTATACAATTTATAGATTCTAAAAACAGAAAGATGGTTGATGTAATGCTTTCTAAAATGAAAGAATATATTGATGTTATAATTCCACGTGGTGGAAAAAATCTTGTAAGAAAAGTTCAAGAGCTATCTAAGGTTCCAATTATTGGTCATCTTGAGGGTATTTGTCATACATATGTGGACAAAGACGCTGAACTAAAGATGGCAAATAAAGTTGTTTCTAACGCAAAATTAAGGAACACCAGTATATGTGGTGCAACTGAAACTATTATTATGCATAAGAATATTGTCAAAAAATTTAGTAATACAATCCTTGGTAATTTAGAAAAAAATGGTTGTAAAATTTATGGAGAAAAGATTTTGGCTAAATTTTACAAAGGTAAAATTTTTAAAGCTACTGAAAAGGATTGGTCTACAGAATATTTAAGCTCTGCAGTTTCGGTTAAAATAGTAAACAACCTCAATGAAGCTATAAGTCATATTAACAAGTATGGAACAATGCATACAGACTCAATAATTACAAAAAACAAAAAAACAGCAAATCAATTTCTAAAGGAAGTCAAAAGCTCTATTGCTATGCATAACACTTCAACTCAATTTGCAGATGGAGGTGAATTTGGGTTCGGAGGAGAGGTTGGAATTTCTACCAATGTACTTCCACCAAGAGGGCCTGTGGGACTTAATCAACTTGTTTCATATAAATATCAAATTACAAGTAACGGCAAAATAAGAAATTAATTTGAAATTAAATAAGACAAAAATAGGAATTTTAGGAGGATCATTTGATCCTGCTCACAAAGGTCATCTAGCTATTTCAAAAGAAGCAAAAAAAAGATTTGAGCTTAAAAAAATTATTTGGGCAATCACAAAAAAAAATCCTTTTAAAAATCAAAGTAAAACCTCGGTTACTGAAAGAATAAAATTCTGTAAAAAAATTATTGGTAACAATTCATTTATAAAAGTGAGATTTTATGAAAATAAAATTAATTCAAATAAAACAATCGATTTAATTAATCATTTGAAAAAAAATAAAAATATTGAAATCTATTTTTTAATGGGAGCAGATAACTTAATAAATTTTCACAAATGGTATAGATCAAAATCTATTTCACAAAAGTGTAATATTTTGGTTTTCGATAGACATGGCTATAAAAAAAACTCATTAAAATCAAAGACATTTAAGGCTATCGGTAGTACCACCCTCAAATTCATAGAGTTTAATAAAGTCAACATTTCATCTTCTCAATTAAGAAAAATTTGATAGTCTAAATTTAATTAATGGATAAAATTTCAGATCTCAAAGAAATTGTAATCACCACATTAGATCTTAACAAAGCTGAAGACATAGTAACTATTGATCTAAAAGATAAAAGTTCTATGGCAGATTATATGATAATAGCAAGCGGTACATCATCTAGACATATACAGTCTTTATCTGAACAAGTATTAGAAAAACTTAAAGATAATGGGATTAAAGACTCTAAAATAGAAGGTAAAGAAAGTGGTGAATGGAAATTGGTAGACGGTATAGATCTAATCGTTCATATTTTTCACCCAGAGAAAAGAAAATTTTATGAATTAGAAAAAATCTGGTCAGAGTTTATTCCCAAAGAAAAAGTAATGATATGAAAATAATTAAATATTATTCATTTATTTTTTTATCATTTTTTTATTTTATTCCAGCAAACTCGTCTGAAGTAGATATTTATAAAAAGATAGATTTATTTGGTGAGGTTTTAGAAAAAATAAACAGAGAGTATATTGATGAGATCAACCAATCTGAAAGTATGGACTCTGCTATTAATGGTTTACTTCAATCTTTAGACCCTTATTCTTCTTATATGTCTCCTGAAATTTTGGAGGAGATGCAAACAGAAACTAGCGGTGAATTTGGTGGCCTTGGAATTGAGGTAAGTATGGAAGCAGGAGTTGTTAAAGTTATTTCACCTATTGACGACACACCAGCGTCAAAAGCTGGATTAAAAGCTGGTGATTACATTGTGAAAATTAATGATACACAAGTTCAAGGGAAATCTCTGAGTGAAGCTGTTGATTTAATGCGAGGCCCAGTAGGTTCAAGTATAGAATTAACAGTTAGACGTAGAGGAGAAAAAAAGGCATTAACATTTAATATCACTAGAGAAATAATTGAAATTCAATCAGTTAAGTCAGAGTTATTAGAAGAAAATATTGGCTATATTAGATTAACTTCATTTAATGAAAACAGTAGTGATCAAATAGAAAAACAAATAAAGAAATTAAAAAAAAATAAAAATCTTAATTCGTTTATTTTGGATTTAAGAAATAATCCAGGTGGATTGCTAAACCAGGCAATAAGAATATCTGATTTCTTTTTAGAAAATGGTGAAATTGTCTCCACTAAAAGTAGAAAAAAATCTGATAATAGAAAATGGTTTGCAAAAAAAGGAGACATAACTGACGGAAAAACATTATTAGTATTGATAAATTATGGATCAGCTTCAGCATCAGAAATTGTTGCAGGAGCTTTAAAAGACCACAAAAGAGCAATTGTTGTAGGTGAAAACAGTTATGGAAAAGGTTCAGTTCAATCTATTATTCCTCTCAAAAATAGAGGCGCAATACGTTTAACTGTTGCGAAATATTATCTTCCATCTGGAAAATCTATATCTGAGGTTGGTGTACGTCCAGATATAGAAGTGAATGAAGAAGGTGATAACTTTAAAATAAGAACCGAAACAGATAATCAGCTAAATTACGCAATTAAATTACTTAACGGATAAAATGAAAAAAGATTTAAGTAATCTTCCACTTAGAAGTGGTGTTGGAATTGTTGTATTAAATAAAGAGAACAAAGTATTTGTTGCCAAAAGAATAGATAACCCCAAAAATTTTTGGCAAATGCCCCAAGGCGGTGTAGATGAAGGTGAGGATTTTTTAAAAGCTGCTTACAGAGAACTTGAAGAAGAAACCAGTATTAAAAATGTTAAATTAATAAAAGAGTTAGATGGGACTATAACGTATGAACTTCCAGATAGATTACTTGGTTTGATCTGGAAAGGAAAGTACAGAGGTCAAAAGCAAAAATGGTTTTTAATGAGATTTGTTGGAATGGATAATGAAATAAACATCAAAACCAAACATCCTGAATTTTTAGAATGGAAATGGGTAGACCTAGATAAAATTACAGACTTGGTAGTTGATTTCAAACTACACGTGTACGAAGAAGTTAAGGATAAAGTAAAAAAAATTCTTAATTAAGAGTTTTTAAAACTTCAATTTTTTGATCTACTAAATATTTAGTTTGATCATTTATATCTGATTTTCCTGCCTCTTCTTCAGCTTTTTTCAGTAAATCCTGTTGAACAGATTTATCCATATCAGATAAATTATAAATTGAGCTAGTTAAAATAGACAAATTATTATTTTTAAACTCTACTATACCATCCTCAACATAATAATTTTCATCACCAGATTTCGAGCTTACTTTGATGATACCTGGTTTTAAAAATGAGATAATTGAAATGTGATCTTTTAATATCCCCATTTCTCCCTCAAAAGCAGGTACTACTACCTCTGACACATCTTCTTTCACTAAAAAAGATTTTTCAGGATTTACTATCTCAATTTTAAACTCTTCACTCATTAGGCCGCTGCTTCTTTTTCCATTTTTTCAGCTTTTTCAATAGCTTCTTCAATTGTACCTACCATGTAGAAAGCTGCTTCTGGCAAGTGATCATATTCACCTTTGCAGATTGCATCAAATCCTTTGATTGTAGATTCAAGATCAACCAATTTTCCTGGTGAACCTGTAAATACTTCCGCAACAAAGAACGGTTGAGATAAAAATCTTTGAATTTTTCTTGCTCTTGCTACAACTAATTTATCTTCCTCAGATAGTTCGTCCATCCCAAGAATAGCAATAATATCTTGAAGAGATTTGTAAGACTGTAAAATCCTTTGAACATCTCTTGCAACTCTATAATGTTCGTCACCTACCACTCTTGGATCCAAAATTCTTGAAGTAGAATCTAATGGGTCTACTGCAGGATAAATACCAATTTCTGCTATTTGTCTTGAAAGTACCGTAGTAGCATCCAAGTGAGCAAATGATGTAGCAGGTGCTGGATCAGTTAAGTCATCCGCTGGAACATAAATTGCTTGCACAGAAGTAATTGATCCCTTGTTTGTTGTTGTAATTCTTTCTTGAAGATTACCCATATCAGTAGCTAACGTAGGTTGATATCCTACCGCTGAAGGAATTCTACCTAATAGAGCAGATACCTCTGAACCAGCTTGAGTAAATCTAAAGATATTGTCAACGAAGAATAAAACGTCTTGTCCTTCTTGATCTCTGAAATATTCTGCTACTGTTAATCCAGTTAAAGCAACTCTTGCTCTTGCTCCTGGAGGTTCGTTCATTTGTCCATAAACTAATGCCGCTTTAGAACCAGGGCCATCTTTTTTTATTACACCTGAATCCATCATTTCATGATAAAGGTCATTTCCTTCTCTAGTTCTTTCTCCAACACCAGCAAAGACTGAAAATCCACCATGAGCTTTTGCAACGTTATTAATCAATTCCATAATTAAAACTGTTTTACCAACACCTGCACCTCCAAATAGTCCAATTTTTCCTCCTTTGGCGTACGGTGCTAATAGGTCGATAACTTTAATACCAGTAACTAAAATTTCAGTTTCAGTTGACTGATCGTTAAATTCAGGTGCAGCTCTGTGAATAGGCCAGCTTTCTTTAGTTTTAACCTCACCTCTTTCGTCAATTGGCTCACCAATTACATTAATAATTCTCCCTAAGGTTTCTGGTCCAACAGGAACTTGGATAGGAGCATTTGTATTTACAACTTCATCTCCTCTTTTTAATCCTTCAGTGGCATCCATTGCAATAGTTCTTACTGTAGATTCTCCTAAGTGCTGAGCAACCTCTAAAACTAATCTGTTATCACCGTTTTTACATTCTAATGCTGTTAAAATTTCTGGTAGTTCTCCTTCAAATTTTACGTCTACTACCGCTCCAATAACTTGTGTGATTATTCCTTTGCTCATAATTATAAACTTTCTGCTCCTGATATGATTTCTATTAGTTCTTTAGTAATTGCTGCCTGACGACTTCTATTATACTCGATAGTAAGTTTGTCAACCATTTCACCTGCGTTTCGGGTTGCATTATCCATTGCACTCATTCTGGATCCTTGTTCGCTAGCTGAATTCTCTAACATTGCCTTAAATATTTGTGTTGAAATATTTTTTGGCAACAAATTGCTTAAAATTTCATCTTCATCTGGTTCAAATTCATAACTTTCATCTGAACTATTTTCATTTCCCTCATCATTTAAAGGAATTATTTGTTGAGCTTGTGGAATTTGCGTAATTACATTTTTAAATTTATTATAAAAAATTGTACATATATCAAAATCACCTGCTTCAAATTTTTCAATAATAATTTTTCCAACTTTATCTGCATCAAAATAATTAGCATTTTTTGACTCTTTGAATGAAATGTTTTCAATTATTTTATTACCATAAGTTCTCTTAAGTTGATCATTACCTTTTGAACCTACAGTAATAATTTTAAGTTCTTTATTTTCGTCCAAGATTTTAGAAAAGTAACTTTTTGCTTTCTTAATTATGTTAGAATTAAAACCACCACACAAACCTCTATCTGATGTCATAACAACACAAAGATGAACTTTGTCTTGTCCAGTGCCTGCTAACAACTTTGGTGCATTTTCTTTATCTGAAATTCCACTAGATAGATTTAAAATTACATTGTTCATTTTTTCTGAGTAAGGTCGTCCTTTTTCAGCACTTTCTTGTGCTTTTCTTAATTTTGCAGCTGCAACCATTTTCATAGCCTTAGTAATCTTTTGTGTAGATTTTACGCTAGCTATTCTCTTTTTTAGGTCGTCTAAACTTGCCATATCAAATTAAGATTTAAGAGTTTCCTTTAATTGAGTAATCAGTTCAACTAATAACTTTTCTTTATCTTCTTCAAGTTTTCCTGAACTTTGTATCGACTCAATAATCTCAGGTTTTTCTGACTTACATTTATCTATGATTTTACTTTCAAAACCTGCAACATCTTTTAAATCTATATCATCAAGATATCCTTTAACGCCACAGAAAACCGAAATTACTTGTTCAGCAACTGTCATTGGAGAATATTGCTTTTGTTTTAGAAGCTCGGTTAATTTTGATCCTCTATTCAATAGCTGTTGAGTAGACGCATCTAAATCCGATCCAAATTGAGCAAATGCTGCCATTTCTCTATATTGAGCAAGCTCAAGTTTCATAGATCCTGAAACTTTTTTCATCGCTTTAGTTTGCGCAGATGAACCTACCCTTGAAACTGACAAACCAACGTTAATTGCAGGTCTTATTCCTTGGTTGAATAGTTCAGTTTCTAGGAAAATCTGACCATCTGTAATTGAAATTACGTTTGTTGGAATAAACGCAGATACGTCTCCACCTTGAGTTTCAATAATTGGAAGTGCTGTTAGAGATCCTCCACCATGTTCATCACTCAATTTTGCAGCTCTTTCTAATAATCTACTATGTAAATAGAATACATCTCCTGGATAAGCCTCACGTCCTGGAGGTCTTCTAAGTAAAAG
This sequence comes from uncultured Pelagibacteraceae bacterium, assembly GCA_902555435.1. Taxonomy (GTDB): domain Bacteria; phylum Pseudomonadota; class Alphaproteobacteria; order Pelagibacterales; family Pelagibacteraceae; genus Pelagibacter. The sequence goes on from CACDRL010000005.1 coordinate 66,453, forward strand.
AGACATTTGTCTATAAGCTACTGCTTGTTTTGATAAATCATCATAGATAATTAACGCGTGCATTCCATTATCTCTAAAATATTCACCCATAGCACAACCAGTATATGGAGCTAAAAACTGAAGTGGTGCTGAGTCAGATGCTGTTGCCGCAACAATCGTTGTATATTCCATTGCACCAGCTTCTTCTAAAGTTTTTTGAATTTGTCTAACAGTTGATCTCTTCTGACCTACAGCAACATAAATACAATATAATTTTTGTTTTTCGTCACCTGATTCATTAATCTTTTTTTGGTTTATGATCGCGTCAACTGCAACAGCAGTTTTTCCTGTTTGTCTATCACCAATAATTAATTCCCTTTGTCCTCTTCCGATTGGAACCAAACTATCAATTGATTTTAACCCTGTTTGCATTGGTTCATTAACTGATTGTCTAGGGATAATTCCAGGAGCCTTAACCTCTACTCTGCTCTTTTGTACACTTTTATCTAATGCACCTTTACCATCAATTGGATTTCCCAAACCATCAACTACTCTACCTAGAAGTTCTTTTCCTACTGGTGTATCAACAATATTTCCTGTTCTTTTTACAACATCGCCCTCTTTAATATTTCTATCATCACCAAAAATTACAACACCAACATTTTCGCTCTCTAAGTTTAAGGCCATACCTTTAGAGCCATCAGAAAATTCAACCATTTCTCCAGCCTCAACATTGTCAAGGCCATAAATTCTAGCGATACCGTCTCCAACTGATAAAACTTGACCTACCTCAGTAACCTCCGCTTTATCTCCAAAATTTTTGATTTGTTCTTTTAATATCTTTGTAACTTCTGAAGGATTTATTTCCATTTATGCCTCTATCATTCTATTTTCGATTTGTTGTAATTTGCTTTTAATTGAGGTGTCAACCATAGTACTCCCTACCTGTACTACGAGACCTCCTATTAAACTTTCATCATGCTTGTAGTTTAATTTTATTTTTGAACTAAAATTTTTAGTTAATTCCTCTGTAATTTGCGTAATTTCTTCATTAGATAACTCTTTAGCAGACTTTAATTCTGCTTTTAACTCACCTCTTTTTTCTGAACAAATTTCAATAAAACTTTTAAGAATTCTTTCTACAAAAAAGAACCTTCTTTTTTGAATTAAAAAACTTAAGAAGTTTTTTAACAATTGATCAAATTTATAATTTTCTGAGATTATATTAACTATTTTTATTAAATCATCTTGGCTATTAGTTGGATCTTTTATTAAATTTGAAAAATCTTGACTTTGATCTAATAATTTTAGAATTGAAAGTGATTGCTCTTCTATTTGAGACGTAACACTATTCTCAGTAGATAATTCATAAAGCGCAAGAGAATATCTTTCTGCTGAAGTAATTGAAAATCCTGTGTCTTTGCTCAACTCGATACCTCTAAAATGTTGAAGATTATTTTAAAATCACGCTCTAATTAGCATATGACCTTTACGTCTTCAAGTGACTGATTGACGAAAAAGTCCTCTTTTTTAGGCCTAATTGAAGTTAATTGGATCAACATCAACTGAAAGTTTTATTCCTTTAGAAAATTTGTATTTTGGAACTGATTTTGCAATGGCATTTTGTAGCTTCATAGATTTTGAGCCTCTAATTAAAAATCTCACCCTAAATTTTCTTTTCAATCTAAAAATAGGAGCATCCACTGGACCCAGTATGTTTCCCTCAATATTATTTTCTAAATAATTTTTAAAGTCATAAGCCTCTTTTTCTAATTTTTTTTGATTTTCACCAGTCATGATCAGGGAAATAAATCTTTGATAAGGTGGAAGTTTATTTTTTTTTCTAATTTCTAATTCTCTTTTTAAAAATATATCAGGATTTTTATTTGTAATTTCTAAAATCATATTCTTATTATTATTATAAGTTTGAAAATAAACTATTGCAGGTTTTCCTGTTCTTCCAGCTCGTCCTGATAACTGATGATACAATTGCAAATTTTTTTCTGCTCCTCTCAAATCATTCCCGTTAGCTGATAAATCAATATCAACAACAACAATACAATTTAAACTTGGAAAGTGAAATCCTTTAGAAATTAATTGTGTCCCAACTAATATCTGACTTTGATTATTTATAATTCTTTCTAATTTATTTAATGAGTCTTTTTTATTCATTGTATCACTTGAAAAAATTTCAACTTCCTTATTGGGAAATTTTTTTTTAACTTCCTCAGATATCCTCTCTACACCAGGTCCACTAAAGACAAAATTACATTCACCCTCTTTTGAGCAATCTCTTTTTAAATCAGTTTTAAAACCACAATAGTGACATAATAAATTATTTTTATTTTTATGATAAACCAGATTGATAGTACAATTTGGACAAGAATAACTTGTTAAACAATTTTTGCACAAGGCATGAGGTGAAAAACCTCTTCTATTTAAAAAAAATAAAACCTGATCTTTTCTCTCAAGGTGAAAATTTACTTTTTCAATTATTTTATCTGATAACCACGATTGTTTTTTGAGTTTGGTCTTATTAAGATCTATAATTTCATAATTTGGTAATGACGCATTTTTATATCTCTCTGTAAGTCTTGATAAAGAATATTTTCCTTTTTGAATATTTTCAAAAGTTTCAATTGATGGAACAGCGGTAACTAAATTAACTGGTATATTTTCAAATGAAGCTCTAGAGATTGCCATATCTCGTGCATTATAAGTTACACCTTCATCTTGTTTAAACGATTGATCGTGTTCTTCATCTACAATTATCATACCTAGATTTTTAAAAGGTAAAAATAATGATGATCTTGCTCCTATTATTACTTTAACTGCTCCATTTGAAATTCCACTCCAAATTAATTCTTTCTTTTTTTTTGAAACTCCTGAGTGCCACACTGCTGCATTAAAACCAAAATATTCATTAAATTTTTTTTCAAATTGACCTGTTAAACCTATCTCAGGTAATAAAATTAAGCCTTGATATCCTTGTTTTATCAGGTTTTTTAAAGCCTCAAAATATACAAGAGTTTTACCTGATCCTGTTGTTCCTTGTAACACGTGCACTCTAAAATTTTGGTTAGTGCTTACCATTTCTTCATATGCTTTGATTTGATCTTTGGTTAATTTTATGGATGTATTTTTGATTTCACTTTTAAAATTATTATAAGAACTTAGCTCCTTATTTTCTATTGCATGACTACTTAATAAAACAAGCTTTAGAGCCATTCCTTTTGGAATAATATTGTACTCTGAAAACCAGTTTAAAAATTTAACAGTATTTTTTTTTAAAGGAGTCACATCTAACTTTCTTAAAACTTTTTTTATTTTAAACGTTTTGTTGCTATTTTTTTCAAATTCATCCCAAACTACACCTGTAATTTTTGATTTACCAAAAGGAACTTCCACGTAGTCTCCTAATTTGAGATCAATACTACTTTCATAAGTAAATGGATGATCAAAAATATTAGGTAAAAGAATCGGAAATTTCATATTTTTATAATATGAAAAAAAATTAAGAGTGTATTGCTCTTTTATCTACTGATAATGCAGCTTCTTTAACTGCTTCTGAAAATGTTGGGTGCGCATGACATGTTCTTGCTATATCTTCTGAGCTTGCACCAAATTCCATAGCTACACCTATTTCAGCGATTAACTCTCCTGCATGAGGACCAATAATATGAGCTCCTAATACTTTGTCTGTTTGCTCATCTGCTAATATTTTTACAAATCCCTCAGCATCATCAATTGCTTTAGCTCTCGAATTTGCCATAAATGAAAATTTACCAACTTTATACTTTTTATTAAGTTCTTTTAATTGCTCTTCTGTTTTTCCTATAGATGCAACTTCTGGAGTAGTATACACAACACCAGGAATTGTATCATAATTAACATGTCCAGATTGTCCTGCAATATTTTCAGCAACAGCAATCCCTTCATCTTCAGCTTTATGAGCAAGCATTGGTCCTACTATTACATCGCCAATAGCAAAAATATTTTCGACATTTGTTTTAAAAGTTTTATCAGTTTTTATTCTTTTTCTTTCATCTAAATCAATTCCTACTGCATCTAAATTTAATCCATCTGTATTTGGCTTTCTTCCAACAGAAATTAACACTACATCACATTCAAAATTGTTTTTATTGCCATCTTTATCTACTGTTGAAACAACTGCTCCGTTTTTATTTTTCTGAATTGTTTCAACTTTGTTTTGCATATTAAATTTAATACCTTGTTTTTTTAAAATTTTCATAAACTCAGAAGAAATTTCTTTATCCATTCCAGGTGTAATATGATCTAAGAATTCTACGACCTGAACTTCTGAACCTAATCTTGACCAAACTGAACCCATCTCTAAACCAATGTATCCACCTCCAACTACAACCATTTTATTTGGTACTTTCTCTAATTTTAAAGCCCCTGTTGAGGAAACTATTACTTTTTCATCAATATCAATTCCAGGTAATGAAACTGGCACAGATCCGGTTGCTATAACTGTTTTTTCTGACTCAATAATTGTCTCATTATTCTTGTCATCTTTAATTGAGATTTGATTTTTTGATTTAAAACTTCCGTGACCTCTAAAATAAGTAACTTTGTTTTTTTTTAAAAGAAATTCAACACCTTTAGTCAATATTGTTACAGCTTTATCTTTACTTTTCATCATCTTTTCAAGGTTAAGTTTCACCTCACCTATCTCGATACCCTTATTGGACAGATTTTTTACTTTATGAAATTCTTCAGAAAGATTTAATAAACTTTTTGAGGGTATACAGCCAACATTTAAGCAAGTTCCTCCTAATGAACCTCTCGATTCTATACAAGCTGTTTTTAAACCTAATTGTGCAAGCCTAATTGCACAAACATAACCACCGGGCCCTCCTCCAATAACTACAGCTTGAAATTTTTCTGACATTTAAATATCCAAAAATAATCTTCTAGGATCTTCTAGATTTTCCTTAATCATTTTTAAGAAAGAAACAGATTCTTTGCCATCAATAATTCTGTGATCATAAGAAAGCGCTAAATACATAATAGGTCTTATTTTTATATCACCATTTACTACCACTGGTCGCTCTACAATGTTATGCATACCTAGAACACCTGATTGAGGTAAGTTTAGAATTGGTGTTGATAACATTGAACCGTATACTCCACCATTACTGATGGTAAATGTTCCTCCTTGTAGATCTTCAATTGTTAATTTTCCATCTCTTGCTTTTTCAGAAATATCTTTAATATTTTTTTCAATATCTGCAAATGAAAGCTCGTCTGCATTTCTCAAAACTGGAACAACCAAACCTTTCTCTGTACCTACAGCAAAACTTATATTGTAATAGTTTTTGTATATAATTTCGTCAGCATCAATTTCAGCATTTACTGCAGGGAAATGTTTTAAGGCTACCACACATGCTTTAACAAAGAATGACATGAAGCCTAATTTAATTCCATATCTACTTTGAAAGTCTTGTTGGTTTTCTTTTCTCATTTCCATGATATTAGTCATGTCAACTTCATTAAAAGTTGTAAGTAGTGCTGCATTTTCTTGAGCTTGTTTTAATCTTTTAGCAATTGTCTGTCTTAGTCTGGTCATTTTAATTCGCTCTTCTTGACCATATTGAATTTTTCTCTCTGATGGTTTTGGATTTGCACCCATTAAACTTATAAGGTCTCCTTTTAAAACTTGACCATTTTTTCCTGAACCTTGAACTGAACCAATATCAATATTGTTTTCCGTTACAATTTTTCTGACAGCAGGAGACAAAGTATCGTTTCTATTCTCTATAATTGGTGCCGAGTCTTGAGTCACTTCCTCAGTTAAAATTAAAGGCTTAGGTTTTTTAGTTTCTTGTTTTTGTTCCTCAAAAATTTGTGGTTCTTTTTTATTTGTATCTAATTGAATGACATTGTTTTCAGTAGGAGTTTCTTTAACTTGTTTAGGCTCTTCTTTCTTTTCAGTTGGTATCACTTTAGCTGAACCGTTTTCAGACACTGAGCCCAATAAAGCTCCAACTTCCACTGTTGAGCCGTCTTGTGAATTAATTTCTGTTAAAACACCAGTTATTGGTGATGGAACCTCTAAATTAACTTTATCAGTTTCAAGCTCCACAATTGGTTCATCAGCTTCAACTGCATCTCCAGTTTTTTTTAACCATTTTGCAACTGTTGCTTCTGTAATACTTTCACCAAGTACTGGAACTACTATTTTTTCACTCATTATAATTTAACCAAACACCTTATTAATTATTTCTTGTTGCTGAGAATTATGCCTCTTTGCATATCCAGTTGCTGGAGTTGCATCAGGGCTTCTTCCTATATAAGAAATTTCATTATATTTAGCCTTTATAGTATCTAATGTCCATTGAATATAATCTCTCACTGAAAACCATGCTCCCATATTCTTAGGTTCTTCTTGGCACCAAAAGAATTCAGCATTTTTGGAATAAGGTTTAAGTTCATTTACCAAAGCCTTTGCTGGAAAAGGATAAAGTTGTTCTATTCTAAACAAGATTACATCATCTCTTTTTAATTTTTCTCTAGCATCAAGTAAATCAAAGTAAACTTTACCCGAACACAAGATAACTTTTTTAATCTCAGAACTTTCTTTAAGTTTAATAAATCCATTTGATTTTGGATCAATTGCATGGTCCCACAAAACTCTGTGGAAAGTATTTTGTTTATTAAAATCCTCTAAGTTTGAAACACAGTATTTATTTCTGAGTAATGATTTTGGTGTCATTATAATTAGTGGTTTTCTAAAATCTCTATGCATTTGACGTCTTAATGCATGATAATAATTGGCTGGAGTTGTGCAATTCATTACTTGCATATTATCATTTGAACATAACTGTAAAAATCTTTCCAATCTAGCAGATGAATGTTCGGGACCTTGACCTTCGTATCCATGAGGTAACAACATTACAATTCCTGAAGCTCTGTTCCACTTTCTTTCACCTGATGCTATGAACTGGTCAATCACAACTTGAGCTCCATTTGCAAAATCTCCAAATTGAGCTTCCCAGATAGTAAGAGTATTTGGTTCAACTAAACTATACCCATATTCAAATCCCAAAACAGCGAGTTCAGACAAAAAACTATCAACAACTTCAAATTGTTTTTGATCTTTTGAAATATTGTTTAAAGGAATATATCTAGAGTTATCAACTTGATTTCTTAATACCGAATGTCTTTGACTAAAAGTTCCTCTTCCAGAATCTTGTCCAACCAATCTAACCGGATAACCCTCAACTAATAAAGAACCAAAAGCAAGTGCTTCAGCTGATGACCAATCAATTCCTGTTCCCTTTTCAACAGATTCTTTTCTTGCATTAAGTATTTTAGAAATAGTTTTATGAATATTTTTTTCAACTGGTACAGAATTAATCTTTTCTGAAATTAATTTTAACTTATCTTCATCAAAACCTGAAACTCCTCTTTTATCTTTACCTTTCTCAGGTTTGTATCTAGACCATGTTCCCTCAAACCATTCTATTTTGGGATTATAATCTTTTGCACTTTTATACTGATCATCCAATAAATCCTTAAATGACTTAACATTTTGATCTAGTAATTCCTTGGTAATCGTATTTTCACTAACTAGTTTACTTCCATAAATCTTATAAACACTTGGGTGAGCTTTAATCTTCTGATACATCAATGGCTGAGTAAATGATGGCTCATCTCCCTCATTATGGCCAAATCTTCTATAACAAATTAAGTCAACTACAACATCTCTGTTAAACTTTAATCTGAACTCTGTAGCAATTCTAGTCGCGTAAACAACTGCTTCTGGGTCATCTCCATTAACATGTAAAATTGGTGCTTCAACCATTTTAGCAACATCAGATGGATAAGGTGATGATCTTGCAAACCGTGGGCTTGTAGTAAAACCAATTTGATTATTTACAATTATATGAATAGTTCCACCAGTGTTATGTCCTGGCAGACCTGACATAGCAAAACATTCAGCTACCACACCCTGTCCAGCAAATGCTGCATCACCATGAATTAATATTGGGATAACTTTGTTTCTCTCTTTATCTTTATGAAAAAATTGTTTTGCTCTAGTTTGCCCTAAAACAACAGGGTTTACTGCTTCAAGGTGAGATGGATTATCTGTCAAACTAACATGAACAGAATTTCCATCAAACTGTCTGTCAGAAGATGCACCAAGATGATATTTTACATCACCAGCACTATCCTCGGTTTCGTCACTAAATTCTCCAGCAAATTCATTAAATATTCTTTTATAAGATTTTTGTAATACATTTGCTAAAACATTTAGTCTACCTCTATGAGACATTCCAATTTTAACTTCTTTTATTTTTTGTTGACCACCAATTTTAATTATTTGCTCTAGGGCAGGTATTAAACTTTCTCCACCATCTAACCCAAATCTTTTTGTGCCAACATATTTGGTTGCTAAAAATTTTTCAAAACCTTCTGCTTGAACCAATTTATTTAATATCGCTTCTTTTCCATTTTTGGTAAACTGAAGAGCTTTGTCATCTTGTTCAATTCTATCTCTAAACCATTTTCTTTCATCAGGATTAGAAATATGCATAAACTCATAACCTATTTTTCCACAATAGGTTTTTTTCATAAATTTTAAAATTTCTCTAATATTGGCATACTTTTTATTAATCACTCCATTTAAGAAAATTTTTCTTTCATAATTTTCTTTTTTAAAACCATAAAACTCTGGATGAAGTTCATCTAAATATTCTGATTCTCTCATTCCTAAAGGATCAAGTTCAGCTAACAAATGTCCTCTTAATCTATAAGCTCTGATTAAAGCAACAGCACTAATTGAATCTTTGTTAGAATCTGCAAGTAATTGGAAATTGAACTTTTCAGAGGTATCTATTTTTTCGTTATTTAGGCTATTATTTTCATCTTCATCTATTTTTTTTTGAAGCTCATCAATATTTACTTTGATTTTTTCTGGTCCCCATGATGGTCCATTTATTTCATTGGCAATTACTTTTATCTCATCACCAATTCCTTCAAAATAATTTAACCAACTTTCAGGAAGATCTTTATCTTTGTTGATAAATTTTAAATACATTTGCTCAATAAATGCACTATTTGATTTATGTAAAAATGAGTTTTTTTCGAAATCGAAATTTTTTGATGATGACATCTTTATTATTTAATATATCCCTCTAAAAAATATTTTTCAATTAGACAGTTTATCAAATAAAGTTTTACCAATTATTGATGGTGATTTTGCGACTGTAATTCCACATTCTTCCATTTTTTTTATTTTATCCTCTGCGCCACCTTTTCCTCCAGAAATAATTGCACCTGCATGCCCCATTCTTCTTCCTGGAGGTGCAGTAATTCCTGCTATAAATCCAACTGTTGGTTTTTTAATCTTATGGTTTTTCAAAAATTCTGCCGCTTCTTCTTCTGCAGAGCCTCCTATTTCTCCAATCATTAAAATCGATTGTGTTTCTTCATCATTTAAAAAAAGATCTAAGCAATCAATAAAATTTGTACCATTGATTGGATCACCTCCAATTCCAATGCAAGTTGACTGCCCTAATCCATTTTCAGTTGTTTGAGCAACTGCTTCATACGTTAAAGTTCCAGATCTTGATACAATACCAACTGAACCTCTTTTGTGAATATTACCGGGCATAATTCCTATTTTACATTCATCTGGAGTTATAATTCCTGGACAATTTGGACCTATAAGTCGGCTATTAGATCCATCTAATTTTTTTCTAACCTTAAGCATGTCTTGAATTGGAATTCCTTCAGTAATACAAACAATTAATTTAACAGATGCATCGATAGCTTCTATAATTGCTGCAGCGGCAAATTTTGCAGGCACATAAATCATAGTGGCGTCTGCCCCAACTGCATCTTTGGCTTCAGATACAGAATTAAATACAGGTCTATCTAAATGCTTTTGACCTCCTTTTTTAGGAGTAACACCTCCTACTAAATTTGTTCCATATTTTATTGCTTGCTCTGAATGGAAAGTTCCATGAGCACCCGTAAAACCCTGACAGATTACTTTTGTTTTTTTATTAACTAATACTGACATTTATTTAATCGCCTCTACAATTTTTTTAGCAGCATCATCTAAATTTTCTGCTGAGATTAATTTTAAACCTGAATTATCTAAAATTTCTTTTCCCTCTTTAAAATTTGTTCCTGCAAGACGAACTACCAAAGGTACACTAATATTTATTTCTTTTGCAGCATCCACAACCCCTTGTGCGAGTACGTCACATCTCATTATTCCGCCAAAAATATTTATTAAAATTCCCTTAACATTTTTGTCTGAAAGAATAATTTTAAATGCTGCAGAAACTTTTTCTTTTGAAGCTCCACCCCCAACATCTAAGAAATTAGCTGGTTCTTTACCATATAATTTAATGATATCCATTGTTGCCATTGCTAGCCCTGCACCATTAACCATACATCCAATACTTCCATCTAATTTGATATAAGCTAAATCATGTTTGCTAGCTTCAATCTCAGTTGGATCCTCTTCATTTAAATCTCTTAATTCTTGAATTTCAGGGTGTCTAAATAATGCGTTTGAGTCGAAATTAACTTTTGCGTCTAAACAAACGATCTTTCCCTCTTTTGTTAAAATTAAGGGATTTACCTCAACCATATTTGCATCTGTACTAATAAACATTTTATAAATTGATTTGATTAGTGAGATTGCTTGATCTTTAGCATCACTGTTTAAATCAAAAATTTTAATTACTGTCTCACAATCTGAATCTGATATTTCTTCAGCTATATCAACTTTAGTTGTAATAATTTTTTCTGGATTTGAACTTGCTACTTCTTCAATATCCATTCCACCTTGATCACTTGAAATAAATGCAATCTTTGAACTCGCTCTATCAACTAAACATGATAAATAGAATTCTTTTTCTATATTAGAGGATTCTTCAACGTATAATCGCTTAACTTCTCTGCCTTCTGGTCCAGTTTGATGAGTTACCAGTGTTTTACCAAGCAGTTCATTTGCCGAATTTTTTAATTCTTCAAGTGTATTTAGAATTTTAACTCCTCCAGCTTTACCTCTACCACCAGCGTGAATTTGAGCCTTTAAAACATACTTTTCGGTTTTTAAATTTTTTGCTTTTTCGATCAAGTCATCAACATTTGTTGAAAAAACTCCTGCTGGAACTATTGCTCCATATTTCTTTAAAATTTCTTTTGCTTGGTGCTCGTGAATATTCATTATTATTTTGAAAGATCTGGATCTATTTTAGATGCAGCTTCCCAAAGAGCTTTAACAGCATCAATAGAGTGCATAAACTCTTTGTTTTCTTTTTCATCTAAATCCACTACTTCAATTTTCTCAACACCGTCTTTACCAATTACAACTGGTACTCCTGCATAAACATTTTCTACTCCGTACTCGCCATTTAACTGAACTGCACAAGGTAATAATTTTTTTTCATCTTTTAAATATGATTCAGCCATTTGAACTCCTGATGCTGCAGGTGCGTAAAAAGCAGAACCTTTTTCTAAATACTTAACGATTTCTGCTCCACCATCTCTAGTTCTTTGATTGATTTCTTCAACTCTCTCTTGAGAAATCTTTCCTTCTTTAACAAGATCTAATAAAGGTTTGCCAGATACTTTTGTAAATCTTGGCATAGGAACCATAGTATCTCCATGACCACCCATAACCATTGCTTCAATCTCTCTCACAGGCACCCCAAACTCTAAAGATAAAAATAATTTAAATCTCGAGCTATCTAAAATTCCTGCCATACCAACGACTTTATTTGCATGCAAACCTGAAAACTTTTGAAACGCCATAACCATTACGTCTAAAGGGTTAGTGATACAAATTACAAAGGCATTCGGCGCATTTTCTTTTACTCCTTGAGCTACCTGTTTTATAATTTTTAAATTTATACCAAGAAGATCATCTCTACTCATTCCTGGCTTTCTAGGAACCCCTGCAGTAATTATGATAACATCAGAATCTTTAATATCTTTATAATCGTCTGTACCTGATAATTTTACATTAAATCCATCAACAGATGCTGATTGAGCTATATCTAAAGCCTTTCCTTTAGCTATTCCACTTGCAACATCAAATAAAACAACTTCATCAACAAGCTCTTTTATTCCGATTAAATGTGCTAGTGTTCCACCTATTTGGCCTGCGCCAATTAAAGCTATTTTTTTCATTTATTTCCTCTTATTTCATTGTTGGCATTACAAATTCTGCGTTTGTACGCACACCTGAAGGCCATCGTGATGTTACTGTTTTAAGTTTAGTATAGAATTTTATTCCTTCCATCCCATGCATGCCGCTATCTCCAAATAATGATCTTTTCCAGCCACCAAAACTATGAAAGGCCATAGGAACTGGGATTGGAACATTAATACCAACCATTCCTACTTGAATTTTACTAGCAAATGTTCTGCCTGCATCACCATCTCTAGTATAAATGCTTACTCCGTTTCCGTATTCATGATCATTGATTAGTTTTGCAGCTTCTTCAAAAGTTTTAACTCTAACTACAGATAGAACAGGACCAAAAATTTCTTCTTTATAAATTCTCATGTCTTTATTAACGTGATCAAATAAACAACCACCAATATAAAATCCATTTTCATAACCTTGGAGCTTTAAGTTTCTTCCATCAACAACTAATTTTGCTCCCTCTTCAACCCCTAAATCAACATAACTTTTTACTTTTTCTAGATGCTCTTTTGTAACTAGAGGTCCCATCTCTGAAGTTTTATCCATACCAGGTCCTACTTTTAAAGCTTCTGCTTTTTTAGAAAGTCTTGAAACCAGTTCATCACCAATATCTCCTACAGCAACAGCAACGGATTGAGCCATACATCTTTCACCTGCAGATCCATAAGCTGCACCCATCAAACCATTTACTGCACCATCCAAATCACAATCTGGCATAACCACTAAATGATTTTTTGCTCCTCCAAGTGCTTGTACTCTTTTTTCATTTTTAGCTGAATTTTCGTAAATATATTTTGCAATTGGAGTAGATCCAACAAAGCTTACAGCTTTAATATCTTTATTTTCTAAAATTGCATCAACAGCTTCTTTATCGCCATTAACCACATTTAATACTCCCTCAGGTAATCCAGCTTCACTCAGTAACTCAGCTAATCTAATTGGACATGAAGGATCTTTTTCTGAAGGTTTTAATATAAATGTATTTCCGCAAGCAATTGCTATTGGAAACATCCACATAGGTACCATTGCTGGAAAATTAAATGGAGTAATTCCAGCTACTACCCCTAAAGGTTGTCTCATTGACCAACTGTCAACATTTGTGCCAACATTCTCTGAATATTCACCTTTTAACAAATGAGGAATTCCACAAGCAAACTCTACTACTTCAAGCCCTCTTGTTAAAGATCCTCTAGCATCCTCAAAAACTTTTCCGTGTTCTGATACTATTAGCTTTGTTAACTCATCAGAGTTTTTTTCTATTAATTCTTTAAATTTAAATATTATTCTTGCTCTTTGTAGAGGAGGTTTTGCAGACCAAGTTTCAAATGCTTTTTTGGCTGCCTCTACAGCTTGATCTAAATCAGATTTACTTGCAAGTCTAACCTCAGATTCCTGTTCTCCTGTTGCAGGATTAAATACTTTTCCTTTTCTATCAGATGAACCTGTAATTATTTTTCCATTAACGAAGTGCTCTATTAAATTCATGAATACGGTCTTTTAAATCAAAAAAACTTAATAGTCTATTTAAACATTGGCCGTAGCTAACATTTTTTTAATTTCTGCAATTGCTTTTGCTGGATTTAGGCCTTTAGGACAAGCATTTGTACAATTTAAAATAGTGTGACATCTGTAAAGTTTTAATTCATCAGCAACTTTTTTTAATCTTGCTTTTCTTTCTTCATCTCTACTATCAACGATCCATCGGTATGCTTGTAAAAGGACTGCTGGACCTAAATATTTATCTCCATTCCACCAATAACTTGGACAAGATGTTGAACAACATGCACACATAATACATTCATAAGCGCCATCAAGTTTTGCTCTATCTTCTTGGGATTGATAAATTTCTGTTGTTTCTTTTTTGGAATTATTTTTTAGCCAAGGTTCAATAGATTGATACTGTTTATACAAACCATCTAAATCACCAATTAAATCTCTTTTAACTTTCAAGTGCGGTAGTGGATATATATCTATGTCCCCATCAATATCTGAATGTGGAGTTGTGCACGCTAAACCATTTTTGCCACCCATGTTCATAGCACAAGAGCCACAAACTCCATGAGCACAAGATCTTCTATAAGCTAATGTTGGATCAATTTCGTTTTTAATTTTATTTAAAATATCCAAAACTTTTGAAGGACAGTTATCCATATCAACTTCATAAGTATCAATTCTTGGATTTTCTTCAGTAGAGGGATCCCATCTATAAACATTTACTTTTCTAAGATTTTTAGAACCTGTTTTATCTTTAAAATATTTGCCTTTTTTGACTTCAGAATTTTTTGGTAAATTCAATTGCGCCATTAGTATACCCGCTCTTGTGGTGGAAAATACTGAACTTCATTGGTCAAAGTTGACTTATGAACTGGTCTGTAACTAATTTTTGTATTTTTTCCATCACACCAAGCAAGGGTATGTTGCATAAACTTTTCATCATCTCTTTTTGGATAATCGTCTCTTGCATGCGCTCCTCTGCTTTCTTTTCTGTGATATGCAGATTCTACTGTCGTTACTGCTTGTCTAATTAAATTATCAAATTCTAAAGTTTCAACTAAATCAGTATTAAACACTAAAGATCTATCTTTAACAGAAATAGAGTCAATTCCATCATAAGTTTTTCTAATATCGTCAACACCTTCTTTTAAATTTTTTTCTGTTCTAAATACTGCGCATTTAGATTGCATTGTTTTTTGCATTGAAAGTCTAAGCTCTGCAGTACTATTACTTCCATCTGCATTTCTTAACTTATCAAATCTATCTAAACATTTTTGTGTCTCAGACTCTGGTATTTCTTCATGAGGAGTTCCAGTTTTAACTAATTCTGCCGCTCTTTTTGCTGCTGCTCTTCCAAATACAACTAAATCAATTAGTGAATTAGAACCAAGTCTATTTGCACCATGAACAGAAACACATGCTGCTTCTCCTATAGCCATCAGACCTGGAACAGTTTTTTCTGAACCATTAACAGTTAAAACTTCAGCTTTATAATTTGTTGGAATTCCTCCCATATTATAATGAACTGTTGGTACAACTGGTATAGGCTCTTTAGTTACATCTACATTTGCAAACAATCTTGCAGCATCAGTAATTCCTGGAAGTCTACTTTCAATAATATCTTTATCTAAATGACTTAAGTTTAAATTAACATGATCTTGATCTTTTCCAACACCTCTTCCCTCATTTATTTCAATAGACATTGATCTACTAACAACATCTCTTGATGCTAGATCTTTTGCATTTGGAGCATATCTTTCCATAAATCTTTCACCCTTAGAGTTTGTTAGATAACCACCCTCTCCTCGAGCACCCTCTGTTATTAATGTGCCATGACCATATATTCCTGTTGGATGAAATTGAACAAACTCCATATCCTGAAGGGGTAATCCAGCTCTTAAAACCATTGCATTTCCATCTCCTGTACAAGTATGTGCAGAAGTAGCTGAATAATAAACTTTCCCATATCCACCAGTTGCTATAATTACAGTATGTGCTCTGAATCTATGGATTGTTCCATCATTTAAATTCCAAGCAATTAATCCCTTACAAGCTCCATCTTTCATTAAAAGATCTAATGCAAAATATTCAATAAAAAATTCAGTGTTATGTTTTAAGGCCTGTCCATAAAGTGTATGAAGAATCGCATGACCAGTTCTATCTGCAGCAGCACAGGTTCTTTGTACAATTCCGTTTCCATAATTTTTTGTCATTCCACCAAAAGGTCTTTGATAGATTTTTCCTTCTTCAGTTCTACTAAATGGAACTCCATATTTTTCTAATTCTAAAACTGCTTTTGGAGCTTCTTTACATAAATATTCAATACTATCTTGATCTCCTAACCAATCTGCACCTTTGACCGTATCATACATGTGCCATCTCCAGTCATCTTCTCCCATGTTTCCAAGCGCAGCTGAGATGCCTCCTTGTGCAGCAGATGTATGACTTCTAGTTGGAAATACTTTTGAAATACAGGCTGTTTTCAATCCAGCTTCACTCAATCCAACAGCAGCTCTCAAGCCAGATCCCCCAGCTCCTAAGACAACTACATCATATTCATGATCTATAATATTATAAGCGCTCATTATTTTAGATTAAGTAAAATTATTATTGTTAATAATGGTATGATTATAGCAGAAATATAGAGAAGTCTGTTTGCGACATATTTGGTTTTTTCGTTGGAAATATAGTCCTCAAAAACCTCACTAATACTTAAAGCAGAAAAAAAATAAGCAAAAATTAAAAATATACTAAATATAAACTTATTTGTTTTATTTGAAAAAAAACTAACTACTTCAGAATAATTTCCATCATAAATTGATATGAAATTAATTATAAACCAAAACATTAAAGGGACTAAAATTATTGATGATAATTTTAAAAATACCCATTTTTTTGTAGCTAAATTCATATTAAAAAAAATTTTTTCCAATTAAGTAAAATAAAATTGTTAAAATTAATGAACCAAAGATCACCATCAAACCTGTGATACGAGTAGTCTTTAGTTCGTAGCCATGACCCATATCCATAATTAAATGTCTAATTTCACTGAGAATTTGAAAACTAAAAGACCAAGCTAATCCTATTGCAACAAATTTTCCAAGAAACGAATTCAAAAAAAGATTTATCAAATCATATTTAGGTTCTCCTAAAACTAACCAAGAGGCCCAGACGCAAACTAAAGTTATTGCTATGATATTAATTATTCCAGTAATTCTATGTGATATAGATACAAGTGATGATATGTGCCATCTATAAATTTGTATATGAGGAGAAAGAGGTCTTTTACTTTCCATAAAAATTATTTTTTATTAATGTCTCCGCAATTTCAACTGCATTTAAGGCTGCACCTCTAAGTAAGTTATCTGATACAATCCACATATTTAAACAATTCTTTTTAGTCTTATCCTCTCTAATTCTAGAAATAAATGTCTCATCTTTTCCTGTCGCTTCAAGTGGAGTTGAATATCCTCCATCTTTTCTATCATCAATTACTTTGCAGCCTTCCATTTTTTCAAGACATTCTTTAATTTGATCAATTGTGAATTCTTTTTCTAATTCTAAATTTACAGCTTCAGAATGAGAAACTAAAACAGGTACTCTTACACAAGTTGCTGATAGTTCAATATTTTGATCTAAAATTTTTTTAGTCTCATTAGTCATTTTTAATTCCTCTTTTGTATATCCATCATCAGCAAAAACATCGATATGTGGAATTAAGTTAAATGAAATTTGTTTTGTAAAATTTTTTGACTCAATTTTTTTGTTTTCTAATGCTAGTTTTGTCTGTTCAACTAATTCGTCCATTGGTGCTTTACCTCCACCAGATACAGATTGATAAGTAGCTACAACAACTCTTTTTATTTTAAATAATTCATGAATTGGTTTTAGTGGTAAAACTAATTGTGCAGTTGAGCAGTTAGGGTTAGCAATAATATTTTTTTTTATATTTTTTAAGTCATCAGCATTTACTTGGGGTACAATTAAAGGAACATCAGGATCCATTCTATAAAAACTAGAGTTGTCTATTACAATGCTGTGATTTGCTGCTTTAGAGGCATAAGCTTCTGAAATTTTTCCACCTGCTGCAAAAAAAGTAATTTTTGCTTTTGAAAAATCAAAAGTCTTTAAATTTTCAACTTCTATGTCTTTACCTTTAAAATTAATTTTTGAACCAGCACTTCTTGCAGATGCAACTAGGTAAACTTCCGAAATAGGCAAATTTTTCCTCTCAAGCACTTCTAGTACTTTTCTTCCAACATTGCCTGTGGCTCCAACTATAGCTATATTCATGATGAGGTTGTTATACTAAATGAAAGGTAAATCGCAAACTTTTCCAACGCAATTATGTCCATTTACAACAACTTTTATATTTTGCTCAGGATTCCAGTATTCTTTTTGCATCATAGCTATACCAATTACTTTTTTGAAGTGAGGTGAATAGCAGGCGGATCTTAATTCTCCAATTACGTTGTTGTTATCATCTGTCAAATCTAGAGAGCCAGTTACACTAATTTCATTTATATCAATTTTGATACCCATTAACTTTTTGGTAATTCCGTCTTCTTTAATTTTTATTAATTTCTCCTTACCCAAAAATTTTACATCACTATCTAAATTAACATACTTATCGAAACCACACTCAAACGGGTTATCATTGTTATCCATATCGTTTCCAAATGATAGAAGTGCACTTTCAATTCTCTCTATTAAATTAGGGCAACCAGGTTTAACATTAAATTCTTTACCAACTTCAAATAAATGATCATATAACTTTTGACCAGATTCAGTATTTTGAACATAAATTTCATAACCACCTTGCTTAGACCAACCTGATTGTGCAATTAAATGATTAACTCCTTCAAAATTAAAATAATCAAATCCAAAAAATTTTAATTTAGTAATTTTTTCACCAAATACTTTTTCCATTAACTTAAATGATTTTGGGCCTTGAACAGCCATAATGTCTACATTTGGTTCAAAGATTTTAACATCAAATTTATTTCCAATTGCTAATCCTTTTGCAAATAAAATTACATCAGAGTCTGCAATAGATATCCACCACTTCTCCTGATTTAATCTCAACACCACAGGGTCATTAATTAATCCGGCCTGGTCATCTATAATTGGACAATAATAACATCTACCATCTTTAGATTTAGATAAATCTCTACAAGTCATTAATTGGATTAATTTAGCTGAATCTTTTCCTGAAATTTCAACCTGCCTTTCTGCGGCAACATCCCAAATTTGAACATGCTCTTTTAAGTGATGATAAGAATCCTCTAGAGATCCAAACGCTGCCGGTAGCAACATATGATTATAGATTGTATAAGCCGTTACACCTTGTTTTTCTATTCTTGAAGTATAAGGTGTACCTCGGAGTCTTCTAGATTTTGCTATTGAATAATTTTTCATTTATTTAAAAATTCTAAAACCTTGTCCCGCATTTCAAATGCTTTTTCAATCATAATCATATGTCCACATCCTTCAATTACATGAACTGTTGGATTTTTGATCAATTGAGAAAATTTTTTTCCAGAATCTAAGTTGACCATTTTGTCTAAAGAACCAAAAACAAACATTGATGGAACTTCGATAGATCCAGCTGCAGTTGATCCATTTTTATAATTATTACAAGCTATAAGATCCACAGCAAGTATTTCACTTATATCTTTTGGGGATTGAATAATTCTTTCAACTGGATTTCCACCTATAAATTTTTTTGAACCTTCATATCCCCACTTCATCATTAATTTTACTGCATCAGAATCTCCGTTTTCTGCAAGCTCAATCAAATCAGGATGAACAGGCATTTTATTAGATCCACCTATAAAAACTAATTTTTTTAATCTTTCTTTGTATCTATGAGAATACTCAAGTATTTCTAGACACCCCTGTGAGTGACCAACTAAAATTAAACTTTTAAGACTTAAAGTATCAAATACAAGTTCCAACCACTCTGCTATTTCTTCAATAGTTTTTAAACATGGGCCTTCAGAATTTCCATGCCCTGGTAAATCAATAGATAATACATTGAAATTATTGTTAGAAAAAAATTGCTCACTCAATGACCAAACAATATGTGATAAGCCACTTCCATGAAGAAAAACAATGGTATCTTTGTTTTTATCTATACCTTTACCGTTGTCTGAAGCAAAAATACTTTTATTTTCGATCTCAAATATCAATTAAATTCCTAAACTTTTTTTCTCAGTTCAAACTTCTGTATTTTTCCAGTTGATGTTTTAGGTAGTTCACAAAAAACAACCTTTTTAGGAACTTTAAATCCAGCTAAAGTTTCTTTACAGAAATCAATTAATTCTTTTTCAGTAACAGGCTTATCTTGAACCATCTCTATAAAAGCACAAGGAACCTCCCCCCATTTTTCATCTGGTTTAGCAACTACGGCTGCTATTGAAACTGAAGGATGTTTAGATAGTGTATTCTCAATTTCTATTGATGAAATATTTTCTCCACCTGAAATAATAATATCCTTAGATCTATCTTGAATTTTTACATACCCATCAGGAAACATAACTGCCAAGTCACCACTATGAAACCATCCATTTTTCATTGCTTTGTTAGTAGCTTCTTTGTCTTTAAAGTAACCTTTCATTACCACATTTCCTCTAATCATGATCTCACCGATAGTTTTTCCATCTTTAGGAACTTCTTTCATCGTCTCTGGATCTAAAACGGTTACTCCTTCTGTATTAGGATACCTTACTCCTTGTCTAGCTTTAATCTCATTTTGTCTATCCTCATCTAAGTCGTTCCATCCATCATTCCACGCACATTGAGTAACATGACCATATGTTTCGGTAAGACCATAAACATGCATAACCTCAAACCCAAGCGATTTCATTTTTTTAAAAATAATACTTGGAGGAGGTGCTCCAGCAGTTAAGACGTAAACTTTATGTTTTAATTTTTTTTTATCACTTTCAGGAGCTCCTGTTATCATGTTCAAAACTATCGGTGCTCCTCCAAAATGAGTAATGTCATATTTATCAATAAGTTCAAAAATTTTCTTAACATCAATATTTCTTAAGCAAATTGTTCTTCCATTTAACATTGGAACTGTCCATGGATAGCACCAGCCATTACAATGAAACATAGGCACAACTGTTAAAAAGTTTAAACGATTAGGCATGTTCCAAGCAACAGTACTTCCTGTAGACATTAAGTACGCACCTCTATGATGATAGACAACACCTTTAGGATTGCCAGTTGTACCTGAAGTATAACTTAAAGATATTGCTTGCCATTCATCATCAGGCATTTTCCAATCAAAGTTCTCATCTCCGGTATTTAAAAAACTTTCGTATTCTAAATCTCCAATTTTTTCTAATTTTGATTGATCAGCATGTTTGTCATTAATATCTATAACGGTGATTTCTTTATTTAAATTTTTTAAAGCTTTTTTTACTTCTACATGTAATTGTCTATCTACTACCAATACCTTTGCATCACTGTGATTTAAAATGTAATTAATTGTATTAGCATCTAATCTTATATTTATTGTATTTAAAACAGCTCCTGTCATTGGAACTGAATAGTGCGCTTCAAATATTTCGGGAGTATTAAAAGCTAAAAAAGATACCGTATCTCCTTTTTTGATACCAATTTTAGAAAGTGCGCTAGCAAACTTTACAGCTCTTTTATATACTTCATTCCAAGTATAGCTTCTATCCTCATAAACTATAGCTTCATAATCAGGATAAACATCTTTGGCTCTTTGCAAAAATGTTAATGGTGTTAATGGAACGTGATTTGCATTATTTTTATCTAGATTTATATCGTAATGATTCATTACTAATTAAATTTAAATTTCATTATATTGGAACTACCTGAAACTGCAGATTTGTAATGATATTCTGCTCTTGGTAATACCTTTTCAAAGTAAAATGTAGCTGTATTAATCTTTTCTGAATAAAACTCTTTATTTTCCTCATAATCTTTAAAACTGATTTCTAAAACTTTTATCCATGAAAAAGCAATTGAAATATAACCAAGTGTTTTTAAATAATCATTTGCGGCTGCAGAAACATCATCTTTCTCAATTTTACTTTTGTCAACAATCCATCCCGTAAACTTTGTTAAGATATCAAGATAATACGTAAGATCTTTTGTAAAAGATTTAACTTTATCATGTTTAGTTTCACATTCAGATTTTATCATTTCTAAAAATTTAGAAATTACATCACCATTTCTATTTATAAGTTTTCTAAATACTAAATCAGCAGCTTGAACAGAATTAGTTCCTTCATATATTGGTGTGATTCTATTATCTCTATATAATTGTTCAATACCCTGGTCTTTGGTATAACCATATCCTCCATGGATCTGCATAGCGTCGCTCGTAATCTCCATGGCTAAATCGGTAAACAAAGATTTAACCACAGGTGTCATCAACGAAACAAAATCAGAAGCTTCCTTTTTAATTTTTTCATTTGGATGATAAAGACTAACTTCAGTTTGTTGGGATAACCAAAAGCATAAAGCTCTTTCTCCCTCAATTATTGATTTCATATTTAACAAAGTTCTTCTTATATCCGCATGTTCAATAATGAAATCCGCACCATTAGTAGATTTAGAATTATTAGTTTTTCCTTGTTTTCTCTCTTTTGCATAAGCTAGTGAATTTTGGTAAGCGATTTCTGAAATACCCAATCCTTGTATTCCAACTACAATTCTCTCTAGATTCATCATAGTGAACATTGCATTTAAGCCTTTGTCCTTAGGACCAATCATATATCCTTTTGCCTCATCAAAGTTTAAAACACAAGTTGCTGAGCCTTTGATACCCATTTTTGTTTCAATAGATCCTGTTGATATTCCATTTCTTTGCCCAACAGACCCATCTTGATTTACTAAAAACTTAGGTACTAAAAATAAACTTATTCCTTTTGTTCCTTGAGGAGAGTCAGTAGATCTTGCTAAAACTAAATGAACAATATTTTCTGTTAAGTCATGATCGCCTGATGTGATGAAAATTTTTTGGCCAGTTATTTTATAAGTTCCATCAGATTGACTAACTGCTTTTGTTTTAAGTAAACCTAAATCAGTGCCACAAACAGGTTCTGTTAAACACATCGTGCCACTCCACTTACCTTCTACAATTTTTGGTAAATATTTATCTTTTATTTCATCAGTAGCGTGATGATGAATACAATTATAGGCTCCAATACTTAATTCACTATATAGTTTAAACGACAAACTTGCAGAAGATAACATTTCATCAAAAAAAGCACTGACTGTCTTTGGCATTCCCTGACCACCATATTTTGGATCACATGATAATGAAGTCCATCCATCTTCGATGTATTTCTGGTAAGCTTCTTTATATCCTGGCGGTGTTCTAACGACCCCATTTTCTAAAACTGCTGGATTTTCATCACCTGCTTTGGCAAGTGGTAAAATTAAATTTTGATTTATTTTAGCTGCTTCCTCTAAAATATCTTTAACCAAGTCTGAACTTACTTCATTATACCTTTCAAGATCATTGTAATTTTTGTTATCTCTTAATTTTTCATAGAGAAACATCATATCTTTGACGGGTGCAGAATAACTTGGCATTTGAAAACCTTAGAATAATTAGTGATTTATTGCAATTTTGAAATTATCGCATCGCCCATTTCTGATGTGGACACTTCTTTCATGCCTTCAGAAAGAATGTCTTTTGTTCTTAAACCATCGTTTAATACTGCTTGCACTGATTTTTCTAAGGCATCAGCTTCATTATCAAGATCTAAAGAATATCTTAATGCCATTGCAAAACTCAATACAGTTGCAATTGGATTTGCTAGACCTTTTCCTGCAATATCAGGTGCTGAACCATGTATTGGTTCATACATTGCTCTCATTTCTCCATCTTTATTTTTTGCACCTAAGGATGCTGAAGGCAACAACCCTAAAGATCCTGTTAGCATTGAAGCTTGATCTGAAAGCATATCACCAAACAAATTATCTGTAACAATTACATCGAATTGTTTTGGATTTCTAAGTAACTGCATTGCACAATTATCAGCAAGCATGTGACTTAGCTCAACATCTTTATATTCCTTTTCGTGAAGTTCTTGTACTTCTTCTTTCCATAGTTGTCCGGCTTCCATTACATTAGATTTCTCACAAGATGTAACTTTGTTTGATCTTTTTCTAGCAAGATCAAAAGCAACACGCGCAACTCTAGTAATTTCACTAGTAGTATAAGTGTGAGTATTTATTCCTTTTCTTTCACCATTTTCTATTGGTTTAATACCTCTCGGTTCACCAAAATAAATTCCACCTGTTAATTCTCTCACAATCATTATATCTAACCCTGAAACTACTTCTGGTTTAAGTGTTGATGCACCAACTAATTGTTCAAAACATATTGCAGGTCTCAAATTTGCAAATAATTTTAATTCTTTTCTTAATTTTAATAAAGCTCTTTCAGGTTTTTTTGAAAACTCAATATTATCCCACTTAGGTCCTCCGACTGCACCAAGCATAACAACTTCACTTTCTAAAGCTTTATAAAAAACTTCATCTGTTATAGGTGTACCATGTTTATCATAAGAACATCCACCAGCAAGATCTTCGTCTATTTCAAAATCTAAAGATTTTTTATCATTGAACCAGTTAATTATTTTTTTAACTTCTCCAATTACCTCAGGACCAATACCATCTCCTGGTAATAAAAGAATTTTTCTTTTTTTTACTTTAATCATTAAAAATCCAAGGTCTTTTATCTTTTAATTTATTTTCAAAATTTTGAATTTTGACAGATTTTTTTAAAGAAAGCGCAATATCATCTAATCCTTCTAACAAACATTTTTTCTTAAATGGATCTATTTCAAATTTAATTTCATTGTTTCCATATATAATTTTTTGATCATTTAAATCCACAGCAATTTCCTCTTTTCTATTAGCATATTCAGAAAGTTCTTTAATTTTTTCTTCTTCAAGGATTATTGGTAAAATTCCATTTTTAAAACAATTACTATAAAAAATATCTGCATAACTTGAACTAATCACACAAGTAATTCCAAAGTCCAACAAAGCCCATGGAGCATGCTCTCTTGATGATCCGCATCCAAAATTGTTTCCTGCAATTAAAATTTTAGAGTTATTAAATGGTTCTTGGTTTAATACAAAATCATTAATTTCTTTCCCATTGTCGTCATATCTCATTTCAAAAAATAAATTTTTTCCAAGTCCAGTTCTTTTTATTGTTTTTAAAAATTGCTTAGGAATAATCATATCTGTATCAATATTTACAATTGGTAAATATGCTGGAATACTTTTTAGTGTATTAAATTTTTGCATTTAATTTTGATACTTTCTAACATCATCTAAATTACCAGAGATTGCAGCTGCAGCTGCCATTCCAGGACTTACTAGATGGGTTCTGCCACCTCTTCCTTGTCTTCCTTCAAAGTTTCTGTTTGAAGTAGATGCACATCTTTCCTCTGGTTTTAATTTATCTGCATTCATTGCTAAACACATAGAACAACCTGGCTCTCTCCATTCAAATCCTGAATTTACAAATATTTTATCTAAACCTTCTTGCTCTGCTTGTTCTTTAACTAATCCTGAACCAGGAACTACAATGGCATCTACATGTGATGATATTTTTTTGTCCTTTAAAATTTTGGCAGCTTCTCTTAAATCTTCAATTCTTCCATTTGTGCAGCTTCCAATAAATACTTTATCTATTTTAATATCAGTCGCTGCCATATCAGGAGTTAATCCCATGTATTTTAGTGCTCTTTCAATTGAGTTCTTTTTATCCTCATCTTTTTCATTCTGAGGATTTGGTACTTTTCCATCAATTGTAATTACATCTTGAGGCGATGTTCCCCAAGTAATCATTGGTAAAATCTCATTTGCATTAAGATTTATTTCTTTGTCAAAACTTGCATCAGCATCTGTTTTTTAAACTTTTCCAGTATTCCAGTGCTTTTTCCCAGTTTTCTCCTTTTGGAGACATGGGTTTGCCTTTTAAATATTC
Source organism: uncultured Pelagibacteraceae bacterium (assembly GCA_902555435.1). Classification (GTDB taxonomy): domain Bacteria; phylum Pseudomonadota; class Alphaproteobacteria; order Pelagibacterales; family Pelagibacteraceae; genus Pelagibacter. The sequence continues at coordinate 92,123 of CACDRL010000005.1, forward strand.
AAATATTTTTTCATCTGGAGCAATTAATCCAGCTCTTGCACCACCCTCTATAGTCATATTGCAAATAGTCATTCTCTGTTCAACACTTAAAGATCTTATTAGATCTCCAGCATATTCTACTACACTACCTGTTCCACCTGCGGTACCAATCTTTCCAATTATTTGAAGTATTACATCTTTAGATGTTACTCCTAATGGAAGTGTTCCATTAATATTAATTCTAAAATTTTTTGCTTTTTTTTGAACAAGTGTTTGTGTTGCTAGAACATGTTCAACTTCTGATGTTCCAATACCAAAAGCTAGAGAACCAAAAGCTCCATGTGTTGCGGTGTGACTATCTCCACATACAATAACTGTTCCTGGTTGAGTAAAGCCTTGTTCTGGTCCAATAATATGAACAATTCCTTGTCGTTTATCATCCATACCAAAAAGCTGTACACCAAATTCCTTACAATTTGATTCTAATGTATCAACTTGTATTTTGGACTCCTCATCTGATATCCCTTTAGTTCTATCTGTTGTCGGAACATTATGATCAGCAACGGCTAGTGTTAAATTAGGATGACGAACTTTTCTATTTGAATTTCTTAAACCCTCAAAAGCTTGTGGACTAGTAACTTCATGAATTAAGTGCCTATCGACAAACAATAATGCTGTTCCATCCTCTTGTTGATCAACAAGATGATCGTTCCAAATTTTATCGTAAAGGGTAGTAGACATTGAAAAAAAAATTATTTTTTTTCTGAAGTACTTTCTGTTGATTGATCAGTTGTAGCTTCCTCTGTTTTAGGCGCTTCTTCCTTTGGAGCTTCTGTAGGTGGCGCTACATTTTCTTCAGTAACTGTTTCGGGTTTTACATCAACATCAATACCAATTTTTTTTCTAATTTTTTCTGCGATCCTTGCTGATTTACCTGTTCTATCTCTTAGATAGTATAATTTTGCTCTTCTTACTTTCCCTGATCTAATAACTTTAATTGAGTCAATTAGAGTTCCATAAAGTGGAAATGTTCTTTCAACACCTTCACCAAAAGAAATTTTTCTAACTGTGAAAGACGAGTTTAAATCTCTGCTTTTTTTTGCAATGCAAACACCTTCAAAATATTGAATTCTCTCTTTTTTTCCCTCAGTAATTCTAACACCTACTTTAACTACATCTCCAGGGTAAAATTCAGGTATTTTTTTTTCTGAAAGTATTTTTTTAACGTTATGTTGATTTATCTCTTCAATTGTTTTCATAGTTATATTTATCAAATTAATTCTTCTTATATTTTTCCCATAAATCTGGTCTTCGGTCGCGTGTTATAGCCTCAGATTTAGATAAACGCCAGTGTTTAATTTTGCTATGATCTCCTGACAAAAGCACTTCTGGAACAGCTTTTTCCTCCCAAATTTGAGGTTTTGTGAACTGAGGATACTCTAATAATCCATTTTCAAAACTTTCGTTTATGGTAGAATTCTCATTTCCCAGAACACCGGGTAAAAGTCTCAAAATACTATCAATCACCACAAATGCTGCTGACTCTCCTCCTGATAAAATAAAGTCTCCAATACTAACTTCTTCTATGTTTCTGGTGTTTAACACTCTTTCATCAACTCCTTCGAAGTGTCCACAAATTATCGAAATAGATTTTTCCTTTGATAATTCTTTAGCATAATTTTGATCAAATTTTTTTCCTCTAGGAGATAAATATAATACTTTTTCTCCTTCATTTTTATTTTGGTCTAATGATTTTGCTAACACATCAGGTTTCATTAACATACCAGAGCCACCGCCGTAAGGAGTGTCATCTACTGTTTTATGTTTATCCTCAGCAGCATCTCTAATGTTTACTACTTTTAAATTCCAAATATTTTTAGACATTGCTTTTCCATATAGTCCTTTAGACAAAGGACCAGGAAAAACATCTGGATAAAGTGTAAACA
>CACDRL010000006.1:0-37500 GCA_902555435.1 uncultured Pelagibacteraceae bacterium
TCAGATCTGTTTTACTCAAATCATCATTAAAACTCCCTAAAATTCCTTTTCTAAACTTCATTTCTCTAATGTCTTTTTTTTTTGCCTCTAGCATTTCTTCTTTTTGTAATTTATCAAATAAACAATCGCTAATGCATTTTTTTAATAAATTTTCATTTATCTCTAAATCTAAAAACAAAAGTATCTTTCTAGTTTCCTCAAAAGTATCTTCTACTAGAGACTGATAAGTTAAAATTATAGCATTATTTAGTGAATTTAGATTTATAAAATTATAAAAAGAAATTAATTTTTCTATTCCCAAGTATTCATCTTCAATAAATTCATTAATTTCCTTTTTATATATTTTTTCTCTAAATCTAGTTTGATACCAAAAAGAAATAATTACTTCACGGGGATCTCTTAAAAGTATTATTTTTTTTTTATTAATTAAATCTTTGTTTCGAAACTTATTTGGTTTGATTGGGAATGGACTTGGGTCACCACAATCATGAACAAATTTTATAAACTTGTTATCAAATTTGATCATTTTTCTATTCTTAATATAGTTTTTGATATTAATTCTTTGTGAATAAAGACTTAAAATTTTGTAAAGCCATGTTCTTCCACTTTTTGGATAAGAAACAATATAACTGTCTATTTTTGTTCTTAAAAAAATATCTTTGAAATATTCATTGAAGTAAAGACCAAAAAGTTTAGGATCTTGACTTATTTTGAATACTTTATCTAAAATATTTTTTGTAAAATAATTTAATTGATAAGAGTTCATTTCAAAAACTAGAATTTAAAAATTTTTATATCGAACAATTAAAATATTCAAGAAGTAAGAATAAATAATATCAATTAAAATCAAAAAATTTTTAATTTATTTTATAAAAAGTTTTGATATTGAGATATTTAAATTGTGTTTAACCAAGTGAATTAATTAATTTTTCATATTGATTAAACACTTTCTCAATATGGTTTTTTTTTATTGAATTAACTAAATCTTTATAAATAAATTTATCATAGGGAAAATTAAGCATTTTTTTTCTCAAATCATCTACATCTTGATTTTTTACTAAATATCCATTTCTCCCATCTATTATAATTTCATTTGGTCCGCTAGGGCAATCAAATGCAATGACGGGAGTGTTCATTGAAATAGACTCTATTAAGACATTTGGATATCCTTCATAAAGAGAAGGAAGAATTGTAACTCTGGCATGTAAATAATATGGAATAATATCCTTCTTAAAACCTTCAAAATCTATTCTATCAAATACAGAATGTTCTATAGCTTTTTGTTTTAAATTTTTTTCCTGACTCCCTTTTCCAACTATTTTTAAACGTAAATTTGGATAATTCTTAGCTATTCCAGCAAAAGCTTCAATTGCATAATGAAATCCTTTAATTTTTTCTAAACGTCCTATGCACAATAAATAATTTTCTTTTTTTATTTTTGACAAATCATATTTTTTTGCAAAATCTATTAAATGAGCAGGTATTGGGTTAAAAATTACAGTCGAATTGTCTTTTAGATGTGGGTAAATTGAGATTAAATCATCTCGCATTCCATTACTTTGATTAATAACATAATTTACCCTGTGATAAAAAAATTTTATTAATGGTCTCACAACATATCTGTCCCAAAGACTTAATTGATAATATTGCTTCATTTTAGCTGAAAAAGTACTGATATTTCTTGAAATAATTTTTATCTTAAAATTTAAAAAATATTTTAAAATTACAAGAACAACACTTAATTCATAATTAAAGACTAAAACTTTTTTTACTTTGTTTTTAATAATGTATTTAATTAAAGACAAACCAGAGTATCGAGCACGATTTACATTTAATACTATTAAATTTACTTTATCAGATAAACGATTTAGGTAAGCTTCATTTTTTAAATTCAATACTACTAAATCAACTGACCAACCTCTCTCTACAAAAGTATTGGCTATTCCAACACAAACTCCTTCAGCGCCTCCACCACTCAATGTACTAATTAAAAAAGTAATTTTATTTTTTGAATTCATGATTTTTATTAATTATTTGTCTCTATCCAGGCTTGAAACATTAAAACATTCCATAAGCTGTACTGCCAATTCTTTTTATTCGAAATATGTTCATTCCATTTATTTCTTATTAATAGTGGATTAAAATAACCTTGTTGTAATAATTTTTTTTCATTTAATAAATTTTCAGCCCAGTCTTTAAGTGGCCCTCGTAACCAAATATCGAGAGGTATTCCAAATCCTTTTTTTGGTCTTTCAGTTAAATTTTTTGGAACATAATTATTTAATATCTGTCGTAAAATCCTCTTTCCTTTACCTTGTCTAAATTTATATAAATGAGGTATTTTCCATGCATATTCAATTAATTCATGGTCAAGAAAAGGGACTCTTGTTTCAAGTGATGAAGCCATTGAAGACCTATCAACTTTAACAAGAATATCATTTGGTAAATAAGATAATAAATCTAATACCATCATTTTTTCATGATCATTAAATTTATGAAGTTCAGGTCTAAACTCTGTAAAAAATGTGCCTAATTCTTTTCCTTTTATCAAAATATCATTTGGATTTTGTAGTTGTGAAATAAGTATGTAATAAACATCTAATAATGATTTGGCTTCTAAAGCACTTGCACCTTTGTGCATTTTATGACCAAAATTCAAATTTTTATTTAAGCCTGGTAAAAATTTAATTAGCTGATTCCATCTGTTTGGAGATATAGATTGTATAATGAATGCTAAACTTTTACGTAGTCTTATTGGCAGTGAACTAAATTTTTTTGACCAATTTTCAGTTGATATATATCTATTGTATCCACAAAATAATTCATCTCCTCCATCGCCAGAAAGAGCAACTTTAACATTTTTCTTTGTAAGTTGAGAAAGTAGAAATGATGGAATTTGAGAACTATCAGAAAATGGCTCATCATAGATACTAGGTAATTTAGGTATTACATCCAAAGCTTCTTTTGATGAAATATAAAGTTCTGTATGTTCGGTATGTAAATGTTTTGCAATTTTTTTAGCGTGCTTTGCTTCATCATAATCATATTCATTAAAACCTATTGTAAAGGTTTTAATTGGATTATTAGATTGTGACTGCATTAATGCTACTACAATTGATGAATCTATTCCTCCAGAAAGAAATGCTCCAAGAGGGACATCGGATATCATTTGTTTTTTTATAGATAATTTTAAAAGATTCTCTAAATTATTTTGTATATTGTTTTCACTTAAGGTTAGTTGATTTATTTTTCCATAAAACGCAGTTTTTGTTAAAGACCAGTAAATTTTAGGACTTGTAAGAAGATTTTTTTTCAAATCATTTTCAGTCAATTCCAAATAGTGCCCAGGAAGCAATTTAAAAATATTTTTATAAATTGAATAAGGATCAGGAATGTAATTATGACGTAATTGAAGAGCAATTGCATTATGATTAATATCTTTAGAAAATTCAGGATGCGCTTTTAAAGCTTTAAGCTCAGATCCAAAAAGAAATACTTTATTAATTCCTGATCCTTGCCAACCATAATATAAAGGTTTTTCGCCTATTCTATCTCTTGCCAATGTCAAACAACGATTTTTTTTATCCCATAAAGCAAAAGCAAACATTCCAACTGTTTTTTTCAATGTCTCTTCAACTCCCCAAAGTTCTAGCGCCTCCAATAAGGTTTCGGTATCCGTACTACTTTTCCATTTTAAATTTAAATTTTTTTTTTTAATTTCATTTCTAATATCTAAGTGGTTATAAATCTCACCATTGTATGTAATAATAAATCTTTCAGAATTTGATAACATCGGTTGATTACCTGCTGATGATAAATCTAATATAGAAAGTCTTTGATGACCAAAAACAATACCTGAATTTTTGTCTTGCCACGAACCACTATTATCTGGACCACGATGAGAAATCGCTGAGTTCATTTTTAATATAGCATTATTAAAAGTCGATGAAGTTTTTGAATAAAACCCAGTTATTCCACACATATTTTTTAAAAATAAATACTTTTATTTATATAATTTTATAATTTGAATTAGATAATATATCTCTAACTTATATTTCTTTAATTAGAAAGCATTAGCTCTTAAATTTTGTAACTAGAATATGTGTCTTACTAAAGCTTAAATTGACTATTTTTTTTTAAAAAAACCATGTTAATTAATAAATATTTTGTAATTATTTGATTTTCTAATTACTTAAACATATTGATGATAATTTTAATCAATGATCGAATCTTGAAATTAATATCACCATTTTTAAGTGTGAAAATAAAATCTTTTTTTGCATGGACGAAATCATTTTTTGAAGTATTAAAATTACCCGACATGTATCTCAACTTTACTTCTAAGTTTAATCTTTCTTCATCATTAAAGAATTCCATAAAACTAGCAACAGCTTCTCTGTGAGGTATGGATAAATTTCTCTTTTGAGCACTGGCTTTGTGTATTAAATAAAAACCTAGTGTTTTATTTATATATTTAAATTTATCAGTTATTTCTGCAATTCGTAACCAAGTATTATAATCCTCTGAAGCAACTAAATTTTTGTTTTCACTTATACCACCAATTTTTATAAGCATTTTTTTACGAACAATTACTGAAGAATTACCTATGGCATTTCCCTTTGAAATGCCACCTATAAGCAAATCCTTTAATATAGGTTTTTTTAATTCACGACCTTTATAATTTTTTCTTTTCAAAAAAGATTTAGATTCATTGTGTATAATTTCTAAATTATGATAAATAAAATCAATTTGTTCATTAATATTATCTAAACAAATCTCGAGTTTATCAGGAGTCCACCAATCATCAGAATCTAGAAAAGCAATCCATTCCCCTTTTGCTACCTTTATTCCAAGATTTCTTGATTTAGCAATAATTCCATGATTATCTATTTTGTAATAATTTATTCTATTATCGTTAAATTTTCTTAATATCTCATTTGTTTGATCTGTTGATTTATTATCAATTATAATCGCCTCCCAATTTTGATAGGTTTGACTAATTATAGATTTTAATGCTTTACCAATAAATTCGGCGTGATTATATGTTGGTATAATAATTGATACTAATGGTATTAACTTATTACTCAATATTTTGTCTCCCGATAGTTTTTTAACTTTAAAAATATAATTTTTTTGTTCAAATATTTTTTTTCATTATTTTCAAAATTTGATCTATTTCATTAATAATTATTTTTTTAATAGGATTAAATCTAAAATTTTTATTTGTAAAAATTAAAAAATTTTTATTTTGACTAAAATTTTTTATAATTATATCGACTCTTAAATTAAGCACCAATTTAGATCTTTTTTGAATCAACTCAGCTAAATCTTTAAGATTATAATTTTTATAAAATATATTTATTATTGAACTATTAAAAAATTTTTTTTTAATAATTAAGTTTATTACTTTAATAAATATTTGTGATGGAACAAATGTTCTTTGGATAGAACCTTGATTAATTAAAATTTTTTTTTTTTTTAATGCCATTCCACATAGGCTGTGAACTAAATTACTTTCAATATCTCGTTTTTTATATTTTTTAAATCCAAAAACATTGCCAAGTCTAAGTATAGTAAACATTTTTTTATTTTTTAAAAACTTTGATAAAATTATTTTTTCAGATTCAAAATGCGATTTTGAATAATTGTTTTTATGATTAATTTTAGAATTCTTATGCAGATTATTGTATCCATAATTCTTGTAAACTTGCATCGATGATACGTATATTAATTTTATATTATTTGCTAAGCATAAATCACAAATATTTGAGGTTATTTGTTTTTTTTTATTTATTAAGCTTTTATCTTGTTTTAATTGATCTTGATTTGGTCCAGAAAGATGAATAATAAAATCAAAATTTTTGAAAATATTATAATTTTTTTTTAATAAAAAAAAATTTATATGTTTTTTAGAATTTTTTTTTCTAGAAAAAAAAACATATTTATTATTTTTTATATTATTTTGATGTTTTATTAGTGATGCTAAATATCCTGTGCCACCAAAGACAGCAATTCTTGGCATTATTTAATCCATGGAGATTTTTTAGTTTTGATCAAGTTATCAAGCACTTTTTTATCTCTTAATGTATCCATAGCAAACCAAAAACCTGTATGTTTATAAGCAGCTAAACTTTTTTTTTTTACAGCTTTTTTTAAAGGAGATCTTTCAAGCATAACATTTTTGTTTCCAATTAATTCTAAAAACTCTGGTTCAACAACAAAAAAACCTCCATTGATCCAACCTCTTTGCAATTGAGGTTTTTCTTCAAAATTTGTAACAGAGTTTCCCTCAATAGATAATTCACCAAATCTAGCTGGGGGATGAACTGCAGTTAGAGTTATTTTTTTTTTATTTTTTAAATGAAAATTTAATAACTTTTTTAAATTAACATTTGATAAACCATCCCCGTAAGTTAACATAAATCTTTGTTTTAGCAGACTAGCTAATTTTTTTAATCTTGAACCTGTTAAGGTTTCAACACCAGTGTTAATAACTTTTATATTTGCATAATGATTTTTTTTTTTGAAATGATTTTCAATAATATTATGTTTGTAACCACTGGCTACAATGAAATCGTTAAATCCAAATTTAATGTAATAATTTATAATGTGTTCTAAAATTGGTTTTGATCCAACCTTAATCATTGGTTTAGGTAAAATGTTTGTATATTCAGATATCCTTGTGCCTTTACCTCCTGCTAATATAACTACTTTCATATAAATTTAATATCCCAATTGTATTTAAAGTACGGATCATCAAACGGTTTTCTAAGCATTTCATCTGGATCATGAGGAATATCTGAGCAATTAGCAACTATTGAAAATTTATTTTCTATTGATTTGAAACCATTCCAAATTCCTGGCGGTACAGTCACTAAACAATAATTTTCTGTTGTTAAAAAAATTTCTTGCAAAACACCTTTGGTTTTACTCTCATTTCGATCATCAAATAATACAAGTTTAATTTTACCGACAACACAAGCATAATTAACAGTCATTTTTTTATGAAGATGCCAAGCTTTTACAGTACTCGGATTAGCGTATGAAAAATATACTTCTCCAAATTTCGTAAAATTCTCATCATCATTTCTCATCATATGCATTATTTTTCCACGTTCATCTATAATTTGTTTTTTTGGAATAATTTTAATGCCTTCGATCATAAAAAAATCTCTCTATTTGATGCTTGCTTAATTTTTCAATATTTTTTTTATCATTAATAAAACATAAATACCACTCAGCTATAATATTTAAACTTTGATCTAAGGAAAGTTTTATTTTCCACTTTAAATTATTTTTTGATTTATGCGATTTAAGACTTAATAATCCTGTTTCTTTTATTTTCTTGTCATTTTTAATAAATATTTTTTTATTTACATTTAATTTTCTTATTAGACCTGTAATTACTTCTTTAACAGTTATATGACTTATATTAGGTCCAAAATTCCAAGATCCATTATATTTATTATTTCCATAACTTTTTTTGCTCAAAAGAAGATAACCGTTAAGTAAATCAAAAACATTTTGCCAAGGTCTAGTTGCTTTAGGACTTCTGATAATAAATTTTTTTTTAAATATAATAGATTTAATCAAATCAGGAATAATTCTATCTTTAGACCAATCTCCACCGCCTATAACATTTCCAGCTCTAACAGAAACTAATCCAATTTTTTTTTTATTTTTAAAGAAAGAATTTTGATATGAAAAAAAAACATTTTCGGCTGCTGCTTTTGAGGCGCTATATGGGTCCTCTCCACCCAACTCATCTTCTTCAGAATAACCTACTATCTTCTCATAATTTTTATAACACTTGTCTGATGTAATAATTACGGCTGACTTTATAGTATTAATCTCTCTTAATATTTCCAACACATTTAAGGTTCCAATTATATTCGTTGAAAAAGTATAACTAGGATTATTATAAGACTCTTTTACTAAAGCTTGGGCAGCTAGATGAAAAATTATATCAGGTTTAAAATTTTTAATTTTACTCCTCAAATTTTTTTTATCTGTTACATCTCCATAATAATTTTTTATTTTTTTATCTAAATTTAATAAATAAAAATTATCAAATTTATTTTTTGGTTTATGACTATATCCTGCTAATTTTGCACCACTCAAGTAAAGAATATAAGTCAACCAAGAACCTTTGAAACCAGTGTGACCAGTTATAAAAATTTTTTTTCTATTAAAAAATTTTAAATTCAACATTTAATTAATTGAATAAGATAAGCTTTGAAAATTGGATTTTAAATATTTTTTATAATTATTTTTATCTACTATATGGAGCATAGGTAAATGAAATATTAATTTCCCTCCTCTTTTTAAATAATTTATTTCTTGTTTAATTACTTCCGATCTAAAGGACCATATTAAAACCAACAAATATTTAGGATTTCTTTTTCTCATCTCTTTTTTAGAAATAATCTTAATATTGCTACCAGGTGTATATCTATTAAACTTGTAGGGATTTGCGTCACATATTAAAGGTAAACTTTTTTTATTTAAATTTAAATGATTGAGCACAATATTTCCTTTAGTCGATGCACCATAACCAATGATATCCTTTGGCGAAATATTTTTTAATAATTCTATTAAATTTTTTTTTACATTTTCCACTCTATCTTGAAAAAGGTCAAAAATATTATCACTTATATCAGCTTCTTCTCTAAATACCTTTTCAACAATTTTTTTTGGTTTAATATTAGAATTTTTTTTTGCACATATAACTTCTATGCTTCCTCCATTAATTTCATTAAAACTCAAATCAATTGCTTTCATATTGTTATTTTTTAAAATTTTGTTGAAAGTAGTTAAAGAATAGTAGGTAACATGCTCATGGCATATTTGATCATAAGTTAAATTTTTTAATAAAAGTGGTAAATATGAAAATTCAACAATCCAAACACCATTATGATTTAATAAATTATAAATATCCCTGCAAAAACTATTTGGATCTTCAATATCATAAAACATGGCAAAAGAAGTTATAATATTAAATTTTTCTTTTTTTTGATCAGCTGATAAGTTTTCTAATAATTTTTTTTTTGAAAAATAATCTGTAATAACAGAAATATTTTTTTGATAATTATCAAGGAATCTTTTAGATGAAGGATCCATGCCGAATAATTTAGTACCTTTAACACTATTTAAAAGATTAAGAAAAGTTCCATCATTAGAACCTATATCAAGTATTTGTCCTTTTAGTAATTTTCTATACTTTAATCTTAAAAAATTAAATTTATTTTTCATATGATTAACCATTAACGGACTAAGTGAAGTATTATAACCATATGTTAGACCATACATGTCATCTAAAGGTGCTAATGAACTAAATTGAATCAAATCACATTTTGGACACTTAAATAAGTCCAAAGAATATTTTTTTAAATTTTTTTTAGGTTTATTAAAAAATACACTACTAATAGGTTGTTTACCAATTCTAAAAACTTTTTGAAGGTTGTGGAATTTACAATTTTTACATTTCATATTAAATAACTTCTAAGCTAAATAATCAAAATTATCTATTTAAATTTATTATTTTTTCCAATCTTTTTTTTTTGTCCTCTTTAATTTCAGACTTGCATCATAAATATTATTATTTATTTTTAATTGTATCTTATTAAATTTAAAATCTTGACTTAAAACCTTATAAATAAATTTGTTTATTTTTAAATTTTTCTTATCATCTAAATCTAATAAATTATTATGGATTAAATCTTTTCTTTTATAAGTTTTAGTTCTTATTTTTTTTAATTTTATTTTTTTGATTTTATTTTGTAAAATTTTTTTCCAGTTCTTTTTAAATAATTCAATACATTCTTTCAAAGTATTATCAAATACATCACCACCAGTATAAGGAAACTTCATATTTATTTTTTTTTGGACGAAAACTTTTCCATAATCAATTTTGCTATTCATTTCATGTATAGTAACACCTATGGGAAATTGTTTTTCTACACTCCAAACATATGGATCCTTGCCTTTGGCAAATGGTAAATATGAAGGATGTAAATTTAGGTTTCTTTTTATCTTCTTTAGAATTTTACTTTTATGAATTAATGGGCTCCAAACATTTAATAACCAATCATAACTATCGGATTGCATATTTTGTAAAAAATTTTTTATATTTTTTTTAATAAATTTAATTTTATTTCTTTTTAAAAAATTACAGATCTCTTCATTTCGGTCTACTACACAAACAAAAATATTTTCTTTTTCATGTTTATGTTCTTTCAAAAAAAATTTTAATATACTAAGCGCAACTTTATGTTTTGATCTATCACTAGCACATAAAATCAAATATCTCATTTTTGGAAATTCTTCTTTATTTTATTGTATAAATAATAAAATGGAGAAAGGTATACATTAATAAAAATTAAATTCTTCATAATATGACCCCAAAAATTAAAATACTTCAGGGCTCTTTTATCCTTAGACAAATAAATGCTAGCCATTGATCTTGCAAAATCTCTTAATGCAAAATTTTTACATAAATACCATCTTATTAATGGTAACCCTCTAGATCTATAATAATCAACAATTCCTGGAACTCTTACAATCATAATAAATCTATACATTACCTGCCATTCTCTCACACCTGTAAGAGCAACACTTAATGGTTCTGCGTGATAATAAGCTTTTGAATTTTTAAATGCGTTTGCGAAAACAATTATATTAAAATACGTATTATCAGGTGTGGACATCCATCTTTTATCTCTGGCGTTTTTCATGTTAATGTACTTTACATTTTCATCCCATAACTTTTTTCTAAATAGCGAAAGAAACATTCCCAACAAAAAATCAAAAGAAATTTCTGGATCAATCATGTCCCAAAAAATAGTTGATTTACTTTTTTTTATTTTTGAAAATTTTTCCATTTTTTTAGGTAAATTATATGTAGAAAAAGGATGTTTAAATTTTTCCAAAAAAGATGAGCTTAAATTGCAGGAATTTATAAAAAAATAATCAGTTTTATTAAATTTCTTTAAAAGACTAAAAATTTTACTAAGTGAGTGTGGAAAAATTAAGTCATCGTTACCAATGGTCCAAACAAATTCGCCTGAGGCCATATCCACAACTTTTAAAAAATTAGGTGTGATTCCTAAATTCCTTTTAAATCTATGAAACTTAATATCTAATTTATTTGAAAATTTATTTATAATTTTCCTAATATCATGTTTTGAGCCATTATCAGAAATGCAGATTTCTAAATTAGGAGAATTACAATTTTTTTTAGATATATATATCGAGTTTAAACAATTTTCTAAATGCTTTGGTCTGTTGTAAGTAGGTATACAAATACTAAGTTTAATTGTGTTATTTTTTTTTTTTGTACTAACGTCCATTACAAAATTTTTACTAATTATTTTCTAGGCTAAATTTTCTTAATTTTGTATTAATGTAATTTATCTCTTTTTCTTTTAAATGCGGGTGCAAAGGCAGAGTAACCAATTCTTTCCATACTCTTAATGCTGTTGGTATTTTTGATTTATATTTTTTATACAGAGGGTGCAATGGTAATGGCATTAAATGAACACTGGTGGAAATATTATTTTTTTTTAGGAAAGAAATTAATTTATCTCTATTTTTAGATCTAATTGAAAACATCCAATAAGATGATTTTTTTAAATTATATGGAAATGTAGGAGATAAGTTTTTACATTTCTTAAGATTGGATAAATATTTTTTTAAAAACTTTATTCTTGAATTATTTAAGAAAGGTAATTTTTTAAGTTGTTCTCTACCAATTGAAGCTTCAAGATCGTTCATGTTATATTTATATCCGAGAAGACTAATTTCATAATACCAATGAAGATTTTTTTTTATTTTTTTTGTATTATTTAAATATCTTTGTTTATGTCTCAATAATGGATCCTTGTCCCACCCGTGAAAACTTAACGATTTTATTTTTTTAGCCTTGGTGCTATTGTTAGTGATAATCATGCCCCCATCCCCTGTAGTCATCATTTTTTTTTCTTCAAAACTGAAGCAGCCATAATGGCCCCAGGTACCAATTTTTTTTCCTTTGTAATAACCACCGCAGGTCTCAGCACAATCTTCTATCACAATAAGATCTTTTTCATTAGCCCATCTCATAATTTTATCCATTTCGCATGGATGGCCACCGAAGTGAACAGGCATAACAGCAACGCAATCTTTCGTATATTTTTTTTTTAAATCATCCACATTCATATTTAAATCATTATTATTAATGTCAACAAAAACAGGTATTAATCCGCAATAAAGAACTGCGGCTGCAGTTGCACTAAAAGTTATTGCGGGAACTAATACTTTTTTACCTTTTTTAAAATCATTACACAAAAGTGAGAGATGCAAAGCAGCTGTACAAGAGTTAACTGCTATACTATGTTTTACCTTAAAAGTTTTACTCCACTCTTTTTCAAATTTTTTAACTTCTTCGCCATAACCTATCCATGACTTTTTAAAAACTTTTTTTATAGAATTTAACTCTTTAGAACCTAATGAAGGTTGAAATAATCTTATATTTTTCATAATTATTTTTTTCTAAATATATACAACTGAATTTGAGAAAATTCTTTAGTGTATTGATTTGTAGCCATTGAAATTGCAATTTTCTCAAGGGGGTGACTGTTACTAGTTTTTTCATTCAAAAATTCTTTAGCATATCTTGCATAAATAATTCTGGTTATATAATAAAAATCACTAGCAAATGGTATAATTTCAATTAGCTTTATATTTTTAAATTTATAATTTTTTATTTTTTCATCATCAAAAAAAAGATTATGAAATGGAGGTGTGATTTTGTGGAGATTGTATTTCTCTCTTTCAAAATTCAACCTATTTTGGGATGTTGCCGAACTTTCAAGCAAAAACATTACTCCATCATCTTCTAGAAAATGACCTAAATTTTCTATAGTTTGAATTTGCAACTTCTGTTCTAGAACATTTTGTATTGCTCGTTTAGAAATTATAAAATCAAACTTTTGATCAAAGGTTTTATTGTTAATATCTGTCATATCTAGCTGATTGAAACTATGAATATTTGATGTTGATTTTTTTTTACAAACTTCAACTAATTCTCTAACAAAATCTGTTCCTAAATATCTAAAATTCTTTAATTTTTTTGAGATTTTTGAATATAATATTCCGTTCCCACATCCTATTTCTAAAATACTTTTATTATCTCTTAATCTTTTTAATAATTCGTTATCTTCTATTTCAGATAAGGCTACATCTTTTGAACAAACTAAGGCCTCATCCTCATTTGCCTTTAATCTCTCAAGCCAAAAATCATAATTTTTTTGTCTTAGTTTATATTCCATAGTAATTTTAGAGTTTTAATTTTATCTTTCTATAAGTGTGTAATATTTTAATGCAAGCATAATAAATCAATGAAAAATAAGCCATTGGGTACACTAGGTTATTAAAAAAGTTTTTTTTGAAATTAAAGTATGCTTTTGCCCTATAATCACCAAAAAATATAAGTTTTGTCATATCTCTAGCAAAATTTCTGATTGCATAGTTTTTACAATAAAAATATCTCCAATATGGCATACCTCTTGATCTATAGTAGTCAAGTATTTCTGGTATTCTAACTGCCATAACAAATAATTCAAGTTTTCGCCACTCTCTAACTCCTTGTAAACATGCATTGAGTGGTTGACCATGAATAAATGCTTTAGAATTTTTAAATGCATTTGCAAAAATCATTGTATTAAAAAAAGTATTATCAGGATTAGACATCCATCTTTTATCATTAATTTTTTTTTTATCCAGACAAGACAAATTTTTAACCCACATTTCTCTGCGAAACATTGATAAAAACATACCTAGCAAAAAATCAAATGCAACATTAGGGTCAATAACTTCCCAAAAATTTACTAATCTATTTTTGTTTTGTTTTGAAAATGTTTTTAAATTTTTAGGGATTTTATAAGTTGAAAATGGATGAGAAAAATTTTCTAAAAATTCTACATTTAATATTTGAGAATTTATAAAAAAATAATCAACATCTTTATGTTTATTTAATAATTTTTCAATTTTTTGTAAAGTTTTGGGCAAAATCAAGTCATCATTCCCTATTGTCCAAACAAATTCACCCCTTGCCATTTCTACAGCTTTTAAAAAATTTCTAGTAATTCCAAGATTACGACTAAATCTATTAAACTTAATATTCAATTTATTTTTATACTTTTGGACAACTGATTTAATATTGTGTTTAGATCCATTATCTGAAATACAAACTTCAAAATTCAAACTTTTGCAATTTTTTTTGCTGATATATATTGCTTCAAGACAATTTTCGAGATGCCTTGGTCGGTTGTAAGTAGGAATACAAATACTTAAATGGAACTTATTATCAATTTTTTTTCTCATTTACTTTTCAAAATTTTTTATTAATTTATTTATGATTTACTAATTTGACTAATATTGTTTATATCAAAAATTTTATCAAATTTTACTATTTTCAATAATTCATATGTTGTTTTTAATCAATCTTTTAAAATTAATGTTGAAATCTTTATCTGGCGATTTTGAATAAAGATTAATGAATTTATTTAAATTTTCTTGAACATTTTCACTTAACCACCATTTTAAGGGATCATGCCATATCTTATCTAAATGTTTATAAAGCTTATCCTTGTCATCAAATAAAATTTTAGCTTTTTTTAATAATTCATAATCATCTTGAACAAAAGTATTCATATGTTGATTACCTTTTTCCCACATACATAGTGTTGGCTTATTTAAAGCAAACATCTCTAACATGCCTGTAGAGTCATGGTTAAAAATTAACAATTTTGCACTATTTATAGCATCAAAATAATTTTGTTCAGAATAATCTATTTTAAAGCCATTTAAATGCTCAAAAAAATGATTCATTCTATTCTTTGATGAATAATGAGCTCTTATAATTGTCTTTTTTTTCAATTCTTTAGAAAATTTTTTAAGAAAATTTAATGTAAAGTTCATTTGATGTACACCCTCTGAGTATCTATCATAAGGTGTAGTATTATATCCACTTGACCTAAGTAGAATTAAAAGTGTTTCTAATTTTTTTTTTTTAAGATATCTATTATTTAATAGTTTGAAATTTACAAATTTTAAATTATTTTTTTTTGATGTATCAATCTTTTCACCCCAAGTTATGAAATAATCACAAGTATTACATTCATTGTAAAAACTATTATCTATTCTGGTAATATACGACCCACCATGCTGGTAAACAAAATATTTGACTCTAGGATTTAAAAACTTTTTCATAGCAAGATAAAATTTAAATGGTTCATTGCTTTCGAAAGCGTAACTTGTGCAGATTGCTTTAGGATTTTTTGGAAAATTCAATTTTTTTATAAATTTAATTAATCTATTAAAATCTTCTACAATAAATATAGGTAAAGATTTATCCAATAAACGAATGATTAAATTAAAAATCTCTACAAATTCTTTATCATCTTCATTAATATTTTTTTTTAAAAATTTGCAAAAATTGAATTTTGCTCTTAAGTTTTTGTCAAAATCAGAATAATTAAATTCAAATTTAATAGGATATATTCTTGGCATCTGACCAAACATAAGATCTATTTTTTTTTCATTGAACAAACTAAAACCCATATTGTACATAAAAGTATTTGAATTATTAGGAAGTAGATTTGTGAGATGAGTGTAAAAATTTAATATGGTTTTTTTGATACTTTTTTCATTATCACTTGAATTTATACTAATTAAAAAATTTCTATCATCAAAACTTTTTTTAGATGGGTCTATTGATTTTAATTCAATATTTAAATCTAAATTACTCAATATATAAGAATAAATACAAGAATTCCAAAGATTGTTATTAGTAGCATGTTGTATAGTATGGGTCTCAGAGGTAAAAAAATTAAAATTCTTTGTTTCATATATTGTTGCAGAATGAATATTAAGTTTCTCTTTAATTTCAACGATATTTTTATATTTTATAATAAATTGTTGTGTAAATTTTCTTAACCAACTACCAATAATAATTTCATAAAATTTTTGATCAAAATTTTTTTCGAAAACTATATTTAATTCAATTTTTATAATATTCAAAATTTCATAAAATAATAAGTTTGATAAATTAAAATTTCTAGTTCGGTATTCAAAATCTAAATTGCTTGAAAAAAATTGATCATTAATTTTTTTATTTTCGCGTTGATCAAAAATATATCTATCAACAAATAAGTCAGTAAATTCTTTGTTTTTTGATCGAAATTTATCTGTTGGATTTATGACAAGATTATTTTTCAATAGATTTATAGTTTGTTACTTTAGTCTTTTAAATTATATATTAAATAATTTATTGTGATAAGTATATTTTATGAATGATATTAAAATTGGATCTAATAAAAGTTTTGGAATAGTTTTTTTTATAGTTTTTTTAATTATTGCAATATACCCGTTAGCATATCAAGGAGATATAAGATTTTGGTCTTTATTGATTTCAATCTTCTTTTTAATATTAGGCCTATTAAACTCTTCTCTTCTTAGCCCGTTTAATAAATTATGGTTCAAATTTGGTATTTTTTTAGGAAAAATAGTCTCGCCTTTATTGATGTTATTAATCTTTTTAATAGTTGTAACACCAATAGCTTATTTAATGAGATTCTTAAAAAAAGATATTTTAAATTTAAAATTCAGCAACAAAAATAGCTATTGGATTGAAAAAAGTGAGCCTAAGAGTAAGATGAAAGATCAATTTTAATATGAGCTTTATAAAAGAATTTTGGGAATTTTTGATAATAAGAAAAAAGTATTGGCTTTTCCCTATAATAATTGTCCTTGTTTTATTGGGCGGATTAATAGTTTTAAGCCAAGGATCGGCTGTGGCACCTTTTATTTATACAATTTTTTAAAGTGTCATCAATTTTAGGAATTTCTGCGTTTTATCATGATAGTGCAGCGTGTATATTGGTAGATGGAGAAATTATTGCAGCTGCTCAAGAAGAAAGATTCACGAGAAAAAAACATGATCCAAGCTATCCACATCATGCTATTGAATTTGTTTTAAATTATGCAAATAAAAAGTTAAGTGAAGTTGATCAAATTGTTTTTTTTGAAAAACCATTTTTAAAATTTGAAAGAATTTTAGAAACTTATGTTGCTTTTGCCCCAAAAGGTTTTATCTCTTTTAGTAAAGCAATGCCTTTATGGATAAAGGAAAAACTTTTTCAAAAAAATTTATTGTTTAATAAATTAAAAATACACGATGAAAATTATAAATCAGACAAAAATATTTTTTTTTCTGAGCATCATTTAAGTCATGCTTCAAGCGCATTTTTTCCATCTCCTTTCAATGAAGCTATAGTTTTAACAGCAGATGGAGTAGGAGAATGGGCAACCACAACTGTTGCAATTGGGAAAGATAATAAGCTTGATATTAAAAAAGAAATTCATTTTCCACATTCATTAGGTTTACTTTACTCAGCTTTTACATATTACACGGGTTTTAAAGTTAATAGTGGTGAGTATAAGCTAATGGGATTAGCACCTTATGGAAAACCAATTTTTGTTAACAAGATAAAAAAACTCATTGATATTAAAGATGACGGAACATTCAGATTGGATCAAAAGTACTTTAATTATTCAACGGGACTTACAATGACTAATGATAATTTTCATAATTTGTTTGGAAATAAACCAAGAAAGCCAAATATCGAAAAATTAACCCAATTTCATATGGATATTGCTTCTTCAATACAAGCAGTAACAGAGGAGATTATGATAAAACTTTGTAGATCAATTCAACAAGAGTATAAAATTAAAAATCTATGTCTTGCAGGAGGAGTTGCGTTGAATTGTGTGGCTAATGGAAAAATATTTAAAGAAAAAATTTTTGATAATATTTGGATACAACCAGCGGCAGGAGATGCGGGTGGTTCATTAGGAGCAGCTTTAGCTTTGTGGCATTTAGATCAAAAAAACCAAAGAAAAATTAATTTAGATGATAATATGAAAGGTTCTTATCTAGGTGCAGAATTTTCACAGGAACAAATTGAAAAAGAATTGAGTTCAATTGGAGCTATTTTTGAAACATGTGATTATGATACAGTGATAGATCAAACATCTAATTATTTATCTCAAGAAAAAGCTATTGGTTGGTTCCAAGGCAGAATGGAATTCGGACCTAGAGCATTAGGATGTAGATCTATTCTAGGTGACCCAAGATCTGATAAAATGCAAAAAAATCTCAATTTAAAAGTTAAATATCGAGAAAGTTTTAGACCATTTGCCCCGTCTGTCTTAAAAGATGATGCATCAGATTGGTTTGATATAAATGTTGATAGTCCATATATGTTAATAGTAGCAGATATCAATTCTAGAAAAAAAATAGACATGACAGAAGATGAAAAAAGTTTATTTGGAATTGATAAATTAAACGTTAAAAGGTCGGAAATTCCAGCTGTTACACATGTAGATTACTCTGCTAGAATTCAAACAGTATGTGAAAAAAATAACAAACCTTATTTTGATTTAATAAAAAAATTTAAACAAAAAACAGGATGTCCAGTAGTTATCAATACTTCTTTCAACGTGAGGGGTGAACCAATAGTAAATACACCTACAGATGCATTTAATTGTTTTATGGGCACTGAATTAGACTTTCTAATTATTGGAAACTGTATTCTTGATAAAAATAAGCAAAATACTAAATTCAAAAAAAATTATAAAAAAGAATTTGAATTAGATTAAGACTTAAAGAGCAAATATCACAATTTTGAATAACTTATTCTAGATATTTATAAATCGTCTCTGCAGATTTTTTATAACCCAATTCATTATAATGAAATTTTTCAGAGGTACTAAATATACTCGTATCTTTCTCATTACCAAAAAACTCTTTATGGAGATCAATTAATGGAATATCTAGTTTATTTGCTGTTTTTTTCACAAATTCATAATGCGTTTTAAAATTTAAATTTGTATAGTGAATATAACCTGGCAGATAAACAAAATAAAAATTAGAATTATTTTTCGCTGCTAAATCTTTAGCTAACCTTAGTATTTCAATAAACCCTTTTTTTCCTTTTTTTTCATTTATTTCGATTTGTTCTAAAGATGCTTTTCGTTCATAAAAGGAATACACATATTTTCTTGTCAAACTAATTTTAAAAAAATTAGTTAAATAGAGTATCAACTTCTTATATTTTTGCTTTTCTCTAATTTTTTTTAATTGTAAATTTTTTCTTTCAGTTGGCAATCTACTATTTATCCAATTATTTAAAAAATTGTCTATTTCAACTTGTCTTGATTTAAGATTTTGTGTGAAAGTGGGATTATTAAAATAATTAGCTAATAATTCATCATCTAATTCCCAATGTAAATCACCTATGTCATTTCCAAAGTAAATCCATATAACATTTTTTACTTTTGGAGTTAAATATTCTCTCATAGTGGCATATTCGATTAAAGATGAATTGTTATACATCCCGAGATTCAAAACAGATTTATTTGATATTTTTCTTAATACTGAGCCAATATCATCTGGCCTATTTACACATGCACCGTGGGTATAAGAATCTCCAATTAACATATAATCAATTTCATTTTTGTCCCACTCACTATCTGGATTATTAAAACCATATCTATCACTTTCATAGATTGCATGATATCCATTTTCTGCACAAAAAACTGTTTGTGAATTCGATATTCCAGATAATGGAAAAATTTCTTTTTCACCCAAATGAGATGTTGGATAAACTGCTAGTGAAACATTTTTTTTTTTTTCTATTAAATCCTCATAAACTTCAAGATTACTTTTTTTTTTATCACTCAAAATACTAAGTTTATATTTATTAAATCCTAAATAACCTTCAAATAAATATAAAGTACTCACAACAACCACAGTAAAAATAATTAAATATTCTTTTATTTCCTTTTTTAAAAAGAAAGTTAAAATTGAAAAAAAAATTAAAATTATTGAAAATATATAGTAAGTTATATAATAAGCATTTTCTTCACCTTTAAAGATTATTTGAGCTTTATAAAATGTCCAAATAAATAATAAAAATGAAATTATTAATAAAAAAGGAGAAAATATTTTTCTTAACTTATTCATAAATTATCTATAGCTATAATTTTTGAAATAACTAGTAATTTGACGAGTGGTTCTAAGCTTATTTATTTATTTTTTTTGAATAAAATAAGGTCTACTATTTTTTGATACTCTAAAAATTTTTAATTTTTTACTTTTTATAAATTCGTCTATAGCTAAAGTTGCTCCCTGAATATGGCTATAATCGTCAAGAAGAATAATACCATTTTTTGTAATATATTTATAAAGATTATTTAATACAAATCTTGTTGGTTCATAAACATCTAAATCTAAATGTAAGAGTGCTATTTTTAATTTTTTATTATTTTTTAAATAATTTGGTAATGTCTTTAATACGTCTCCTTTTATAAGTTTATAATTTGTTATATTTTTTTTTTTTAGATATTTATTTAGTAAATTCTTATTTATACCTAAACCAATATTATCATCATGTCTTTTAGCAAAAATTTTGTCTGCTTTATTGTTTTTATAATTTTTATTCGGTTGAGGAAATTTTCCAAATGCATCAAAACCAATTACTTTTCTTTTATTTTTTTTTTCTATTAAATCTCTAAAAGTTAAAAATCTAATTAAACTTGCGCCTTTAAAAACACCACATTCAATTATATCTCCTTTAATATTTAAAATTTTTTTATAAATTTCATAATGATCCAATAATTTAAGTATTCTTTTTTTATCTGACGTTAGATAAAATAAGTTTTCATATTTCCAAGGACTCATTTTCGGTATTTAATTATTTTTTTCGATTGTTATTAAAATTTTTTTGTTGAGTTCTAGTATAAAGATTTACAAATTTATTCAAGTTTTTTTTAAAAAATCAATAAAACTGCTTAAGTAAGATCAATATATAATTTATTAAAAGATTTAAAATATACAAATTTTGAATTACTTTTTTTTCGTAAAATTATCTAATGAGTTTATGACAAAGTTAATATTCAATAGATTTTTTTGAAATTTTGTAATCTTTAATATTATCTATCTCGAACCATTTTTTTTTGTAATTTTCAACATGAATATCACAAATTTTCTGTCTAATGATTAATTGGAATAATGCTGTTATATCTATTTTATTCAAATTTTTTATGTTTTTAAAAAGATGTTTCTTTATATTTTTCCATGACTCTGGATGAATTTTAAAAACACCCATGTACTGACCTTTGATGTTTTTATAAGAATTTGTTCTACTACCAATTTCTACAAGTTGATTTCTGCTGTTAGTTCTAAAAGTCTCTAAATCTGATAAAGGATTTACAAATCGTTCTTTCCAATATTTTTTCCAATGTTTGTAACTTAATATAACTATTCCTTTTTTTTTACTTTTATTCAATATTTTTATTGCTTCTTCCTCATAAAATATATCTGCATAAGAAATAATGCATTGATATTTGGACAATATTTCATCAGCACAAATTAAACTGCCAAAAATATTTGTTGATTTCCATTTCTTATTTTTAATTTTATCAATTTTTTTAAATTGTTCAAATTGGTTACTTTTATATCCAGTAATAATTATTATTTTTTTAAATCCCAGGTTCTCAAAATTTTCAAGAACTTTATCAATTAGTTTTTTTTTTCCAATTTTGACAAAAGACTTTGGTTTATTTTTTGTCAAAGTCCCCATTCTAGAACCACGCCCAGCTGCAAGAATAATAGGAATAATTTTATTTGAATGAGATTTTAAATTCATTATAAGAAATGATTATATTAATATATCTTAAAATTCTATGAATTACTGCAATCGATGCATAATGCCAGACACTAGACCAGATCAATACCTAAATAGTGAAGGTGTTTGCAATGCATGTATAAGCTTTGATTTTCAAAAAAAAATTGACTGGAAAAAAAGAAAGTCTGATCTTTTTAAAATTATTAGTGAAAAAAAATTAGATAAAAGTAAATGGAATTGTGTAGTTCCAGGTAGCGGAGGTAAGGATAGCACTTACCAAATAATTAGAGCCAAAGAGTTAGGTTTAAACCCAGTTTTTGTTACAGCTTCAACTTGTGATTTGTCGGAAGTAGGAAGAAATAATTTAGAAAATATTAAAAAAATTGGATTTGATGTAGTAGAAATTTCTAACAACTCAAAAATTAGAGCTAAAATTAATAAAATTGGACTTGAACTACTAGGAGATATCTCCTGGCCCGAACATGTTTCTATTTTTACTGCCCCAGTAAAGTTTGCTTTAGCTTATAATATTCCTTTAATTTTATGGGGAGAAAATCCTCAATTAGAATACGGTGGTCCTGAGGAGTCCTTAAATAATAGTATTTTAGATCAAAACTGGATGGAGGAGTTTGGGGGACTCATTGGATTTAGAGTATCAGATTTAATTGAAAATCATGGCTTTAAAAAACATGAATTAGAAATTTATAACTATCCATCAAAAGAAATATTAAGAGAAAAATCTATTTTAGGTATTTTTCTTGGATATTATGAACGATGGGATTCTTTAAGAAATTTTGAAATTTCAAAAAATAATGGTTTCAAGGAGTATGAGCAAAATTTAGAGGGTTGTTATTTCAATTTTGAAAAAATTGATAATTATCAGCATGGTATTCATGATTATTTTAAATATCTTAAGTTTGGATTTGCAAGAGCAACTGATCAATTATCTTATATGATAAGAAGAGGTAAAATAGATAGAAACAAAGGTTTAAGCTTAGCAAAAAAACTTGAAGGTAAATATCCAAAATCATATATGGGAAAACCCTTAGATAAAATTTTATCAAAGATTGGTATGTCAGAAAAAGATTTTATCCAGATATGTGATAATTTTACTAATAAGAAAATCTTTAAAACTGACCAGGGTGGTAAATTAGTCAAAGATGATGATGGCTCATTGATAAAATTAAGATATGACAACTAAGGTCGCCATAATTAATTATGGAATAGGAAACATAAGATCCTTATACAATAGCCTAAAGAAATTGAATGTTGAGGTAGAAATAATTTTAAATCCAGAATTAATTTTCAAATTTAATAAAGTTTTTTTACCAGGTGTTGGATCTTATAAGGATGCTATTCAACTAATAAAAAAAATAGGATGGGAAAAATCTATTAAAGATTTTTCTTCTAATAAAAATAATAAATTATTTGGTATCTGTGTTGGGATGCAAATTTTAAGTACCTATGGATATGAACATGGAAAATCAGATGGATTAGATATAATTAAGGGTGATGTCGAGCATATGTATAAACAAGGTTGTGATTTAAAATTACCTCATATTGGATGGAATAGTATAAAAATTTTAAATAAAAATTTAATAACTGAAAACTTACCTAATGATTCAGATTTTTATTTTGTAAATAGTTATTCATTTAAAATTGTCAATTCTGATCAATTAATTGCAACCACAAAGTATGGTATAGAATTTCCATCAATAATAAATAAAGATAATGTATTTGGCACACAGTTTCATCCTGAAAAAAGTTCCAATGCTGGAATGCAAATCTTAAAAAATTTTATAAATGCTTAAGGTAAGAATAATTCCCATAATGCTTTGGAACGGCACAACCCTTGTTAAAGGGAATAAATTTGAAAATGAAAAACGTTCAGCTGGATCACCTCTAACAACAATAAAAATCTATAATTCGAGAGATGTGGATGAAATATTTTTTTTTGATATTTCTAGAAATAATAATACGATTGATAAAGACTTCATATTAAGTATGACTGATTGCGTTACTGTTCCAATAGCTATTGGAGGTGGAATTGAAAAAATCTCTCAAATGAATGATCTTTTTGAATATGGAGCAGATAAAATTGTAATTAATAGTATCATTTTTAAAGATCGAAATATAATTAATGAAGCTTCAAAAAGATTTGGCTCTCAGGCAATTACGGTTTCTATTGATGTAAGAAAAATTAATAATAATTACGAATGTTTTTATAACTTAGGTAAAATTAAATCGAATTTAAAGTTTAAAAACTTACTCACTGAGTGTGTTGATAGAGGTGCGGGTGAGATAGTAATAAATTCTATTGATCATGATGGTTTAATGAATGGATATGATAATGAATTAATTAAAATTACATCATCTTTAGTAAACGTTCCTGTGGTTGCCTCTGGTGGAGCTGGTAATTACGATCACTTCTATGAAGCATATAAAAATGGTGCCGATGCTTTTGCAGCAGCAAGTATCTATCATTTTACGGAACATACGCCTGCTAAGGCAAAAAAATATCTTCTTAAAAAAGAAGTTCCAATTCGTGAAAATTTTATTATAGAATAATAAATGAATGGGACAAATAAATATTAAAAAAACAAATATATCTGACAGTAATAAATATTTTACTATTCGAAACAGTTCTAAAAATAGAAAAAATTCTTTAAATACATCTAAAATAAAAATTGAAGATCACAACAAATGGTTTATTAAAAATTATAAAAATCAATATTATTTTACATGTTATAGAGGAAAATCAAAAATTGGTTATATTAGAGGGGACTTAATAGGTGATACAATAATTGTATCAATAGCTTTAGAAACTCAAAGCCAAAATAAAAATATTGGAACTCAGTGTTTAAAATTATTTGAAAAAAAAATAAAAGATAATTGTATACTAATTGCAAAAATTAAAAAAAAAAACCTCATTTCAATTCGTTTTTTTGAAAAAAATGGCTTTAGTGAACTGAATTCTAAAAAAAATATAGTTACTTTTTATAAAATAAAAAATAATTCAACTAATTTTTACTTAGATGCAATCAATGAAATTGAAAAAGTAAGAAAAAAAAACAACATTAATTGGATGAATATACTACGTATTGCTTTCAAAAATAGTCCTAAGGAAACATCAAAAGTTTTTAAACAAATACATTTGAGTGATGGAAAAATAAGCAAGCTTTCAAGAAAACTATTTTAAGAATTTAAATCTTTTTTTTTCAAGGGTGTTGCATAACTTATATTTCTTTTTGCAACTTTACCTAATATTTTTTTATAGTATTTTGGCTCAAGACCATAATTGGGCCTTATGACTTTAAGATTTTTTTCAGAAAACAATTCGCCTTTCTTTATATCTTTTTTAGCATAAATTGATCTTTTAAAAACTTTATGTCTTTTTTCAGATTTTGTTAAACCATAATATGTTTTTCCTAAGCTTAACCAAGCATTTTTTGACTCTTTCACGAGAAGATTAAAATCATCGGGATCCATAGAAAAAATATCATCTAATCCACCTGCAGTTTTATCTAACGTAAAATGTTTCTCAATTATACTGGCTCCATAAGAAATTGCAGAAATTGCTGCACCTATCCCAGGTGTATGGTCACTCAAACCAATTTCTATTTTAAATTTTTTTCTTAAATCAATAATTGTTTTTACATTGCTTTCTTCAATTTTAGCTGGGTATGAACTAGTGCATTGCAGAAAAGCAAAGTTATTAAATTTTTTATTTTTTAAAAATTTATACAAATAAATTATTTCATTATATGTGGTTGCTCCTAGAGATATAATTACAGGTTTTTTTTTTGAAATTACCTTTTCAATCAATGGAAAATGATTATTTTCGAATGAAGCTATTTTAAAAGCAGGGACTTTAAATTTACTTAAAAAATCAACTGATTCTTCATCAAAAGGTGTGCTGAAACAGATAATATCATTTTTTTTTGCTTCATTAAAAATTTCCTTATAATAACTTATTGGAAGTGCACCTTTTTTATATAAATCAAATAAGCTTTTTTTATACCACAAACTTTTTTTATCATTGATAACAAATTGAGATTTGTCAGAGTCTAAAGTTAAAGACTCTGGTTTATAAGTTTGTAATTTTATTGCATCGACGCCAACTCTTTTGGCTTCTCTAACTAATTTTAAAGTTCTTTTAATACTATTATTGTGGTTAGCTGATATTTCTGCAATTATAAAAGGTGGATGATTAATTGAAATTTTTTTATTGTATATTTTCATTTTTTATTAAAAAAAGATTTAGCTATTTTAATTAAAACTTTATTATATTTATTGCCTCTCTCAGGATGCCACATCCAGCCAAGCCAATTAAATTTTTTATGCTTTATAGCTTCAATCTGGTTATCTTCAGAATAAGCTATCACTTCAAAATTTTTCCCCAATTTATTTATTCCATAGTCATGAAAGCTATTAACTTTTAATGGATAATAATAATTACTATTAATTTTATGGTTAATTCGAACATGGTTTTTTACTTTTTTCAAAGAACCACCTTCAAAAACATTCATGAATTGCATACCATGACATATTCCAAGAAGTGGAATTTTCTTACTCTTAGAAATTTCAATTAATTTTTTTTCAATTTTATATCTTAAAGAATTTTTATTTATATTGTTCCCTCCGCTCAACAATATACCTTTAAATTTAAAATTTTTTTGTTTTAAAAAATAATTTAATGTTTTTATATCTGAAACCAAAAGGGGATTAAATCCTAATTTTAAAACCCAATCTATAAGTTTTACATCTATGCAAAACCTTAATTCTTTTTTGTTATAAAAATAATCCTGACGCATAGATATTAATATAAATTTATTTTTCATAATTTATTGTTCTCTTATTAACAAATTTTTACAATTAAGATTTATCTTATTAGCTAATTTAATTTTTTCAAATAAAGCATCTCCACAACCAATCGCTGCGGGAATATTTAATTCATTACATCTTATGGTCATATGAGAATTAGCTCCACCATATTTTGTTATTAAACCATTTATTTTAAAACTGAAAATAAAATCAAAGCCAGGGTCAGCATTTTCTAATAATATTATTTTATTGTCTAAATTATTTTCTATTTTGTTTTTTAAATATAAAATTTTAGAAGTAACATTTTGATCAGTTACAAAATTGGGTATACTTACTACCGAAGCACCAACGAAGGCATTTTCTTTTTCAACAATAATTTCCGGCAGTTTAATTATTTTATTTAATTCTGATTCTTTAATATTTTTATTTATTTTATTTTGAATAATTTTTTTTGGAGAATTATGTAAATTAATTAATTGATCTATTGTTAAATTTTCAATTTCTTTAACTTTTAATTTTTTCTTTTTTGAAAAGTATATTATTTTTTCAAGTATTACATTTACACTTTTTGTAAAAATAAATTTTGCATACTCTCTAGATTTGATTGAAGTCTCAATATATTCAAATAACTGATTCACACTTAAATTTATTTTCTTTTTTACAAGCAACTTTTGAATTTTAATATTTTTTAATTTTGAAATACTAAATTTTTTATGTTTTAATACAGAATTTACATCATCATTAAGTAAGACTTTTTTGTCCATTTTAGAATAGTTATTCGACTTTATGTCATAAGTGCCAGCACGCAAATGCCCATATTTGTTTATAAAGCTTTTATAAGATAATTTTTTTTTTTTTAATTGAACTTGATCATTTAAAAAATCTGTTGTGATAGTTGAAAAAGATCTCATAAAATTTTCCACATCTACTTCATTTAAAACTTTTACCTCTTTTAAAGAAATTAATATATCCTTAGCAATAAATCCGTGT
This sequence comes from uncultured Pelagibacteraceae bacterium, assembly GCA_902555435.1. Taxonomy (GTDB): domain Bacteria; phylum Pseudomonadota; class Alphaproteobacteria; order Pelagibacterales; family Pelagibacteraceae; genus Pelagibacter. The sequence goes on from CACDRL010000006.1 coordinate 27,543, forward strand.
CTTGCTAAAATTGAAAAAGGTATAATACCTAATTTTTTTAGATCTTTAATTATTCTTCTAATCGAAACAACACTAAATTTTTTATTATAGTAACTATTTCTTTGTAATTTATCCAAAATTTCAATTTTATTTAAATTATATTTTATGCTTCCATAACTTTTATGTTTTAAATTTAGGGTAAATATATGAATTAATTTTTTTTCTATTTCATGAAAATTTTTTTTATATCCTAAGTCAGCTAACTTTTTTTGAATTTGAAAGGAAAAACAAGTTGGAAAAAGATTGAATTCAATTTTATCATGAAAAGAAGGATTAACTTTTAATTTTAGGATACTTTTATCTATCAATTCATTTGAAATCATTTTGTTTAAATTTTCAGGTAATAAAGAATTTAAACTTTTTCTAATATCGATGTAAGGTCTGCCAGCAAAACTCTGCATTAGTGAGCTGTCTTTAAAGTATTTATAGCCCATTTTTTTCCTTGCGGTTAACCAGGATTTATTTGTAATTAATTTAGAATAAAGGCTATAACTCAATTTTGACGGAAACTGACCAATCATCTCAGCAGGATTCCAGTCTGACATTTGACTAAACATTGTTGTTTTACCACATAATTCAGATTTATTATTTTTGTTAAGTGAGTTTTTAATATTATTAAATTCTAAATTTAGTTTTTTGTTTAAATTCTTTGTTACAAATCTTTTTTTTAAAGCTTTTTTTAATACTATGGGTCTTACTTGAAATAAATACAAATGATTTTTTTTAGTTAAACAAAATTCAATATCGAGAGGGACGGTAAAAAAATTTTCAATTTCCTTTGTTGCTTTTATTATTTTTTTAAATCTATCAGATCTTAAAAGAAAATATTTTGTTTTATAAATATATAAAGTTTTATTTGAATATGCTGAGTTTCCTGAAGTAACTGTATCTGTTCTACCTGTAACATCATCATAATTAATAGTGTAATAATTTTGGAAACCTAAATTATCCCCTGTGAAAATAACACCACTCATTTTAATTTCTTGTATCATCTCTTGAATCAAAATTTGTTGATTATGAATATTATTAATTTTTTTTTTATAACTTTTAATAATTTTATTAATTGATTCTTTTATTTTATTATTATCTTTAGAATTAATATTTAAAATTGATTCAAAAGCTCCAGCAGCTGAGGTTTTTTTTGTATCCTCAAAAGTCGTGGATGATCTAATTATTATTTTTTTTTTAAATTTTTTTTTAATTTTACTAATTATATTCTCTTTTTTATTCGTCCATTCAGAAACACTAAAAATTATTGATTTTGGTGTTAAAAATTTTTCGATTTTACCTTCTAAGTTTTTTAATGTATTTGCCTTAGTATCAAGCATGGTTTAATTCAATTTCAATTTTATTCGTAACAATTCTGTTCCCATAAGCTGTTAAATGACCACCATGTTCTTCATCTAAATAAATTTTATTTATATTTTTTTTTGATAAAAATTCAGTTAAATCAATTATTTTTATATCCTTTATTGAGCTAAAAAAGCTACAATAATAATTTTTCCTCTGTCTAAAGAGCTCAATATCTCTTTTTTGTGGAAAAATTACAATTACAGGTATTGAATTTTTTTTTTGTGTATTTTTTTTGAATTTTTTTATTAATAATTTAAATAATGTTGTGCTTTGTTTGTCTATGTAAAGTTTATTGGCACTCTCTATATTGCTAGAATAATAAAGTGGAAAAAGATATTTTTTTTTATCTTTTTCCTTTTTAAATGGAAAAGATAAAATTTTTATAAACAATTTACAATTAAAATTAAAATTTCTAAAAAATGAAATTATATAGAGACTTCGAAACTGAAATTTTTTAAATTTTTTTTGATAAAAGATATCTTTTTTTGAAACAGATTCTATAATTTTAGAAATTTTTTCTTTTTCAAAATTTTTAATATTTTTTATAGGATTTTTTCTATACTTTAACTTTTTTTTCTCAATATAAAAACTAGGCTTAAATCCATAAATATTTCCAAATTCTAAATAATGTTTCCATATTGAATTTATTCTGTTTATAGTTTCCGGCACTACACCAATAATTGTATATATTGAATTTTTTTTTTTATTTATTTCATGCCTAAGCAGAGATTGATCAAAGCCATAATTACCCACTCCATAATTTATTACATGACAATTCAATTTTTTTGACAATATCTCTGTCCAAACTTGTTCATCTTGAACATAACGTCCAAAAACAAATGAATCACCGTATGCTTCAATCTTCTTTGCAAGGTTACTATACTTAGATTTTCTTGCTCCCAATTTATCTATAGAAAATTTTGTTTTTTTTTTATTTTTATCATGAAAATCAGTAATATTGGGTCTTTTCAACCAACCAAGTCTTCTATCATAACTTGATCTGAAAAAACTATCTATATTCTTCTTTTTAAAATTTGGAAATTCATCATTTTTGGTAATTAGCCATTGAAAATTTTTTTTATAATGTTGAATAAAAAAATACAAAGATAGTTCTAAAATTAAAATAAAAAAAACGAAATATAATAAATTATACATTTTTTTTAATTAATTTTTTTATCAAACTTAAATTTTTTTTTAACGAATATTCTTCAAAATTATTTGAAATTTTTAAATCGAAATTTTTGGGACATTTATATTCTATATCTATTCCAACAACATTTTTATTCACTTTTCCTTGTTTGAAATATATATTTTTATTATTTCTTTCTTTTAAGGTTGATATCGGTACATCAATAAAAATTTCATAATATTCATTTATATTTTTTCTATTCCATTCAAGCCAATAAGGAAAAAGTGAGAGTACTGGAACAATAACATTAATTTTATTTTTACTTAGAAAGTGGGTCAACTTAGAAATTCTAGAAGCATTTGTGTTTCTATCTTCAATTGAAAATCCCAGATCATTATCAAAGACATTTCTTATTACATCGCCATCTAAAATTATAAATTCTCCAAAATCATTTTTAAGTTCCTCTTTAAGTTTCAAACTTAAAAAACTTTTGCCGGCACCTGAAAGACCTAAAATCCAAATTACCATAAAATAAATTAATTATTATTATAAAATTCTTCTAAATTTAATAATTTCTGATATTTTTTTTCACTAATTCTATTTTTAATTTTTTTTAATTTTTTTGTTCGTTCTAAATTATTTAAAATTCTTGGTAAATTTTCTTTTTTCATTATTTTATTTGTAAAGCTTGATTTTTTAAGATTTAGAAAATTGCATATCTTATTTATATTATAATCTGTATTAGTTGCAAAATTATCAAAATTAATTCTCAATATTTTTTTTTTATCTCTAATTCTCTTATATTCACTTATTTCATTCCTTACACACTCATCTACCATATCAATTATTATTTCTGTTTTATTTTTTAAATTTTTTTTTTTAAAATTATTATGCAGATAGAAAGGTTTAATATTATTATTTTTAAAAATTAGAGGTATCTGACAAAGGATTTGCTTCTCAGCTGCTCCTAAATCAGAATTAATCCACGAATTAACTATATCAATAGGATTACGATGAATATTGATTATTTTTAAATTTTTAATTTTAAGATTTTTCCAGAATTTATAAAACCAAATGCCATCATGAGCATCAAGAAGCATGTGTGTTCCAATTTTTTGGTGATAAGCTAAAACCTTTTCTCCTCTTTTTGATGTAATTCTCTTTTTGTATAAATTTGGATTTTTAGACTGATAAACACTAGTTTCATCTTCTACTCTAAAATTTAAATTTCTTCCAATAAGCTGCTCATAGTAACTTAAATCTAGTATGTGTTGGCCAAAAAATTTTGCAACTTCTGGATTAATTTTTTTAAAATTATGCAAAATTGATAATTGATCTAAATAATAAATTTTTCTTAACATCTCTACTTTTGTTAAGCTTGCCACAACAGGTGAAACCATACTTTTTCCAGAAGTATGGGTTCCTGTTACTAAAACTAAGTTTTTTAAAAAATTTTTTTTAATAAATTTCATTTTTTTAAATATAAATTTTCTAATTCAATTAATTTTTTTTTAAATTTAGCATTGATATTTTTAATGATTATATCTCTTCTCTTGTTGCGGATTAAATCAATATTATTTCTGTTTCCATTCTGATTTTTTATTTCTAATGCGGTAAATCTACTTTTTTTTATATTTAAAAATTTTTCTATTTTATGAATTTCAATATTAGTTTCTTGTACTAATTTTTCAAATTTTAAAATTAAAATATTTTTTTTATATTTTTTTTTATATTTAAGATAATTATTCTTTTGTATTTTATACAACCTCTCTAACAAAAAAATCGTTTTTTCATACGAATTATTTAATTTAACATATTCATTTTCAAGTCCCTTACACCAAAATGGGTAAGAAATTTTTTTATTAAACTTGAATGCAAGTGTTGTATTTCTTGGATTTGAATAAAATTGTCCATAATATTTCTTTTCTTTCCATTCATAAATTAAATCAACAGGGTCTCTTTCAATGAATATAATTTTTGATTTTGGAAAAGATTTAAAAATAAAATTTGGATTGATCAAAACATCATGAAACATTACAGGATAATTATTTTGATCTCTTTTTATATCTTTAATTTTTATATCACCCTCTTTAACTGATTTTTCTCTTACAAGGTAAATTTTTTGATTTTTATATTTAGTTATAGAACTATAATCAAATTTTCTTCTGTTCAAATCTCTGCCTATATTTAAATTATATATTTTTTCGTTATAAATATGCCTAAATAAATATAATGCACTTTGATTGTTAATCATTTTTAAATAATTTAAATAGTAGATATTTTCTGCAACCGAGTTACAAATGAACATCTCTGTATTTTTAAATGTTGAGACAATAGGACATAAAAAACTTTTTCCACTTCTTGTTAGACCTCCTAAAAATATGAGTTTGCCAGTAATAAGGTTTATAATTGGCTTATTTTTTTTTTGCATAAAACTCAGCTTTTTTCCAATCAGTTAAATTATCAATATCTACCGACTTAGAGTAAGGTAATTCTAAAATATTTGAATTTTCTATAAATACACTCTTTTCTTTTCTCCATAATTTTTTTGCTCCCCAATAAAATTGACCAGCATCAACATAAATTTTTGGTAGATCTTGAGATCTAGTATTTTTAAAAGAGGATTTAATTAGATTAAGTTTATTTTTTTTAAAATAAAAGCCTCTTAAATTTGACTTTGGGAGTTTATTTACTGCAAATACAAAACCTTTAAATTTTATTTTTTTTAATAATTTATAGCTTTTTGATAAAAATATAGGTTCAATTAATGGTGCTGCTGGAAAAATACAACAAATGTTATTGAAAATAATCTTTTTATTTTCTAAATTTTTAATCTCAAATTTAATTACATCAATTATTGTGGAATAATTATCTGAGAATTTTGAAGGTCTTGGATATAAAACTTTTGCACCATATTTTGTAGCAACTTTTGCAATTTTTTCTGAGTCTGTTGATACATAAACCTCTTTAAATAATTTTGACTTAAATGCTGCATCAATTGACCAATATATAATTGGTTTTCCATTAAAAATTTTAATATTCTTATTAATTATTCTTTGACTATTTTTTCTAGCAGGTATTATTGCTATATTCATTTATAGCTTGTGATTAGGTTTTGACAAAAATACAAAATTATCAGATATTTTTATTAGAAAATTAAATATTTTTTTATCTAACAAAAATTGAAAAATATTATTAAAAAATTTTTTTATAATACTATTTTTTCTTTCAGAAGCATATAAAAATGGACCCCCATAAAATTTAATTACTTCAAATTCGTTATTTTCAATTGTATTTTTTAATGAGGAGAATGAGAAAATTCTTTTGTGAATTTTATATTTCCAGCTATTAGATTTTTTATTCATAAAATTCAATTTAAAAAAATTACTATTCTCGTATTTTAGAAAATATTTTTTTAATTTTGATTCAAAAATTATGTCTCTAAAAGATAAAGAATATGAGTGCATATATTTTTCATTCGTAAAATACCAAATTAAACATTTAAGTAATTTTCTAAAACTTATTAAATCATTAAGTGTAAACATATTACCTTGACCAATAATGTAATATCCTTCTTTTTTTAAAACCCTTTTTACCTCTAAAAAATTATTTGAAAGCTTTCCAGCATAATGAATTGCTCCACAAATTATGACTAAGTCAAAATAATTTTCTTCAAAATTTAATTTTTCTTCCAAACTCCCCTTATAAAAAAAAGCTTGTCCCTTATTTATATTTTCAGAATAAATTTTCTTTGCATTCTCACATAAATGCTCAGATATATCTATACCGTGATAAATAAACTCTCTATCTAAAATTTTTCCAGCAAGTTCGGCACCTCCAAAACCTAATTCTAAAATTTTTGAATCTTTTGGTAAATTCAATTCATCCAATAACTTCAACGTTTTTTCTTGTCTTATCCAATAATGTAAATGTGTTTCAAAATCTGACTCATATGTTTGGCCATGCCATTTTTGTTTTGTATGATCAGAATTCCACCAGGATTTTACTGCCTCCTTATGTTCTTTAAGTAAACCAGTTTCAAGATCATCCATAGTATTTGTGATTTAAATCTATTGATTAAATATTTTCTTATATATATATACTTTAAATTTAGTCTAATGTTAATATAAATCATTCCAATGAAATCAAGTGGTATAAAAATTATTGATGTAAACAGCTCTTATGATGATAGAGGAAATGTAATTTATTGTAATGAATTTAATTTCATACAAAAAAAAATAAAAAGATTTTATCAAGTCAGTAACAATAATATAAATTTTATTAGAGCTTGGCATGGGCACAAAAAAGAAGAAAAGTTTTTATTTGTTATTCAAGGTTCATTTAAAATATGTGCTGTAAAAATAGATAATTGGAAAAAGCCCTCAAAGTCATTACCAGTAAAAGAATATGTTATTAATTCTAATTCTCCAAAAATTTTATATATCCCTGGTGGATACGCTCATGGAATACAAAATTTAAAATACGACTCTAAACTTATGGTTTTTACTACTTTTTCTCTTGAGCAAAGTGCAAAAGACGACTTTAGATTTAAAAGCAGTCTATGGTATGATTGGGATATCAAGTTTAGATAATCTACATGTCAAAAAATTTAAGCTTAACTAAAAATAATACAATTAAATTTGCTCTTCAAAAATTACATGGAGAATATGGAAAAATTTTAACTGTTGTAGATAAAAACAAATCACTTATAGGCGTTGTGTCTTCAGGTGATCTGCGAAGAGCAATTTTATCTGGCTGCAATCTTAATGATCGAATTGAAAAAATTTACAATACTAAAGTTTCTTATGTTTTTCATGAGGAATTAGTTAAAAAAAAATTTAATAAAAGTAAATTTGGAAGTGAAAGTTTAAATAATTCAATTTTTTACTTACCTGTGCTTAGTAATCAAAAAAAAGTAAAAGATATAATTCCTGTCGAAAGAGTTTTAGAAATTCTTGAAAAAAAAAAAATTGAAAAAAAAACTAATCTCTCAAATAAGTTGCCAAAAATTCTTATTGTGGGTGGAGCTGGTTATATTGGTACAGTTTTAAGCTCAAAACTTTTAAAAAAGAATTATCATGTGACAGTGCTTGATAAGCTTATGTATGATAAAAAGATAATTCAAAAGAATTTTAAAAATAAAAAAAATTTCAAATTTATAAATGGGGATGTTTGTGACTTAAATACGCAAATCAAGTCAATAAAAAAAATTGATATGGTTGTTTATTTGTCAGAGATTGTTGGAGATCCCGCATGTAGCGCTAAACCTGAAGATGCTTTAAAAACAAATTATTTATCAGTATTAAGTTTTGCTAATCTTTGTTCACATCTTGCTATTGATAAATTTATCTATACGTCTTCATGTTCTGTTTACGGCCTTGATAAAAATAATAAACTACTAGATGAAAGTTCAAGTTTAAATCCTATATCACATTATGCTAGAATAAAAATAATGTCAGAAAAAGCACTTATGTCTAGTAGTAACAATTATTTTAAACCAACAATTTTAAGATTAGGTACTGTTTTTGGTCCATCAAAGAGAATGCGATTTGATCTCGTTGTCAATACAATGGCAAAATTTGCTTATTTCAAAAAGAAAATTAATGTTAATGGAGGTAAACAATGGAGACCGAATATACACGTAGATGATGTAGCTGATGGAATCATTTCAATTATAAAAGCTAAAAAAAGTAATATAGCAAATCAAATATTTAATTTATCATCTGAAAAATTAAATTATCAAATTATAGAAATTGCAAAAATTGTAAAAAAAGTTTTTCCTACAGCTAAATTAAGTATAAATGATAGCTCTTTGGATTTAAGAAATTATAGAGTTTCGTCAAAAAAAATTAAACAAAAAACTGGTTTTGTTGCAAAAAAAACTATTAAAAATGCGCTAACAAATATAAAAAAAATGTTTATTCAAAAAAAAATTAAAAGGCCTGATAGTAAAATTTATAATAATTTACTAAGTCTAAAATAAAATGGCTAAAAGATTTTTACCGTATAGCAGACAGAGTATTGATAAAGTAGACATTAAAAAAATTACAAATGTCTTAAAGTCTGATTTTATTACACAAGGACCAAATATTTTTGATTTCGAAAAAGATTTTGCAAAATATGTAGGAGCCAAATATGCTGTAGCATGCGCTACAGGAACAGCTGCATTACATCTTTCCTGTTTGGCACTGGGAATTAATAAAAAATCTAGAATTTTAACCTCTGCAGTTACTTTTGTTGCATCTGCAAATTGTGCAGAATTTTTAGGAGCAAATGTAGATTTTGTTGATATCGATAAAAATACATATTGTATAAATGTAAATGAATTAGAGAAAAAATTAAAACAAAAAAAAATTGATTTAGTAATCCCAGTACACCTTTGTGGACATTCGAGTGAAATGGCCAAAATACATAGACTTAAAAAAAAATATAATTTTCATATCATAGAAGACTCCTGTCACGCATTAGGTGGGAAATATAATAATTTTAAAGTAGGTTCATGTAAATATTCAGATATCTCTACTTTTAGTTTTCATCCTGTAAAACCAATAACTACAGCAGAAGGAGGTATGATTACAACTAACGACGAAACAATTTATCAAAAACTATTATTATATAGAACTCATGGTATTCACAAAAATCCTTTAAAATTTAAAAATAAAAATTTAGCTTTCGATGAGAATAATCAACCGAATAGATGGTACTATGAAATGGATGTATTAGGTTTTAATTATAGAATAACAGATTTACAAGCAGCCTTAGGTAAATCTCAATTAAAAAGAATAAATTTATTTACAAAAAAAAGAAATCAAATTGCCAATATATACAATAAAAATTTTAAAAATTTAAAAAACTTAAAAATACCGTTTAAAAGTAAAAAGGTACTACATGCTTACCACCTTTATACGATACTGGTAGACTTCAAAAAAATAAACTTATCGAAAAATAAATTTATGAAATTTTTATTTGAATGTGGTATTGGCTCTCAAGTTTTATATATCCCTGTTTTTCTTCAACCTTATTATAAACGTAAATATAATTATAGACCCAACAAATTTCCTGTATCAATGAAATACTATGAACAAGCACTAAGTATTCCTATATTTTATAGTCTCAAAAAAACAGAGCAAAATTTAGTGATAAAGAAAATAAAAGAACTACTTAGCTAGTTATTTTTTTGAATATTATATAGTTGTTTAAAACTTAAGTTGGTCTCAAATAAGTTTTTGAAGTTATCAAAGCCAATTAATTTTCCGTTTTCTAAAAAAATAATTTTATCAAATTTTTCTAATAAATTAGAATTATGTGTAATCATAAATACTAGTTTTTCATTTCCAATTGTGAGCAGTGATCTTAATACGTTAATCTCAGTCTCATTATCTAATGAGTTAGTAGACTCATCAAATACAATGATTTTACTCTCCTTGTATAATGATC
>CACDRL010000006.1:42500-91968 GCA_902555435.1 uncultured Pelagibacteraceae bacterium
TGAGGTATCTTTTAAGGATTTGCTTGACCTCGCAGTCTTGCTTCCTGTTGTAGATACCATTGTAGCACGTGTGTAGCCCAACACGTAAGGGCCATGAGGACTTGACGTCATCCCCACCTTCCTCCAGCTTATCACTGGCAGTTCTTTCAGAGTGCCCAACTTAATGATGGCAACTAAAAGTGAGGGTTGCGCTCGTTGCGGGACTTAACCCAACATCTCACGACACGAGCTGACGACAGCCATGCAGCACCTGTGTTTCGTCCGGCCGAACCGAAAACTCTAATCTCTTAGAGTCGCGACGAACATGTCAAGTGTTGGTAAGGTTCTGCGCGTATCTTCGAATTAAACCACATGCTCCACTACTTGTGCGGGTCCCCGTCAATTCATTTGAGTTTTAACCTTGCGGTCGTACTCCCCAGGCGGTGTGTTTATCGCTTTCGCTGCGACACTGAAAATAAATTTCCAACGTCTAACACACATCGTTTACGGCATGGACTACGAGGGTATCTAATCCTCTTCGCTACCCATGCTTTCGTTCCTCAGTGTCAGTAATGATCCAGAAAGCTGCCTTCGCAATTGGTATTCTTTCTAATATCTACGAATTTCACCTCTACACTAGAAATTCTGCTTTCCTCTATCATACTCTAGCTGAAAAGTTTTAATGGCAGTTCCAGAGTTAAGCTCTGGGATTTCACCACTAACTTTTTCAACCACCTACGAACTCTTTAAGCCCAGTAATTCCGAACTACGCTAGGTCCCTTCGTATTACCGCGGCTGCTGGCACGAAGTTAGCCGGACCTTCTTATTCGGGTACAGTCATTTTCTTCCCCGACGAAAGAGCTTTACAACCCAAAGGCCTTCTTCACTCACGCGGCATCGCTGCATCAGAGTTTCCTCCATTGTGCAAGATTCCCCACTGCTGCCTCCCGTAGGAGTTTGGGCCGTGTCTCAGTCCCAATGTGGCTGATCATCCTCTCAAATCAGCTATTGATCACAGTCTTGGTAGGCCATTACCCCACCAACAAACTAATCAAGTGCAGGCTCATCCAATGGTGCATAAAGCTTTCTCCGTAAAGACTTATCCGGTATTAGCACAAGTTTCCTCGTGTTATTCCAGGCCAAAGGGTAGATACCTACATGTTACTCACCCGTCTGCCACTAAGTATTGCTACTTCGTTCGACTTGCATGTGTTAGGCGTGCCGCCAGCGTACGTTCTGAGCCATGATCAAACTCTCAAGTTTAAAAACGGCGCACACTAGCTTCCATATAAATTCTAAGAATAAAATTTATATGTGATTGAAGTGTGTACGACAAATTTTTGGTAACCTTAACCGTCCACACTTCTCTTCTTAAATTTTAACTTTTAAAATAGCTAATTGAGCTAAAAGGCTCAATAATCCTCATTAATTTATTGTCTTAACAATAATTTTATTGAGAAAGTTCAGTGCTTATAGGCTAAAAATAAAGGAAATCAAGCATTTAAGAATAAATTTTTAAATAAAAACAACCCATTTTAGGGGCTTTTTTTGATTTTTAACACAGTCTAAACTAATAATTGAACTCTCTTAAAAATAAAATGTTTAAAAATCAAATAGTTAAAATTAAAAAAAATTTAGAAATTTTTAGCTTAGTTTTATTAATTCTACTTACCGCAATTTCTACAAATTATTTAAATTCAACAAAAAAAGAAAACTTAAAAGTTTATGATAATTTTATAGATAACATTTATTTTAAAAAGACACTAACACACATAGTTAAAAACCTTGAACCAAAATACAAAAAAATAAAACATAAAATAAAAGCTGGTGAAACATTTGATAAAATTTTAGAGGATTACCTCATAGAAAAAAAAGAAATAAATAAAGTTAAAAATGCTTTAAAAAAAAAAGTTAACCTAAATAAATTAAATACTAAACAGATTATTGAATTTAGTTTGGATAAAACAAATAATCAAATCAATGAATTCACTTTTCAAATATCAAATAAACAAAAAATATTTTTAATAAGAGATAATTTAAATGACAGTTTTAATGATAAAATTATATCCATTAAATTAAATAAAAAAATTGTTTACAAAGAAAACTCAATTATACAAAGTCTGTATAAAGCTGCAATAGATGAGCAAATACCTGCAAATATAATAATTGAATTTGCTAGAATATATGGATTTCAAGTAGACTTTCAGAGAGATATAAGAAAACAAGATAAGTTTCAAATAATGTATGAAATTTTTCTTAATGATAAAAATAAAATTATTGAAACAGGAGAAATACTTTTTGCCAATTTAAAATTAAGTGGACAAGATAATGGACTATATTATTTTGATAAAGAAGGAAGTGAAGGACATTATGATATAAATGGTAAGAGTGTTAAAAAGGCTTTAATGAAAACTCCAATCAATGGAGCAAGACTTTCATCATCTTATGGTATGAGAAAACATCCTATAGATGGATACAATAAAATGCATAGAGGTACAGATTTTGCTGCACCTACTGGTACACCAATAATGGCATCTGGTGATGGTGTTGTTAAAAAAGCTGGATGGTGTGGAGGAGGAGGAAATTGTGTTAAAATTAGACATAACTCAACTTATCAAACAGTATATGCTCACATGTCAAAATTTGCTCGCGGCATTAAAGCAGGCGTAAGAGTAAAACAGGGTCAAACAATAGGTTATGTTGGCTCTACAGGTAAATCTACTGGACCTCATCTGCATTACGAAGTGATCGTAAATGGAAAAAAAGTTAATTCTCAAAAACTAAAGCTTCCTTCGGGTAAGATATTAAAAGGTAATGAAAGGAAGTTGTTTGAAACAAAAAAAATTAAATTAGATGTTCTTAAATCTGAAAAGATAATAGGTTTAAATTAATTAACCTCTGCTACCGCTTCAGTGTTAGGATCTAAATTAGAATTATCTTTTAAATTTTTTTCAGAAATATCATTATTTTCTGACAGCTGATTATTTTTTGATCCATTTTCTACAGATTTCTCCTCTAAATTTCTCTCTCTTTTATAGCTCTCTCTTTCATTAAGTATTCTTGTAAAATGATCTGCGTGCTGGAGGTAATTTTCCGAAAGAATTTTGTCACCATTTGATAAAGCCTCTCTAGCTAAATCATTATATTTTTCAATTAATTTTGGCGCATTATGGTTATTTCTACCTGGAGATTTCCTTTTAAAATTATCGCCATTAGAAAAATTTGTACCAAATTTCTGCCTATCGCTATTGGATTTAAAATTTCTGTCGTTTCTTCTGAAATTATTTCTTCTATTGTTGTTATTAGTATTATTCCTAAATGTTACCATGATTTAAATAATTATATTTTTGTGCAAACTATACATCGATCATTATAAGCAAGATCTTTTAGAGCACTATTTATATAAAAACCCTCTTTATTTAATAATTTAATTACTTTATTTTTTTGATCAAAACCAATCTCTAAAATAAATTTACCATTTTTTTTAATCAGCTCAGATGACTTCTTAATAACTTTTCTGATTTCTGATAAACCATCTAATCCACCGTCTAACGCTATTTTTGGTTCAAACTTAGCAACCCCTTTATCCAAATATTTTAAAATATGTGTTTTAATATAAGGAGGATTAGAAATAATCAAATCATATTTGCCCAAATTAAATTTGTCAACATTAGATTTATATAATTTTAACCTAGAACAAACCTTTAAATTACTTGCATTCATATTTGCTATTTTTAAACAATTTTTACTTATATCTATTCCTGTCCCATAAAAATCTTTTCTCTCACTCAATATAGATAACAGTATACATCCAGATCCTATACCAATGTCTAAAATACTAAGTTTATTTTTGTTTTTTGTTAAATTTAAAATATTTTCAACAATTAACTCAGTATCAGGCCGAGGTATTAATGTATCTTCTGTTACAAAAAATTCTGAATTCCAAAATAACTTTTTATTAGTTAAATGCGATACTGGCTTACCTTTAGACCTTTCCTTAATAAGTTTTTGAAACAAATTTAATTTTTTATCTTCTATTTTATTTTGTGCATTTAATAATAAATACTTTTTATCTTTATTAATTACTTTTGACATTAAAATTTCTGAATCTAAATAAGGATTTAAAAAAAATTTATTTTTTAAAATTTGAGCACCTTGATTTATTGCTGATTGAATATTCATTTATTTTAAATTGCTTAAACTTTCTTCTTGTGCTTGTAATGTAAGTGACTCGATCATTTCATCAAAAGCTTCGCCTTCAAGAAATTCCTCTAATTTATGTAACGTTAAATTTATTCTATGATCTGTAACTCTTCCTTGTGGGAAATTATAAGTTCTAATTCTCTCCGATCGATCTCCTGTACCAATTTTAGTTTTTCTATCTTGTGATCTTTCTTGATCAATTCTTGATCTTTCTAGCTCATATAATCTTGCTCTTAAAATTTTCATTCCTTTTGCTTTATTTTTATGTTGTGATTTTTCATCTTGCTGAGAAACTGATAAACCAGTGGGTATATGAGTTATTCTTACAGCACTATCTGTTGTATTAACTGATTGTCCACCTGGACCGCCAGCTCTAAAAACATCTATTCTTAGATCAGACTCATTTATTTTTAAATCTACTTCTTCAGCCTCAGGTAATACAGCAACAGTAGCTGCAGATGTATGTACTCTTCCTTGTGTTTCGGTATCTGGGACTCTTTGAACTCTATGAACGCCACTTTCATATTTTAATGTTGAATATATATTTGTACCTTTAATAGATGCTATTACCTCTTTTAAACCTCCAGCATCACTTCTTGAAATAGAAATCAATTCTAATGACCATTTTTTTTTATTGCTTACTTTTTCATACATTTTGAAAAGATCTGAAGCAAATAGACTTGCCTCTAAACCTCCAGTCCCAGCTCTTATTTCAATTATTGCATTTTTTTTATCAGCTTCATCTTTTGGTAATAAAAATAATTTTAATTTTTTTTCATTAATCTCATGTTGAGATTTTAAATCACCTAGTTCCAACTCAGCCATATTTTTTAATTCTTTATCTGAGGTATTATCATCTAATATTTTCTCTAATTCCTGTTTTTCATTTTCAAATGATAAATATTTTTTCGCATTTAAAATAATTTCATTAACATCAGAATATTCTTTTGACTTTTCAGCAAATAATTTATTATCTAAATTCCCTGAAGATAGATCTTTCTCTAACGTAGAATGTTTTATAATTAATTCTTCAATAGTTTTTGTTGGTATCATTTTTAATTTTCTAATTCAGAGGCTTTTTTTTCAACTTCTGCTACAACTTTATTAACTATATCGTTAGTTAATACTTTTTCACTTTGTACCCCAGATAGATAAAGCATATTATTACCTTTTCCACCTCCAGTTATTCCAATATCAGTTAAAGCAGCTTCGCCAGGACCATTCACAACGCAGCCAATTATAGATAGAGTAATTGGGGTTTTTATGTGAGATAATTTTTCTTCCAAAATTTTAACTGTATCAATCACTTGAAATGCTTGTCTTGCACAAGATGGACATGAAATTATTTTAACTCCTCTATTTCGTAATCCTAAAGATTTAAGTATTTCATTTCCAATCTTAACTTCTTTTACAGGATCATCTGACAAAGAAACTCTTAATGTGTCACCTATTCCGTCTAATAGCAATGAACCTAGTCCTATTGAAGACTTAACACTTCCTGATACAAAACTTCCAGCCTCAGTTATTCCAAGATGAAGTGGATAATCAGTAGCATCCGAAAGCTGTCTATAAGCTGCAATCGACAAAAAAACATCAGAAGACTTTACGCTTATCTTGAAATTAAAAAAATCTTGATCCTCTAATATTTTAATATTTCTTTTTGCGCTCTCTACTAATGCCTCAGGGCATGGCTCTTTGTACTTTTCTAGAATATCTTTTTCTAGTGAACCTGCATTAACTCCTATTCGAATTGAACAATCATTATTTTTTGCTGCACTTAAGACTTCATGGATTTTATTTTTATCACCAATATTTCCAGGATTTATTCTTAAACATTTCGCTCCATTTTCTGCAGCCTCTATAGCTCTTTTATAATGAAAATGAATGTCTGCAATTAAAGGTATTTGAACATTTTTTGTAATTTCCTTTAAGGCTTTTGAGGAATTTTCATCTGGACAGGAAACTCTAACCAGGTCGGCACCCTCTTCATGAATTTTATTTATTTGTTCAATAGTAGCTGAAATATCCGTAGTTAAAGTATTAGTCATTGATTGAACTGATATTGGATTGTCACCACCAACTTTAACACTACCAACGTTAATTACTTTAGTTTTTTTTCTTTTTATATTTCTAAATGGTCTTACATTCATAAGTTTAACCTAGTTTAAATTCTTTATGAAGAGCAGCTATTGCTTTTTTTACATTTTTCGATGAAACTAATACTGAAATTTTTATTTCAGATGTTGATATAACTAAAATATTAATTTTTTGTGAAGCTAAAGCTTGAAACATCCTGTAAGTAATTCCAGGCGTAGTAATCATCCCAACTCCAATTATGGAAACTTTTGAAAGATTTTTATCAAAAGAGAGTTTTTTATAAGATATCGATTTATTTTGCTTAATTAATTTTTCAGTTTTTTTCAGATCTTCAGATTTAATTGTAAAAGTTAAGTCGGTATCTTTTCCATTTTGAGAAATATTTTGTACAACCATATCAACGTTAATTAAATTTTTTGATAGAGGTCTAAAAACTGATGCAGCAACACCTGGCCTATCTTTAACTCCTACGATTGTGATCTTGGCATCATTTTTAGTTGAAGATATCCCTGTAATTATTTGATCACTAAACGCTTTTTTAGAGCCTGTGATTAATGTACCTGGTTTATTAACAAATGAAGACTTAACTTTAATATCAATGTTATTTAACTTTGCATCTTGAACCGATGTTGGTTGCATCACTTTTGATCCTAAAGATGCCATTTCTAACATTTCATCGTAAAATATTTTTTTAATTTTCTTTGCTTTTTTATGTTGTCTTGGATCAGTTGTATAAACACCATCAACATCTGTATAAATAATACATTCATCAGCTTTAATAAATTTTGCTAACATTATAGCAGTAGCATCAGAACCACTTCTTCCTATTGTGGTTATTCTATTTTCATCATTAATTCCCTGAAAACCTGTAATAATTGGTATCCCACCTTCTTTCACATAATTATTTAATTCTTTTGTAATTATCTTGTTTATTCTAGCACCAGAATAAGGTCCATCAGTAATTATTGGTAATTGCCAAGAAACCCATGACCTTGACTTAAAACCATCATGACTAAGTCTACCAGCAATCAATGCACATGAGACTTGTTCTCCAGTAGAGACAAGTGCATCATATTCAGATCTACTAAAATTATTGCTAATTTGCCTCGATTTTTTTACAAGCTCATTGGTCACTCCACTCATTGCAGATGAAATCACCAAAACTCTATTTTTTTTCTTTTTATAAGCAGCTATAATTTTGCATACTTTTTTTATTCTATCGATACTACCAACAGAAGTTCCGCCAAATTTTATTACAACAGTTTTCATGATCAGTTGAATTAATATTATTTAGTTATAAATTGATAAAGTACATCTTAATTGTTATGTCAACTAATTATATATTATGAACAGTATTAATAAAAAAGAAATAGAAAAATTTTCAAATATGGCGGCCGAATGGTGGGATCCAGAAGGAAAATTTAAACCTCTTCATAAATTTAATCCAATAAGAATAAAATATATAAAAGAAAATATAATTAAGGAATTTCAACTTAAAAATAAAAAAAATCCTCTTTATGGTATAGATGTCCTTGATATTGGATGTGGAGGTGGACTGCTATCTGAGCCCATGTGTAGATTAGGAGCTAATGTTACAGCAATAGATGCTTCAAATAAAAATATTAACATAGCAAGCTTACATGCAAAAAAAAATAATCTTAAAATAAACTATATATGTTCATCGCCTGAAAAACTAAAAACAACAAAAAAATTTGATGTAATTTTGAACATGGAGATCGTTGAACATGTTGAGGATGTTGATTTTTTTTTAAAATCATGTGCTAATCTTTTAAAAAAAAATGGATTAATGTTTGTTGCAACTATAAATAAAACCTTAAAATCTTATATATTTGCAATTGTTGGTGCAGAATATGTTTTGAGATGGCTTCCTATTGGCACACATGAATGGGAAAAATTTGTTAAGCCTGAAGAATTAAAAAGTATACTAATCAAAAACAAGCTTAAACTAAAAAAAATGGATGGAATGAATTTTAACATTCTGAAAGATGAATGGAATGTTACTAAAGACTTATCGGTAAATTATATTGCTGAATTTAAGAAAATCTAATTTTCTTTTTCATCAACCCAAGGAATTAGTTGTGTATCTATGCCCTCTTCTTTGAGCTCTTTAACATCTTTTTGAGAGGCATTACCATATATTCCTTTCGAAGATTTCTTAGTATTGTAGTGAATAGATCTAGCTTCGTATGCAAAATTATCCCCAACGTACTTAAAATTATCTTTTATAAACTTTTGGTAATTTTTAATTGTTTTCTTAATTTTTTTGTACTTCTGAGTATCAAATTTTTCTTCATTTTTAGCTTTTCTACTTATCAGCTGAGGAGCCATTAATGTTTTTTCAACTTTTTCAGAATTACAATTGTGACAGATTAAAAGTTTTTTCTTTTTTAATTTTTCATATTCTGATGAAGTAGAGAACCAACTATCAAACTTCAATTCACAGTCGTTACACAAAAGTTTGTATTTTATCATGGTATAGAATTAGTTATCAAAATTTATATTTCAATATGTTCAGCTTCTATAATCAGCATTAATCTCAATATAATTTTTTGTTAAATCTATAGTAAAAGCAGTAAAGCTTTTAGAACCAGTAAACAAATCTACATTAATATCTATATTTTCACCTTTCATATATTGTGCAACTAATTTTTCATTGTAGTTCTTATGTAATTTTCCATCCTGAATTATTTGATTATTTCCAAATTTCAAACCTAATTTATTTAAATTTATTTTTGGTCCTGCTTTTCCTATTGCCATCACTATTCGTCCCCAGTTTGGATCTTCACCTGCAATAGCTGTTTTTACTAAAGCTGAATTTGCTATTGAGAAAGCAATTGTCTTTGCATCTTGTTCACTTTTGCTTTTATTAATATTTATAGTGACAAATTTTGATGCTCCTTCTCCATCAGAAACTACTCTCTTAGCTAAATTTAACAAAACATTATTTAATGCTTTGTCGAATTTTTTTAGTTTTATATCATTAATACTTTTTATATTTGAATTGTTTGCTTTATTTGTTGCAAAAATACTAACCATATCATTTGTGCTAGTGTCTCCATCACACGAAATAGCATTAAATGTATTTGTAATATTTTTTTTTAATAATTTACTTAAAATATCATTCGATAAGTTGGCATCTGTAAATATATATGCCAAAGTGGTTCCCATATTTGGAAATATCATACCCGAACCTTTGGCTACACCGTAAATTTTTACCTCTTTATCTCCAATTTTACATTGTTCCATCGCAAGTTTTGGTTTTGTATCAGTGGTCATTATTCCTAAGGCTGCTTTCATCCAAAGAAATTTGTTTTGTGTATAATTTATTTTTTTAATCAAGTTTGGAATTTGATCTATTATCTTTTCACATGGAAAGGTTTCACCTATTGTACCTGTGCATCCAAAAATAATTTCCTTTGAAGTAATTTTCTTTGGATAATCTTCATCTTCAACTTGTTTTTTTGATAATTGCGCAGAAGTTAAATCAGCAATTTTTGCGAGACTTTCATAACCTTGTTTACCTGTGAAAGCATTTGCATTTCTAGTATTTACAATAAGAGAATAAATTTTTTTTGCTTTTTGACTTAGATTCCATTTAATATTTTCTGAAATAATTTTCGACTTAGTATAAACAGAGGCATGATTTGCACCATCTCTAAAGTAAAACATTACTAAATCATCTCTTTTAGTTTTATATAAATCTGCACTTAAAGCTGAAATAGATAAGCCATCTATATGATCAAGGTCCTGGAAATCCATCATTCTGGTATTATTTGATTTTGAGGTTAAAAAATTTGTTAAATTAATACCCATGATATTTAAAATAATTGTTTAATACATATATTAAACAATATATTTAAAGAATAAATCAAATAGTCATGCTTAACCCGCTTAACTTAATTACAAAATTTATAAAATCTAGCAATCAAAAAGAACTAGATAGAATTGGAAAAATTGTAGAAAAGATAAATTCACACGAAGAACAATTCATAAAATTAGGTGATGAAGACTTTCCTAAGAAAACAGTCGAATTTAAAGATCAATTAAAAAATGGAAAAAGTTTAGACGAAATTCTACCTGAAGCATTTGCATTAGTAAGGGAAGCTGCAAAAAGAACAAGACAAGAAAGGCACTTTGATGTTCAGCTTGTTGGGGGAGTAGTTCTTCACGAAGGTAAAATTGCCGAAATGAGAACGGGTGAAGGAAAAACACTCACTATTGTTTTGGCAGCTTATTTAAATGCACTTTCTGAAAATGGAGTTCATATAGTAACAGTTAATGATTACTTAGCAAAAAGAGACTCCATGGAAATGGGTCTCATATATAATTTTCTAGGTCTTACTTCCGGATTTATAAATAATGATCAAGATGATCTAGAAAGAAAAAAAAACTATGATTGTGATATTACTTATGCAACCAACAGTGAGTTAGGATTTGATTATCTAAGAGATAACATGAAGTTTTCTCAGAAAGAGATGGTTCAAAGATCTCATGCATTTTCAATTGTAGACGAAATAGACTCATGTTTAATAGATGAAGCAAGAACTCCTCTTGTAATTTCTGGAGCTGCAGAAGATAAAACTGCTCAATACATAGCAATAGATAAACTTGTTAAAATTTTAAACAATAAAGATTTTGAAATAGATGAGAAAGAAAAAAGTATACTTTTAACAAACGAGGGTATTAATAATGTTGAAAAACTTTTTTCTAATGCAGGTATCTTAAAAAATGATAATTTTTATGACCCAGAAAATCTTCATTTAGTTCACCACGTAAATCAAGCACTCCGTGCAAATCACTTATTTGAAAAAGGAAAGGATTACATAGTAAAAGATGGGGTTCTTAAAATTATAGATGAGCTAACTGGTAGAATTTTAGAAGGAAGAAGATTTGGAGATGGACTTCATCAAGCTCTTGAAGCTAAAGAAAAAATTCAGATACAAGCTGAAAATCAAACTTTAGCATCTATTACCTATCAAAATTATTTTAAACTATATAAAAAAATATCAGGTTGTACTGGTACTGCTGTAACAGAATCAGAAGAATTTTTTGAAATATATAATCTTTCTGTAGTTGTAATTCCAACAAACAAAGAAATGATCAGAAAGGACTACAATGATTTGATCTTTAGAACTGAAAAAGAAAAAAATGATGCGATAATCAACAAGATTATTGAAAAATACGAAAATGGTCAACCAATTTTAGTTTTTACATCTAGTATCAACAAATCTGAAGTTTATTCTAAATTATTAAATGAAAAAAATATTAAACATGTAGTTTTAAATGCAAAGAACCACGAAAATGAAGCTGAAATAATCGCAAATGCTGGAAAAGAAAAATCTTTAATAATTACAACTAGTATTTCTGGTAGAGGTGTTGACATCCAGCTTGGTGGAAAAAAAGGATCAATTCCTGATGATCAGTTAAAAATAGATAAAGAAAAAATTAAATCTCTAGGTGGCTTATTTGTAATTGGTACAGAAAGAATGGAGTCTAGAAGAGTAGACAATCAAGCAAGAGGAAGAGCTGGAAGACAAGGAGATCAAGGTAGTTCAGTATTTTATGTAAGTTTAGAAGATGATTTAATGAGAATTTTTGGCTCAGAATCAATGAATAATATGCTTGAAAAACTTGGTTTAAAAGATGGTGAAAGTATTGATCACCCGTGGATCAATAAAGCATTGGAAAGAGCTCAGCAGAAAGTTGAAGCCAGAAATTTTGATATCAGAAAAACACTAATCAAATTTGACAATGTTTTAAATGACCAAAGACATGTTGTATTTTCTCAAAGAAAAAATGCAATGAATAGTGAAAATATTTTTGATTATTCTGACGAATTTTTAAAAGAAATATTAGAGGACTTGATAAAATTAAAAATTCAAAATTTATCTAATCCAAAAAGTAACGAATTTAACAATAAAGTTAGACAAATTGTTGGAAAAAGTTTTAATGACTCTGAACTTCAAAGTTTAATTTCTGCCAAGGATAATGAACTGAAAGAGCAAATAACTTCAAAATTTAATGAAACACGTAATGAGAGAATTAAAGTTCTAAACGAACAGCATGCAAAAGAAATTGAAAAAAGAATATTTTTGCAAACAATAGATTTGAATTGGAAATCACATATACAATATTTAGAACAACTTAGACAAGTAATTGGATTAAGATCTTACGGTCAAAGAGATCCTTTGGTTGAATATAAAAAAGAGGCTTTTGATTTATTTTCAAATTTATTAGAAAAACTAAAATTAGACTATGTTACAATTTTAATGAATTTAAAAGTAATTACTGAGTCTAGTGAAAGTATCTCAAATTCAAATAAAATTAAACCATCTAACAATCCTAAATGTTTGTTGCTAATTCAAAAAAATCAAAAAATTGCAAGGAACGAGAGATGTGAAGCGACTGGAAAAAAATTCAAAAATTGCTGTGGAGCTTTGTGATTTTTAAATTAATAAAAACATAGAAGCTATCAATAGTAAAACTGCACCAATACCAAATAATAATTTTTTTGATCTAAAAATATTATCAAAATTATTTTTCTTGATGGTCAAATTGCTTAAATCTTCTACATTGCTCATAAAACCATCATTTCTTCCAATTTTTAAAAACTTATTTTTTCTTTCATTCAGTATATCTTCTGATGTCATTTCCTTATATTGATCTAAGTTTTTAGAAATAGATTTTCTAACATTATCTAGCATCATGTCTCTATCTCTATGAGCACCACCTAAAGGTTCTGGAATTATTTCATCAATAACTTTTAATTTTAATAAATCTTTTGCTGAAAGCTTCATTGCTTTTGCTGCATCAAGCATTTTTTTTGGATCTCTCCATAATATTGTTGCACAGCCTTCAGGAGATATAACTGAATAAATGGCATTTTCTAACATGATAACTTTATTCGACGATGCTAATGCAATCGCGCCACCTGAACCACCTTCACCTATAATTATTGCAATAGTTGGCACCTTAAGTTCCATGCAACATTCAATTGATTTTGCTATTGCCTCGGCTTGACCTCTTTCCTCTGCACCAACACCAGGATAAGCGCCTGGTGTATCTATAAAAGAGATAATTGGAATATTAAATTTATTAGCCAAATTCATTAATCGAATAGTTTTTCTGTAACCCTCTGGTCGCATCATCCCAAAATTTCTTTCGATTCTGCTATCCAAATCTTCGCCCTTTTCTTGACCAATAACTAAAACTGAATGACCATTGAATTTTGCAAAACCTGTAAGTACAGATTTATCTTCACCATAATAACGGTCTCCAGATAGAGAAATAAAGTCTTCGAATAAATTATCTATGAAAAATTTAGACTTTGGTCTGTCTTCATGTCTTGCAACCATGGTGGTTTGCCATGGATCTAGGTTTGAATATATATCGTCTAATTTTTGATCTAATTCAACTTGTGTGCTTGAAATTTTTTGCGTATCCACTTCTGATAATCCCTCTTGATTATAAGGATCTTTTAATTTTTCCAATTCTGACTCTAAATCTTTAATTTCAGTCTCAAAGTTGAGATAATTTTTCATAATATGATTATAACGGATGGTTAATTCATAAAAAAGGCAATAAAATGATATTTAATTTAAAGTGTAATTGTTATTAATTGACTCTTTTATAGAAGAAGATACATATTTTACTGTCGGGAGAGACTATTAGATTTAGCACCGAAGGAGCAACCACCCCGGAAACTCTCAGGTAAAAAGGACCGATAGTTGCATAACACTCTGGAAAGAGAATTAATTCCGCCGAAGGAGCAAAACTCTCAGGCAAAAATACAGATGGGGTAATTTAGGTGATATGCAAGAAAAATATATAAATATAAATACTTTAAAAGTATCTGAAAAACTTTCTCAATTTATTAGCGACGAGCTATTAAAAGAAACAGATCTATCTGTTGATAATTTTTGGTTAGGTTTCGATAAAACAGTTAATGAATTAGCACCTAAAAATAAAGAATTGATAAACATAAGAGAAGACTTACAAAAACAAATCGATAATTGGCATATAAAAAATAAGGGAAATGAATTTAATTTATCAGAATACAAAAAATTTCTAAAAGGAATTGGTTATCTGAAAGAAGAAGGTGATGATTTTGAAATAGCAACTCAAAATGTTGATCAGGAAATAACAAGTATTGCTGGACCTCAACTTGTTGTACCAGTAATGAATGCGAGATACGCTTTAAATGCAGCTAATGCTAGATGGATGAGCCTGTACGATAGTCTGTATGGAACAGATGTAATTGAACAATCAGAAGATAGCGTATCTGAAAGATACGACCCATTAAGAGGAGAAATGGTAATAAAATATGGAAGGGATTTTTTAGATAAATATTTTCCATTAGCAGGATTGAGTTGGCAAAAAATTACAAGTTTTGCGGTTAAGTATGGAAAATTTAAAGCTTTAAAAGGTGCTGATATTTATGATTTGGTAGATGAGAATAAATTTATTGGCCATAGGGGCGAAACTGACAACCCAGCTGCTATAATTTTAAAAAACAACAATTTACATATAGAGATTTTAAAAGACTCAAGAGCTTTTGCTGCTCAACAAGATCATGCAGGGATTAGTGACATAATTTTAGAGTCTGCGGTGTCAACAATCTGTGATAACGAAGATAGTGTAGCTGCAGTAGATGCGGAAGATAAAATTATCTGTTATAGAAATTGGCTAGGTCTGATGAAAGGTGATCTAAAATCAAAATTTGAAAAAGAAGGAAAATTATTTGAGAGAAAACTTAACCCTAATAGAAGCTATATTTCAAAAGATGGAAAAGGTTTAAAGCTTCATGGAAGAAGTTTGCTGCTAGTTAGAAATGTTGGTCACTTAATGACTAATCCTTCAATAATTTTAAAAGATGGTAGTGAAGTTCCAGAAGGAATAATGGATGCGTTCATTACTACAGCTGCAGCTCTTCATGATATTAAGAAAAAAACCAATTCAAGAACTGGCTCTATTTATATCGTGAAGCCAAAAATGCATGGACCAGATGAAACTGCATTTACTGATTTACTTTTCTCAAAAGTAGAGGAAGTTTTAGGTTTGCCAAAATACACCTGTAAAATTGGAATAATGGATGAAGAAAGAAGAACCTCAGCTAATTTAAAAGAGTGTATTAGATCGTTAAAAAATAGAGTTTTCTTTATAAATACAGGTTTTCTAGATAGAACTGGTGATGAAATGCACACCTGTATGGAAGCTGGTCCAATGATTAAAAAAGGTGACATGAAAACTTCAAAATGGATTACAGCCTATGAAAACAACAATGTTGATATTGGTATAAAATGTGGATTTTCTGGAAAAGCTCAAATTGGAAAAGGTATGTGGGCAATGCCAGACAAAATGAAAGATATGATGGAGCAAAAAACTGGACATTTAAAAGCAGGTGCAAATTGTGCATGGGTTCCATCTCCAACTGCTGCAGCTTTGCATGCGCTACATTATCATGAAATAAATATTTTTGATGAACAACAAAAAATTAAAAATAGGGAACAAGCAAAGCTTGATGATATTTTAACAATACCTACTGCTGATAGACCAAATTGGTCTGTAGATGAAATTAATAAAGAAATTTCTAACTCAGCTCAAACTTTATTAGGTTATGTTGTGAGATGGATCGATCAAGGAGTTGGGTGCTCCAAAGTACCAGATATAAATAACGTGGGTTTGATGGAAGATAGAGCCACACTTAGAATTTCATCTCAACATATTGCAAATTGGATACATCACGGTATTACAACAAAAATTCAAGTTGTAGAAATTCTTAAAGACATGGCTAAAATTGTAGATGATCAAAATAAAAATGACTCTAATTACGTAAGAATGAGTGATAACTTTGAAAATTCAATTGCATTTCAAACTGCATGTGATTTGGTATTTAAAGGAAAAGAGCAACCATCTGGTTATACTGAACCTTTACTACATTTAAATAGACTTACTAAAAAGTCTAATCTGAACTAGAAACCAAGTTAGACCGATTTTTAAAAGCAGAAAATAAAGTCCCATCGTCTAAACTTTCAATTTCACCGCCTACTGGTAAACCTTGTGCAAGTTTTGTAATTTTTACATTAGAATTCTTTAGGCTATCTTGAATGTAGTAAGCAGTAGTTTGACCTTCAACGGTTGCACTTGTAGCTAATATAACTTCTTCTATTTTATATTTTTTTACTCTCTCTACCAAAGAGTTAATCAGTAAATCTTCCTTTTTTTGCCCAACTGATGAAATTGTGCCACCTAAAATATGAAAATATCCTTTAAATATATTTGAACTTTCTATACTCCATTGATCAGAGATATTTTCAACAACACAAATTTTATCATATTTTTTATCAATTATTTTACAATATTCGTAAGTACATTCAACAGAGTTAGATTTTAAAATACCGCAAATTTTACATCTAGAAATATTTTTGTATACCTCAGCAAGGGTTTTTGCTAATGGCTTAACAAGTTCATCGCGGTTGTTTATCAATTTTAATACAATCCTTTTTGCTGATTTTGGTCCAAGACCTGGTAACTTTGATATTAATTTAATAAGTTCGTCTATCTCTAAGGAATTTTGCATAAATTAAAGTGGCCACTTAAAACCAGGTATACCAAATCCACCAGTAGCTTTTGATATCTCTTCAGATGTTTTCGACTTTAGCTGCGATTTAGCGTTGTTATGCGCAGCTACAATTAAATCTTCTATTATTGACTTGTCTTCTTTCATTATTTCATCTGATAATTTAATTGATTGCATTTCACCTTCTCCATCTAAGACAATTTTTACAGAATTTGAGCCAGAAACACCCTCTACTCTTATTTCTTTAATTTTTTGCTGACTCTCTTTCATTTTTGCTTCAAGTTCTTTTGCTTTGTCTAATATTTTATTAAAATCAGTCATTATCTTTATCCTCCTTACTTATCGATTTAACATCTACTAGTTCTGCATCAGGAAAATTTTCCATAAAATTTTTATAGATTTCAGTTTGTTTAGCTTTTTCAATTAATATTTTTTTTTCATTTTCTTTCTTTTCTCTAATTGAAAGATCTCCTTTTGATTTGCTGAGTGTGATAATCCATCTTTCTTTAGTCCAATCAAAAAGCTTTGTTGAAAGATCTTTTACAAAATCTTTATCAAGACTGTCATTAAATGAAATCTCAATCCTATTTTTTTCAAATTTTACCAAATTGACATTTTTCTCTAATTCAAATTTAAGTTTTAATTCTTTTTTGCTTGTACAAATAGCAACTAATTCATCAAAAGAATTAATTTGAGTTTTGATTTCTGCTTTAACTTCAGTTTGTATTTCTGCATTCTTTTTTTCTTCTTGAGAGATATTTTTTATTTGATCAATAATTTTAGTCTCTGTTTTTGTCTCAATTTTGCTAGTTGAATTTTCTTGTTTAGGTTTTGTATCTAATTGTTTAATTTGTTTTACAGAACTTAAGTGCATTAATCTAATTAAAAACATTTCAATTGATAAATGTTGATTTGAAACAATGTCTAATTCTTCTAATGATTTGATAGAAAACTGCCAAAATAAAATTAATACTTCTGGTTGGATTTGATTAGAAATATTTTTTATTTTGTTAAATTCTTCATCATTAAGAGAAAAGTTAGTGCTTTCTAAAGTAAGAGAATTAATATTTTTAAAGTAATATAATAATTCTAAAAAATCATTTAAAAATATTTTTGGTTCAACTCCCTGATCATATATTTTTCTATAAATATTTATTACCTTTTCTTCTTCTCCTCTTAATATTAATTCAAACAAATCAATTAATTGTGATTTATCAAAATAACCAAAAATCTTTTGAGCGGAACTTAAATCTAGTTCTTTATCAGAATCTAAACTCAATAATGCTCTATCTAATAGAGATAATGCATCTCTTACTGAGCCTTCAGATATTTTTACAATTAATTTTAGAGCATCATCCGTGACTTTTCCGTTTTCTTTATCTTTAATTTTTTTTATAAAATCAAACAGTTCAGAAGATTTAATCCTTGAGAGATCAAAACGCTGACACCTAGAAACAACTGTTATAGGAATTTTTTTTATTTCTGTTGTAGCAAATATAAATTTTAAATATGAAGGTGGCTCTTCCAATGTTTTTAATAATGCATTAAATGCTTGTTTGCTTAACATATGAACCTCATCGATTATGAAAATCTTATACTTCGCGGAAGTTGGTCCGTATCTAGAAAACTCTATTAAATCTCTAACATCATCTACCCCTGTCTTGCTAGCTGCATCCATTTCAAGTACATCTATGTGACTTGAGTTAGTTATCGCATCGCAATTATCACATTTTACTTTGCATTTATTTTCTATTCCGTTTGAACAATTTAATGTTTTTGCAACAATCCTTGCAGTAGTAGTTTTTCCAATTCCTCTAATTCCTGTAAATAAATATGCGTTAGGTATTTTGTCAGCTTTTATTGAATTTATAATTGTTTCAGCAACAACCTCTTGACCAATAAGATCATTAAAATTTTGAGGTCTATATTTAAGAGCTAGTACTTTTGAGTTATTATTCATAAATTTTTAAGGAGACTAGAACCTGAATAACTGTCTCTACGACTGCTTCCGTTAAGATCTGGTCGGGTTCAAGCAGCATCCACCTCTAGCCTCCAAATCTATTATAGCAGTTAAAATTTCTAATCTACAAGAAAAGATTATTATTTTTTTTGTCTCAAACTATCGGCTTCAAAAACACCTAGAACGTGAAAATCCTCACAATGTAAACCCAACTCTTCAAGAGATTTTTGAACCTTTGGATCTTCAATATGTCCATCTAAATCACATAAGAAAAAATAAGAATCGAAAGAATTTTTTTCTGGGTAACTTTGAAGCTTAGTAAGATTTACTCCATTTATAGCGAATCCTCCAAGCGATTGATAAAGAGCTGCAGGTTTACTTTTTAGTTTAAATAAAAATGAAGTTATATATTTTTTATTTCCAAACTCAGGTTGAGATATATTTTTTCCCATAACAAGAAACCTTGTTAAATTTCCACTCTCGTTTTCTATATTTTTCTTAATTATATCTAGATTATAAATTTCGGCACTCAAAGATGATGCTATTGCTGCTTGTTTCTTATCTTTTGTTTTAGAAATCATTTCGGCTGATCCAGCTGTGTCTGCCCTAATATGTTCAGCAATATTATTTTCTTTTATAAAAATTGAACATTGTGACAAACCTTGTGCATGAGAATAAACTTCTTTTATATCAGACAGTTTAGCACCTGGTTGACCTAATAAATTATGTTCAATTTTTTGAAAGTGCTCTTGGTAAATATTTAATCTATGTTTAAAGATTAAATATTCTATACCTATATTTCCAGTAATTCTGTTAGATTCAGGTATTATTATTCTACAATCAGGTTCTTCCGAAGCTTTATTAAAGCAATCATCAAAAGTTTTACAAGGCATAATTTCAGCATCAGGGTCAATTGATACTGCTGCCAAATGAGAATAAGCTCCAAATGTTCCTTGAAAATATATTTTACCCATCAGGATTTATATTCCATTATTTTTTTTAAGGCCAGATAATCTTCCTCTGTGTCAACTCCTATAGGTGCTTCACTTGCTAAAGCAACATTTATTTTAATATTATTATCTAGAGCTCTAAGTTGTTCTAATCTATTTTCAATTTCATTTTTTGATTGTGCTAATTTAACAAAATTTTTAAGAATTTCAGATGAATAACAGTAAATTCCAATATGATGATAAATATTTAATGCATCTTCAGATCTTCTTAAAAATTTTTTTGCTTGAGAAAACGGATCATCTTCTAAATTATTTTGAGTAATAACTTTAACTATATTTTCATTTGTTAAATCTGATTTATTTTGTATTTTAGCAGCCAAGGTTCCTATTTCCGCTTTATAATTTATCATCATTTGGTTTAGGTTAATAATATCCTGAATATTAATTGCTGGTTCATCACCCTGAATATTCATTATAAAATCAATATTATCTAATTTAAGTTGTTGATAAGCTTCATATATTCGGTCTGTACCAGTTTTATGTTTATTGCTTGTTAAAATGGCTTTTCCTCCATTTTTTTTTACATCATTGACAATCTCTTGATCCTCAGCTGCCACTATTACTTCTCCAATATTTGTCTCTTTTGCCTTGTTAAATACATGTGAAATAATTGAAATGTTGTTGATTTTTAATAAAGGTTTTCCTGGAAGCCTAGTTGCTGATAATCTAGATGGTATAATTATAAGAGTTTTCATTAATCACTATTTAAAACAGAGGCAAATTTATACATTAAATTTTAGTCAAATTTTAATTTATCATGTTATACGTTCAAAATTAAATTTATAAAAATGGATTCTTTTGAAATAAACAAAATTGTTGCTGCAGTCCTAATGGTTGCACTTCTTGTTATTGGTATAGGAAAATTATCTGATGTAATTTTTCATGTAGAAAAGCCAGAAACTCCAGGTTATGCGGTAGAAGTTGAACAGGTCTCAACTGCATCATCTTCAACAACAACTGCTGCAGATGAGAAAGTCGATATTGCTGCTTTGATGGCAATGGGAGATATAGCGAGTGGAGAGAAAATTTTTAAAAAATGTGCAGCCTGTCACTCAATAATTAAAGGCGGAAAAAATGCTATAGGTCCAGCTTTGTATAATGTTGTTGGACGAAAAGTTGGATCAGTTGAAGATTACAAATATTCAAAAGCATTAGCTGCTTATGAAAAAGAATGGACACTCGAAGAGCTTAACGGTTATTTAACCAAACCCGCTAAATGGATCAAAGGAACTAAGATGGCTTTTGCAGGGTTAAGAAAAGAAGCTGATAGAGCGTCTGTAATTAAATATCTTAACGAGAATTCAGATAGCCCTGTACCACTACCTTAATTTTCCAAAACAATATAACAGTATACTTTTTTGAACATGAACTCTGTTAAGAGCTTGTACCCATACGTGAGATTTTTTTCCTAAGAAAATATCTTCAGACACTTCATTCCCTCTAGGTAGACAATGTAAAAAAATACAATTCTTATTAGCAAAACTCATTAATTTTTTATCAATTTTAAATTTTTTAAATGCATGAATTTTTTTCTTTTTGTCTACTTTATCATTTAAAGAAATAACTTTATCAGAAAAAATTACATCGGCTCCAGTAGCAGCTTTTTTTGGATCATTATAAATAAAAATTTTTCTTTTATTTTTTTTTACCCAATTTCTTACTCTTTTTCCTGGTTCGAAATTTTTTGGACAACCAATACTTAGTTTGAAAGAAAATTTAACTGAAGCAGCGATTAAACTATCCAAAACATTATTTGAATCTCCAATCCAGCAAATATTTAATTTGGAAATAGGTTTTTTTGTAATCTCCTCAACTGTAAAAACATCTGAAAGCACTTGAGTTGGATGAGAAGATGGGCTCAAACCATTAATGACTGGGATAGATAAATATTTTTTAAAATCTTCAATTTTTTTATCACTATCTGTTCTCAACATAAATCCATCCCCATATGTTGAGAGTACCTTTGCGGTATCAGATATACTTTCACCACCTTGTCCTAAATGAAGTTCATTAGATCTAAGTGTTAAAGTACCTCCTCCAAGTTGTTTTATAGCTAAATAAAAGCTTATTCTTGTTCTTGAGCTTGGTTTTTCAAACATTTGAATCAAAATTTTACCTTTTAACGGAGCACCTTTATCTATTTCTAGAGTATTGAGTTTTTTTCGAGAACTTTTTCTTTTTTTTGCATCAGTAATTATTTTTCTTAAATCTTTACTGGGGATATCTTTTAAATTTATAAAATGTTTCATAGTTATTTAAATTGGCTGCAAACTTTAGTTATAATTTTTAAAGCCTCATCAAGCTCACTTTTTTTAACATTAAGAGGTGGTAAAATTCTGACAACATTTTCTGCAGCACGAATAGTTAATAATTTATTTTCCATTAATTTTTTAATAAAATTTGTCTGATCTTGATGCAACTGTATTCCAATTAAAAAACCTCTTCCTCTTATTTGTTTGATAATACTAGGATATTTTTCCTTAATTTTGTTCAAATTTGATAAGAAATATTTAGATAATTTTTTTACATTATTTAGAAACTTTTTATTTGAAACTATATCCATTACTTTATTTCCAACTGACATGGCTAGTGGATTTCCTCCAAATGTTGAACCATGTGTACCAGGGATCATTCCTGTTGCTACTTTCTTATTCATAAGAACAGCTCCAATTGGAAATCCACCCCCAATTCCTTTAGCTATTGGGACTATATCTGGTTTTACTTTTGATTTTTCAAATGCAAAAAAATCTCCTGATCTTCCTATTCCACATTGAACCTCATCCAGTATTAAAAGAATTTTTTTCTTATCACATAATTTTCTAAGCTCTCTTAAACAATAATCTGGAATAACTTTAATTCCTCCCTCTCCCATTATCGTCTCAACCATTATAGCTGCAGTATCTTTTGTGATTTTCTTCTCTAATTCCTTATGGTCTCCAAATGTAAAATGATCAAAGCCTTTTACTTTAGGACCAAACCCTTCGGTCATTTTCTTTGATCCACTCGCAAAAATTGCTGCCAATGTTCTCCCATGAAATGAATTCTTTATACATAAAATTCTATTTTTATTTGATTTACCGATTGAAAAAAAATATCTTCTAGCAACTTTAATTGCTGCTTCGGTAGCTTCTGCTCCACTGTTTTGAAACATTACATAATCAGCAAATGTTTTTTTGCAAAGTTTTTTAGCTAAATTTTCCCCCTCAGGAATTTGAAAAGCATTCGAAACATGCCAAAGTTTTTTTGATTGATTGTTTATAGTTTTAATTAAACTTGGATGAGCATGTCCTAAAGAATTAACAGCTATGCCCATAACAAAATCAAGATATTTTTTTCCATCCATAGAGTAAAGGTAGCTTCCCTTGCCATACTTAAATGAAATTTTTTTTCTGTTATAATTTTTTGCTAAATAGCTCATAAATTAAATTTGTTTTTATAAATTTTATTTCATAGATACAAGTTATGATTGAAAACTTAATTTCATCCAAGTTAAGCTTTTATTGTTGATAACTATAAATTTTTGATTGTTTCATTTAAGTTAATAACAGTATATTGTCTATATTATAATAAATAACACAACATATAGATATGAGTTGGACTGAAGAAAAAGTTTCAAAATTAAAAGAATTATGGGGAAAAGGTAATACAGCTAGTCAAATAGCTGAAATTATAGGTGGAATTAGTCGTAACGCAGTAATTGGAAAGGCTCATAGATTAAATCTATCAGCAAAAATAAAAACAAGAACTGCAACATCTAATAAAAATTTTGAAAATTCTATTGAAGGAAATAATACAAAATCTAGAAGAGGACGTAAGAATAAGTTTAAATCACTAATTATTGAAAAAGATTTTGAACCAGAAAATCCTAAACAATTAGAAGAGCTAGACGAAAATTCCTGTAAATGGCCCATAGGTCATCCAGATGAAAAGTCATTTTATTTCTGTGGGAGATCTTCCTTAAAAGATTTTTCTTATTGTAAACTCCATTTACTTTATGCGTTTCAACCAAAAGGCAAAAAAGAAGAAGTTACAGAAAAAGAGGAAGTTCCAGAATTTATTGAGAAAAAAATTCAAACCGCATAAATATATTAGTTTGTTTTAATATCTATATTATCTGAAGTGTATTTTGCAGTTGAAAATTGACCACCTTCCCTCCACATATAACAATATTTTTTAACCTCTTCATCGAAGTATCTCAAACTTGGTACTCCTATATCTGAGTTTGATTTATACTTACCAGATAAAACATTATCATATCTTAAAAGTTTTAATTGATCTCTAGTTAAAACTGGCTTTGGCATTATCTCAAAAAATCTCGCTGATATTTGAGCTATTGGTAAAGGCATTGGTATCAATAATCTTTTTTTCCCAATTAAATTTAATAATTTTTCCATTATTTCTTTAAATGAAATTATTTCTGGGCCAACGCATTCAATTATTTTGGAATTTACATTATTCAAAATTACATTAAAAATAACATCCGTCAGGTCAGAACAATGGATTGGAGTAAACTTAGTTTTGCCTTCATAATAAAGTGGAAATATTGGTAATCTGTTCAAGAGAGTCATAAAATTTGTAGTAAAATTATCATCCACTGAATAAACAATAGATGGTCTTATAATTGTTGATAGAGGAAAATTTTTTAGAATCCTCTCCTCTCCTTCTAATTTACTTTTAGCATATTCAGAATCTACCGCCTCATTAATTCCTAGTGCTGATAAGTGAATGAAATGTTTTAAATTATATTCTTTTGAAAGTTTAGACAATAAAGACGGGAAAATAGTATGAATATTTTTAAATGTATTGCCTTTTTTTGACTCAAATAAAATACCAATTAAATTAATGCATACATCCGCTTTTTCAAAAAGCTTTCTAATTTTTTGTTCTTCAAAAATATTTGCTTCAACAATATCTATATAGCCTGCATTTGCTTGGGTTTTGATAATGTAGCTTTTTTGATGAATGTTTCTTGTAACAACAGTTACTTGATAATTCTTCTTCGTAAGCTTCCTAATTAAATTCCGACCAATTTGACCACTTCCACCAAAAATTAGACAATTTTTCGCTTTCATATATATATGTTTAAAAATGAGTAATAATATTCAACTTCACAAAAATGATCTACCAGATGATTTAAATTTAGGCAATATAATTGCCATAGATGGTGAGTTCATGGGTCTAAATGTCAGACGTGATCCATTATGCCTAATCCAAGTATCTTCGGGCAACTCAGATGCTCATATAGTTCAATTTGATAGAGAAAATTATCAAGCACCTAATTTAATAAAGCTATTAAATGATGAAAATATAACTAAAATTTTTCATTATGGACGAGCAGATATGGCACATATAAAACACTATTTAAAAACTGAAACAAATAATATTCTTGATACAAAAATTGCTTCAAAACTTGCAAGATCTTATTCTGATAATCACTCTTTAAAAACATTGATTAAAGAATTTATAAATGTTGACATAAGCAAACAATTTCAGAATTCAGATTTTGGTGGAGAATTAACTCCAGCACAACTAAAATATTGTGCTAATGATGTAATTTATTTGCATCGCATTCATAAAGAATTGGAAAAAATATTGTTGAGAGAAAATAGAATTAAACTTTATAAAGATTGTTTAAAATTTTTAAAAACAAGAGTTGATCTTGATCTAGCACTTTTTAGAGATGATATTTGGTCGCACTGATGAATAAAAGAAAATTTATTTCCATAGCAAAAGACGTAATTAATCTTGAAATTAAAGCACTTCAAAATTTAAAAAAAAACATTAATCAATCATTTAACGAGGCTGTCTTTCAAATAGCAAATTGCCAATCAAAAGTAATATTATGTGGAGTGGGTAAAAGTGGATTAATTGCATCTAAAATTGCCGCAACTCTTGCTTCAGTTGGAACTCCTTCTTTTAGTATCTCGGCTAGCGAAGCGTCTCACGGAGATCTTGGAATGATTTCTAAAAAAGATATTTTAGTATTAATTAGTAATTCAGGTGAAACTACTGAGCTGAAAAACATAATTAAATATGCAAAAAGAAATAAGATTTTATTGATCGGAATTGTATCAAAAAGAGATTCGATTCTACATAAGTCTGCTGATATTAAATTACTCACACCTAGAGCAAATGAAGCTGAAGGAATAGTCCCAACTGCAAGCACAACAATTCAATTAGCTTTGGGAGATTGTCTTGCGATAGCATCAATGAAATATAAAAAATTTGGAAAATTAGATTTCAAAAAACTTCATCCAGCAGGAAGCTTAGGTGCTCAACTTAAAACAGTTGAAGATATTATGATCACTGGAAGTAAAATACCTTTTGTAAACGAAAATTTAAAAATGAGTAAAGCTTTAAAAATATTAAGCGAAAAAAAATTGGGAATTCTTGTTGTTATAAAAAATAAACAGAGAACAACTGGAATTGTAACTGACGGTCAAATAAGAAGATTCACAGAAAAAAAAATAAATTTTGATTTATTGCCTGTAAAAAAAATAATGACAAAAAAACCAATATTAATTGATAAAAATGAGTTGGCCGCAAAGGCACTCGAGATAATGAACAATAAAAAGATTACATCTTTAATAGTTGTTAATAAAAAGTTTCCACAGAAAACAATTGGAGTTATTCACGTTCATACAATTTTACAAACAAATATTTTATAAATGAGTAAAAAAAAATTTGTAAAAATTTTTTTTATATTCTCTTTATTTCTTCTAATTATTTTCTTAATTTTTAATAAATCCTATAAAAAAGAAAAAAATAAAATAATAGAAAATTCAATAGAAGATCCAATTTATAATTCAAATATTATAAAAGATGTTGAGTACACAACAAAAGATAAGGATGGTAATGAATATTTAATTAGAGCAGCAGAGGGTGAAATAGATTTTTCAAATACAAACATAATTTATTTAACTGATGTATATGCTTTAGTTAAACTTGAAAGTTCAGAATTTGTAACGATTTTTTCAGATTATGGAAAATATAATTCAGAAAATTATGATACCATTTTTACAAAAAATGTAATAATTGATTATTTAGATAATAAAATTAATAGTGAGTATCTTGATTTTTCTCTAGAAAGAAATTTAATGATCATTTCAAAAAATGTAATTTTTAATAACTCAGAAAATATTTTAAAAGCTGATGTCGTAGAAGTAAATATTAAAACCAAAGACACTAAAATATTTATGCATGAACAAGAAAAGAAAGTAAAAATAAATAGCAAAAATTAAATGGCAATAATTAAAAAATTTAGAATAAAATCTTTCAAAAGTGTAAATTCAATTATTGAATTTGAAAATGTTTCACTTTCTTATGGTAGCAGACTAGTTTTGGATAATTTAGATTTTAAGATTAATGAAGGACAAATCTTTGGAATGTTGGGACCAAATGGTGTTGGTAAGTCAACAATATTTAACTTAATCACAGGTCTCATACAACCAAATAATGGTAAAATAAAAATTATAGGGCAAGATGTAACAAATTATCCGATTTATTTAAGAACTAAAAAATTTAAAATTGGTTATGTTCCACAATATGGTGGATATTTTAATGAACTTACTCTTCACGAAAATCTAAAAGCTATTAGCGAAATAGTTATAG
The DNA here is from genome assembly GCA_902555435.1 of uncultured Pelagibacteraceae bacterium. GTDB lineage: Bacteria > Pseudomonadota > Alphaproteobacteria > Pelagibacterales > Pelagibacteraceae > Pelagibacter. The sequence goes on from CACDRL010000006.1 coordinate 69,961, forward strand.
AAAATAAAAACTATAGATTAGAAAGAATAAATTATTTAATTTCTAAATTTGAGTTAGATAATTTAAAAGAAATAAAGGCAAAATTTTTATCTGGTGGACAAAAAAAAAAATTAGTTATTGCTTTATCTTTATTAAGTGATCCTAAAGTTTTACTTTTAGATGAATGTTTTGCAGCGCTAGATGTTTTAACAATTAAAATGTTACAAGAAATAATTGTTAATTTACAAAGTGAAAGTAAAATCACAATCTGTATATGTGACCATCAAGCAAGAGATCTTTTAGCATGTGTAGATGTAGCAATGATCTTGAGTAATGGAAAAATTATTGCAGAAGACTCACCAGGAAATCTAGTAAATAATATTAACGCCAAAAATGCTTACTTTGGTGACAACTTCAAATTCAATTAATTTTAATGTCAAACTTTGTTGAAATAAAAAATAAAGTTGGCAAATTTAAAAAAACAATAACGGTACCTGGTGATAAAAGCTTGAGTATAAGATGGGTACTTTTCGCTTCTCTTGCAAAGGGAAAGTCAAAGTCAAAAAATCTTTTAATGTCAGACGATGTTATAGCTGCAATTAAAGCAATAAAAAAACTTGGTATTAAAGTAACTATAAACAAAAAAGTATGTACAATTTTTGGCAAAGGAATTGAAGGATATAGATATAAAAAAAATCTTACAATTAACGCACAAAATTCAGGTACTTTAGGAAGACTAATATTGGGTCTATTAGTAAATTCTAAAAATCCAATAAATTTAATAGGTGATAAGAGTTTGTCTAAAAGAGATTTTAGTAGGGTATCTGAACCTCTAAGTAAATTTGGTGCTAAATTTAAATTAAGAGATAATAACTTTCTACCTTTAAAAATTTATGGATCATCTAATTTGAAACCAATTAAATATTATGAGAATAAAGGTTCAGCTCAGTGCAAAAGCTCAATTATTTTTGCAGCAATGAGGACTAATGGTGAAACAATAATTAAAGCCAAAAAGTCAAGAAATCATACAGAGCTACTTTGTAAGCATTTAAAATTGCCAATTAATGTTAAAAAATACAAAAATTTTGATGAAATTAAAATAAAAAAAATAAAAAAAATTAAAAAACTAGATTATGATATTCCATCAGATATTAGCTCTAGCGCATTCTTCATTGTTTTAACCGCTCTTTCCAAAAACTCAGAATTGACCATAAAAAATGTAAATGTAAATCCATCAAGAATTGGGATTATAAGTATTCTAAGAAAAATGGGTGTTAAAATATTTTTTAGAAATCAAAAAACTTATAAAGGAGAAAAAAAAGCTGACATTAAAGTAATTAGTGCTAAAAATTTAAAAGCAATCAACTGTCCACCTGAATTAAACAGTGGAGCAATTGATGAATTTTTAGTTATATTTTTGGTTGCAGCTAAGGCTAAAGGTATTTCATATTTTAGAGATTTAAGTGAACTAAATCATAAAGAAAGTCCAAGATTAAAATGGGCTGAAAAAATTTTGAATAATCTAGGGGTAAAAACGATTACAACAAAAGATTCTATTAAAATTTACGGTAATCCAAATTTAAATATAAACTTTAATAAAAAAATAATAATTAAAAACTATTTGAAAGATCATAGAGTTTTCATGACTAGTTTAATTGCAGCCTTAAGTTTTGGAGGAAATTGGTTTATTCATGATAAAGACTCAATAAATACTTCATTTCCTAATTTTTTAAAAATTATCGATAAAATAAAAAAATGATTAAAAGAAAAGATATTTTAAAGATTGCAATTGACTCACCTGCTGCTGCGGGTGCTGGCACTTTGGCAAAAGCTATTTCAGAATATTACAATTTATTTTATCTAGATACTGGGAAAATTTATAGATTTATTGCTTATTTAAAAATTAAATTTCCAAAAAAATTTAGTAATAAATATGTTAAATCAAAAATTAAATCTTTAAAAATAAAAGATCTTGCAGATAATGATTTGTTATCTGATAAAGTTGGAACTGAAGCTTCCATAATATCAAAAAATAAATCTTTGAGAAAAATCGTACATTCTTTTCAAATTAATTTTGCTTACAATCCACCTAAAAAATACAAAGGTTCATGTCTAGACGGTAGAGATATTACTTATAACATCGTTCCTGATGCTGACTTTAAATTTTACATAACAGCCAATGTAAAAACTAGAGCGTTAAGGAGATATAAAGAGCTAAAATCATTAAAAAAAAAAATATCTTATGAAGAAGTGTTAAAAAACATTAAAAATAGGGACAAAAGTGACTATAATCGTAAGATTGCCCCATTAAAGAAAACAAAAGATTCTTTGTTGATTAACACGACAAATTTATCTAAAAGAGCGTGTTTTTTAAAAATAAAAAAAATTATAGACAGGAAAATTAATACTTAATGGAAATATATAAAGATTTATCAAATCCAACATCACAAGAATTTGAAAAATTACTAAGTAGCCAACTTTCAAAAACTCAGATCGAAGAGGGAAAAATAATTGAAGGTAAAATTAATAAAATCACAGATAAATTTGTATTCTTATATGTTGATGGTCTAAAATCTGAGCCTGTTTTAGACATCAATGAATTAAAAGGTATGGGACTTAATGAAAAAATTAAAATTGGTGAAAAAATTTCAGTTTTACTGGAAAAAATTGAAGACAAAAATGGTGAGGTTTTAGTTTCAGCAAGTAAAGCTCAAAAAATAAAAGGTTGGGATAAATTGGTTGAAGCTTATGAAAATAATGAACCCATTATGGGTAAAATAACATCAAAATGTAAAGGCGGATGTATAGTTGAGCATATTGATACTGGTTCATTAATGTTCTTACCTGGTTCACAAATTAGCGATAAACCTCTGAAAGATATAAGTCATTTAATGAATGAACCACAAAAATTCGCCCTTATAAAATTAGATAAAATAAGAGGCAATGCTTGCGTATCAAGAAGAGAAATAATTTCATCTTTTAAAAAAGAGGATAAGGCAAAAATAGTTGAGAAATATAAAGTTGGAGACATTATTAAAGGTGCGGAGGTAAAAGGATATAGTTCTTTTGGATGCTTCTTTAACGTAAATGGTGAATTGGACGTTTTAGTTCACTTACAAGAGATTTCTTATTCAAGAGTAAACCATCCTGACGAAGTATTCAATATTGGTGAAAAACACGACCTAAAAGTTATCAGTGTTGATAAAGAAAAATTACAAGTTGGATGTTCTGTAAAACAATTATCTCCTGACCCTTTTGAACATATTGAGAATTATGAATTAAATAAAATATATAAAGTCAAAGTTGTAAAATTAATGGACTTTGGTGCTTTCTGTGAACTTGAGCCAGGTCTAACAACATTGCTTCATTCAAGTGAGTTAAGTTGGACTAAAAAAAATATTTCAGTCAAAAAAATGTTTAAAGTTGGTGATGAAATAGATTGTGTAATTACTGAAATCGACAAAGATAAAAGACGAGTTGCAATATCACATAGACTGACACAAGAAAATCCTTTTGAAACATTTGAGAAAAAATATCCTGTTGATAGCATCGTTGAAGGTGATGTTGTAAATAAAAATGAATATTCATTATTTGTTAAAATAGAAGATTTAGATATCGATGCTTTTTTACATTGTAATGATTTAACATACTTAAATAATGGTGAAGAAGAATTAGCAAAGTATAAAAAAGGCGACAAGATTAAAGTTAAAGTTCTAGAAATAAAATCTTCAGAACAAAAAATTAGAGTTGGTTTAAAACAAACACAACCAGATCCATTTGACTGGTTTAAAAATAAGTCAAAAAATCAAACAATAACAGTAAAAGTTGTTTCGACTGATAATAAAGGACTAATTGTAAGACCTGATGGTTGTGACATGGATTTACAAATTAAAAAATCTGCGATAGCAATTAATGCTGCTGATGCTAGACCAAGTAGATGGACAGGTGGTGAAAAATTAGATTGTGCAATAGCAGATTTGGACCTAGTTAAGAGAAAAGTATCTTTAAGTATTAAATTACTTGAAGAAATTGAGAAAAAAGAAGCTCTTGAAAAATATGGATCTGAAGGATCTGGTAAAAACTTACCTTTTTCTTCATTATCTGAAGATTTGAAGAAAAAAGAGGAAGATAAAGAATAATTTAAGTATATTTAAATTGGCTATTGTAAAATCAAAGCTTTTAAGACAAATTTCAAAAAACTACCCCAATTTTTTAAAAAAAGATTTAGAGAAATTTACTGATATAATTTTAAATGAAATAAAAAGATCACTTCGTAGAGGAGACGGAGTTGAATTAAGAAATTTTGGTACATTTAGAGTTAAAACTCAAAAAGCCTCCATTAGAAGAAATCCAAAAACAGGTGAAAAGGTTGCTGTTCCTGAGAAGAAAGTAATATCATGGAAAATGAGTAAGGAAATGTTTAAAAAGATTAATGATGAAGAATAAAACTATATTTGTTGCTTGTGATACTTCAAATCTAAACAAAATAAAAAAAATTCTTAAAAATATTAAAACTAAAGAATTAAAAATTATTCCGAAATTTGGATTACAGTATTTTTACTCAAAAAATGGAAGAAAATTTTTAGAGAAATACAAATCAGGTTTTTGGTTAGATTTAAAAATTAATGATATTCCACAGACAGCTCTTTCAGCAGTTGATAGTTTAAAAGACTTAAAAAATTGCAAATACATTACAGTCCATGCAAATGGTGGGCTTGACATGCTTAAAGCCATCAAAAAAAAAGCTAAACAAATTAATAAAAATTTAAAAGTACTTGGAGTTACTGTGTTAACTAGTCTTAACAATAAATCTTTAAAAGAAATTGGTCATACTAAAACAGTTGAACAAATAGTTTTAAAGCAAGCAGGTGTTGTTAAAAAATCAGGATGTGATGGAATAGTTTGTTCTGCAAAAGAAGCAAAAATGATTAGAAAAAAATACAAAAATTTTTTAATCATTACACCTGGTATAAGAATGCCAGGTGATAAATTAAATGATCAAGCTAGAGTAATGACACCAAAAGATGCATTCAAAAATAAAGTTTCAGGAGTAGTGATTGGAAGATCTATTACACAGGGGAATATTAAAAATAATATAAAAAAATTAATTGATCATTTAAATTAATGATCAAAGGTTGTAAAATTTGTGGTATTTCAGACCTAAATACTTTAAATTTTTTAATTAATCACTCTTACCCACCAACATTTATAGGATTTATTTGTAACTATCCAAAAAGTTCTAGATATATTGAATATAAAAATTTAAAAAAACTTTTAAGTGTAAGTCCAAAACAAAGTTACTATGTTGCCGTTCTAGTTAAACCAAATGTTAATATTTTAGAGAAAATTAAAAACTTACCTTTTGATTACTATCAATTGTATGATTGCACGCCAGGAGAAATAAAAGAGATAAGAGAAAAATATCAAAAGAAAATTATTACAGCTTTTACAATCAAATCAAAATCTGATTTAGCCAATTATAAATTATATTCTGATGTTACTGACATCTATCTATTTGACAGCAAAGGCTATGAGAAAAGTCAGTCTTTTGATCATGGCTTAATTAAAGATATCGAGTTAAATAAGGAATTAATGATTGCTGGAAATATTCAATACAATGATGAGCTTAAAAATTTCAAAAATATAGCAAATTTTATAGATTTGTCTGGTGGCGTAGAAACATCTGGATTAAAAGACTTATCCAAAATAGAATTTTTTTTAAATAAAGTGAATGAAATTAAAAATGAAGCTTAAAAGAGGTATTCCATTAATTGATCAACATGATCGACAAGGTTTTTGGGGGGGGGGAAGTTTGGTGGCAGTTTTATACCTGAAACTTTAAAAAAACCTGTAGAGGATTTAACAAATGAATTTAAAAGACTGAGAAATAATAAAGAATTTTTAAAAAAAAGAGATTATTATTTTAAAAATTATATTGGTTCACCAACTTCTTTTGTAAAATTAGAAAATTTGTCCGGTCATTTAGGTGGAGCTCAAATATGGGCAAAGGTAGTTTCAGAGGCAAATGGAGGTGCACATAAAATTTATAATGCCACTGTTCATGCACTAATTTGTAAAGCTATGGGTAAAAAATATATTGTTGGCGATACTGGTGCGGGATATGCAGGAAAAATGTTAAGTATGGCTGCTAAAAAATTTGGACTTAAATGTAAAATATTTATGGGTGCAAAAGACATTAAAAGACAAAAACCAAATTGTGACGCTATGAGAAAAAATGGAGCAGAAATAGTACCTGTTTATTCTGGTAGTCAGACTTTAGTTGATGCAGTAAGTGAATGCATGCGATATTGGGTATCTAATTGTGATAATACACATATGTGTGTTGGTAGTACTGTTGGACCAAATATCTTCGTAAAAATATGTGGTTGGTCAACTGCACAAATTTCTAGAGAATTAAAAACACAGCTTAAAAAAGAATTTAAAAAAATTCCAAATAAAATTAAATTAATTAATTGTGTTGGAGGTGGTAGTTCTGCATATGGATTTTGGAGTGAGTTTATTGATTTTGATAAGAAACAAATAGAATTGATTGGTGTTGAAGCGGGAGGCCCTAAAAAATCAAAACTTCATGCAGCGCCATTAAGTAGAAATGCAAAAGTTGGTATTTTACATGGAGCGGCTTCATATGTTTGCCAAAATAAAGAAGGACAAATTAATGACACGGAATCTATAAGTGCAGGTTTAGATTATCCTGGTGTTAGTCCTATTCATTGTTTTTTAAAAGATTCAAAAAGAGCAAGATATACTTATGCGACAGATGAAGATGCACTTAATGCGCACGTTATGGTTACTAAGTTTGAAAAACTTAATCCAAGTTTAGAACCAAGTCATGCTTTTGCTGAGGCAATAAAGATTGCTCCAAAATTAAGCAAAGATACAATTATAATTGTTAACTCTTGTGGTGATGCAAAAAAAGATAGAGATATTTTAAGAGAGAGATTGGGAAAACATTAATGAGCTCTTTACTTAAAAAAGCTTTTTTAAATGCAAAAAAAGAAAACAGACCTGCCTTACTGACTTATACAGTTGCAGGTGATAATACTAAAAAAAAATCTTTAGAAATTCTTAAGTCTATTTCGAACTTTGCTGATATTTGTGAATTAGGTTTTCCTCACAACACTCCCATAGCTGACGGAGGTCAAATCCAAACTAGTGCCTATAGAGCAATTAAAAATGGTATAAAAATTAAAGATGTATTTTCAATTGTAAAAAATTTCAAAAAATCAAAAAAAAATACCCCAATTATACTAATGGGTTATTACAATATGATATTTCAGTACAATGAAAATAAATTTTTAGAAAAATGTAAAAAAACAAAAGTAGATGGACTAATTGTTGTAGATTTACCTTATCCTGAAAACAAAAGTTTTGCATCAAGATGTAAAAAGAATGGAGTAAATTTTATACAGCTGGTCTCACCTACTACTTCTCAAATTAGATTAAAAAAAATAATAAAAGACTCTCATGATATGCTTTACTATATAAGCATGTTGTCAACTACAGGAGGAAAACTAAAAGTATCTCCAAAGAAAATCTTGGAAAGATACAACAAAATTAAAAATCAAAATAAATCAAAAAATGTGGTGATTGGCTTTGGTATTACAGAAAAGACAATTAAATCTCTTAAAAAAGCTGATGGATTAGTAGTTGGTAGCGCAATATGTAGAGAAATATCTAAATCAATTGAAAGAAGACAAAATACTGTCACAAATGTTACTAATATCGTTAAAAGATTAAGAAATAAAATTCAATGAATTGGATAACCAAAATTATTAAAGCAGGTGAAAAAATAAAAACTGCTATACGTGAACGAGCTACTAAAGAAGATATTGCAAAAAGTGAATGGACAAGTTGTTGTCGAGGACCAATTCTAAAAAAAGATTTAGAAGCAAACCTTTGGGTATGTCCAGATTGTAACAAACATCATAGAATTAAACCTAAGCAAAGATTTGATATTTTATTTGGAAAAAACAATTATGAAGTTTTTAAAACACCAATTCCAAAAGATGATCCTTTAAATTGGACAGATTCTAGATCTTATAAAGATAGACTAAAAAGTGCTCGTAAGAAAACTGGATTAGATTGTGGAATGATGGTTGCTTCTGGAACAATAAATAATATTAAAATAACAGCTGTTGCATCTGACTTTGATTTTTTAGGAGCATCAATGGCTGCTGCTGAAGGTGAAGCATTTTTGTATGGAATTCAACATGCAATAGAAAATCAAACGCCATTTATATGTATTAGCGCTGGTGGAGGAATGAGAATGATGGAAAGTTTAATTTCATTATCTCAAATGACAAGAACTACACTTGCAATTAATGAATTAAAGAAAAATGGTTTACCTTACTTAGTGTGTATTACAGATCCAACTGCAGGAGGAATAACTGCTTCTTATGCAATGTTAGGAGATATTCATATTGCTGAACCGGGTGCTTTGATTGCATTTGCAGGTGCACGGGTAATTCAAGGAACAGTAAAAGAGGAATTGCCTGAAGGTTTTCAAAAAAGTGAGTATGTTGAGAAAACAGGGTTTGTTGATTTAATTGTAGAGAGAAAAAATCTAGCATCTAAAATAGGAACTTTATTATCAATATTGTTAAAACAAAATTCTGCTATAAGTTCTGAGCAAAATGAAACTCCAGAAGATACTCAGCAATTTTCAAAAGTTGCATCCTAAAGAAATAGATTTATCTTTAGATAGAATTCAAAATCTTTGTAAAAAATTAGGAAAACCCCAAGATAAAATTAAGGCCATATCAGTTGTTGGAACTAATGGAAAGAACTCTACCATCCAGGCTATTTATGCAATTCTTAAGGAAGCAAATTTAAAATGCAATGTTTATACGAGCCCACATATACAAAAAATTAATGAAAGATTTATATTTAATAATCAGGAATTAAATGATGAGGAATTAGCTGATTTATTAGAAGAGGTTGAAAAAATTAATAATAACGATCCAATAACTGTTTTTGAAATGTTATCAGCTTGTTTTTTTTATAAAGCTGCACAATATCCTGACAATATCAACTTAATAGAAAGTGGTTTATTCCACCGTTTTGATGCTACTAATATTTTAAAAAGCAATCTTGCAAGTATAGTAACATCTATAAGTAAAGATCATCTTGACTGGCTTCCAAAAGAAAATCAAACAATCGAGCAAATTGTTTTTGAAAAAACATCAGCCTTACTTAATTCAAATATTATTATCGCAAAGCAAAATAAAAAAGAGACGACGGAATGTATTAAAAAAACTATTAAACATAACTCTTCAAATAAGTTATTTTTTAATGAAGACTATAGTTATTCAATTCAAGAAAATGGTTTTTTTTACTATGAGGATAAATTTGGAGGTTTAAAACTTCCTCCACCAAATGTTCTTGGCCAGTTTCAATTAGAAAATATATCAACTGCCATTGCAACAATAAGAACTTTAAATCTTGGAATTGAAGATACTAAAATAGAAAATGGTATTCAAAAAATACATAATCTTGCAAGATTACAAGAAATTAAATCTGGAAAATTAAAAGAACTTGTAAAAAATAATACATTATTAGTTTCTGGGGATCATAACCCTGATGGAGCTAGAGTGGTAAATGAATATCTCCAAACTTTAGATTGTAATAAACACATTATTTTAGGTATGATGTCTAACAAAGATCATAATGAGTATATTAATTATTTTAAAAATATCTCAACCTTAACCACCATTGATATTCCAAACCAACCTAATTCAATCAGGGGAAAAGACTTAAAAAACAAACTAAATTCTTTTGAAAATGTTCAATACAAAGAAAATATATTTGATGCAATTAAGTCTATCTCGGTCAAGAAAAACGATGTAATTTTAATTACAGGCTCACTTTATCTAGCTGGAGAAATACTTAATTTAAATTAGATATTTTTTTCTAAAAATTCTTTCATATGGCTTTCGGGTACTCCACCAACTTTTCTATCTACTTCGACACCTTTTTTGTAAATAATAACAGTTGGTACACCTCTTATTCCAGCAGCACTTCCAGTATTTATTCCACCATCTTCTACATCGGCATAATAAAAACCAGCTTTATCTTTATATTCATCAGCTAATTTATCCATTACTGGTTTTAAAGCTTTGCAAGGTCCACACCAAGCAGCTGAAAACTGGATTACTGAAACATCTTCATTTTTGATTTTACTATCAAAATCTTCATCTTTAAAATCTATAAGCATAAATCCTTTCTATAAATTAAAGTTTTAAAGTCAACTATGCAATTTCATATTTTTTTTCAATAGACATAATAAATTCATTTATTTCATCTAATTTTTTTAGTTCTTCCTCATCATCTCTATTAGATGCTTGATCTCTTAAGGTATCTATTTCAGTATAAGCCATTGATATAGTTTGCCACTTTTCTCTATTTTTACTTAAAATTCTTCTAGCTATCTCACTTTTAATATTTTTGTATAAATCAGACGGTAATACATGAGGTGCTTCTTGGTAAATAATTTTTTGTCCAAACCATGCACATCTCTTATCTTGAAATTTATCTAGTAATCTTAATTTATCTTCCCATGATGAACTATGCCAAGTTTTGAATAAAGCAGTGTCTTTGTTTGGAACAAATTTCTCGTACAAAGTTTCCTCAGGGAGTAAATCTTCTTGATTTTGAGTTTGTGCCTTTTCTTCTGCGGCTTCTCTATTAATGATTTGAATATTTTTGCATAAGTTTTCACTAGATCTAACTAATTTAGCTCTTTTTTGAATTGTCTCTAAATCTAGATCTGCATATACTTTTTCTTTTAATGCAAATTTTTTATCCAACACAACAGGCGCTTTATTTGTTTTTATAACCCTTAAAGCTTTAGGGCTTATTTTTTTAAGATTAGCTTTAAGATCATTAACTGACATATTTAAAAAAGGCTCTGGATCTCTTCTTAAATCCCATAAATATCCCCACGAAGCATAGGATGGATGAAAACAATGTTCTGGATGTAATGTTGAAACTAAATACATCATATTTCTTCCTTTAACATTTTCAAAAATTGAATAAATGCCCTCTCCTTTTAAAATAGATTCCACACTACTCTTTGTAGAGGTGGTTAAAAATTTTTCCCAATTATCGTTATGCTTTTCTTTTATTATTCTTAAAATTTTCAAACTAGTAAATGCATCGTGATATGCGGTGTGCTGTTGTGAAGTATCAAATCCTTGTTGTCTTGCTAAACCTTCAAGAGCAAGACTTTCATTCCCAGCATCTGTTAATTCAGTTTTTAAAGTTTCAGAATTAATTGTTTGTGCAGCTCTTGCAACATGAAGACCATCATGTTCTTTATTTGGAGACGAGTGAGTAATATAAGGATATCTATTACCTTTAAAAAAATTAAAATGGAACATACGTCTGTCAAAATTTAAATTACTCCAGCCCATAAATAATGCTGGGGCGGCTTTTGAGAAGAAGTTTTCAACTGCTCCTAAGAATTCGTAATGAGAATAATTTCCTTTAGTGAGTAAATCTATACTCGTAGAATTTACCAATAGAGCTTTTGCACTAGGCACCTCTCCTTCTGGCATTCTACCTCTGATATTTAACTTACCAATTTCATTTAAATTTTTATCAACAACAACAGCTCCAACCTCAATAATTGATCCCCAAATAGTGCTATTAGTGGTTTCGGTGTCGTAGATTACAAATTTGTCCATATTTTCTTATATATTTTAAGTTAAATTAGATAGTTCATGAAATTTTTTTAATCTTCCTAAAAACAAATTTTGATAGATGACTAAATCATGTCCTTGAATTTTAAATTCTTGGAATAATTTATCTACAGTGCAGACCAAGATTACACAAGAAGTGATATTGGAGTTATACACAACATTATGAGCCAAAGAATAAGCGCTGGTTTGTAATAACCATGAATCGATATACTCAGCTTTCTTTGGTTTATTGCTTTGTTTAAAATCTATAATTGTTTCTTTTCCTTCATAAACTCCAACACAATCTGCGGTGCCAGCATATTTATCAGGATAGTATAATGTACATTCAACACCCCATATTTCTTCTAATCTATTTTTTAAACCATGATCAATTATTTCTTTTGCCATCAATTTATATTGTTCATTGTCATCAAAAAAACTTAAATTTTCTCTCCCAAGCAAATAAGACTCTAAGTAGTTATGCATCTGTGAACCTCTGCTGCTTGCTGCTTTCGTGATAGCTTCAGCTTCTTTATATCCTGTTCTCTCCCTCCAATTTGCTAATGCTGCTTTATCCTCATCAGATTTAGTAACATCTAAAATTGAAGTAACACTTGGTAATTTTTCTTCTCCTAAAAGATATCTTCTAATGCCATCAACAGTAGCTCTTGAAGATTTTGGATAATCATATTTACGATTCCATTGCATGAGATTTCTTATAAATGGTATTATCAAAAAAAAGAAATTAATTTTTAATTTGTCTTTGTTTATCAACAAATTTTTCAACGTTATCTGTTTGTACAGCTTTCTCAACTTGTTCTGGATCTTTTATACTTTCCAAAGTTCTATTTATTGATCTTGCATCTGTTCCAAATTTATCTACCACACCCATAGCATCTTCTAATTTTTTTCTAAGAACTACTATGTTATCAAAGTGTTTTGAAAATCTTGTACTTATTGTTTTTAAATGATTGTAAATTTCAGTTGCACCCTTTTGAACTTTCAAGGATTGAAAGCCCATATGTAAAGATTGCAAATATGCTGACAAAGTATTAGGGCCACAAATTACAACTTTATATTTTTTCATTAATTCTTGCGTTAATAATTCTTTTGTACTTGGGTCTTGATATTCAGTTAACTCTTTGTACAAACTTTCTGTTGGAGCATACACAATTGCGAAGTCAGTAGTTTTTGGTGGTACAATATATTTTTCATTTACACTTTTAGCTTTTGCTTTAAATGCAGTAGCTAATTTTGCTCTAGCATCAGCAACTAACCTTTTGTCTTCCGCGTCATGACCATCGGTAATTGCTTTAAATTTCTCCACTGGAAAATGACTATCGACTGGAACTAAAACATCACCCTGAAGCATGATTGCAAATTCTACATTCTCACTTGTATTTTCTTTCATTTTCACATTTGTCATGTATTGAGAAGCTGGTAGCAAATCTTTAATCAGTGCATCCAAACTAAACTCTGCAAGAGTTCCATATTTTTTAACTCCGGCCAAAATCTTAGTTATTCCTTCTTGGCTTTGGTTTAATAATTGAACTTGCTGATTAAAATTTCCAACTTTTTCATCTACTTTAGTTAAAGCTTCTGTCATATCTTTTGTTACTCCAGTAGACAGATTGTTAAATGAAGTGGACATTGCACCGAGTGAGCTATTGATTGTTGTATTTAAGGTATCCTTCAAACTTGAAATTTCGGATTTTAAGTTAGCTATTTCTTCAGCTTCTTTATTTTCTTTTTGATCTTCAGGCTTAGATCTTAAATTTAAGTAAAGAATTGCTGAAACTACTCCAAGCAGCAGAATTAAAATAACTAAAAATATAGCTTCCATGAATCACTTTATATCATATATAAAATATGTAATGGAATTATTATTGTTTTAGGAATACTAGTTGGTCTTTATGCAATCCTTAGAAACCTAGATATTATTAAAATTATTCTTGTTTATTGGAAAGATTTAATTCTTAGAAAGTAATCTAGCTAAACTTTGAAGTGATTTATTTTTAGACGATGATTTAGATATCATCATACAAGCCTCTGATTTTAATATTTCACCATCTTTTAAAACTCTTAAATTATTAGCTTTTAAAGTTTCTCCTGTTGACGTGATGTCAGTAATAATCTCTGATGAACCAGTAAAAGGATATGCCTCCGTAGCACCTAAACTATCTACTAATTTAAATTGAGTAACCCCTTTAGAAAATAAAAATTCTCTTGTTAAATTTGGATATTTGGTTGCAACTCTTAATCTTTTCTTTTTCTTATCTCTAAACTCAAATGCTATTTCCTCTAAATCAGCAATAGTTTGAACATCAATCCAAGGATCTGGAATTGCAACTACTAATGTGGCCTTCCCAAAATCAAATTTTTTAATAACATTTATTTTCTTTTGAATATTTATTTCACTCTCTTTCAACAAATCAAATCCGGAAAATCCTAGATCTAATGAACCATCTCCGAGCCTTTCTATAATTTCTCTTGCATGAAGGTATAAAATTTTAACATTTTTCTTTTGTTTAATTGAACCTAATAAATCTCTTTCTCCTCTTTCTGAAATTAGATTTAATTTATTTTTTTTAAATATTTTTAAGACATCCTTTCTGAGTCTGCCTTTGCTAGGAATTCCAATATTTAAAATATTTTTCTTCATTAATAATTTAAATTTAATGCAGCCCCAACTGCTGGTATTTGTTTTTTTGACCCAAGATCAGAAATTAATCGATCATAACGACCGCCATTAATAATATTTTTTAATTTATTTTTTGATTTAATATCAATTTTAAAAACCATTCCTGTGTAATATTCCAATTGTCTTCCAAAAGAAGTTGAAAATACTACATTTAGTTTTGAAACTTTGTTGTTAGAGACAGGAAAATATCTTTGATCAACTACTAAATTAATTCTATTTTTCTTAAAAAATTTATTTAACTCAGATGCAGCCTCGTTGATTGGACATTTAATTTTTAAGAAGTCTTTGATAATTTTTGAAACACCTTTGCCTTTACTAGCTCTTCTTGGATCTTTAATTTTGTTATCAAATCGGTTTAATATCTCATTAATAGTTCTTCCTGCTATTGCACTTGATAAATCTTCTTTTAGCATTTTTAAATAACGCTTTTTATCTATTTCAACGATAGTTGGATCTACATCAGAGTTTGTCTCTAATCTTTTTAAAAGATCATTAAAGTAATCTTCTCTCCAAAAATGTCTTGATAATCTTAACTTCCATCTTTTTGGAATATCTAGTTTTGAAATTAACAAATTAAATATCTCAACATTTCCTATTGTTAATTTACCTGACGAATATTTAATATTTTGAAGAGATTTTAGCGAAGTATTGATAATTTCTTTATCATCATTTTTTTCATCCTTAGAACCTAAAATTTCAAATCCAATTTGATCTCGGATAATAGAATCACTTTTACTTTCAGATTTTCTATAAGCTTGACCACTATAGAAAATTTTTTCTTTTCCTTTTAAATTATTTTCTAAGTATCTCAAACAAGATGCAATTGTTAAATCTGGTCTAAGACATAACTCACTGCCATTTTGATCAGTGAATGAAAAAATGAATTTCCTGAAGTTT
The DNA here is from genome assembly GCA_902555435.1 of uncultured Pelagibacteraceae bacterium. Classification (GTDB taxonomy): domain Bacteria; phylum Pseudomonadota; class Alphaproteobacteria; order Pelagibacterales; family Pelagibacteraceae; genus Pelagibacter. The sequence continues at coordinate 85,237 of CACDRL010000006.1, forward strand.
TCCCCTGATCTTTGAACAATGTGATTAAGCTCAATAACTGAGGGTAAATCTATATATTTATAACCCTTAGATTTTACTGATCTAAGAATGTTTTCAGATAAGTTTTTTGATTTCATCTATTAAATTTGATTTTGGAAATGTTTTGTTATTTTCACCTTTAACGCCTTTAAGATTTTTTATCGTTACTGTGCCTTTATTAAATTCATTATCACCACATATAACTGCTATATTTAATTCACGCTTATTTGCTAATGTTAATTGCTTACCTAAATTTTTCTTCGTATCTAAAAAAATTTCTGCATTAATGTTGTTTTCTCGTAATTGATCTACGATTTCATAATAATTTTTTAGGTATTTTTCATCCATTACACAAACTAAAACAGGTTTTCGATCATCCACCTTAATCTGATCTAGTTGTAAAAGCGCGAATAACAATCTATCCACACCAAAACTAATTCCTGTGCCTGGAATATCTACCCCTTTAAATCTTGAGATAAGCTTAGCATAAGATCCTCCTGAACAAATGCTGCCAATATCAACCTCTTTTCCTTTGTTATTCGTTACTTTAAAATTCAGGTTAGTTTCAACAATAAAATCAGAATAATAAGCTAAACCTCTAACAATAGTAAAATTCGTTTGTACTTGTTCTAAATTAGAACCAAATCCTAAAATTTCAAAAACTTCCTCCAGCTCTTTAATCCCTTCTTGGGACAATGGATTTTTTAAATTTTCTTTTAATTGTTTTAAGTCTTTTATTTTTAAGAAATTTAATATTTGTGACGCTTGTTCATCAGTTAGATCAGCACCTTTTGTAACTGCACCACTTGCATCTTTTCTCTCTTTTTTAAGAAGATCTTCAACGCCTTTTAAACCAAATCCAGGTTTATCTAATTTATCAATAGCTCTAATTACTTTTAATTGTTTATCTTCAGATATTTTTAAATCATCAATTAAACCTTGTACTATTTTTCTGTTACTAATATTGATTGTGAATTGATCTTTATTCAAACCACAATCTAAAAGTGTACTTGAGATTAAATTACAAAGTTCTGCATTAGCTTGAGCTGAATTAACATTTCCAACAATATCAAAATCAGCCTGCATGAACTCTCTGTATCTTCCATTTCCTGCTTTTTCGTTTCTAAAAACATTCTGAATTGCGTATCTTTTGTAAATTGATGGAAGCTCTTGGTTGTTTTGAGCAACAAATCTAGCCAAAGGACTAGATAGATCATATCTAAGTGTAATATTTTTATCGCCATCTTTGAATGAGAATACATCAGACATAGGGTTATCCTCGTCCTCTGCTAAAAACGAACCAATATTTTCGCTGATCTCAAAAGAAGGTGTCTCTAATGGTTCAGCTCCAAATTTTATAAAATTTTTTTCAATCACTTTTAAAAGTTGTTTTTTTAAAACCAACTTTTTATTCCAACGATCTTCAAATCCAGATGGTAAGGAAGGATTGAGTTTTTTATCTTTTTCCATTTTAGTGGTACTTTGGGTAGGTTACGCTCCTACGACTTCGGATCCACAAACCGACGTGATACTATTTCACCACCAAAGCTTATCCTTTAGTTATTATCTTATTTTATGTGGAATGAAAATTATAATATAAATAAATAGCCTAATGGCTATGGAAACAGTTTCTATGAGTACTTCTATAAGTAATTCTGTATGTAATATTTATATTCATGAGCAGGCTTTTAGACAAAAATTATTAATATTCAAGGCTTAAATAAAAAAAAAGGACGTTAATCTATTAAATGTAGAAATAACGTCCTTTAGAAATTTTAAGAAAATTAGTCTATTTTTTTTAAATTTACTGCAGAAGGACCTTTAGGACCGTCTTCTAATGTGAATTCAAGTTTATCACCTTCATTAAGAAATCTCATTCCAGCAGCTTTTACAGCTGAAGCATGTACAAAGGCATCTTTCTCTTTGTCGTCTCTCTCTATAAAGCCATATCCCTTTTTACCATTATACCATTTTATTTTACCTTGTAGTGTACTCATCTTATTTCTTTGTCCTTTTGTTATTTATTATATTAATTAAGTTAATTTCTTTTACAGGTATTTCAAGATCAAACTTTGTGGTGGTGGCTGAGGAAGGATTCGCACCTCCGACACAAGCCTTTTCAGGGCTCTGCTCTACTCCTGAGCTACTCAGCCTTATTTATCCTCTAAAGATAATTCTTCCTTTAGTAAGATCGTAAGGTGTCATCTCCACAGTTACATTATCACCTTGAAGAACTCTAATTCTGTTTTTTCTTAACTTACCTGCTGTGTGAGCTGTAACAGTATGACCATTCTCTAACTTAACTCTAAACATTGCATTTGGAAGTAGGTCTATTACTGTCCCCTTGAATTCAAGTAAGTCTTGTTTTGACAAATTTATTTTCTCCTTATTCTTTTTAACACTGATTGAGCATGCCCAACCAGGCCTTCGTAATTTGCAAGTGTTATAACTGATGGTCCAAGACTTTCAATACCCTTTTTTGATAGGTTTATGTATGAAATTCTTTTGTAGAATTCGTTTACACTTATACCACTTGAATATTTTGCTGATCCATTAGTTGGTAAAACATGGTTTGAACCCACATTATAATCCGTCATAGCCATAACAGCATATTTTCCTAAACAAATTGATCCTGAATTTTTTATTTTTGAAACAATGGATTTATAGTTTTTAACATTTAACTCTAAATGCTCTGGAGATATTTTATTAACAATATTTATAATTTTTTTATCTGAATTTACATACATTAAAATTCCATTATTTTGCAAACTTCTCTTCGCAATAGATTCTCTTGGAATTTCTTTTAATTGTTTAAATATTTCAGTTTTAACTTTATCTAATAAGTTTTTATATTTTGAAATTAATATACACTGTGCAAGATCATCATGTTCTGCTTGCCCTATTAAATCACTTGCAACCCATTCTGGATTTGAATACTTATCACAAACTATTGTAACTTCAGAAGGGCCAGCAGTCATACCCTCAATTCCAACATCTCCAAAAACTTCTTTTTTTGCAGCTGCAACGTAAGTATTTCCAGGCCCTACAATTTTATCAACTTTTTTTATTTTTTTAGTCCCATAAGAAACTGCAGCAATAGCAGATGGTCCTCCAATTGAATAAATTTCCTTTATTTTACATTTTTTAGCAGCATATAATACTGCAGGATTTTGTTTTCCTTTATAGCCTGGGTTAATCATAACTATTCTTTTTACACCAGCAACAATAGCTGGAATTGCATTCATTAATACACTAGATGGATAGGATGCTGTTGAACCAGGTACATAAATTGCAACCGAGTCTAATGGTAAATATTTATACTCAAGTTTATTTTTAAATTTATCAGTGTAAGAAATATTTTTAAACTTTTGTAATGAATGAAATTTATAAATCCTGTCGTAAGCAGTATCGATAGATTTTTTTACTATAGAATTTAATGATTGAATTGATTTTTGAATTTGATTTGAGCTAGGCTTAATTACTGAATTTTTATTAAATTTTTTCTCATATTTCAGTAAGGCTTTATCGCCATTTTTTTTAACATCTTTAATTATGTTTGTGACTGAAACAGAACTTGATTGAACTTTTCTCTTTCTTTGCATTAACAAATTATCTAATAATTTATCAAAATTTTTCTTACTGCTATCTAAAATCTTCATCTCTACTTTATTTCGCTTTGATCCTCTAATATTGCTTCAATCGTTTCAGCGGTTAAAGCGATATGTGCATTATTACTAAAAAAGAGATTTATTTCATAAACATCATTATTTTTCAAATAATCTATTCCTACTAATTCTAAAATCATTTCTTCATTAGATTGATCAATATTTTTTGACTTTACCTTATCAACAAAATCAAATCTGCAGATACTATTGACTTTTTTATCCTCATTTTCACTTTCTACTTTAATACGCTCAATTGATAATAAAAATACCTTATTAGACTCTAGGTACTTAATGTCTGAAACTTTTACTTTAGCTCCTGAACTACAAGCTGAAATCATTTGTAATCCGTCTTTGTCTGTAGCAATAATTTTAGCTAAATATTTATTCATCATTTAAATCTCTTTATTTTAACACCAATATTTTTTAATTTATTTTCAATTTTTTCATAACCGCGATCTAAATGATAAATCCTGTTAATTATAGATCTCCCTTGTGCAACTGAAGCTGCTAAGACAAGTGCCACTGATGCTCTTAAGTCGCTAGACATTACCTCTGCACCAATAAATTTCGTATTACCCTCAATATAAGCTTTATTATTTTTAATTGTAATATTTGCACCTAATCTCTGTAATTCAGCAACATGCATAAATCTATTTTCAAAAATATTCTCTGTGATTAAACTTTTTCCTTTTGCTTTACACATTAAGACCATTAATTGCGCCTGTAGATCTGTTGGAATTCCAGGAAACTCTTTTGTTTTAATATTTTTAATAGACTTAATTTTTTCTGGTCCATTTATATGAATTTTATTTTTGTTTACTTTTATTTTGGCTCCTGTTTGTTTTAATAAATTAAGTTCTGTATTAATTATTTTTGGATCTAAATTATTAATTTCTAAATTCCCTTTAGTTAGAGTGGCTGCTACACAAAAAGTACCAGCTTCAATTCTGTCAGTCATCACAGAATACTTAATTGATTTTAAAGAACTTACTCCGTTAACAGTACACGTTCTTCCTTTCCAATTAATTTTTGCGCCTGCTGAATTAAGAAAATTAGTAAGGTCTTTTATTTCTGGCTCAACAGCACAGTTTCTTAATACTGTTTTTCCTTTTGCTAAACATGCAGCAATTATAGAATTTTCAGTTGCTCCAACAGTAATTTTAGGAAATCTAATTAGTCCACCTTTAAGTTTGCCAAAAGATTTTGCCAAAATGTAACCATCTTTAATTTCATAATTCATCCCAAGTTGTGCTAAAGCTGATAAATGATAATTAACTGGCCTTGCACCAATTAAGCAACCGCCCGGTAATGATGTTTTTGACTTATGATACTTTGCAACCAAAGGTCCTAATACTAAAATTGAACCTCTCATTGTTTTAACTAATGAATAACTTGCAAAAGTTTTCATATTTTTATTGTTTGAAATTTTTGCAGTTTTTTTATCTTTAGAAAGTTCAATTTTTGATCCAAGAGACTTAAGTAAATTAAGCATAGTACTAATATCTTTTACTCTTGGTAGGTTTTGAATAGTTACTGGTAAATCAAAAAGTAATGTAGCTGCTAATATTGGCAATGCTGCATTTTTAGAACCTGATATTGAAACTTTGCCCTTGATTTTGCTAGGACCATCAATCAGAAATTTGTCCATAACTTACTTTTTAATTTTAGCAACCTGAATAGTAGTTTGTCCCTGATATTTACCGTTCTTAGATTTATAAGTTGTCTCTGGTTGAGTTTCTGATTTAAAAAATAAAAATTGGGCTATACCTTCATTAGAATAAATTTTTGCTGGATTAGGTGTAGTGTTGCTTAGCTCTATAACTATATTTCCCTCAAATTCGTTTTCAATAGGAGTTACATTGCAAATTATACCTGTTCTTGCGTAAGTACTTTTGCCAACACATATACAAAGTACATCTTTTGGAATTCTAAAATATTCTACTGTTTTAGCCAAAACAAATGAGTTTGGAGGAATAATACAATGCGGTCCCTTTTTTTCTATAAAATTGTCATCCGAAAAATTTTTTGGATCGACTAAGGAATTATTTACATTAGTGAATATTCTATATTCATCAGAAATCCTAACATCATAACCCATACTACTTAATCCATATGATATTTTTCCTTCTGCAACTTGATGATCTAAAAATGGTTCAATCATATTGTGCTCTTTACACATCTTCTTAATCCACGAGTCAGGCTGAATAGACATTACTTAGATTTTTTTTTATTTTTTTTTTGAAATAGTTTTCTTTTTTTTAAATTTTTTCTTAAAGCTAAGCTCAAACGCTCATTTTTATCTTTAGAACTCATTCTTTGTTGGGATTGGTCAAAAAATCTAACGATATTGGTTTATTAGGATCTAATGTTTTTGATGTGGGTTCTTCTTTTTTTGGGCCTTCTTTAGCTAAACGTTTAGCTTTTTTTTCGGCAAGCTTTCTTTCTCTTTTAGCTTGCTTCTCCATAAGCTTGTTGCCTTTTGTTGATTTATAATCGTAGTGAATTCCCATAACATTTTTTTAGTAGATATAGATCATTATAATGAAAAAATTAAGGCAATAATTTGAAAAAAATGCTTTATTATCAATAAATTAGTTAATGTATTTTAGCTCCTGTAGTTAAATGGCATAACAAGTCATTGGTAATGACTAGTTCCCTGGTCAGTACAGGGTGGGAGCACCATTAATTTCTGTAAAATTTTTTTCTAAAAATAATTGAAATTAAAATTAGTGCAAAAAAAGTTAAAAGAGGAATATAGATATCTGGAGAAAAAATAATGTCTACTATTCCAGGTGCTTGAGAATTTTGATCAATTAATTTTTCAATACCAGACCCAACTGACACAACCAAAAAAACCTGAGGAATTATTCCTAAGAATGTTGCAAATAAAAAATTTTTTACTTTAACATTAAATAAAGTAGGTAAGAGACAACTTATTTGCCATGGAACTCCTCCTATAAATCTGTAAATAAGTAAATAAATAAATTCAGATTTTTTAAATTTAATTTCAAGATTTCCAAATTTTTTAAGAAATTTTTCTCTAATTAAA
>CACDRL010000007.1 GCA_902555435.1 uncultured Pelagibacteraceae bacterium
AGTTTTCTTTTAAAGATAATAAATTTTCAAAATTCTTTAAAACCTGAGATAAAATTAAAAATAAATCTTAAAATAGAAAAATATATCCAAGCTTTTTTTGATAAAATTTCTGAAACAATCAGTAACTATAAGGTTCTTAAAAAAGATGAACAAAGAAGAATTAAACTCGAAAAACAGGAGCAAGAAAGACAGGAAAAGCTAGCTTTACAGGAAGCAAAGCAGAAGGAGCGAGAACTAAAATTAAAACTAAATGAACAAGTATTAAAAGAAGAGATAAGATTAGAAAAACAAAGAACAAAGGAAATTAAATTATTTTTAAGAAAAGAGCAGGCTTTATTAAGAATTGAACAAGCTGAAAAGCAAAAGAAATTTTTACAACAATTAAAATTAGAAAAACAGATTGAAAAATTCAGAGTAAGGGAAGTTAAAGAATTAGAAAAATTAGAAAAAATTTCATTAAAAGAAAAAAGAGAAGATTATGCAGGACTTCAACAGAGAATTGAGAAGTTAAAAGATAAATATCGAATAATAAGAGATCAAAAAATAAGAGAGAGAGTAGAGGCATTAGGAGTAAAAATTCAAGGTGATGAAGACAGGGAAACATTATTAAGGAAAGAAAAAGAATATACATTGGCAAGACAAAAAATTGAGTTTGCCCTTGAAAGTTTTTATAGAAGCGCCAGTAGTTTAGTTTTTCAGTTAAATAAGAGACATATTACTAGACATATGTCTATTTTTAGATGTATCGATAGAAGATTTGAGACAGGAGAAATATTTATAAAGTGGGATGAAGCTCCTGATGAGGAATGGCTATTGTTAATTTATATTAAAAATAATTCTCCAGATGAAGGAATAGTCATTGAAGATAAAACCAATCCTGAGAAAAATATATCTCACGAATTTAAAAATAATGAAATATTCAAAGCTTCTGACACTATGGTGGATTCGTTAACCCAATTAATTGCAAAAAAAAGAGAAAAAAATAACAATTAATTATTAGATCTAAATTAAGTATTATTAGTTATGTTTTTTGGAATAATTGGGATGTTGATTTTGTATGTGCTGTTAAAGTATATACTTGCTTGGATTAGATACTTCAATAGTCAGGATGAAAGATTAGGACAATCAACTTGGAGATGGAGTTATGATTATGAAGTTGATGGTGAAAGAGATATATCGGATTTAGATGACAAAAATTTTGTAAGATTGAGAAGAAAAAGAAATAAAATTATTACTCTTATGTACTCTGTAGTTTTAATTATGTTTATTCTTTCAATGTCTTTATTAAGTCAGATTTTAATATTTTTTCTAAATTAATTTTTTAATTGTTTTTTATTTTTCAAATATAGAAAATACGCAGCTATTTCATATCCATATTTAAAAATAGTAAATATGACTGGCAATTTAAAAAAATTATATAAGAATTTATATTTTGGTATCTTCTTCCAAACATAAAGAAAAGCCTCTGCACCTTCAATCACTTGGTCGTTTTCTTTGATGTGCAATCTTCTTAAAAGCTCTTTATCATTTTTAGAAGTTTCTTTTTCTGCATCTTTGTTATCGGTAATATCTATCCAATCAATATCCTCAATATTTTCTTTTTTATACATATTGATTTCTGATCTGCAGATTTTGCATGAGTTATTAAAATAAACTTTCATAAATTTATACTAACTTTAAAAATAAACATGTAAATGCGCCAAATGATTAGTTGAAAATTAATAATTAACTACTATTTAAACCAAGTGAGTAATTTTTTTGATAAATCCGATCTATCCAGAAAAGATGCTGATAAAATAGTATCTGATACCTTGCAAAATTGCGATGATGGTGAACTATACTTAGAGGACACTAAATCCGAATCAATTTTATTGGATGATAATAAAATTAAAAGCTCAAGTTATAGCTCAGATTTAGGTTTTGGATTTAGAGCAATTACAGGAGAGGTAGTTGCTTATTCTCACTCTAATGAAATATCAAAAGATTCACTAAAAAAATCTTCTGAAAATTTAAAATCTACTCTGAAGTCGATGAAAGGTACGTATAATCATGATATTTCAAGATCTAATAAAAAATTTTATGAAGATATTAATCCATTAGAGCAAAAAACATTAAATTCAAAATTAGAAGTTTTAAATAAAGTAAATGAATATTTAAGAAAAAAAGATAATTCAGTAAAGCAAGTTACTACAAGTTTTGCAGGTGAACAAAAATCTATCGAGATTATCAGATCAGGTGGTGAAGTATTAACGGATGTCCGACCATTAATTAGATTTAATGTATCTGTGATGTTAGAGAAAAACGGAAGAAAAGAAACTGGCGTATATGGAATAGGTGGAAGACAATCTTATGATGAATATTTAAAAAATGATAATTGGAAAACAGTATGTGAGGAAGCCTTTAGAATTGCGTCAGTCAATTTAGAAAGTAAACCTGCACCAGCAGGAGAAATGAAGGTGGTTCTAGGTCCTGGATGGCCAGCTATTTTAATTCATGAAGCAATTGGACATGGTTTAGAAGGAGATTTTAACAGAAAAAAAACATCCGCTTTTCATGATCTTATGGGCCAAAAAGTTGCTAGTGAAGGAGTAACGATTGTTGACGACGGAACAATTGATAATAGAAGAGGTAGTTTAACTATTGATGATGAAGGTACACCAACAGAAAAAACAGTATTAATTGAAAATGGGATATTAAAGAATTTTATGCAAGATAGATTAAATGCAAGATTGATGAATACAAAATCCACTGGTTCAGGGAGAAGAGAAAATTATAGACACGTTGTTTTGCCAAGAATGAGAAACACTATGATGTTGAGTGGAAATCAAACCCAAGAAGAAATGATTAAATCAGTAGATAAAGGAATTTTTGCAGTAAGTTTTGGAGGAGGACAAGTTGATATTACATCTGGAAAATTTGTTTTTAATTGTACTGAGGCATACGAAATCAATAATGGAAAAATTGGTTCACCAATAAAGGGAGCTACATTAATCGGAGATGGTCCATCAATTCTAAAAGAAGTTTCAATGGTTGGAAATGATATGATGTTAGATCCTGGTATTGGAACTTGTGGTAAAGCTGGACAAGGTGTACCCGTTGGAGTTGCTCAGCCCTCAATCTTAATCGATAAAATGACTGTTGGTGGAACTAAACTTTAAATTATGGTTAAGGATCAAGAATATTTAAGATCAAAAGCTTCATATTGTTTAGATTTAGCTAAAAAATTGGGTGCAACTGGATCAAGCGTGACAGTTGGTCATTCAATTTCAGAAACAGTCAATTTTAGAAATAATACTTTAGACGAGTCAAATAGATCTGATGGATTAGCAATAAGCATTGAAACTTATTTAGGAAAAAAAAGATCATCAATTTCTTCGTCAAACTTGTTAGATGATAACATTAAAACCTTAATAGAAAAATGTTTTGAAACAACCAAAAATACCCCTGAGGATGAATTTAATTCTTTACCAGATAAAGAACTTTTAGCTAAAGAAATTAAAAATTTAAATTTATATGACGAAACACACTTTGATAATGAAAAAAAAATTGAGTATTTAAAAGAGCTTGAGAGTGTTGCATCTTCAGAAGAAAAAATTGTAAATACAGAATCTAGTTTTACTGAAAATAAATCTAATTTTATTTTAGCTAATAGTGATGGATTTTGTAATGGATATAAATCATCTTCATTTAGCGCTTCTTGCGTTACGGTTGCTAAAGATGAAAATAGTATGGAGAGAGATTATGAATTTACAAGCAAACGTCATTTATCAGACATTAAAAGTGCAAAAGAACTTGGTGAAAAAGCTTCTGAGCAAACTATAAGAAAATTAAGCCCGAACAAAATTGGCAGTGAAAAAATAAGCATTATATTTGACAAAAGGATAGCAAAAGGAATGCTAGGTGCATTTGCAGGCGCGATATCTTCAAATGCCATTGCAAGAGGAACTTCTTTTCTTAAGGATAAAATAAATGAACAAATATTTTCAGAAACAATAAATGTAATTGATAAACCAGACATGAACAAAGGAGTTGGATCTCAAATTTTTGATTCTGAAGGAGTAAAATCAGATACTTTAAATCTTATACAAAATGGTATTTTAAAAAATTATTTAGTCGATACTTACAATGGAAAGAAACTTAATTTAAAATCAAATGGAAGATGTGGCGGTACAACTAATTTATATTTTGATAATGGAAAAATTAGTTTCGAAGATTTACTAAACACTAACTCAAAACATATTTATGTAACTGAAACAATAGGCCATGGAAGTAATTTGGTTACTGGAGACTATTCAGTCGGTGCAACAGGATTCTTAATTGAAAATGGCGAATTTAAATTTCCCGTAAATGAAATAACAATTGCTGGAAATTTTAAAGATATGTTCAAAAATATAACTTTAGCTAGTGATTTAGATTTTGAATATTCTGTCAACTCACCGACTATGATGATAGAGGGAATGACAGTTGCAGGTAAATGAGCACTTACTGTGTCATTGGATCGGGAATATCTGGAGCTACAATTGCAAACCTATTAAATAAGAAACATTCTGTAGATCTCTATGATAAAGCAAGAGGTCCTGGTGGCAGATCATCATTTAAAAGGTTAGATCAAAAAATTGGGTTTGATCATGGTGTTCAATATATATCCCCTAAGAGTGATGAATTTAAAAAATTTACAACAAAACTTTTAGCAAAAAAAATATTAAAAAGTTGGAAAGGCCGACATATTTTTAAAAATAAAAAAATAAAAGAAAACAAAAACCATCAAAAAATTATTGGTAGACTAGGTAATAATGATATTAGCAAGTTTTTATTAAAAAAAATTAATTGTAATTTTCAAAAAGAATTAAAAAAAATTGTTTACAATAAAAACAAATGGAAACTTACCTTTTCTGATGGTGACAATAAATCTTATGATAATCTTATTTTAACATGTCCGTATCCTCAATTAGTTAAATTAGCAAAAAAATTTATTAATCATTCATTTATCAAAAAAAAAATTAAAATGGATGCAAATATTACAGTCATGATAAAAATAAAAAAAACTGGAAAAAACATAAGTAGTTTTTTATTTGATGATGAAATTTTGGGTTGGGCTGCTAAAGAAAATAGTAAGTTAAGATTTAAAAGTATTTATGATCTATGGACACTTCAAAGTACATCAAAGTGGGCAAATAAAAAAATAATGAAAAACAAAGAAAATAAAGATTTGAATTCAAAAATTTTAATTAATAGATTTTTTGATCTTACTGGTATTAAAAAAACTAATATTCTATTTTCTTTAAATCATGGATGGATGTATTCATCAAATTCAAAATCTTTAAAAATTAAAAGTTATTGGAACAAAAAAATTAATTTAGGAGTATGTGCTGATTGGTTTGTGGGACCTAGGTTGGAGGCAGGATGGATAAGTGCAAACGATCTTTTTAACAAAATTAGTAAATAAAATTATTCAATATTTTTAAGCCTATACTCCCAATTTCCCATTCTTTGATAAGTAACTTTAACTATTACCGAAGTTTTCTTATCAAGCCATATATCAAAATTAAGTCTTTTGTCTTCTGGAAGTGACATATCTTTAGAAGTAAGTTTAAAATGATCAGTTTCAAATTCTTTTCCATTGATAGCGACGTTTTCCTTACCAATAAATGTAACTAATTGTTCTTTTATGCTTCCAGAAATAGGACTTATTTGACTTTCTGCTTGTAAAATTTTGTGACTCCACCAATTTCCAATAATACTTTTTAGAGAAGCTTCACCCGAATATGAAGATCCTTTAATATTAAATTTTTTATTACTATTATCTAATTTTAAGCTTACAAATTTTTCTTTTTTATTTTGAAGTGTTTTTGATTGAAATGAAATTAAACGATCATTTAAATATATTTCTTCTCCATATCCCTCCACTTTAAAAATTGTTGCAGATAGTAATTTTACTTCAAATTTATATTGATTTTTAACTGTTGTTGTTTCACCGTCTCTCTCAAAAAAATAATTATTATATCCAATTACTTCATTATTTCTCAAGATCTCCATTTCTATTTTATCAAATTTGTTATAATGACCTATATGAGCAAAAGAAATTGATGAGAAAAATATAGCAAGTAAAACAACTAAAAACTTTTTCATTAATAGATATAGTTTATCATATTTATGTTTTTAAAAATAAAAAAAATTCCAAAAGTTAACTGGAGCTCAGAAAAACCATTAAATTTTAAACCAAAATTTTCTACATTTTTTTTCTTATGTTTTGGTTTATCTTTGTTTGGATTAGGTGAAGGTTTGTTAATTGTTTCTTTCACAGGAGCTTCTCCCTGGAGTGTTTTAGCTCAAGGTATTTCCTTAAATGTTAATTTAAGTATTGGAACTATCACGTTATTAATAAGTATTGTTGTTTTACTTTTATGGATACCACTTAGACAAAAACCAGGAATGGGAACAATTCTTAATGCTTTGATAATTGCAATTATGATTGATCTTTGTATTAAGTATGTTCCAACACCTTCAAATTATATATATCAATTAATTTTAGCTGTAATCTCTGTCATTATGGTTGGAATAGGTGGGGGTATATATTTAGTTTCAAATTTAGGAGCTGGTCCTAGAGATGGGCTTATGATAGGATTACAAAAAATAACAAATTTTCCTATAGCTGTTGTGAGAGCAACATTAGAAATTTCTGTAGTTAGTATTGGATGGTATTTAGGAGGAACAGTAGGTGTTGGAACTTTATTATTCGCATTCGGAATAGGTCCTTGCGTTGCTTTAGGTTTATTTTTAGTTGATAAAATTTTTAACTAGGCAGCCGCACTATTTTTTTCGTTTCTTTTTCTTTCGTGGGGGTCAAGAATTCCTTTTCTCAATCTACAAGAATCAGGTGTAATTTCTAACGCCTCATCAGTATTAAGCATACTTAGTTGTTCAGCTATTGACATTTTCCTTACAGGAGTAAGAACTACATTTTCATCTGTTCCTTGCGTTCTCATATTTGTTAATTTTTTTCCTTTCATGACATTAATTATCATATCCCCTGGTTTTGGTGATAATCCAACAATCATACCTGGATAAACTGGATCATTATGTTTAACGAACATTTCTCCTCTTGCCTGAAGGTTGAAAATTGCAAAAGCTACCGCTTTTCCTTGTTCCATTGCAATTAACGCACCATTTCTTCTACCTTCCATTTCTCCTTCAAAAGGACCGTAGTCGTGAAAAATTCTATTTATTACACCTTCACCTTTAGTAAGAGTTAGAAATCTACTTGTGTATCCCATTAAACCTCTCGTAGGTGCATGAAATATTAATCTTTTCTTATTGGTTCCTGTATCTTTTAACTCAATTAATTTACCTTTTCTTCTATTCATGGAGTCAATTACTTTTGAAGAGTGCTCCTCATCTAAATCCATCGTAATTTCTTCAATTGGTTCAAGTTTGTTTCCTTGATTATCTGTTTTATATAAAACTTTTGGAGGACTCACTGTCATTTCAAAACCTTCTCTTCTCATTTGCGTAAGAAGTATTTCCAACATTAATTCACCTCTTCCACTTACAACGAATGAATCTTTACCCTCATTTTCTGAGAAAGTTATCCCAACATTGTTTTGTGCCTCTTGAACTAATCGTTCTCTTATTTGTGTACTAGTAAGTTTTTTACCTTCGGTACCTGCTAACGGAGAAGTATTAACAGTTATAGTAATCGACATCGTCGGAGGATCTATAGGAGTTGCTGGTATAGGGTCATTTACTTCCATATTACAAATTGTATCTGCAACATTTGCTTTTTCTAATCCTGCCACAACAACAATATCTCCTGCTTCTCCAATTTCAATTGGGACTTTTTTAGTTCCTTCATATCTAAAAATTTTTGTTAATTTTCCTTCATCAACTTTTTCGCCATTTAAATTAATAGCTTTGATTGGTTGATTTGCTTTTGCTGTACCTTGTGCAATTCTACCTACTAAGCTTCTTCCTAAAAAACTGTCTGAATAAAGTAATGTTGATAACATTGCAAAAGGTTTAGTCTTATCTAAATCTGCTGGTTTAACGTGTTCCACTATTAAGTCTAATAAAGGATTTAAATTTTCTCTTGGTCCATCAACTTCATGATCTGCCCAACCAGATCTTCCACTTGCATACAAAACAGGAAAATCTAATTGTTCTTCGTTAGCATCTAAACTTACAAACAGATCAAAAGTTTCATCCAAGACTTCATTGGCTCTTTGATCTGCTTTGTCTAATTTATTAATAACTACGATTGGCTTTAAACCTTGTTTTAATGCTTTCGATAAAACAAATTTTGTTTGAGGCATTACTCCTTCTGCTGAGTCGATTAATAAAAGAGCTCCATCAGCCATACTCAAAACTCTTTCAACTTCTGCTGCAAAATCTCTGTGGCCAGGTGTATCAATTATATTTATTCTTGAATTATTCCAGTTTATAGATGCAGGTTTTGCAAGAATTGTAATTCCTCTTTCTTTTTCAAGTTCTCCAGAATCCATTAACCTTTCATCGACAACTTCATTTTCTCTAAATGATCCACTTTGTTTCATTAAATTATCAATTAAAGTAGTTTTACCATGGTCAACATGGGCTATGATTGTGATGTTTCTTATATTGTTGCTCATAAATTGTGGCTCTTATACATATTTAATTTGATATTAAAACTTAAAAAAACTCATGACTGGCTTGATTAATTTAAATAACTTGTGATTAATTAGACTTTTTTTGTTTATATTTTTTAATTTTTCTTTTTTCTTTCAAACTTAATTTAGGTTTCTTTTTTACACTCGAATCTTTAAATGATTTTCCACTATATCTTTTTGACATAATTAATTTTCACATAAAAAAAAGGCCATCTTGAGATGGCTTTTTAATTGTTTTTTTGTTTATTTTTGTATGTAATTAGAAAAATAAATAGTATGTAATTAGCAAGTGAAACTTACATACCGCCCAGAAATAGATGGTTTACGAGCAATAGCTGTTATTGCTGTAATTCTTTATCACGCTCAAAATACTATTTTAGATCATCTACCTTTTAAAGGTGGATTTATTGGGGTCGATATATTTTTTGTTATCTCCGGTTATTTAATTACCTCTATAATTTTAAAAGAATTA
Organism: uncultured Pelagibacteraceae bacterium; assembly: GCA_902555435.1. Lineage (GTDB taxonomy): Bacteria > Pseudomonadota > Alphaproteobacteria > Pelagibacterales > Pelagibacteraceae > Pelagibacter. Next base: position 9,115 of record CACDRL010000007.1, read on the forward strand.
ATCAAAACTGGAGGATTTTCATTTAAACATTTTTATCAGAGACGAGTAAGACGATTACTTCCAGCAATGTTGTTTGTAATGTTAGTTTCAATCCCCTTTGTTTGGTTATATTTATTTCCAATTTTATTAATCGATTTTTCAAAATCTATTCTTTATTCACTTGGATTTAGTTCTAATTTTTATTTTCACTACTCTGGTCAGACATATGACGCTATTAATGCTTTTTATAAACCATTTCTTCATACCTGGTCTTTATCTGTTGAAGAGCAATATTATATTTTATTTCCAATATTTTTATTAATAATATTTAAATATTTTAGAAAATATCTAATTCATTTTATAATTCTAGGGTTTTTAATTAGTTTAGGATTAGCAGAATGGGGCAGTAAAAGTCATCGATCATTTACTTTTTATGTTTTGCCAACCAGAGGATGGGAACTATTGGCAGGATCAATTTTAGCATACTTTGAAATTAAAAATAGTTATAGAAGTAGAAATAAATTTCTTAACCTTACATTATCAACTATAGGATTGTTATTAATAGGACATTCTATTTTATTCTTTAGTGATAAAATGTTTCATCCTTCTTTTTATACACTATCTCCAATAATAGGAGTTTGTTTAGTTATTTGGTTTTCAAATAAAAATGGAATTATTACAAAAATACTTTCAACTAAATTATTTGTAGGAATTGGTCTAATCTCGTACTCCTTATATCTTTGGCATTATCCTATTTTTTCTCTATTAAAAATAAATGAATTTACTACCGAAAACTTTTTTTTGAATGTTGCTATTATTATAGTCATATTTATTTTATCTATTTTAACTTATTACTTTATAGAAATACCTTTTAGAAATAAAAAAATAAGCTTTAAAAGAGTCATAACTATAATCACTATTTCATATATTTTATTAATTTTTGTAAATTTGATAATCTTATCAAAAAAAGGCTTCCCTCATAGATTCGAGTCATTAAAAAAAACTAATTTATTTTATAATCCTGATAATTATTTTCTTGGTATTAATAGATATAACGATATCAATCTTAATAAAAAAAAATTTGATGAAAATAAATATAAGATATTGGTTATAGGTGATAGTCTTGGACAAGATTTGACAAATGCTTTAATTCAATCTAGTGATTTTTATAAGAAACCTTTAGATGTTTTATATATAAATAGGTCATTCTACAACTCAATAAATAAATATAAAAAATTAATAAAAAATTCTGATATGATTATTTTTTCACATAAATTTACGAACGATGATAAATTTTTTTTAGAGAATAATATAAAAAGATTAAATGAAATTAATAAAAATATTTATTTAACATCAAATGTAAATGAATATAAAACTTATGGTAACCTTTATACACTTTTAGATTATCAAATAATTTTTGATAAGTCTTTTTCTGATTATTTTGGTTTAAAAAAACACTATTATGATAATAGAATTGAGCATTCAAGTTCAAAAAAAAATATCTTAATTAAAAAGTTTTCTAAAGATCTTAATATCAAATACTTAAATAAAGAAGATTTTATGTGTGAAATTAAAAAAAAAGAATGCTTTTATGTAGATGAAGAAGGAAACAAACTTATGTTTGACTCTCGTCACTTTACTAGATTAGGAGCAAAGTTTTTTGGTAAAAAAATTTTTGAAATTAATTGGTTAAAAATAAAGTAACCTTTAATCTCCATGTATCGTAAAATTAACTTTATCTATTCATAGAAATTATAACATAAAAAAACCCCCAGAAATTTCTTTCCGAGGGTTTCTAATTAGTTTAACTCTTGTATGAAGAGTGTTTTGTTTGGGGAACCGTATTACATTCCCATTCCACCCATTCCTCCCATGCCGCCCATACCACCAGGCATTCCACCAGGCATTCCGCCTGCAGCATCTTTTTCCTCTGGTTTGTCAGCGATCATTGCTTCTGTAGTTACTAATAATCCTGCAATTGAAGCAGCATCTTGTAGAGCAGTTCTAACAACTTTGACTGGGTCTATGATACCTTTTGCAAACATATCGCAATATTCCTCACTTTGAGCATCATATCCATGAGTTTTTTTCTTTTGCTCTAATAATTTGCCAACCACAACTGATCCATCAACCCCAGCATTCTTGGTAATTTGTCTAATAGGAGCCTCTAATGCTTTTCTAACAAGATCCACACCTGCTTTTTGATCATCACCTTTTGCTTTAACTTTATCAAGTTCTTGAGCAGCATAAAGAAGAGCACAACCGCCACCTGTTACAATACCTTCTTCAACAGCAGCTCTAGTTGCATTCAAAGCATCCTCAACTCTATCTTTTCTTTCTTTAACTTCAACTTCAGTTGCACCTCCAACTTTGATAACTGCAACTCCACCAGCTAATTTTGCCAGTCTCTCTTGAAGTTTTTCTCTATCATAATCAGAAGTAGTTTCCTCAACTTGTTGTTTGATAGATGCACATCTTGCTTCAATGTCAGATTTTTTACCACTTCCATTTACAATTGTACTATTATCTTTATCAACTTTGATCTTTTTACAAGATCCAAGGTCATCAAGTTTAACATTTTCAAGTTTAATTCCTAAATCTTCAGATATAACCTGACCTCCTGTTAAAATAGCGATATCTTCAAGCATAGCTTTTCTTCTATCACCGAAGCCTGGAGCTTTTACAGCTACAACTTTCAATCCACCTCTTAGCTTGTTTACAACTAAAGTGGCTAAAGCCTCACCTTCAACATCCTCAGAAATTATCATTAGCGGTCTACCAGCTTGTACAACAGCCTCTAAAAGAGGAACCATTGGCTGTAAGTTAGTTAATTTTTTTTCGTGTAAAAGAATGAACGGGTTCTCTAACTCTGTAGTCATTTTATCACTGTTTGTGATAAAGTATGGTGATAGATATCCTCTGTCAAATTGCATACCTTCTACTACGTCTAATTCAGTTTCAATACCTTTGTTTTCTTCAACAGTAATTACTCCTTCATTTCCAACTTTTTGCATTGCTTTTGCAATCATGGTTCCAATTTCTTTGTCACCATTTGACGAAATAGTTCCAACTTGAGCAATCTCGTCACTATCTTTTACTTTTTTTGCAGAAGCAACTAAACTATCTCTTACTGTTTCTACAGCAGCATCAATTCCTCTTTTTACATCCATAGGGTTCATGCCAGCAGTTACATATTTTACACCTTCTTTAACAATAGCTTGCGCAAGAATAGTTGCAGTTGTTGTACCATCACCAGCTTCATCATTTGTTTTGCTAGCAACTTCCTTAACCATCTGCGCACCCATATTTTCGAACTTGTCTTCAAGATCAATTTCTTTAGCAACAGATACACCGTCTTTAGTAATTCTAGGTGCACCATAAGATTTATCCATTACTACGTTTCTTCCTTTAGGACCTAAAGTTACTTTTACAGTATCAGCTAAGATATTTACTCCTCTAATCATAGCTGCTCTTGCTTCAGCATCAAATTTAACAACTTTTGCCATTTTGTTTTCTCCTTTAAATTAAATTACTTACTTGAAATACCCATAATGTCTGACTCTTTCATTATGCTATATTCTTTGCCATCTATTTTGACTTCAGTGCCTGACCATTTGCCAAATAAAACTTTGTCACCAACCTTAACATCCATTGGAATTTTTTTTCCATCTTCTGTTTTAGCTCCACCACCAACAGCAACAACTTTTCCTTCTTGAGGTTTTTCTTGAGCTGAGTCTGGTATAATTATTCCACCAGCAGTTTTTTCAGTGCTGTCTAAAACTTCGATTAATACTCTATCATGTAACGGTTTAAACTTCATAAATCTCCTTTATAATTCTATATAAATATGAGCTTCATATAGATATTTCGCAGCCTATTTCAAGATTATAGATTCTTTTCAGAGTAATTATGTTAGGAAATTCCAAATATTATGGTTTATAGGTAAAATAATGACTAAAAATTTAGACTTAGATGGCCTTCAGTCAATTGCTGATAATTATGACCTTTTTTATATAGATTTATGGGGGGTTATTCATAATGGTATCAAACTACACTATTCAGCAATAGCAACCCTAAATGAACTAAAGAAAAAAAATAAAAGTTTCGTGTTATTAACCAATGCTCCTAGACCAAATTCTACAGTTAACAAATTTTTAGAAAAAATGGGCATGAGTGAAGATTTGAGAGAGCATGTTTTTACTTCAGGAGAGGCAGCTTTAAAATTTTTAAAAACATCATTCAAATCTAAAAATTTTTTCCATATTGGTCCTCCAAGGGACTTTGATTTATTTAATGAATTTAAAAATAATAAATCAACCGAACTAAATGAAAGTGAATATTTACTCTGCACAGGATTATTCGATGAACATGAGGATGATTTAGGTTATTACAAAAACTTACTTGAAAAACAAATAAAAAAAAAAATGATTTGTACTAATCCTGATTTAATTGTTGATCGTGGAAATATTAGAGAATTGTGTGCAGGTTCAGTTGCTATGGTTTTTGAAAAAATGGGTGGAGAAGTTATTTATTTTGGCAAACCTCATGCAGAGGTTTATAATCAATCTATAGATAATGTTGGTAAGAAAGTTTTAGCAATTGGTGATAATTTAAATACAGATATAAAAGGTGCTAATTTATTAAATTACCATTCCTTGTTGGTTTGCAATGGAATTCATAAAGAAGAGATAAATAAAAAAGGAGTTGGTGAAGTTTCAAAGGAATATGAAGCTATTGTTAATTTTACTCAAACAGAATTAAAATGGTAAAGTTATATAAAAATTTCAATATTAATAATCACCATAAAAATTCAATTATATTAATTGGAAATTTTGATGGTCTTCATTTAGGACATCAAAAATTATTTAAATTAGCTCTATCATATAAAAAAAAATATAATTCAAAAATTGGTGTGATTAATTTTGATCCAATGCCCAAGATGTATTTTAACAATTCATTGAAGAATTTTAAAATTTCGTCTGTAAATCAAAAATTAGAATTGCTTAAAGAATTAAAAGTAGATTTTATAATTACAAAAAAATTTGATAAAAATTTCTCTAAAATAAAATCAATTAAATTTATAAAAGAAATTTTATATAAAAAACTCAATTGTAAGTTTATATTTGTAAGTAATAATTTTAGATTTGGAAATAAAAGAGAAGGTGATGTTAAATTACTCTTACAAAATGAAAAAAATTATAATTATAAAGTTATTAAACCAAAGCCACTTATAAAAAGTAAAAAAATAGTATCTTCAACGATAATAAGAAACTTATTAGAAAAAGGTAATTTAAATAGAGCTAATAAATTTTTAGGTAGAGAATGGACTATTGATGGAATAGTTCAAAAGGGCAGACAAGTTGGAAAAAAAATTGGTTTTCCAACATGTAATATAGATATTAAGGATTATGTCCTAGCACAGCCAGGAGTTTATGCGGTAAGAGTATTAAGAAAAAAAAATCAAAAAAAATTGAGGGGTATAGCAAATCTTGGCTATAGACCTACATTTAATCAAAAAAAAATCTTACTTGAGGTGCATTTGTTTAATTTTTCTGGAAATCTTTATAATAAACTTTTATCAGTGCAGTTTTTAAAGTTTATAAGAAAAGAAAAAAAATTTAAGAATGTTGATCAACTTAGAAGACAAATTAAATCTGATTTAAATATTGCAAAAAAAACTAAATGAGTAAATCTGATATAAATCTACCCAAAACAGCTTTCTCAATGAAGGCAAATTTACCAATCAGAGAACCTGAAATTCTAGATTATTGGCAAAAAATAAATCTTTATGATGAATTGAGAAAATTAAGTAAAGGCAAAGAAAAATTTGTCTTACATGATGGCCCGCCATATGCAAACGGCAATATTCATATGGGGACAGCATTAAATAAAATTTTAAAAGACATAATTGTAAAATTTCATCAAATGGATGGCAAAGACTCAATTTATGTCCCTGGATGGGATTGTCATGGTTTACCGATCGAATGGAAAATAGAAGAGGAATATAAAAAAAATAAAAAAAATAAGAACGATGTTCCTATAGTTGAGTTTAGAAAAGAGTGTAGATCTTTTGCAGAAAAATGGATTGAAATTCACAAAGCTCAATTCAAAAGATTGGGTGTAGTTGGTGATTGGGAAAATTATTATTCTACAATGAGTTTTGATGCAGAGGCTCAAATAGTAAGAGAGCTTGGAAAATTTCTTAAAGAAGGAAGTTTGTATAGAGGTTACAAACCAGTTTTATGGTCAACTGTTGAAAAAACTGCTCTTGCTGATGCTGAGGTAGAATATCAAGATCACAAGTCAGACACTATATATACATCATTTTCAGTAAGATCCTCGAAAATTAAAGAGTTGGAAGAAAGTGAAATTATAATTTGGACTACAACTCCATGGACTATTCCTGCTAACAAAGCCTTAGCTTATAACGAGGCATTAGAATATATTATATTGCAAGTTAATGATGACGGAGATTTTAAAAATAGAAAAATAGTTATTGCAAAAGCTTTACTTGAGTCAGTCATTAATGAATGTGGAATTAAAAATTATAAAGAAATTAAAAAGTTTAAAGGAAAAGAGTTTAAGGATACCATTTGTAACCATCCTTTTTTAAATTTAGGTTACAAATTTGAAATCCCAATGTTAGAGGCAAGATTTGTAACCACTGAACAGGGTACAGGAATAGTTCATTGTGCACCGAGTCATGGGCCTGACGATTTTAATTTATGTTTGAATAATGGAATTAAAGCAATTGAAACTGTTGATGGTGATGGGAAGTATACAAATAATGTAAAATTGTTTGAAGGAATTCATATTTTTAAAGCTAACCCAATAGTAATTGAAAAACTTAAAGAACAAAAAAATTTATTATCAAATGGGGCACTAGTTCATTCTTATCCTCATTCTTGGAGGTCAAAGGCACCATTAGTGCATAGAGCAACACCTCAGTGGTTTATTTCTATGGAAAGTCACAAATTGAGAGACAAAGCTTTAAAAGCTATTGATGATACAACATTTTATCCAAGCAAGGGAAAAGAAAGATTAAAATCTATGATCGAAACTAGACCTGACTGGTGTGTTTCTAGACAAAGGGTATGGGGTGTGCCTTTACCTATTTTTGTAAATAAAAAAACTAAAGAAATTTTAGTTGATGATGAAGTTAATGAAAATATTGCATCAATTTATGAAAAAGAGGGATCTGATTGTTGGTTTTCAGATGATCCTCAAAGATTTTTAGGCGATAAGCATAAAGCACAAGATTATGATAAATTAAGTGATATTGTTGAAGTTTGGTTTGATAGTGGCTCAACTCACTCATTTGTATTAGAGAAAAGAGAAGACCTTAAATGGCCAGCATCAATGTATTTAGAAGGTTCAGATCAGCATAGAGGTTGGTTTCATTCATCACTATTAGAATCATGTGGAACTAGAGGTAGGGCTCCTTTTGAATCTATTTTATCTCACGGTTTTGTCGTAGATGGAAAAGGTTTAAAAATGTCTAAATCATTAGGAAATGTGATTGCTCCAGAAGACATTTTAAAAAAATATGGAGCAGATATTTTGAGAATTTGGGTAGCATCCTCAAATTATTCAGAAGATCTAAGAATAGATTATTCAATCTTAGATCAACATGCAGACTCTTATAGGAAGATTAGAAATACATTTAGATATTTATTAGGAAATCTTAACGACAATTTTGAGACAATTGATCTTGAAAAAATAGAATTAAATAAATTACCTGATTTAGAGCAGTACATGCTGCACAAATTGTATTCTTTAAACAATAATTTCAAAAAATATTTTGAGAATTATGATTTTCACAATTTGTATAAAGAATTATTAAATTTTTGTACTGTTGACTTGTCAGCTTTTTATTTTGATATAAGAAAAGACACTTTATATTGTGACTCTTTAGATGACCCTAAGCGAAAATCAACTATCTTACTGTTAAATATAATCCTAAACTCTCTACTTAGATGGTTTGCTCCAATTTTGTCTTTCACAACTGAGGAAATTTATCAATTATTATTTAAAAACCAGAAAAGTATTCATTTGGAAAATTTTTTAACTTTTCCAAAAAGTTTTCATAATGAAAAATTAAATAATAAATGGATAGAGTTAATTAAAATTAGAAATTTATGTAATATTAGTATTGAGGAAAAAAGATCATCTAAAGTAATAGGTTCAAGTTTAGAAGCTGAAATTAAAATTCATTTAGATCAAAATTTAGAAAGTATCACCAAGGACATTGATTTTTCAGAGCTTTGTATAACTTCTAAAGCTGAAGTTAATTATGAAAATAACATAGATGTAAAAGTTCTTACAGAAAAAGCAAAAGGCACGAAATGTTCAATGTGTTGGAAAATAAATGAAAAAGGATGTGATAGATTTAATTGTCCTCAAAGTTCTTAATGTCTTTAAATAAAATATTTAAAAATTATTATTTGGAAACGGTTATTATTTTAGTCATTTTTTTTTTAGATAGAATATCAAAACTATATGTAATTCATCAGGATAAACTTAATTTTAATTCTGAAATATATTCATCAAAATTTTTGAACATTCATCTTATTTGGAATGAAGGAATTGCTTTTGGACTCTTTTCATTTAATGAAGATTATTTATATAATTTTCTCACTATTTTAATATTGATAGTAATTATTTTTATTATTTTTATGATACGGAAAAGTGATCTTTTAAGAAAATATGCACTTTTATTAGTATTGGGTGGTGCTTTAGGAAATTTTTTAGACAGATTGATCTATAAAGGGGTTCCTGACTTTATTGATTTTCATGTAGGCAATTTTCATTGGTTTATTTTTAATGTAGCAGATATATTTATAACATTCGGTATATTTTTTATGATAATAATTGAATTAACAAGTAAAAATAAAAATTAATGAAAAATCTTAAAATTATAATTTTATCAAACCTATTTTTATTTTTGTTGTCTTGTGGGACAGTTAAAGAGGGTTTTTCTAATCAAAAAAAAAATAATTCAGATGAATTTCTAGTTGAAAAAAAAACTCCATTAGTAATGCCACCAAATTACAATGAGTTACCAGAACCAAAAATCAGTCAACAAGAAATTAAAAAAGAAAAAAATCCAATTAAATCTTTATTACTTCAAGAAGATGATGATTTAAATAAAAATGAAATAGATGATAAAGATAAAAAACTTGAGGACTCATTATTAGAAAAAATTAAAAAAAATTAATGTTAACTTCAGGTATAAATTTTCTTAATTTTAAAAAGAAAATAAAAGACAAAAAAATTAAAAAACATTTAATTGATTTAATAAATAAAAATAGTCCAATTATTCAATCTTTATCTAAAAATTATAAAGATAAATTTAACAAAAGTTTTTTAAATAAAATAAAGAGAAATAAAAATTATAGGTTGTTGGGCATGGGCGGATCTACTCTTGGTTCGCAAGCAATTTATCAATTTTTTGAAAATACAGTTAAAAATAATTTTGAATTTATAGATAATTTGCAGTCAAAAAAAAATATTAATAAAAAAAAATATACTAATTTAATTATTTCAAAATCAGGCAATACTATTGAGACAATAGTAAATGCAAATATTTTGATCAAAAAAAAGGATACAAATTTTTTTATTACTGAAAATAATAAAAATTACCTACATCTATTGGCTAAACAGCTAAAAGCAGATGTAATTGAGCACAATAATTTTATAGGAGGAAGATATTCTGTTCTTTCTGAAGTTGGAATGCTGCCAGCTGAATTGATGGGACTTAAATCTAAAAATTTTAGACAATTTAACTCACTGATAAAGAACAAGAAATTTATTAATAATTTAATTAATAATGTTGCTAGCACAATCTATTTCATAAAAAAAAGAAAATTTAATTCTGTGATCATTAATTATGATGAGAGATCTGAGAATTTATTTAAATGGTATCAACAATTAATCTCAGAAAGTTTGGGTAAAAATAATAAAGGATTGTTACCGATAGTTTCTACTATGCCAAAGGATAATCATAGTGTAATGCAATTATATTTAGATGGATTTAAAAATAATTTTTACACCTTTTTTATTGTTAGAGAAAAAAGTTCAGAAAAAATAGATAATAAAAATATTCTTAAATCACACAATTTTCTAAAAAATAAAAAAATTTCAGACATTGTGTATGCACAAAAAAAAGCTACTGAGACAGTTTTTAAGAAAAAAAATTTACCATTTAGATCTTTTGAAATAAGGGAAAGAAATGAAAAAACTTTAGGTGAACTTTTTTGTTTTTTTATTTTAGAAACAATTTTATTGGGGAGATCTTTGAATGTTGATCCATTTGATCAACCTGCTGTAGAGTTAATTAAAACAGAGACAAAAAAAAATTTGGTTTAAAAAGTTAAAAAAATTATTTTTGATATTCCATATATTTTTTCTTCAATTATTTTAATTTCATGTGAAAAGTTTTCTTTTTCTTTTTTATGTCTATGTAATATTAAAACTCCATTATTTTTCAAAATATTTGAGGTTTTAATTTTTACTAATGTTTTTTCTATGTTTTTATCTTTGTATGGTGGATCAAGGAAAATTATATCAAAAATTTGATTAAAATTTTTAAATATATCTTCATTATAAATATCTTTTTCAATTATTTCAAAATTGTTTATTGATTTTAAACCAGATAAGTTTTTTTTTAGTATTGGTAAAACATTTTTATAATTTTCAACAAAATAAACTTTATCAGCTTTTCTCGACAAACATTCTATTCCGAAAGATCCAACACCAGAAAATAAATCCAATATTACAGATCCTTCAATTTTAACTCTAAATTTGTTTGAATGATTAATTATATTAAATATAGACTCTTTAGTTAAATCTTTTAGAGGTCTGGTGTAAACATCTTTAGGTTCTAATATTTTTTTACCTTTGAAATTACCAGAGATTATTCTCATTTATTAATAACTTTATAAGCTATATCTTTTCTATAAAAACCAGCTTTCCAATTTAACTTCTCTAAATTTTGATGAATTTTTTCTCTGGCATCATAATAATCATTTGATAATGATACAAAATTTAAAACTCTTCCTCCAATTGCTATAATTTTTTCTGCTTTTTTTATAGTTCCTGCATGAAATAAAAAATTTTTTTCATCTAGAACAACAGAATTAAAATTTTGAATTTCAATATTTTTTTCGTATTTATCCGGATAGCCATTGGAGCACAGTACAACACATAAACTTTTTGAATTATGCCATTCCAGGGTAAAATCTTCTAGTTTTTCGTTTATAACTGCCTCAATAACTTCTGTTAGATCTGTTTTTAAAATTGGGAGAATTATTTGGCATTCTGGATCTCCCATTCTTACGTTGTATTCTATCAAGAAAGGTTCGTTGTCAACTATCATCAAACCTGCATAAAGAAAACCTTTATATTTAATGTTGTCATCTGAAAGACCTTTTAAAGTTGGTTTAATTATTTTCTCTATTATTTTTTTTTCCAGTTCATCGTTGATTAATCTTGAGGGATAATAAGCGCCCATCCCACCTGTATTTTTACCTTTGTCGCCTTCATTTACTCTTTTATGATCTTGTGCTGTTCCAAAATTTTTTATTGTACTGCCATCACTGACTATAAAATAACTCATTTCTTCTCCTCGAAGAAATTCTTCAATTAATAAATTTTTTGCATTTCCAAATTTTCCATTAAAAATTTCCTCTACGGCTTTACTTGATTGCTCTATATTTTCACAAATATATACACCTTTTCCAGCAGCTAAATTATCAGCTTTAATTACAATAGGGTGTTTGGCGTTATTAATAAAATCAATTGAATCTTTTATGTTAGCAAAAACACCAAAATTTGCTGTTGGTATTTTATATTTTTTACAAAGGTTTTTTGTGAATATTTTTGATCCCTCTAGTTGTGAAGCTTTTTTATTGGGACCGAAAACTTTGATGTTAAAATTTTCCAAGTAATCAACTACTCCATTTACCAATGGATCTTCAGGTCCAACCATTACAAGTCCAATTTCTTTTTCTATTAAAAAATCTCTAATGTCTTCAAAATTATTGATATCTATATTTATATTTTCAGCAATTTCCTCTGTTCCTGCGTTTCCTGGAATACAATATATTTTTTTTATTTTTTTTGATTTTGAAATTGAATAAGCAATAGAATGCTCTCTTCCTCCACTGCCAAGAATTGCAATTTTCATATTAATATTTATATATCTTATAAATGAAAAATAAATTAGCTAAATTGAAATATTCTCCAAATAACTTTAGTATAATTGAACATGGTGATTATGTCATTTGCGCAGTTTCTGGAAAAAAAATACTTTTAGAAAATTTAAATTATTGGAATGTTGATGAACAAGAACCATATTTTTCTTATGTTGAGGCGTCTATTAAAAGAGAGCAATACAAATCTTAATCTTTAATTTTTCCACCTATCGTGTGTCCAAATCCACTGATCAATATTTTTTAAAATCATTTTTTCCAAAATTTGATTGACAAATTTAGTTATTTCAAAAGATGATTTATTTTTACTGATTTTAATTGGTTTAGATACATACATTTTAAAATAGAATTTATTTTTTCTCTCTATATAGATAGGTACTAAATCGCAGCCATATTTTTTTATGAATTGAGCTGGTATTGTTGTTGATGTAGCTAGATGATTGAAAAAAGGTACTTTTTCTCCCTCTCTTACTCTTTGGTCAACCATAAGAGCAATTGATGTCCCTTCTTTTATAAGCTTAACCAACTCTCTCGTTCCTGAACGACCTTTTTTAATTTGTTTTTTACAAATGTGTCTCCTTCTCATTTTTTCCATTACTTTATTTAAATATGGATTATTTAAAGGTCTGTAAATTGCAGCACAATTAATCCCTCCTTTTTCAATCTGCATTGCCATTAATTCAAAGTTATTAAAATGTCCTGAAACAAAAATTACTTTTTTTTTATTTTTTTTGATATGATCTAAATATTCTTTTCCTTCAATTGATATGTATTTTGATAATTTATTGTTTTTAAACTTTTTTAAATGAACATATTCAGCGAAGATTCTACCATAGTTACCCAAAACATTTGATGCAATCTTTTCAATATCTCCTTTAATGTTCGCCCTCTTTAAGTTTTTAATTATTGACGATTTTGATCTAACTATTGGGCCTAAAGTTTTACCTATTACAAAACCTAAATTAGACGAGTTTTTAAATCCAATTATTTTAAATATATTAAAAAGAAACGAAATTAATATAAATTGCACTAGATGGTAAAAACGTTTCATTTAATATTAAGTAATTTTTTTTTAAGTTTATTTAGTTTATTTACTTTTAGATTTATTTTCAAAAATTTTATATTTTTTTTTTGTTTAAAATTTAATCTTAAATAGTCTTTTTCTGTTGTGATAATTTCAAGTTTATTTTTTTGAGCTATTTTTTTTAATGAAATTATCTCCTCATTACCAAATTTATGATGATCAGCAAAAATAAATTTTTTTTTTAATTTAAATTTATGTTTTAACAACGTATTTTCAAATTCTTTAGGATTCCCAATTCCACAAAACATTAAATAATTCTTTTTCTTATTAAAAGTGTTTATATTTTGTGGAATATATTCTCCTTCTAGTATTTCTATATTTTTATTTAACTCTTTTATTTTTTTATAGATTTTTTTTGAAGATTTAATTGATCCATTAAGAAAAATTATGTCATAATTTTTTATCTCTTTTATATTTTCTCTTAAAGGTCCAGCTGGCAAAACAAAACCATTTCCAATAAACTCTGAGGAGTTAAAACATACAATTTTTAAATCATATTTAATATTTTTTTGCTGCAATCCGTCATCAAGTATCGCAAAATCATATTTCTTTTTTTCCGCAAGTTCCAATGAGTTAATTCTGCTATTTGTGGTAATAATATCACCATTTTTTTTTAATAAATTTATCTCATCTTTCTGGCTAATATAATTTTTTTTAATAAATACAGTTTTAAATTTTTTCTTTAAAATTTGATTGATCAAAATTGATAATGATGTTTTTCCGGTTCCACCAATAAAAACATTTCCTATGCAAATTGTTTTAATCGTAAATTTTTTTTCTTTAGATAACTTTTTAAAAAAATTAATTAAGTGTGTGATTATGGTTAATGGTAATAATATAAATGATAATGGATTTTTTTTATCCCAAAAATCAGGTTTTTTTAAGTTCATCAAAAATATGTTTATCTAATACTTTTATAGTTTTTTTTAAAATTTTTTCTCCAATATTTTTAATTTTCAATCCTGATTGAACATTTTTTTTAAAACTTATTTCTTTAGAAAGCTGTTTAGCAGTGTAAATTTTTTTAGAAATTTTTTTAGATTTTAGCAAGTTATATATATCAGTAAAATTACTTACAAACGGCCCGTGTAATATTTTTGCACCATATCTCGCAGCTTCTAGAGGATTTTGACCTCCTCTATTAATTATTGAGCCACCCAAAAACACAGTAGCACTTAATTTATGAAACTTTTTGGTCTCCCCAAATGTATCCACTATATAAATATCAGTATTTTTTAAGTTTTTTGGTCTTAAGCTATGTAAATTAGCCTTAAGTTCTAGCCTCTCTAATTCAGAAACAATTTCCTTCACCCTATGTATGTGCCTTGGAATGATGATAGTAATTAAATCATTATATTTACGTTTTAATATCCGGTGAGTTTCTGCAAAAAATGTTTCTTCTGAATTGTGTGTACTTGAAGCAACCCAAAATTTTCTATTTTTCAGCAAAAGATTTAATTTTTTATCAAGATTTTGATTAGCATCATCATATTCAGCAAATTTTATATTTCCTATTTGATAATAATTATTAAGTCCTAGTTTTTTTAAGTATAATTTTGTCTCTTTATTTTGAGGATAAGCTATTTTGATATTATTCAAAATTGATTTCATAAAATTTTTAAATTTTAACCATCTATTGAATGTTTTTTTTGTAATTCGTGCATTTAGTAGTATTAAAGGTATACCTTTATGCTTTAGGTTATGAAACATACATGGCCAAATTTCTGATTCCATAAATATAGAAATATTTGGCTTCCAATAATTTAAAAAAGAATTTACAAAAATAAAATGATCAATTGGATAAAATTGATGAACAGTTTTTTTAAATTTAAATTTTTTTAAAACTTTAGATGAGCTAAGTGTACTAGTGGTAACCAATATTTGATTAATATCATTATTTTTTTCATAATATTTTATTAAAGGAATTATACTTAGTACTTCACCCACACTACATGCGTGAAACCATATTAATAGTCCATTCTGTCTGCTCTTAGATGGTATAGAAAACTTTTCAACAAACCTTTTTTCATCTTCTTTATTTTTGAATATTCTTAAAATGATTATGATTGGAGATATCAATAAAATTATTGATAACAATGCTTGATATAAAAAAAACATATTTATTTTTGAATTTGCTTCTCATAAAAGTTTTTATATAATTTGGAATTAGTCATTAAATCGTCATGCTTTCCACTATCTATAACTTTACCAGAATCTATTACATAAATTTTATTTGAATTTAAAATAGTTGATAGTCTATGAGCAATAACTATCGTGGTTTTATTCTTTGTAAGTATTTTGAGAGCCTCTTGAATTTTTGTTTCTGTCTCACTGTCCAAAGATGATGTTGCTTCATCTAATAATATTATTGAGCTCTTTTTCAACATTGCTCTTGCAATAGCAATTCTTTGTTTTTCTCCACCAGAAAGTCTTATGCCGTTTTCTCCAATTATTGTTTCGTATTTATTTGGCAGCTTATCAATAAATTCAGCACAATTTGATAGCTCTGCAACTTTATAGATTTCATCATTTGAAGCATTTTCATAGGAATATTTGATATTATTTAATATTGTGTCGTCAAAAAGGGTAGTTTCCTGGCTTACCAAAGAAATATTTTTCCTCAGAGAATCTATTGTTATTTTGTAGATTGATTGATCATCGATTTGTATATCACCCGCATCAGCATTATAAAATCTAGGGATAAGGTTTAATATTGTTGATTTTCCAGATCCACTATGACCAACTAATGAAGTCATTTTGCCACCTTCAAAACTTAAATTTATATTTTTTAAAACCTTGTTTTCCTCTTCCTCGTAAGCAAAATTTAAATTTATAAATTTTATGTCAGAATTTTTTTTAACCAAAGGTTTTGCATTAATGGTATCAATTATTTTATTTTTATTGTCAATAATTGGAAGAATTCTTATTGCAGCTGAAAGACCCTGCTTTAAAGTAATATTTAAAGTAGATAAAGCCCTAACTGGTTGATAAGCCAACATCATTGCTGCTAAAAATGAAAAAAAGTTGTTAATGTCAAGTTCGCCGTTTGAGATTAAAATTCCAGAATAAAATATTAAAATTGCAATCATTATTCCAGTTAAAGTTTCCATTATAGGAGAAACTCTTACGTATACGGTTTGAATCTTTCTATTTTTTTCTTTTAGTTCATCTAAATATTTATCAGCTCTTATATTTTCATAATTTTCTTTTTGAAAAATTTTTATTAATTTATGATTTTTGAACAATTCAACTAAAAATGTTGTCAAATGTCCTGATTTTTCTTGAGCTTCCGTTGCAACCTTGCTTATTCTTTTTCCTAAAGATTTAGCCGATAAACTTGCCAAGGGAATCATTATTATAGAAATAAGTGAAAGCTTCCAATTTTGGGTAAACATTACTGTTAGTAGACCAATTAAGGTTAAAGAATCTTTGAACAAAGTTAATATAGCAGTACTTAACAAAGAGGTAATATGATTAACGTCATAAATTAAATTTGATATGAACTTACCTGAATGTTTTTTATCTATTATTTGAGTATCAGCAATCATTAAAGATTTTACCATATCAAATTGTAGATTTTTCTTAATATTTTCCCCTACGCTTATCATGGTTGCTTTTGCAAAATAAAGAGAAACACCTTTGGTTGTAAAAGCAATTATGATTGCAATTGGTATTAAAAAAATTAATGATTGATCTTGATCAATAAAAATTTTTTTAATAGCTGGATCTAATAACCATGCAATTGCAGAAGTACTTCCTGCAACTAAAACTGAAAAAAAAACTGATAAAAATATTTTATTTAAAAATTTTTTTGAGTAGTCTTTATATAATCTTTTATATATTTCAGAATTTTTCATTAGAATGATTTTGCAATTAAAATATTTAACAACACTATTAATCCAAATATGTTATTGCTTTTAAATACTGATAGACAACTTGAAGGATCAGCATGATTAAAATTTTTTATTTGGTAAAAAAACAGATGTATCAATGGAATTATTCCAAGAATATAATAGCTCGAGTTTAAATTCATATAATACCCCCCCATAGTAAATAGAATTATTAATAACGAATAACATATGAATAAAAATTTTTTTGCATCTCCCTTAAACTTAATTGCGGTTGACTTTAATCCAATTATTTCATCATCTTGAATATCCTGGAAACCATAAATCGTGTCATACCCTAGTGTCCAAAATATGGCTCCAACATAAAATAGTATTGGTATAATTTCTAAATCGCCTTTTACAGCAGTCCATCCAAGTATTAATCCATAATTAAATGTAACTCCTAAAAAAAGTTGAGGCCAATATGTAAATCTTTTCATTAAAGGATATGTAAATGCTAGGGGCATTGATCCTAAAGCCAATAGAATAGTGAAAAAATTAAAATTAATTAAAACTAAAAAAGCCAATAAACAAAGAATTGCAGCATAAAATAATCCAAGTTTTATTGAAATTTTACCTGAAGCGATTGGTCGATTTTTTGTTCTAAAAACTTTTGCATCAAACTCTTTGTCCAGTATATCATTCACAATACAGCCTGCTGATCTCATTAAGACTGAACCCAAAAAAAATAGAATTAAATAAAAAAAATATTCATTTAAACTATTTGAAAAATCATAAGCCAAAGTTAAGCCCCATGCACAAGGCCAAAACAAAAGCATAAAACCTATCGGTTTAGTTAATCTTGTTAATTCGATGAAAAGTTTTACTTGGTTCATAATATTTTACTTGTAAATAACAAAGGGTGGTTTCATAATCAAATTGATTCGTATGAATATTGATTACACCGTAACAGCGCTAATGTTCCCGGCAATTCCTTTACTGATGAGTGTTTATAGTAATAGATTTCACTCTTTAAGTATTTTAATTCGTCAGCTTCATGATGAGCATGTTTATGAAAAACATATTCCACCAGAATGGAAGAAGCAGTTTATCAATTTAAGTGGCAGAATAACTCTTCTCAGATGGACAATTTTATTTGCTTCATTTGGTTTTTTATTTAACATGCTTACAGTTTTTGCACTATATTTAGATGAGGTTTTTGCTGCTAGAGTTATTTTTGGTTCATGTTGCTTATCTATGATTATATCAATTATTTTTTTTATAAGAGAAATTCAGATTTCAACAAATGCATTAAAATTACATATGTCTGATATGGATGTTGATGTTAATTAGGAACTATTACAGCTGGTCCTAAAATTTTTCTTCCTTCAAGATCTTGATGTGCTTTAACTACTTCCTCTAATTTATATTTTTTAAAAATTTTAATTTTAACTTTACCAGAGCTAATTTTTTCAAACATTGTTTTTGAAGCTTCATCCAATTCTTCTCTAGTTGAAAGATATTGTTGCATTGAAGGTCTTACCAAGTAAAGACCTTTTGGTTGAATAACTTTTGGTACATTAATATCTGATAATGGACCAGATGCATTTCCAAAAGAAACCATCATTCCTCTTATTGCTAAACATTCAATAGATCCATCTAATGTATCTTTACCAACACCATCGTAGACAACTGGAACTCCCTTACCATTTGTAATTTCCAAAACTTTTTTTGCAAAATCTTCTTTGTTATAATTTATAACATGATCATAACCATTTTCTTTTGCTATGTTCACTTTTTCATCTGATCCGACTGTGCCTATAACAGTACATCCTAAACTTTTAGCCCATTGACCAAAAATTTGACCGACTCCACCGGCTGCTGCGTGAAATAATATTGTTTCACCTGATTTAACTGGATAGGTTTTGTGTAAAAGATAAAAAGTTGTTAATCCTTTAGTCATTAAAGTTGCAGCTATCTCAAGATCAATACTATCTGGTACTTTTACTAAATTCTTAGTAGGATAATTTCTATGAGAAGCATAAGAACCTAAAGGAATACCTGCATAAGAAATTTTATCACCAACTTTAAAATCTTTTACGTTCTCACCAACATGAGTAATAACTCCAGCACCTTCCAAACCTAAACCGATCGGTAGTTTTAAAGGGTACAAACCTGATCTATGGTAGGTATCAATATAGTTAAGACCAATTGCTTTTTGCTCAATAGTTACTTGATCAGGACCTGGCTTATCTAAAGTTATATGCTTAACTTCTAAAACTTCAGGTCCACCAGTTTTATTAATTTCTACAGCCTTCATAATTTATTTTACAAATGTACCATTATGATAATCTTGAACTGCTTGCAAGATTTCTGCTTTGGTATTCATCACAAAAGGTCCACCTCTAGCTATTTCTTCATTAATTGGTTTACCTGAAATCACTAAAAATTTAGCATTTGTTTTTGCGTTCACTTTAAGCTCTTCACCTTTTGTTAATAGTATTAAAGTACTATCCTTAACATTATCATGTTTTTCACTACCAATTTCTATTTCACCGTCAATTAAATAAATAAATGTATTGTGAGTTGATGGAATATTAAAATTAAACACTTTATCTTTATTTAGTTCAACATCAAAATAAACTGGCTCAACGTTGTGACCTTTTACTGGTCCTTCAGCTTTTTCAAATTTTCCAGCTATGACTTTTACTTGTTTTTCATCGTCTTTATGAACACTCATTTTGTCTGCATCAATATAAATGTATTCAGGCTTACTCATTTTTAATTTAGCTGGCATATTAATCCATAATTGAAAGCCATGAA
This sequence comes from uncultured Pelagibacteraceae bacterium, assembly GCA_902555435.1. GTDB lineage: Bacteria > Pseudomonadota > Alphaproteobacteria > Pelagibacterales > Pelagibacteraceae > Pelagibacter. The sequence goes on from CACDRL010000007.1 coordinate 29,040, forward strand.
GTCTTCCTTCTTTCATTGCAGGCATCTCTGAATGAATAATTCCACTTCCTGTTTTCATCCACTGAACATCTCCTGCTGTCATTCTTCCTTCACCACCTGTACTATCTTTATGCTCAAAATCTCCAGCCAACATATAAGTAACAGTTTCAATTCCTCGATGTGGGTGAGGGGGAAAACCAGCAATATAATCTTCACTATTTTCAGATCCAAATTCGTCTAACATTAAGAAAGGATCAAAGTAATTTGGCTCAACACCAATACTTCTTTTTAATTTAACTCCCGCTCCATCTGAAGCAGGGATAGGGTCAATAATTTTGCTTACTTCTATATTTAAATTAGTCATTGCCATGAATTAATCACTAAATTGCAAAATACAACAATGATTATTCTTTTGACAATTCATTTTATTCATGGTGATATTGGTTAGCGCCGATTTAAGTTAAATTGCGGGCGCTTAAAAAATCCAGCTAAAGCGACATATCAACCACCGCTTCAGCTGGTGGTTTTTTTTTGAGCTCCTCAAAATTGAACCGGGTATTTGAACCGTATTGTGCACCCTGCATTTTGCTAAAGCACTAAAAAGGAGAAAAGGGTTTTTATTCTGACCCTCTTAGTTGGTTTCAAACTCTTTTCTCCAATTTAAATTTATAAATTAGTTAAAAGATCTTTTAAGTTTTTGATTTCTAATTTTGGTTGGTAGTCAAGATTGTCAAATATATTATTATTTCTGTTCACCCAAATAGAATTGTAACCATAATTTCCACCACCAGAAACATCCCAGGTATTTGAACTTAAAAAAACAACTTCTTTTTTTTGAATTTGATATTTCTTTATTGGAATATCGTAAACTTTGGAGTGTGGTTTATAAATTCCAACTTCTTCAATTGAAAAAATATCATCAAATATATTTTCTAAGTTATTGCTCTTAACCAATTCATTAAGAAGGGAAGGAGTACCATTCGAAAGAATTGCAAGTTTAAAATCTTTTTCTTTTAATGATTTTAAAACTTCAGGAACTTCGCTGAAGGGAGAAAGAACTTTATAAAGATCTAATAACTCATTTCTCATCGAAGAGTCTATCTCATAAGCTTTCATTGATTTATCCAAACTATCCTCTGTCACTTGCCAAAAGTCCTTATGACGTTTCATTAAACTTCTTAGCCAAGTATATTCTAATTGTGTTGTTCTCCAATAATTGGCGAAACCTTCCCACTTATCACCTATTTTATCTTTACATTTTTCAGCTGCTGAATTGACATCAAATAAGGTACCGTAAGCATCAAAAATTATTGCTTTAATATTTTTCATAATCTAACTTATCAATATGAGTAACATTAGATTATTTTATTCAAAAAGTTTATCTCTTAATTTGACTGACAAACTTGATAAATCTCAATCTCATTATGTTTCTAAAGTTATGAGAATTAAAGAGAATGAAGTTTTTTCTTTATTTAATAATAGCGGAGAATGGGAGGCAAAAATTTTAAACATATCAAAAAGTATAGTTGAGTTTAATGTTACTAAGCAATTAAGACAAAAAGAAAATCCTAAAGAATTATGGTTGGGATTTTCTCCAATTAAATCCAATTACTTTAATTTTATGATTCAAAAAGCAACAGAGCTTGGTGTAACTAAGTTTTTACCAGTCATCTTTGAAAGAACGATTGTTAGAAAAATAAATAAAGAGAGATTGGAAAAAGTAATTATAGAAGCCGCTGAACAATCAAATAGAATAACTGTTCCAATAATTGAGGAGCCTCAGAAATTAAAAAATTTTCTAAGGAATGATTTGGATTTAATATTTACTGATCTCAACACTGCTAATACAAAAATTGATCTTACAAAGTTGACAAATAAACCCACTTGCGTAATCATAGGGCCTGAAGGAGATTTTTCTGAGGAGGAGAGGGAAGAGATTCTTAAATTTAATGGTGTTCAGCCTATTAAAATCAATGAAAACATATTGAGATCTGAAACGGCTGTAATTTCTGCTCTATCGATCATAAATTACGCTATTAACTGATATTTTGTCGCTAAAAGTAAAAGTGTATTTTTTTAAAAGACGCTCTATATAGGGTAAAAAAATGAAAAAAATTTTATATATATTTATATCCTTTTTCGTTGCATCTAACGCTTTTGCTAACCAACCAAAAGATTGGCAACTAGGTTTTCAAGAGGCAGCATCTTCAACAATGAGAGACATTGTGAATTTTCACGACAAACTTCTTTTACCAATCATAATTGCAATCAGCGTTTTTGTATTATTTTTGATGGTATATGCTTGTATTAGATTTAGAGCATCAGCAAACCCAGTTCCTTCAAAAAGAACCCACAATGTAGCAGTTGAAGTATTGTGGACTTTAATACCTTGTTTAATTTTGATTGTTATGGCTGTTCCATCTTTCAAAATTCTTTATTCACAAGATGCAATTCCAAAAGCAGATGTGACTGTTAAAGCCATAGGTTACCAGTGGTATTGGGGTTATGAGTATCCTGACGAAAATATTATCTTTGACTCTTACATGATCGAAGACAAAGATCTTAAAGCAAATCAACCAAGATTGTTAGCAGTAGATAATGAAGTTGTTGTACCAGTAAATAAAGTAGTTAAAGTTTTAATTACAGCAAATGATGTTCTTCATGCATGGGCACTACCTTCTTTTGGAGTAAAAAGAGATGCGGTACCAGGAAGAATAAATGAAACATGGTTTAAAGCTGAAAAAGTTGGAACTTATTATGGTCAATGTTCTGAACTTTGTGGAATTAAACACGCATTCATGCCAATCACGGTAAGGGTAGTCTCTGAAGAAGAATATCAGGAATGGCTAACAGGTGCAAAAATTAAGTTTGCAAAAGAAATTATAGAGGAAGATCAATTTAAAAAACTAGCGAGTAAATAATATGTATACACAAACAGCATCACACGACGATCATCATACGCCAACTGGTTGGAAGCGTTGGGCTTATTCAACTAACCATAAAGATATTGGAACAATGTATCTAATATTTGCAATTATTGCAGGTGTGATTGGTACAGCATTCTCAGTTTTAATGAGAATGGAATTGATGCATCCTGGTGATGGAATTTTAGGTGGAAACTATCATTTATATAATGTCTTAGTAACAGGTCATGGTTTGATCATGATCTTCTTTATGGTGATGCCAGCAATGATAGGTGGCTTTGGTAACTGGTTTGTTCCAATAATGATTGGTGCACCTGATATGGCCTTTCCTAGAATGAATAATATTTCATTTTGGTTGTTACCCACATCATTCATTTTATTAATAATGTCAATTTTTATGGATGGTCCTCCAGGTCAAACAGGTGTTGGTGGTGGATGGACTATTTATCCTCCTTTGTCATCTACAGCAGGTCAACCAGGTCCTGCAATGGATTTTGCAATTTTAAGTCTACACTTAGCTGGAGCTTCTTCAATTTTAGGTGCAGTTAATTTTATTACAACAATCTTAAACATGAGAACGCCTGGTATGACACTTCATAAAATGCCATTATTTGCTTGGTCAATTTTAGTTACAGCGTTCTTATTACTTTTATCACTTCCAGTATTAGCAGGAGCAATTACGATGCTTCTTACAGATAGAAACTTTGGAACAGCTTTCTTTGATGCACAAACTGGTGGAGACCCAGTTTTATTTCAACACTTATTCTGGTTCTTTGGTCACCCAGAAGTTTATATTTTAATTTTACCAGGTTTTGGAATGATTAGTCATATCGTTTCAACATTTTCTAGAAAACCAGTTTTTGGATACTTAGGAATGGCTTATGCAATGGTTGCAATTGGAATAGTTGGTTTTGTTGTGTGGGCTCACCACATGTACACAGTAGGTTTAAGTACAGATACAAAAGCTTACTTCTTAGCCGCAACGATGATCATTGCAGTTCCAACCGGTATAAAAATATTTTCATGGATAGCAACTATGTGGGGTGGCTCGATTTCATTTAAAACTCCAATGGTTTGGGCTTTAGGATTTATATTTTTATTTACTGTCGGAGGAGTTACTGGTGTAGTTCTTGCGAATGCTGGAGTTGATACGGCAATGCACGATACCTATTATGTTGTTGCTCACTTTCATTACGTATTATCTTTAGGAGCTGTATTTGCAATCTTTGCAGGATTTTACTATTGGTTTGGAAAAATGACTGGTTATGAGTACTCAGAGTGGATGGGTCAATTACACTTCTGGTTAACGTTTATTGGAGTAAACTTAGTTTTCTTTCCACAACACTTTTTAGGCCTTGCAGGAATGCCAAGAAGATATGCTGACTATCCAGATGCTTTTGCTGGATGGAATTATATTTCTTCAATTGGTTCTTATATTTCTGTAATTGGATTAGTAGTATTTTTTATAAACCTAGCTTATGCGTTTTATAAGAAAAAGGCTGCAGCACAAAACCCATGGGGAGAAGGCGCTACAACTTTAGAATGGACAGTACCATCTCCACCTAATTTTCATACTTTTGAAGAATTGCCAAAGTTTGAGGATGAAGAGGGTGTTGAAAAATCTACAAGCTAAATTAGCAAATAAGATTTTTTAACTTTTAATTAATGATTAAGTCTAAATTAAAAAATAGAAACTTATCTCAAGAAGACGCCTTTAATTTATCTGAATTATTTAAATTAATGAAACCAAGAGTAATGTCTTTGGTTATTTTTACATGTGCAGTTGGTTTGTTAATGGCCCCAAACATTATCCCAATAAAAGAAGCAATTATTGGAATAATTTTAGTTTCAATTGGAGCAGGTGCTGCGGGAGCTTTAAACATGTGGTATGAGTCTGATCTTGATGCTTTAATGACAAGAACCTGTCTTAGACCAATACCCACAGGTAAAGTAAATAAAAATCAAGCTCTAGTTTTTGGAATTTCTCTTTCAATATTCTCTGTAATCGCTCTCGATTTTTACTCTAATAGAATATCAGCTGTTTTATTACTGTTTACTATTTTGTTCTATGTTTTTGTTTATACGATTTGGCTGAAGAGAAAAACTCCTCAAAACATTGTTATTGGCGGTGCTGCAGGAGCATTACCACCTGTTATTGGCTGGACTATAGCTACTAACTCTCTTTCCTTAGAGCCGCTTACTTTCTTTTTAATTATATTTTTTTGGACACCTTCTCATTTCTGGGCTTTAAGCTTGTACAAATCTGATGACTATAAGAAAGCAAAAATACCAATGCTTCCACTTACTAATGGTGTGGAGAGCACAAAATTAAATATATTTGTTTATTCACTTACAATGCTACCAGTCGTAATCTTACCATATGCTATCGGGTTCGTAGGTTTAGTATTTTTAATTCCATCTTTAATTTTGACAATTTACTATAATTATTTATGTTTTGAACTTTATAAGTTTAAGAAAAACAAATTTGATGCAAAAAAAGCAAAAACAATATTTGGATATTCAATTTTATATTTATTCTTAATATTTGTTTTGTTCTTAATAGATAAAATTTTATGATAACACCTGATAAAAAGACGAAGAAAAAAAATATAATCACTGCAATAGCAATTTTAGCTTTTATGGTTTTTTTATTTGTTTTTACTCTTTATAACGTTGGAGTATTTGATAGGCAGATATGATGAAAGGCAAAACATTAACCCCAATATTGTTAGCAGGAATTTTTGTTCTGATGTTAGGTTTGTCATTTGCTGCAGTGCCTTTGTACGATTTATTTTGTAGGGTAACTGGATTTGGAGGAACTACACAGGTTTCAAAAGAAGCTCCAAATGTAGTGCTAGATAAAGTTGTAAGTGTTAGATTTGATACAAATGTAAACAATTTAGAATGGGATTTTAAAGCAAAATCAAATGTAATTGATGTTAAAGTTGGTCAGGTTAACAGAATTGAGTTTGAGGTAGAAAACTATGGTGATGACACTACTTTTGGAGTAGCAAGCTTCAATGTTTCACCCGCTAGTTTTGGAAAATATTATAGCAAATTAGGATGTTTTTGCTTTGAAAAACAAGAGTTGAAGGCTGGTGAGAAGGCTACTTACGTTATGACTTTTTATTTAGATCCTGAACTAGTAAACGATCCAACAACAAAAAATCTACAAGATGTAACTATGTCGTATACTTTTTTCTCGACAGATTACTATAAACAATCATAATCACGAAAAATGTCAGCAGAAAAAAAACACGATTACCACTTAGTTGATCCAAGCCCTTGGCCAATTTATACATCATTTGCATGCTTAGTATTAGCCATCGGTACAATTTTTTATATGCATAATGATGTTTCCTGGGGAATGTATCTAGGTTTAGCGTTATTGATTTATGGTGCTTATATGTGGTTTAGAGATGTAGTTATTGAAGCTGAGCATCAAGGCCATCATACTCCAGTCGTTCAAATTCATCATAGATATGGAATGACTTTGTTCATTGCTTCAGAGGTAATGTTCTTTGTTGCCTGGTTCTGGGCATACTTTGATATAAGTTTGTTTCCAAATGAATTTGTTGGAAATGTTTGGCCTCCACAAGATATAGAAACTTTTGATCCATGGGATATTCCGTTAATAAATACACTGGTTTTATTATTATCAGGCACTACAGTAACTTGGGCTCATCATTCATTATTAGAAGACGACAGAAAAGGATTTATTCAAGGATTAACAGCAACTGTTGCTTTAGGTTTCTTTTTTACTTTATTGCAAGCTTACGAATATCATCATGCTACATTTGATTATTCAGGGCATATTTATGGAGCAGTATTTTATATGGCAACAGGTTTTCATGGTTTCCACGTAATTGTTGGAACAATCTTTCTTGCTGTTTGTTTATGGAGAGGAAGACTAGGTCACTTTACTAAAGATCATCACTTTGGTTTTGAGGCAGCTGCTTGGTATTGGCATTTTGTTGACGTTGTTTGGCTATTCTTGTTTGCAGCTATTTACGTTTGGGGAAGTTAACATTTAATCTTTGAAGAACAAACTTCTATTTTCAGTTTTTGTTTATTTTATAATTTTAGTTTTATTATCATTAGGTTTTTGGCAACTGTATAGATTGAGCTGGAAATTAGATTTAATCAATCAAATTGAAAACTCTTTAAAAGTTGAACCTATCGAACTTCAAAGTGTAGAAAAAAAAAATTATTTAAGAATAAAGACATCAGGACAAATTGATTTTGAAAAACAAATTTATCTTTATAACCTTAATGAAACTGGCAAACCTGGATTTGAAGTTATTAACCCAATTAAAATAGGAAATGAGGATTATTTAATTAATAGAGGTTGGATATCTTTTGATAAAAAAAATAAACCAGAGATTAATATCATTGATCAAAAAAATATCATTGGCACTTTAATGCTTCAATCAAAATCAAGCTCTTTCAAACCTAAGAATGAGATCGATAAAAATTATTGGTTTACACTAAATCGAGAAGATATTTTAAAATTTACAGGAAGAAACTTTTCAAAATATATAATTTATTTAAACGGTAATTATGAAAACCCAAGGCCTAAAGTGATTACTGCTAAAATTTCAAACAATCACAAAAAGTACGCAATTACTTGGTTTTCGATGGCGATTTCAATCCTTTTAATATATTTATATTTTAGAAAAAAAAATTATTAAATGAGATACGTCAGTACTAGAAATACAACAAAAATATACGAATTTAAGGATGTTTTTATTAAAGGTCTCGCTGACGATGGGGGACTATTCATTCCTAGTTCACTCCCAAAATATAGTGAAAAAGAAATTCAAGAATTAAAATCACTAAATTATTCAGATTTAGCTAAAAAAATTATTTTTCCTTTTATAGGAAATTTTATGGATAAAAATGAATTGTCCAAAATAATTGATAAGTCTTATTCTGTTTTTAGAAGAGAAAATGTAATTGATTTTATTAAAATAGGGGATAGATCAGTTTTAGAATTATTTCATGGCCCAACATTAGCCTTTAAGGATGTTGCCATGCAACTTCTTGGAAATTTTTATGAATTTTATTTAAGTAAGCAAAATAAAAAAATTAATATCGTGGTTGCTACATCAGGAGATACGGGGGCGGCAGCTATAGATGCAATTAAGGGAAAAGAAAATTTAAATATTTTTGTATTACATCCTGATAATCGTGTTTCTTCTGTTCAACGAAAAATAATGACGACTGGAAAACATGAAAATGTATTTAATATTGCTATTAAAGGAAATTTTGATGATTGCCAAAATTTAGTTAAATCAATGTTTTCTGACAAAAAATTTTCCCAAGATATTAATATGTCAGGTGTAAACTCAATTAACTGGGCAAGAATTATTGCTCAATGTGTTTACTATTTTTACAGCTATTATTTAATTGAAGATCAGAGTGAGCCGACAAACTTTTCGGTTCCCACAGGAAATTTTGGAGACGTTTATGCTGGTTATTTAGCTAAAAAAATGGGTTTACCTATTAATAAATTACTTGTGGCAACAAATCAAAATGACATTCTACATAGAGCCATTTCCAATGGTAATTACGAGGCTGAAACTGTTTCTGAAACTATTTCGCCTAGTATGGATATACAGATTGCAAGTAACTTTGAGAGACTTATTTTTGATTTAAATGATAAGAATTCAGAACAAACATCAAAAGACATGATGAAAATTAAAGAAGAAGGAAAATATTCAATTGATCAAGAAAAGCTAAATTTAATTAATCAAGATTTCTTATCGGCAAGAATGAGTGAGACTGAAACAATGGATGTGATTAAGTCTGTTTATAAAGAATTTAATATTGTTTTAGATCCACATACTGCAATTGGTTATGGAGCTTTTGACAAACATGATCTCAAAGGTAATAATATTGTTTTAGCAACAGCACATCCATGTAAGTTTCCTGATGCAATTCAAAGTGCTATAAATATCAAAGCGGAGTTGCCGAATGAACTTCAGTATATATTAAATGAGAAAGAAAATTATGACATTATTGAAAATAATATTGAAAAAGTAAAAGAACATATTAAAGAAAGATCCAAATGAAAATAAAAGAAAACGATAACCTGCCAAATTCAGAAATTTTTGTACTTCAAGATGGAGAGCCTGAAAAAAAAAATATAGAAGATTTTTTTAAAGATAAAAAAGTAATAATGTTTGGATTACCTGGGGCATATACTTCTGTATGTTCTGCTAAACATTTGCCGGGATATATTAAGATGCATGATCAATTTAAAGAAAAAGGTATTGATCATATAATTTGTATTTCAGTAAATGATCCCTTTGTGATGAATGCTTGGGGAAATCAGAATGATGTAGGTGAAAAAATCATTATGATGGGAGACCCATTCCTTAATTTTACAAAAGAAATTGGCGCAGATGTTGATAAAAGTGTTAGAGGTTTGGGAATTAGATCTAATAGATACACAATGTATGTTGACAATATGAAGATTATTAAACTTCAAGAAGAAGCAGATACTGGGTCGTGTGAGATCTCAGCTGCAGAAAATTTCTTTAAACTAATCTAAGCTCGCTGCTTTTTTAGCTAACAAATCAACTTCTTCATTTAGTGGATTTCCAGCATGTGCTTTAACCCAGTTCCACTTAATTTTGGAATTATTATTTATCTCATGTAATTGAACCCATAAATCTTTATTTTTAACATCTTCTTTATTTGATGTTTTCCAATTATTTTTAATCCAGTTATGGATCCAATCAGTAATTCCATTTTTAACATATTTTGAGTCTGTGTAGATTTCTATCAAATCTTCTGAATTTACCTCTTTTAGTGCATTGATTGTGGCTAGTAATTCCATTCTGTTATTAGTTGTATCTTTTTCACTGCCACTTATTTTTTTCATTTCATTTCTAGTGCATATTATAGCCGCCCATCCACCATTTCCTGGATTTTTTAAACATGAGCCATCAGTATAAATTTTAATCATTAAATCAAATAATCTTTAAAAGTATTTAAATTGTTATGGGTAATTAGTTTTTGATAATATTCGTTTGGATCCTTAATTTTGATTAAGGCAGTCTTTGGAGTATTAGTATAATCATATAGCCTAGTTAACAAATATCTAAGTGCAGCTCCTCTACATAAAATATTTAAATTATTTTTTTCATTTAATTTAATTTTTTTAACACTATTGTAACCCTTGATTAATTTGTTAACTTTTTTTTTATTAATTATAAATTTTTTATTTTTTTCATCAAAACATAGTGCATTAATACAGATTGCTATTTCATACATATAGTAATCGTTAGCAGCGAAGTAAAAGTCAATAATTCCAGACAAATTATTTTTATTAAAAAAAATATTATCTATAAATAAATCACCATGAATTATTCCAGAGGGAAGTTTTTTTGGCCAATTTTTTTTAATATCATTAAAGTTGTTAAATAAAAATTTTTTCAAATTTGATCTTTTGTTAGATTTAAATTTAATACTCTGGAGCAAAGGTTTTAAATACCTTATTCCCATTGAATTTTTCCTTGTTAATCTTATTTTTTTTGTAACTAGATGCATTTTGGCTATTGTTTTTCCAATAGTATAGCAGTCACTTTCATTAACTTTTTTTTTATCTTTTCCTTTTAAAAAAGTAACAATACAGGCAGTCTTATTTTTAAGTTTAATTAAATAATTTTTACTTTTGGTTTTAAGTGGTCTTGGACAATTAATTTTTGAGTCATTTAAATGATCCATTAGTTTCATAAAAAAAGGGATTTCCTTTGGAAGAACTCTTTTTTCAAAAATTGTGAGAATAAACTTCTTATTTTTTGAATTTAAAATGTAATTTGTGTTTTCAATTCCCTTAGTAATTCCTTGGAAAGTTAAAATTTTTTCGATATTAAACTTACTGTTTATTATATCTATATCTCTCTGATTAATTTTTGTATATACAGCCATTTAATTTAATTTCTTAGGAACTTTGAAAACTACATTTTCTTTTATAATTTCTACTTCCTCGACATTTATAGAAAACTTTTTTTTTAATTCACTAATAAAATTTTCTACTAGAATTTCAGGTGCTGATGCCCCTGATGATATACCAATTGTATTTGAATTTTGTATTTGATCAAAAGGGATCTCACTTTCAGAATGAAAAAGTTGTGAGTTTTGACAACCAGATTTTTTTGCTACCTCGACAAGTCTAACTGAATTTGAAGAATTTCTACTTCCTATCACAAAAAATATGTCACACTTTTTTGCAATATTTTTAACTGCCATTTGCCTATTTGTTGTCGCGTAACAAATATCCTCTTTTGCTGGTTCTCTAATATTAGAAAATCTATCTTTCAAAATATTTATTATTTCCTTAGTATCATCAACAGATAATGTTGTTTGAGTTATATAAGCCAATTTTTCGTAATTATCTGTTGTATATTTCATTGCTTCAGCTTCGTTCTGAACCAAATCAATAGATCTTTTAGGTAATTGGCCCATAGTTCCTACTACTTCTGGATGGTTCTCATGACCAATCAAAACAATATGATAACCAGCTTTATATAAGTTTTCTGCTTCTCTATGAACTTTAGAAACTAGTGGGCATGTAGCATCTACATAATTCATTTTATAATTTTTAGCTTCCTCTGGTATTTTTTTTGGAACGCCGTGAGCAGAAAAAATAACAGGTCTAGATTTGTCATCAATTTCATCTAATTCTTCAATAAAGATAGCTCCTTTATTTTTTAAATCATCAACAACATGCTTGTTGTGAACGATTTCATGTCTGACATAAACTGGTGACCCATATTTTATTATAGATTTTTCTACTATTTCTATGGCTCTTTCAACACCAGCACAAAATCCTCTTGGAGCAGAAAGTAAAATTTTAATTTGTTTGTTTTTCATTTTTCTCTAAAAAATATTCCAGCAATATATGCGGAAAGGTTAAAGACGCCAAACCAATAAAAATTATTTTTAAGATTGCATTATCTACATAGTTTACATTATTTAATAAAAACAAAACAATTATTGAAATAAAAATTGTTAAAATAGTTAATGGTAAAGCCTTTATAATAAATAATTTAAGACCGTTTTGTAAATTGTTTTCATCAAGTTCTATCGCAAGTGAAATTGAGTGTCTTACTGAATGTAAAAAGCAAAAATAAATTGTAAAAGCTGTTAAAGGAGCAAAGTAGTAATTTAAAATAATTATTGAGAAATAATCAAAAAAAATTACGAATTTTTTTAATTCAAACTTATCAATAAATAAAAATATACTTGATAATGAGCTTAAAATAATTGCTATCTCAATTATCTTTTTTTCCTCTAAAAATTCCAAGAATAAATAAAAATTTTCATTAACAACAAGTAATGATTTGAATATTTTTATAGTATCATCAAAATGAAAAAAGAGTGGCGCAAGAATAATAAGCAAACCTTTTAAAAGGTATAATAATTGAATTATATACGATTTTTTGTTTATTAAAAATTGAGCATCTTCTTTACCGAAATGAAAAGCTGCAACTGACAGAAAAATTAAAAGTGTAGCTGCAGGAAATAGCAACCAAATAAAAATGACACTTAGTGCAATAAAAATATAAATAATATAGAAAATATATATTCCTTCAAAATTAAATATCTTAAGTAGTTTTTTACCTTTAATGTTATCTAATGAACCGTGTGAAACTCCAATAGTTAAAATTAAAAATAAACATATTGTTGATGAAATATCTAAATAATTAAATTTGAACATGACAACAGAAAATAGGTTAATTAACAAAAAAAATATAAATGAATGATTAAGGGCAATTTTCTTAATTAATTGATTAGTCATTTAAAATAATTCTTTTAAAAACTTCCATTTAGGCATTTTTAAAATTATTTCTAAATCTTCCAAAAAATTGCTTTTATTAGATAAGAAATTAATAACAGTCTTAGGCGAAGTATTGAACATTTTAAAGAAAATTTCTCCCATATCTGAAGAGTTATTTCTTAAAACTTTCAAAAATATATTGTCCAAAAAATCATATTTTTTTTTAATTTTAAACAATTTAGCTTTGGAAATATTTCCAATGTTTTCTGCTATATATTTGCTGTGTTCCTGAATATTTAAAAATGTATAACCAGTACTTAATCTTGTCATATCACCGGCTGATCCAATATTTATTTCATTTAATTTTTTAAGATTTTTATTTCTAAATAGAGGTATAGAGCCTTCTTCTTTAAAATTGATTTTATAATTTTTAACATTTAAATGGTTTTTTAAGTATTGATCTATTTGATTATTATAATCTTTTATATTTTCATTACTTAAATTTGATATCCAGGTAGTTTCCACAAGTGCATTTTTTTTCGTAAAAGGGAGAGTATAAAAAAAATGAACCTCATTTTTCTGATCGCACGCAAAATCCATTAAGTTAAATATTTCGTCATCGAAAAAATCTTTTTCAGTTTCTATTTCTACACCACAAAAATGTTGCCACAAATTACTTGGATTATTTTCAAAATTTGGAACGCTATTAAAAATTATTGAATTTGATAATTCAACATCATTAATATTTTTAAAAAATTTTATATTTTCATTTAATTTAAGCTTTGAAAGGATTTTGTTATAAAATTTTCCACTATCTATTGATTGATATGGTGTTAGCTCACAATCAATAAACTTCGTATCATTAGTTATGTTTATAGAGAAATTATTCCAACTTTTTTTGACACAATCATCAAAATTATGTGGAAATACTTTCCAAAATGACCAAGTTTTATCTCTTTTATATTCATCTCTAGGCTCAATTATAGCCAAAGATTTATTTTTTAATTTATCAGAAATTTCAAGTTCATAAGCTAAAGATAAACCCGCACAACCACCACCGATAATTATATAATCAAAATCTTTCATTTAAATTTATTTCCTCATTAATTAATGAATGATCATGTTCAATGTTATTATCATTTTTATTTGTAAATGTTAAAACTATTAAATCAAAAATTGATAAAAAAGTTTCAATAATTTTTTCAATTTTTGTTACATAAATTTTTCCAGAATTTTTATAATTTTCTAAATTATTTTTATTAAGTATTTTGTATCCAATTTTTCTATATACTCGTCTTGCAACTAAAATAGAAAATCTGAAACCTAAAGGTATTTCTTTAATTGAGTAAAAAGAATTTTCATAAAATTTTTCAGATAAAGAAATAGTAGATTTAATGTCGTTGAAATTTTCATTGATATAACTTCTTTTGTTATTTTTATCTTCAATTACATCCCTTGAAATATTGGTAAGTTGCATTGCTATTCCAAGATCGATAGCTGATTTTAAGGAATTTATCTTATTAACTTTCAAAATTTTTGCCATCATTAAACCAACTGTGCCTGCTACTCTATAAGAGTATACTAATAATTCTTTTTTTGATTTTAATTCTACTCTTTCTTTTATATCTGAATTGATCCCATCAAATAAATCATTGATTGCTTTTGTTGAAATATTAAATTCATCTATAAGCTCCCAAATATTTTTAATAACAATGTTTTGAAAGTTTTTATTTAAAAAATCTTTCTTAAAATTTTCAAATTTAATTATTTTGTCTTCCAATTTTCCTGGATCATCAGCAATATTATCTGCTTCCCTACAAAAATCATAAAGTGCAGAGCATTTCTCATAAGTTTTTTTTGGTAAAAAAAAACCAGCCCAGTTAAATGATTTCGCATAAGTTGCTAAATAATTTTTAGTTAACATTCTAAATCAATTTATCTAATACTTTGGCCGAGGAAAGTACTCCTGGTACCCCTGCACCTGGGTGAGTTCCAGCACCAACAAAATACAGACCATCGTAAATTTCCGATTTATTATGAAATCTAAAATAAGCTGATTGAGTGAATTTAGGCTGAATTGAAAAACCTGATCCATATTTTGTATTAAGTTCTTTCTCAAAATAATCAGGCGTAAGATAAAAGTCTGATACAATATTACTTCTAAGATCAGGCATTAAATCGTTTTCCATTTTATCAATTACAAGGTTTTTCATTTTTTCACCTTCTATTTGCCAATCTATATTTGATTGATTATTTGGAACTGGCACTAATACATAAAAACAATCACTTCCTTCAGGAGCCATACTCTTATCTGTTGCAGAGGGTCTATGAAGATAATAGCTGATATCGTTATTTAATTTTTTATGATTAAAAATATCATCTAGATGTTCTTTATATTTGTTTCCAAATTTAATTGTATGATGTTCAACGTTTTCATAGACTTTTTTGGTTCCAAAATAATAAACAAATAAACCCATTGAGTAATCCATTCTCTTTTGTTTCCAATCAAACAGCATTGAATTTTTCAGGTTTTTACTAGTCATTTTTTCATAAAAAGCAGGAGGATCTGCATTACAAATTACGTTATCAGTTTCAATAATCTCTTTATTGTTAACTACAACACCAGTAATTTTATTATTCTTAGTAATAATTTCTCTTACTTCGGTATTTTTTATTATCTCAATTTCTATCTCCTCCATTAACTTTTCAAATCCTTTAATTATATTTCCTGTGCCACCCATTGAATAATGAATTCCCCATTTTTTTTCCAAATAAAGAATTAGTCCATAAATTGAAGTAGTTGTGAATGGATTACCACCAACCAACAGTGGATGCATACTAAGCATCCTTCTTAATTTTTCATTTTTTACATAAGACGATACTAATGAATAAACTGATTTATAACTCTTAAGTTTTAATAAAGCTGGAAGCTGTTTTATCATAAAAAAAGGTTTATCAAATGGAACATCTGCAAGCTCTAAAAATCCCTTCTCAAAAATTTTTTTGGTAAAACTTACTAAATTCTCGTAACCCATCACATCTTCTTGATTTAAATTTTTAATTTGTTTTTTCATTTCCATTTCATCACCTGAGTAATTAAATTTAGTTTGGTCTTCGAAAACAAATTGATACCAAATTTTAAGTGGGGTTAGTTTTATATAATCCTCAGGGTTTCTATTAAACAAACTAAATAATTCGTTAATTAAATATGGAGCTGTTATTACTGTTGGCCCAGCATCAAAAGTAAAACCATCTTTTTTAAAAACTCTAGCTCTTCCACCAAGATCTGAATGTTTTTCAATTAATTTTACTTTATGTCCTTTAGCTTTCAGTCTTATTGCAGCAGCAATACCACCAAATCCAGATCCAATAACTATAGAATTCATTGCTATAATTTATAGCTTTTTCAGGAAATTGTAAGCGTATTATGAGTTTATTTTTTTTAGTTGTTCTTTAGTTTCTTCTAAATTTTTTTGAAACACAGCATCAAGTTTTGATTTATCAACTGATGTAGTTATGATTTTTTTTACTGAGTCCACCGCTATTTTAATTGAAGCATCTTTTATTTCTTTCAATGCAGCCTCTTTCATTTGGCTAATCTTATTTTCAGCTAAACTCTTTTTAATCTCTGAGGATTTATGAAATTTGTCATTTAAATCTATAATTAATTTATCCGATTCTTTTTTTGCATTTTCCAAAATTTCATTACTTACTGTAGTAGCAGTATCTAATTTTTTTTGTGCATTATCGAGTAAAGTTTTTGCCTCTGTTCTCAATTTTTCACTTTCATCTATCTCATTTTTGATATCCGAAATCATACCATCAAGCATTTGAGAAACTTTTTGTGGAATTTTAAAATAAATTAAGACACCGATAAAGATTACAAATGAAATTGCTACCCAGAAAGTTGCATCAATTGCCATAATATTTATCTCCATTTCTTTTAGATAGATCGTCAACAATTGCTGATATACTGCTATTATTTACTTCAGCACCAATAAGTTTCTGTAGTAACTCAGAAGATGTATCTATAGCAATTTTATTTATTTTATCAGGCGCATTATCTCTTAAAGCTTGAATTTCTTCCTCTGCTTTAGAAATTTCGTCATCTATTTGTTTATCAAGCACTTCTCTTTTTGCATTTATATCTTTAATCGCTTTCTATCTTGCTTGATTAAACATATTATTTGCTTCAGTTTTGCTTTTTAAAATTATTTGATCGTACTCTTTAAGTTTGGTCTCACTATCTTCTCTTTGTTTTTCAGCTGCCTCAATATTTTCTAGAATTTGAGATTTTCTAGACTCTAAGTTGTTACTAATTTTTGGAAGAATTAATTTAGATAAAACTAAATACATTATCCCAAAAGTAAGTACCAACCAGAAAATCTGAGAAACCCAAAACTCAGGATTTAATTGAGGCATACCTCCACTTTCAGCTGCAAAAGCTTCTTTAATTAAAAAGAAGCTTAAAAATATTATATGAAGATATATTTTTTTGACCATTAACTTAAAACGCAAATAAAATAATCAATGCAACAACTAATCCAAATAATCCTGTTGCTTCAGCAAGTGCGAAACCTAAAAGTAAGTTTGGAAATTGTTTCTGAGCTGCTGATGGGTTTCTCATGGCACCTGATAAATAATTTCCGAAAATTATTCCAATACCAACACCGGCACCAGCTAAAGCTATTGCTGCTAAACCTGCTCCGATCATTTTTGCTGCTTCTAATTCCATTATATCCTCCTCTGTTATTAATGGTGTAAATTTAATGCATCATTTAAATAGATGCAGGTTAAAATTGCAAAAACATATGCTTGAAGAAAAGCAACTAATATCTCCAAACCAGTTAATGCAACTGAAAAACTAAGTGGAAGCCATCCACCGACTATTCCAAGACTAATTACAAAGCCTCCGAAAACTTTCATCATTGTATGACCAGCCATCATATTAGCAAATAATCTAACTGATAGACTTATTGGTCTACTTAGATAAGAAATAATCTCTATCACTACTATTAAAGGAAGTAGCACAGCTGGTACTCCACTTGGTACAAATAATTTTAAATATCCAAAACCATGTTTAATAAATCCTATTACTGTTACGCCGATAAAGATAAATGCAGCAAGAACAAATGTAACAATAATATGACTAGTTACAGTGAACGTGTACGGTATCATTCCGAACATGTTGCAAAACAAAACAAACATGAACAATGAAAAAATAAAAGCAAAATATGGTTTTGCTTTAGAACCAGCTGTATCACTTATCATTTTGGAAACAAAGGTGTAGCTAAGTTCCGCTAATAATTGAATTTTATTTGGTAAGATTGAATTTTTCTTAGATCCTAAATTAAAAATTAATAAAATAGAAACTGTACTTATAATCATAAACAAACTTGCGTTTGTAAAAGATATATCAAATGCTCCAACTTTTATTTCAGGTCCAATTCTATAAACATCGAATTGTGACATTGGATTTGCTGCCATAGTAGTAACTTATTTTTGCATCTTCTTTGCTGATTTAATCACATTCATTATTCCAGCGATCACGCCAACAAAAAAAAATATTAATATAAACCAGGGTTTAGTACCAAAGGTCTTGTCAAAAATAAACCCAATAATTGTCCCCACAGCAACTGCAGACACAAGTTCTGTGCTTAATTTGAATGCTGTTCCAATAGGTGAGGGATTATCCTTCTTGTTGTAAAGATTTTTCTTAGAAATCTTGCTTTTTGCAATCTCTAAGCGAGTTTTAAAAGGGTCTTTTGCCATTTATATTGCTTAAGCAACCATACTTTCTGCTTTTTGAAGGTCTACAGCAACTAGTTGGCTTATACCTTTTTCAGGCATAGTTACTCCATATAGCCTGTTCATTTTAGACATTGTTAAGGCGTGGTGAGTAACAATTATAAATTTTGTGTTAGTAATTTTAATTAACTCCTCAAGCAAACTACAAAATCTTGTGACGTTAGCATCATCAAGTGGAGCGTCTACTTCATCCAAAACACAAATTGGAGAAGGGTTGGTTAAGAATACCGCAAAAATTAAAGATAGAGCAGTTAGAGCTTGCTCACCACCAGATAATAGAGTTATAGATTGAAGTCTTTTTCCTGGCGGGCTAACCAACATTTCTAAACCAGCTTCCAATGGATCATCAGAGTCTACCAATTCAAGTTTGGCATTTCCTCCATTAAAAAGTTTTGTATAAACCTCATTAAATTTTCTATTAACTTTTTCAAATGCTTCAACAAGTCTTTCTCTTCCTTTTTGATTAAGTTCATCAATACTATCTTTCAGTTTAACAATTGCAGTAACTAGGTCACTACGATCTTGTTCCATTTTTTTTATTTCTTCCTCATACTTACTAGTTTCTTCATCTGCTTTTAAATTGACAGATCCCAATTGATCTCTTTGTTGTTTTTTTTTATCTAAAGCATCTTCTTGATCTACATGATTTGGAAGTTCTTCAACTCCAAATAAATTTGAATTCTCTAAAATATTTTCTTCTTTTAAATTTAATTCTGTATTAATTCTATCAAGCAAATCATATTTTCTTTTTTGTAAACCTTCTATTGTTGCTCCTGAGCTAGCTTTCCGCTCTCTTATTTGAATTGATTGCTCTTGTATTTCATTTAATTGAGTTCTTAATGTTTCAATTTTTTTATCAGTTTCTTCTATAATTTTTTCATTCTCTATTTTTTCTTCATCTGAAATTCTTAAATTTTCAGAAATTTGACCTTTTCTTTCTGCTTGTACTCTTGGCTGATTTTCTAAATCATTTAATTGTTGAGATAATTTATTTTTTCTTTCAGTCAATTCATTAACCATTTTTTCTGAATTAGATAAAAGATTTTTCCAGCTTTCTATTTCAGTTTCTATTGTTTTTATTCTTTCATTTCTTTTTACTGACTCATTCTTTATTGATTGATTTTTGCTATATGCATCAGCATACTTTTCTTGAAGTATTTTTATATTTTGAGATTTCTCATTTACACTTAATAACTCTGTTCTTGATTTTTCATTTTTTAAATCATTAATAAAATTGTCTAATTCCATATTACATCTATCGAGTAATGTAACTGCTTGATTTATCTCATTACTATCAATCAATTCTTTTGCTCTAGAAATTGAATTTTTTACATTCTTTATAGGACCAATGCTTATTTTAATGGTATCGTCAGCTAGATTGTTAACTACTTCGTCAACTTCCTTTTGCTTTCTTTCAAGTTCATTTTTTGCATTTTCTAAATCTTCGTTAGATAATTTCTCTGTTTCAAAATATTTTGAATCTATCTCGATTAAGTCTGACTTTTCTTCTTTTAATCTTTTTTCATTAGAGTTAGCATCAATTATAATTCCATTTTCTCTTGAGATATCTTCATCCAATGTATTTATTGATTTCTTAATTGATTCAATTTCATCTTGAATTCTAGTATTTTCTTCATCTAGTTTCTGTAGTTCTAAATTAAGTCTCTGTATTCTTGATAAATTCTCAATATTTTTTTCTCTAAGTGGAGCAACTTTATCAGTCGAAGTTTTTATTAAATTTTCAATCTCAGATATCTGATTATTGAAACTTTCAACTTCACCTCCTGCCTCTGTATTAATTTCATTTTCTATCCTTATTTCCTTATCGATATCCAATAATCTTAGATAATATAGACCAGCCTCTATTTTTTTTATTTCCTCTGAAATTAATTTATATTTTGTAGCTTCCTCTGCTTGCTTTTGAAGATTTGCTAATTGTTTTTCTTGTTGTCTTCTTAACTCATCAGCTCTTTTTAAATTATTTTCTGCTGCACCAAGTCTGAGTTCAGCTTCATGCCTTCTTACATGTAAACCAGAAATTCCGGCAGCTTCCTCAAGTATGGCTCTTCTATCAGTAGGTTTTGCCGTCACTAAAGCCCCAATTCTTCCTTGACTAATCATAGAAGGAGAATGTGCACCTGTTGAAAGATCTGCAAAAAACATTTGTGCATCTCTAGCTCTTACCTCTTTGTCATTAATATAAAATTTAGAACCCTTATCTTTTTCAATTTTTCTTCTGACTTGAATATTTTCTAATTCACGATATTGAATGGGACCTTCTTTTTCTTTATTCTCTACCTCTATAGAAACTTCAGCAATATTTTTTGATGCTTTATTAGATGTACCTGAAAAAATTACATCTTCCATTCCTGAACCTCTCATACTTTTTGCAGAGGTCTCTCCCATTACCCATCTTAAAGATTCTACTATGTTTGATTTCCCACAGCCGTTTGGACCTACTATTCCCGTAAGACCTTCCTCTATTAAGAAATTTGTTTTTTCAGCAAATGATTTAAATCCATTTAATTGGATTTTTTTAAACTCCATGCACTAATTTATATCATTTTTTCTAGTGCTTTTTTCAAATTTTTATAATTAAGTTTTTTTTCGAATTTTTTGTTGTTAATTATTATCGTAGGAGTTGAGCTTATTTTAAAATTTTTTGAACCCTCTATTCGGTCATTTAACACAAAATCCTCAATATTTTTGTTGTTCACACAAGACTCAAAATCTATAGAGAAACCCTCGTTTTTTAAAAATATCTGCAGATTTTTATTTGCTTCTTCAACAGAGCTTCCCTTCACCCATTTTTGTTGATTAGCATACAGACTTTCTAAAATATCAGAATTTCCATCATTATTACATTGCGCAACTTTCGATGCGTTGAAGGCGGCAATGTCTAAAGGAAAGTGTCTAAACTCTATTTTAGCAAGCCCTGTATCTAAATATTCTTTTTTAAGTTCTGGATAAACGTTTTTATGGAAATTTGCACAATGGCTACAAGTTAGTGACTCAAACGCAATTATAGTTATTTTTGCGTCTTTATTTCCAACAGTAATTCTTTTTATTTCTTCAGCATTTAAATTTGAAAAGCTTCCCAAAACAATTATTGCAAGTAATATAATTTTTCTCATTTTTTTTTATAAACTTTTGTTAATTCTGTTAATGATTTTTTAATCTTTTCGTTTCTAACATCTTTGATTTTATCTCGATATCTACTAATTGCCACATTATTTGATTTAGTTTCATTCGAATTGTTAGTTTTTTGTTCATCATCAAAGCTAATAAATTTAAGCTTTTCAACCACATCATAGCCAAAGAAATTATTCATTTTATATAAAATATTTTTTTTTGAATATTCCACATCTACTTCATGGCCTCTTTTAACCATTACAACTAAAGTGCTCACACCAAATCGATTTGAGTTTTTGAATGTTTTAGGGAAACAGACTTTAAATAATTCATTCCCGACTAAATATTTCCAATTACTGAGTGTTTCTGAATAAATGTGACCTTTTTTATTAATAATTTTTTTTAAATTTTTTGGCAAAGTGTCTTTGAAAGATCTTAACCCTTGAATGCTAGTATTTCTCTGCTTAGTATTATTTTTAAATTGCATATGAAAGATCTAATAATAACAAATAAAATTCTCAATTGGTACGATATAAATAAGAGATCTTTACCGTGGAGAAACAAGGTTTCACAAGAAAAGAAACAATACTTTACACTGGTTAGTGAGTTCATGTTGCAACAAACTCAGGTCGCTACTGTGATACCTTATTTTAATATATTTATAAAAAATATTCCTAATATTGAAAGGTTATCAAAATATAATGATAGAAAATTAATTAAACTTTGGGAAGGTCTTGGATATTATTCAAGAGTAAGAAATTTAAAAAAAACTGCTCAAATAATTGTTAAAAAATTTAATAAAAAAATACCTAGAGATTTTTATGAATTAAAATCATTACCAGGCATTGGTGATTATACAGCAAGTGCAATTTCAGCAATTGCATTTAACAAGCCAATAGTTCCTTTGGACGGAAATATTGAAAGAGTATTAAAAAGATACCTATATTTAAAAAAACAAAATCAAATTAAAAAAGAATTCTTACAAGATCAAAAAAAAATTTTTGGTATATCGACAAAAAGATCAAGCGATTATGCACAAGCTTTGATGGAATTGGGTGCATTAATTTGCAAACCCACAAATCCTAATTGCAAAGAATGTCCATTAGCTCATAATTGCAAAGCTTTTAAAAATAAAAATTTTGATTTAGTAAAGTTGAAAAAAATTAACAAGGAAACTTACTTTAAATTGAGTGTTTATAAAAAAAATAATCAATATTTATTAATTAAAAATAATAAATTTAATTTTTTAAAAAATTTGAATATTTTTCCTATGGATCAATTAAATAATCCTAAAAATTTTGATAAAGATTTAAATTTTAAAATATCTAATATGAATATGAATATTAAAATTGAATATAAAAAGAAGTACAACTTGGACAAAAATATTAATTGGATAAATCCTGCAAAACTTCAAAATTATGTACTCCCAACATTTACCAAAAAAATAATAAAATTTTTAGAAAGTCAAAAATGAAAAAAATAGCTATTATTGGTGCAGGTATATCGGGTTTGTATATAGCTAATTTATTTCAAGGAAATAAAGATTATCAGGTTACAATTTATGAAAAAAAAACTTCATTACAAATAGAGGAAGGTTATGGAATTCAATTATCTGTCAATAGCGTAAAGCTATTAAACAAATTAGGGTTTTCCTCTTTGTCGGAGAAAGAGAAGTTTAATCCAAAAAAAATTGATTTTTATGAAATTAAAAATTCAAAGAAAATTTGTGATTTAGATATTTCAGAATTTAATTCTGATGATTGTAAATACACAACATTGAAAAGATCAAAATTACTTCAGTTTCTAATTGATGGACTAGATAAGAGTACAATCCAGTTTAATTGCAGTGTAGATGAGATAAAATACAGCAATGACTCAATAAATTTTAATATTAATAAAGAAAAAATAACTTGTGATTATTTAATTATTTCAGACGGTGTATTTTCAAAAGGAAAGTCATTAATTTCAAATAATTATTCAGAACCAATTTATAATAACACTATCGCTGTTAGAGCCAATATATCCAGAGAAAGTCTTGATAATATTAATGAAGAGAATATTTCTTTATTTTTAGGATCAGAATTTCATTATGTAGTTTACCCGCTTAATAATTATCAAAATTTTAATTTTATTGGGATATTAAAAAAACAGTTAAATCTTGATCAGCAAAAAAACCATAATCTTTGCAATGAAAGTACATTTATTGAGAGCATCAAACATAAATTGTCTGAAAAAATTCCATCAAAATTTTTTAATAGTCTTGAAGATATTAAATTGTTTCCGGTATTTGTAAGTAACAATCTATTTAATCCTCCCAAAAATATTTTTTTAGTTGGAGATGCTTTTTTTGCTTTCTCTCCTTCTTTTGCTCAGGGAGGCTCACAATCAATAGAAGGAGCCAATCAATTGCATGAAACTATTATTAACAAAAAAAATGATTTTTATAATACTAGATTAGATAGAGTAAAAATGATTAATAGAAGGTCTAATTTTAATCAATTTGCCTTTCATTTATCAAATCCGATTATGATATTTTTTAGGAATATTTTTTTAAAGGTTTTGACGAAAAATAAAAAATTTCTACAAAGTTATTTAGGTAAAATTTATAAAAGTTAATTTTTAGAAATTAATCTTTGTCTCAAGTAATCAATTGGATAGGTACGTCCATTTATATCACAATGCCAAAATGTCCAACCATTACAACTTTCAGCTCCTAAAATTGTAGCTGCAACTTTATGAATTGAACCTTCTGCTTGATTATGCTTGATACTACCATCAGCCATAATTCTTGCTGTTATTTTTTTCTTATTATCAAAAATATTTGTTCCAGGCTTAATTATTCCAAGCTCTACCAGTGATCCAAAAGGAATTCTTGGTTTTGATCTGTTGTTTTTAAGTGTGTCCAACAAATCATCTTCAATTGGTTTGGTAGCATTTATACGTTGCTCAGCGGCTTTAAAATAATTTTTTTCTTTTTCTATACCAAAATAATTTCTCCCTAGTTTTTTTGCAACCGCTGCAGAAGTCCCAGAACCTAAAAAAGGATCAAGAATTAGATCATTTTTGTTTGATGTAGCTAGTAAAATTCTATGTAAAAGTGATTCTGGTTTTTGAGTAGAGTGAATTTTTTTTCCATTTTTTTTAAGCCTTTCAGAACCACTACAAATAGGAAGATTCCAATTAGATCTCATCTGAAGATCATCATTTAAACATTTTAAAGACTGATAGTTAAATGTGTATTTTGATTTTTCGCTCTTTGACGCCCAAATTAAAGTCTCATGAGCATTTGTAAATCTTGTGCCCCTAAAGTTAGGCATTGGATTATTTTTATTCCAGATGACATCATTAAGTATCCAGAAACCTAAATTTTGTATTGCAGTTCCTACTCTAAAAATATTATGATAACTACCTATTACCCAAATAGCGCCATCTTTTTTTAAAATCCTTTTGCATTCATTAAGCCATTCATATGTGAACTCATCATATTTTTTAAAATTCTCAAATTGATCCCACTTATCGTTTACAGCACTGACTTTTGATCTGTCTGGTCTAGTCAATTCACTTTTTAATTGCAAATTGTATGGAGGGTCAGCGAAAATTAAATCAAAAGTTTCACGTGGAATTTTTTTTAATTCTTCGAGACTGTCTCCGTTAATAATTTTATTTTTAAAATTAGAAATCATTTGTAAAAATTAATTAGACTCCAAATGGATTCTTCGGTCAACTTGTGATTGAAAAAATTGGAATCGATTTGTGTATCGATTTTTAATGATAACTAGATGTAGTATTAAGTTAATCTAGATATGGGAGAGAAAGTTTTTCTATGATGCTTGGTTTTGCCTAGTTTTTTTAAAGCTTGTAAATGTTGTTTGGTACCATAACCAAAATTTTTATCCCAATGATAACCTTTGTTTTTTTTTGATAGAGTAGTAACAAATCTATCTCTTGATACCTTTGCCATTATAGAAGCTGCTGAAATTGATGGAATTTTTCTATCACCCTTTATGATCGATTTTAATTTATAATTTTTTAAATTTGGAATTTTGTTTCCATCGATCAATACAAGAGTTGGTTTTTTTGTTAATTTCAATATAGCTCTTTTCATTGCCAGTAAACTTGCATTTAGTATATTGAGTTTTTCAATTTCACTAACAGAAGCTTTACCTAATGACCAAATTGAATTTTTTTTAATATAATTAAAAAGATATTCTCTCTTATTTTTACTCAAAAGTTTTGAATCTTTTAAAATTTTTAGATCTGCAGATTTCTTTAGAATGACTGCAGCAGCATAAACAGGACCTATTAAACTACCTCTACCGACCTCATCAACACCAGCTATTAATTTCATTAAATTGTTAATTTTAACTCTTTAACTTTTTCTCTTATTTTTTTTAAATCTTCCCATGAATATTTTTTATTATCTGGATATCTAATTAAATAAGAAGGGTTAAAAGTTATCATTAATGGATAAGTATTATTATTTAAAATTATTTCCTTCCATTTACCTCTTTCTGAAGATATTTTTTCATTAATCCCAGTAACAGCTTCCATAGCTGTGCTACCCATTAAAATTATAATTTTGGGATTAATAATAGATATATGTTCTTTTAAAAAGTTTGAGTAACGTTTAATTTCAGGCGAAGTTGGTTTTCTATCTTCTGGTGGTCTAAAATTTATTGCATAACTTGTATAAATATTTTGTCTCTTAATATTTATTGCTATTAACATTTTGTCTAAAAGCTCTCCACTTTCTCCCTTAAAAGGTCTCCCAACTTTGTCTTCAATTTCACCTGGAGCTTCTCCAATTAATATTATAGGGCTATCAATATTTCCTTCTCCAAGAACAATATTTTTAGAGTTACTTTTTAGTTTACAATTTTCAATTGAATTTAATTGTTTCTTTAGATTTTCTAATAAATCCTGTTTATTTCTTTTAATGACATCATTTTCTTTTTTGACTGCAGAAAACCTATTAATAGGCTTTTTATCAAATACAAAATCGGCTTCTATTGTATTTATTAATTCTTCGTTTAATTTGTCGTTTTGATTTATCAATTTTTTCACCTTACAAGGATTAAATGATGTCTAAAATATTTAAAATCATATTATTAGTAGTGTTATCCTATCAGACACCTGTTTATTCTAAAAGCACAAGTTTTAATGATTTCAACTCAAGAGATTTATCTAATTATTTTTCAGGTATTATAGCTTATGAAAATAGAGATAATTCAGAAGCTTTAAAATATTTTAATTTAAGCAAAGTTTTACTAAACAGCCATGACAATTATTTAAAAAGATATGTTAATTCGCTTGTACTGGAAAACAAAGTCGCGCAAGCAATTAACGTTGTAAAAAATAACTCAAAAAAAAGTAACTCAGATTTTTTTGATGCGTATATTTTGTTAATAATTGATAGTTTGAAAAAAAATGATTTTGATAAAGCTGATGTTTACTTAGATCAAAGTTTGAGATTTCAGGAAGAAAACAGAATTAATTTAGTAATTTTTGAGACTTTAAAGCAGTATATTTACACTTTTAAAAATAAAAAACTTTTACCTAATAAGAAAAATTTTGGAAACTTATCATTAATAGCTGAGGCATTTCAAAGATGTTATTATAATGATCAAAGAACCAGCTCTTTATTTTTAAATTTAATTAATAGTCAACAAGGTGATTATTCAAGATATATATTTTTTTATATAAATTATTTTATTCAGAATAAGGAGTTTGAACAGGCAAAGTCAGTAATTGATCAAATTGATTATATTGGCTCAACACTTTTGTTAACCCAAACCAAAAGCTGGATAGATAATAATAAGTTTAAAAGTTTTGAAAAAATTTTCTCTTGTAAGAACCACAATGATATAATTAGTGAATTTTTATTTTTGATATCAAATCTTTATTCATCACAAGATAATTTTGAAAAATCAAATTTTTATTTAAATTTATCAATATATTTAAATCCAAAATTTGAATTTAATTTATCACTTGTTGCAGAAAACTTCTTTGCAGATGGTGAATATAACAAGGTAAAAAAAATAGTAACAAAATTTAAAGAGACTGATGAATTTTATTATTGGTTTAGAGTTAAAAAAGAAGCACAAATAATAGTGAAAGAACAAAATTATGAAAAAGGCACAAGCTATATTGAGTCTAAGTTTAAAAATATTAAAAAACCTAATCCAAAGATAATTTTTGATTTAGCAAATTTTTACAAAAACTCTAAAAATTATGAACTTGCAATTGATTATTACTCAAGATTAATCTCATCACTAGAGGATACCTCTGTAATTAAATCAGATATTTTATATCGAAGAGGTGGAAGTTACGAAAGATTAGGTAATTATGAGAAGTCAGATGAGGATTTACTTCATGCTCTTCAGATAAGACCTGATGATGCATATGTACTAAATTATCTTGCTTATTCTTGGTTAGAACGTGATTACAAAATAGATGAAGCGATGGAAATGTTAAAAATAGCTTATAATTTAAAAAGTAATGATCCCTATATTATTGACTCCATTGGTTGGGCATTTTTTCTGATTGATGAGTATGAAGAGGCAGAAAAATATTTAAAAAGAGCTGTTGAATTAATGCCAGATGATCCAATAGTAAATGATCATTACGGAGATATATTGTGGAAGCTAGATCAAAAAATTCAGGCAAGATATTTTTGGAATAGTGTGTTGAGCTTTGATGATGCTGAAGATGATATGAGAGAAAATATAAACAAAAAATTGATTACTGGCTTAAAATCTATTCAATGAAATTAAATTTAAAGTCTCATGCTAAAATCAATTTAGCTCTCAATGTAACAGGTAAAAATAAATCATTACATAAAATAGAGAGCATCATTGGTTTTATCGATTTGTATGATGTTATTTCAATCAAAAAAATAAGAGGTGAAAAACATAATATTTTTTTTCAAGGGAAATTTGCGAAAGGTATTGGAAAAAAAAATACTGTTCAAAAACTTTTTGAAATTCTAGATCGAGAAAGGTTGTTACAAAATCAAAAATTAAAAATTTCTATAACAAAAAATATTCCTCAAAAAGCTGGACTTGGTGGAGGCTCAATAAATGCTGCAAGTATTTTAAATTTTTTAAATAAAAAAAAGGTAATTAAAATTAGTAAAAAAAAAATTTTGAAGGTTTGCTCTGAAATAGGTTCTGATGTTATTCTAGGTATAGAACCGTCTAGCTCAGTTTTACTTTCAAACAATAAAATTAAGAAATTTTTCAATTGTCCAATTCTAAATATGCTTTTAATAAAGCCCAATTTTGGTTGTGCGACAAAAAAAATTTATTCTAACGTTAGAAATTTTACAAAACCAAAATTTAATAACCCAAAAAAGAATATGTTTGGTTATAAATTTTTAAAAAATCAAAGTAATGCCCTGGAGGATATTGCTATTTCAAAATACCCACAACTGAAAAAGATTAAGTTATTTTTAGAAAAGACTAATAATCCTGAGTTTGTAAGAATGACTGGGTCTGGATCTACAGTTATTGCATTCTATCAATCAGTCAAAGACTGTAATTTAGCGAAAGTACAATTTAAGAGGAAATTTAATAATTGTTGGTTGAATGTATCAAAAACTATATAAATTTATTTTTTTTGTGTTATAGGAATTATTATATTGGGGCGTAGCCAAGCGGTAAGGCACGGGTTTTTGGTACCTGCATCCTAGGTTCGAATCCTAGCGCCCCAGCCATACATATGGATAAATTTTTAGATAAAATTTTTTTTAGATCCAAAAACCTTAATTATATCAGTGAAAATATAAAAAATATTTCAGAGAATACTCCTGCAAAAAAAATTTTTGATGCAATCAACAATTATTCTGAAAATAGCGAATTAAGATTTGTTGGTGGATGTATTAGGAAAATTATAAATCGAGAAGAGGTAGATGACATTGATTTAGCAACTAACCTGACCCCAGATGAAGCTTGTGAGGCATTAAATAAACATCAAATTAAATTTTTTGAATCTGGTAAAGAACACGGCACGATAACTGCAGTAATAAATGAACAAAATTACGAAATTACTTCACTTAGAAAAGACGTTGCGACAGATGGAAGGCATGCAAAAGTTGAATTTACTTCAGATTGGAAAGAAGATTCAAAAAGAAGAGATTTTACTATTAATGCTATTTACTCTGATAATTTAGGAAATTTATTTGATCCACAAAATGGTAAGCTAGATTTAGAGAAAGGTGTTTTAAAATTTATTGGAGATCCTGAAAAAAGAATTCAAGAGGATTATTTAAGAATATTAAGATACTTTCGCTTTCATATTAATTACTCAAATGAAAATCATAAAATAGAGATAATTAAAATATTTAAAAAAAATATCAAAGGCATTTCAAACTTATCTTCTGAAAGATTATTGGATGAATTTAAAAAGATAGTTAAATCAAAAAATTTTCTCAAATTACTTGAGAATCAGCAAAGTTTAGAAATATTAGAAATAGTATTTCCACAATTTAAAAATATTAATCATTTTAAGAAGCTAAATTCATTCAGTTCTAAAGTTATTAGCAACTTTGACTTTATTTTTGTAATTGCATTACTGATTATTGATGAAACAGACAATACTGATTATTTTATTTACAAATTTAAAATCTCAAAAAAAGATCAAAAGAGGCTCAAATTAATTCATTATTTTTTCAAAGAAAAAGTGAATATTAAAAGCTTTACAGAAAAAAACTTTAATAAAATATTTTACTATAATGGTAGACAAGCTGTAATTGATATAATTAATTTTAAATTGTTCTATTTAAGCAAGGTAGAGAATAAATTATTAAAATTACTTAAAATTTATAAAAATAAAACTTTGCCTGAATTAAAAATCGGAGCAAATATTTTAATGTCTAAGTATAAAATTCCTGAGGGTAAAATTTTAGGTAATAAGTTAAAACTTATAGAAGAAACCTGGGTTCAAAATGGATTTCAAATTTCAGATAAACAGGTTGAAAAAATTGTAAAAAGTTAAATATATTTAACGTCTTTAATTTCAAAATTCTTTGTCCCAGATGGGGTACTTATTTCTACAAGATCACTTTTATTTTTGCCTATTAATCCTTTTCCAATTGGGGACTGAAAGAAAATTAATTTTTGTTTTAAGTCAGCTTCATCTTTTCCAACAATTTTATAGTTTATTTTTTCCCCACTATCTAAGTCTTCTAAATGTACAGTTGATCCAAAAATTACTTTACCCTCATTATTTAATTTAGTTACATCAATTACATTAGCTCTGGCTATTATGTCGTTTATTTCAGTAATCCTACCTTCATTATGAGACTGTTCTTCCTTTGCAGCATGATATTCGGCATTTTCTTTTAGATCTCCATGTGATCTTGCTTCAGCAATTGCGGCAACTATTTCAGGTCTTTTCTTTTCTTTTAAAAAAATAAGCTCTTCCTCTAATTTTTTTAAACCATTTAAAGTTATAGGTTCTTTTTCCATTTTTTATTTCCATTTTGCTAAAGGAGGTAACGACATTAAAATTCCTTCAACATTACCACCAGTTTGTAATCCAAATTTAGTTCCTCTGTCATACAGTAAATTAAATTCTGCGTAACGACCTCTCTTAATATACTGCTTCTCTTTTTCTTTTAAAGACCATTTTTTCTTAATTTTTTTTCTAATAATTTCATTAAAGATCATTTGAAAGGTAATCCCAACATCTCTTACAAATTTAAAATCTTTTTCGAAATTATTATCTTTGTAATCAAAAAAAATTCCCCCAATTCCTCTAGCTTCTTTTCTGTGGGGTAAATAAAAATATTCATCGCACCATTTCTTATATTTTTTATAATAATTTTTATTATGTTGATCACACATTAACTTCAAAGTTTTATGAAATTTATTCTTTTCATTATCATCTTTGATGGTTGGGGTTACATCCATTCCCCCTCCAAACCAGTTTTTTTGAGTACTGATATATCTTGTATTAAAATGCATAGCAGGAATGTGTGGATTTTGCATATGCATAACTATTGAAATTCCTGAAGCCCAAAATCTAGGGTCTTTCTCAGCTCCTGGTATATTTTTTTGAAATTTTTTAGGAAATTTTCCATATACTTTTGAAAAATTTACTCCAACTTTTTCAAAAATTTTTCCATTTTTTAAAATTCTATATTCACCACCACCTTCATCTTTTTTAGAGTTTCTTTTCCAAGAAGTTGATTCAAATTTAATTTTGTTATTTTCCAATTCAAGTATGTCATTACAAATTGCATTTTGTAGTAATTTGAACCAATTGCTTGTTAGGTCTTTTTTAATTGAATTGTTCATATTTATATAAAATTATTTTGTCTTAAACTTTCAGACAAAACTATTGCAACTGAGGACGCTATATTTAAAGATCTTGCTTTTTCACTCATGGGAATTTTTAAACGATCACTAATTAGCTTATGAACCTTTTCAGGGACCCCAGCGCTCTCTCTTCCAAATAAAATCGTATCATCGGCTTTAAAATTAAATTTAGTATAATTTATAGAACCCTTGGTTGTCATTAAAACAATCCTTTGATTCTTTTTTTCTTCAAAAAAATGTTCTGCACTTTGGTAAAATTTTATTTTATTATAGTCCATGTAATCCATGACAACTCTTTTAAACCTTTTGTCAGTTAATAAAAATCCACATGGCTCAATAATTTCTAATTCAGCTCCTAAACAGGCGCATGTTCTTATAATCGCAGCTGTATTCTGTGGAATATCAGGCTCGTATAGTGAAATTTTAGGTCTAGGTTTCATCCTTAATGTGTCATTCTTTCAGTAGAAAAATTACTTTTATCTTATAAGAAATCGTATATTAAATTAATTTTTTAACAAAAAATTATTAAAAATGTCAGATAAAAAGCCAAAAAGAAGAGAGTTTTTATTTACAGCAACCACAGCTGTAGGTGCCGTTGGAGCAGCAGCAGTAGTGTGGCCCATGGTAGATCAAATGAACCCAGATGCTTCAGTTAAAGCATTAGCAAGTACAGAGGTTGATGTAAGTTCAGTTAAACCTGGAAATACAATTACAGTTCTGTGGAGAGGAAAACCAGTTTTCATTAGAAGAAGAACAAAAGAAGAGATCGAAGAAGCAAGATCTGTAAAAATGGAGGAATTAATTCATCCAGAAAAAGATGAGGATAGAGCAAAAAATCCTGAATGGTTAGTGATGGTAGGAGTCTGTACTCATTTAGGATGTGTACCTTTGAATGACAAAGGTGATTATAATGGATGGTTTTGTCCATGTCACGGTTCTCACTATGATACATCTGGAAGAATTAGAAAAGGACCAGCTCCTTGGAATATGGAAGTTCCTAAATATGAATTCGTGAATGCAAACACAATTAAAATAGGATAGTAAATTTATGAGTGATCACGATTATAAACCTAAATCTAAAGTTGGTCAGTGGTTTAATGATAGATTACCGTTACTAACTCTTGCAAATCATTTAACAGATTATCCTACTCCAAAAAATTTAAATTACTGGTGGACATTTGGTGGAATTTTGACTTTTTGCCTAATCACACAAATCATAACAGGATTAACTCTAGCTATGCATTACATTGCTCATGCTGACATGGCATTTGAAAGTGTTGAACATATAATGAGAGATGTGAACTACGGATGGTTAATTAGATATATACATGCAAATGGTGCATCAATGTTTTTTCTTGCAGTTTATATTCATATTTTTAGATCGTTATTTTATGGATCTTACAAATCTCCAAGAGAAATTATTTGGATTTTAGGAATAGTAATTTACCTGTTAATGATGGCAGCTGCATTCATGGGTTATGTTTTGCCTTGGGGACAAATGAGTTTCTGGGGAGCAACTGTTATTACAAATTTATTTAGTGCAATACCATTAGTAGGAGAGGGAATTGTAACATGGTTGTGGGGTGGGTACTCAGTTGATAACCCAACTTTAACAAGATTTTTTACTTTGCACTACTTAATTCCTTTTTTAATTTTAGGTCTTGTAGTTTTACATATATGGGCTCTGCATGTTCCTGGAAATAATAATCCAGTTGGTATTGATATTAAAAAACCTTCTAAGGATACTGTCCCATTCCATCCATACATTGTTATTAAAGATGGTTTTGCATTACTAATGTTCATGATTGTTTTTGCATTTTTTGTTTTTTATACGCCTAATATTTTAGGACATGCAGATAATTACATAGAGGCAAATCCTATGGTAACTCCAGCTCATATAGTTCCAGAATGGTATTTGTTACCTTTTTATGCAATATTAAGATCAGTGCCAGATAAACTTCTTGGAGTAGTTGCAATGTTGTCTGCAATTTTAATACTTGCAGCTTTACCTTGGTTAGATACTTCAAAAATTAGATCAGCAGTGTTTAGACCGTTATACAAACAATTTTATTGGATTTTAGTAGCAGACGTTTTAATTTTAGGTTACGTAGGGGCAATGCCTGCAGAAGGCCTTTATTTATTAATAGCAAGAGTAGCCACTGCCTATTATTTCTTACATTTTTTAGTTATTCTCCCTGTGCTAGGATTTAAAGAGAGAACATTACCTGTTCCACTAAGTATAACGGAACCTATTTTAGGTGGATCACCAAACTTAGCAGCAGCAAGACACAGAGAAAGTAAAATAAAATAAAGTGAAAAAGTTATTTAAATTAATTTTAATACTTTCATTTTTTTCTCTAAATAGCTCTCAAACTTTTGCTGCAGAAAAAGTAGATTATCTTAAAACAGATTGGAGTTTTAAAGGTCTTTTTGGAAAATTTGATAGGGCAACTCTTCAAAGAGGATATCAAGTTTATACTGAAGTTTGTGCTTCTTGCCATTCAATGAAATATTTGAGCTACAGAAATTTATCAGAAGAGGGTGGGCCAGAGTTTTCAGAGGCAGCTGCAAAAGCAATTGCTGCTTCTTTTGAGGTTAAAGACGGACCAAATGCTGATGGTGAAATGTTCACTAGACCTGGAAAGCTTTCAGATAAATTTGTAATGCCATACGACAATGTCAAAGCTGCGCAAGCAGCCAATGGAGGAGCGTATCCACCAGACATGTCTGTTTTAGTTAAAGCTAGAGGCGGTGGAGTTGATTATATTTATTCTTTACTTCAAGGTTATGAAGATCCACCAAGTGGAGTAACTTTGGATGATGGAGTTTACTATAACAAATATATGTATGGTAATAAGATTAGAATGGCAGCACCATTATCAGATGGAATAGTAGAGTATGGCGATGGCACTAATGCGTCTGTTGAGCAGATGTCAAAAGATGTAACAACATTTTTAATGTGGGCCGCAGAGCCTCACTTAGAAGCAAGGCACCAAATGGGATTTAAAGCTATAGTGTATTTGATTATTTTAACTATTTTAGTTTACTTCAGTATGAAGAGAATTTGGTCACGTGTTGAATCTGAAGTTTAATACATCTCCATCTTTAACAATATAATCTTTTCCTTCTAATCTCATTTTTCCATTTGCTTTAGAATTTACCCAGCCATCATTTGCTACAAAGTCTTCATAAGAAATAGTTTCAGCTCGAATAAAGCCTTTTTCAAAATCAGTATGAATTTCACCTGCTGCCTTAGGAGCTGTACAATTTTTTTTAATTGTCCACGCTCTTGTTTCTTCAGGACCCGATGTAAAATACGTATCTAGTTCTAATATATTGTAGCCTTTTTGAATTAACATATTTAATCCAGTTTCTTTTAAACCTATCATTTCCATATAATTTTTCTTCTCTTCAGCAGGCAACTCATTAATTTGATTTTCTATATCAGCAGATACAATTAGTGTATTTTCATTTCCAAATTTTTCTATGAAATCATTTGTATATTTGTTACCATTCTGAATACTTTGTTCATCAACATTACAAACATATATTTTTGGCTTAATTGACAATAAACCGCTTTGATTTAATTGCTTTGTGTCAAATTGTGTTTTTAGGACTGAAATATCTTTATCATTATTAATACAATCTAGAGCAATTTCTAAAATTTTAAGTTGCTCCTCATCTACACTTTTTTTGTTATTCTTTTCCAATCTTTTTTGAATACTTTCAAGATCTGCAAGCATCATTTCAGTTTCAATAATTTCTAAATCTCTCACTGGGTTTACATCAGGATTAACATTTTGAATATCAGCTGAATCAAAACATCTAATCATATGAATTACCGCATCAACTTCTCTGATATGAGAAAGAAATTTATTTCCTAATCCTTCTCCTTTTGAAGCTCCTTTTACAAGACCAGCAATATCAACAAATGAAATTGTCGTATTAATTACCTTTTTAGAGTTAGAGACTTTTGATAATTTAGACAATCTTTCATCTGGTACAGGAACTACCCCAACATTTGGATCTATTGTACAAAATGGAAAATTAGCCGCTTGTGCTTTGCTAGAATTAGTTAATGCATTAAAAAGTGTAGACTTACCAACATTTGGCAAACCAACAATTCCACATTTAAAACTCATTATTTATTATTTACTGTACTTGAAAATAGATCTAATTTTTTTTCAATTAATATTGAAATTGAATCAGTAATATTATTTGTAATTTTTTCTAATCCAACCACTTCATCTTCATCAAAATTTTGAAGTACGAAATCACTAACTTCCATATTATCTTTTGGTTTTCCAATACCTATTCTAACTCTAGAATAATCTTTACCAATAAATTTATCTATTGATGCTATACCATTATGACCTGCGCTAGATCCACCAAACTTAGCTTTTATTTTTCCAAATTCTACATCTAAATCGTCGTGAAAAACTATTACATCTTCAGCATCAATTTTAAAATATTCAATTAATTCTCTTATACAAATTCCTGAATTATTCATGAAAGTTAAAGGTTTAATTGCATATATTTTTTTGTCTCCAACATTTCCTGTTGTGAGCAAACCTTTAAATTTGGGTTTTTGCTTTGATAGACCAAATTTTTTATTAATCGAGTCGATAATTTTAAAACCTACATTATGTCTATTATTTTCACTATCTGGCGTTGGGTTACCTAGTCCTACAAATAAAAGCATGAGAATTTTTTAATGGAAAACAAACTTTAGTTTAAATAATTTATTTTTTTTCTTCAGCAGGCTTATCTTCGCCTTCTTTTTTATCACCCTCTGCTGCTGGTTTATCTCCTTCAGCTGTTTCACCTTCTGCACCCGGTTCTCCTTCAGCAGCTTCTGCTTCAGCTGGTTTTTCTGGTTCTTTCATTACAGTTGGAGCTGCTAGTGTTGCAATGACGAAATCTCTACCTTGAATAGTTGGCACAACTTCAGGATCTAAATCAATTGATGAAATTTTAAAACTAACTCCAATATCAACACCATCTAAATCAATTAAAAGATTATCAGGTATTTTTTCACTTGGACATTTCAATTCAACTTTTCTTCGAACAATATTCAATACTCCACCTTTTTTTAATCCAGGTGATTTTTCATGATTAACAAATTTAACTGGAACCTCAATTCTAATTTTTAAACCAGGTACAACTCTTAAAAAATCAACATGTATAGGTTCGTCGGATATGATGTGATATTTTACTTCTCTTGGAAGAACATTTTGAGGCTTCCCATTTACATTCAAAGTAAGAATAGTAGATAAAAAATTTGAGTCTTCTAACATCAATTTTAGTAGTTTCTTAGATATAGAAACTTGTTCGTTTTGAGCTTCACCACCATAAATTATAGCTGGAACTTCTCCATTATCTCTTAGTGAGTTAAGATCGCCTTTAGTTTTGGTGTCTCTGATGTTAGCTTCTAAAGTATTCATAAAAACAAGGGTTTTTAGCTCAAGATCCTTAATAACACAAGGTAATTATTTAAATAAATCAGATACAGAAGTAGAATTTGAAATTCTTTTTATTGCTTCACCCATAAGCCCTGAAATAGATAAAACCTCTATGTTTTTAGTACTTTTTATTTTATCGCTATTATCAATTGTATCTGTAATTACTAAATTTTTAATAACAGAATTTTTAATTTTTTTGACTGCTTCTCCACTAAGAACTCCGTGAGTAATATAAACATAGACCTCTTTTGCACCTCTATCTTTTAGAGCTTTAGCTGCATTCACAATTGTTCCACCTGAGTCGATGATATCATCCACAATTAAACATGTCTTGCCTTTGACATCGCCAATTACATTCATAACCTGTGATTGTCCTGGCTTAGGTCTTCTTTTGTCAACTATGGCTAGACCAACATTTAAAAGTTTTCCAAGAGCTCTTGCTCTTTCAGTTCCACCCACATCTGGAGCAACACAAATCATATTTTTACTTTTAATTTTTTTCTTAACGTGTCTTGCAAAAATAGGAGTAGCAAACAAGTTATCTACCGGAATATCAAAAAAACCTTGAATTTGTCCTGCATGTAAATCTACTGTTACAACTCGATCTGCCCCTGCTTTTGTGATCAGGTTAGATACAAGTTTTGCTGAAATAGAAGTTCTTGGGACAACTTTTCTGTCTTGTCTTGCATAACCAAAATATGGGATTACAGCAGTTATATTTTTAGCTGATGATCTTTTTAAAGCATCTATACACAATAAAAGTTGCATTAAATTATCATTAGCTGGTGAAGAAACAGATTGAATAATAAAAATACTATTTCCTCTTATATTTTCATTTATCTCAACATAGATTTCACCATCAGAAAAATTTCTTATACTTGAATTTACTAGTTTAGATTTTAAATATTTAGCAATGTTTTTACTAAGAGGTTTATTGCTATTTCCTGATAATAATTTCATGAAAAAACCTAATAAAGCATAATTATTGAGATATTTCTACCATAATCAGCATGATTTAAACTTTTTGATCTTCTAGCACTAAAAAATTTATTTTTAGCATCGAATGTATCAACCTCAATTTTTTCTATTTTTTTCACACCAGTCTTAAGAATTAATGATTTAACATAACTAGATAGGTTAAAATATAACTTTTCTTTCCTTCTTTTAAAAAATTTATGATTAGTTTTGTCTTTTCTTACAAATTTTTTGTAAAAATCTTTTTGAACCTCATAATTTTTAACTGATATTGCCGGTCCTATAACAGCTGTTATATTTTTTGTTGTTGATCCTCTTTTAATCATAAATTTAATCACTTTTGATATAATTCCTTTGAAAGCTCCTTTCCATCCTGCATGAATTGCAGCTATCATTTTCCTCTGATTATCAAAAATTAGTATTGGTACACAATCTGCAGTCAAAACTGCAATAGGTACATTTATTTGATTAGTAATAATTGCATCAGCTCTAGGTTTTATTTTAGATTTATACTTTTTGTCAATGAATACGAATTTGTTACTATGAATTTGGTTAAGTAAAAAAATATTTTTTGAGTTTTTAGAAATTTTTTTCCTAACAATATTTAAATTTTTTTTTATATTTGAGCTATTATCATTTGAACCTGGACCACAATTTAAACTTTTATAAATATTTTTTGATACACCGCCGCTGCTATTAAAAAAACCATGTTTAATAGCTTTATTTTTTGAAAATTTTTTAGATTTAATCAATTTGAAAACCAGTTGTAAATTTATTTTTTTTAACTTTTATCAACATTACCTTAAACAACTCTCCCATTTGTTTGTCATCAATTAAACGTCTAATTCTATAAAATAGATCGGTTTTCTGTGAAAAGGCTATATTATTACTTACAATCTCTGCTCTTTGCAAAATTCCCATGCTTGTTAAGAATTTTTTTTGATTAGTGATAAGATGATCTAGTTTTTTAAACTGATGAATATAATTAGCAAATAAATTAAAATTTAAATTGTATGTGATATCAGAGTCTCCAATATTTTCTAATATGTTTGAAAATTTATGATCTTTTATTGCTTGAATTGTATTTTTTATTTTTGAGTCTAAATATCCATAATCAATTATTAGAAGTCCACCATCTCTTTTCAGAATAACTTTGCAAATTTTCTCTAGATACTTAAATGCCTCTGGAGAGTATTCTATAATTTCTTGGTTCTTAGATATTTCAAATTTAAGTTCCTGCTCTATTATTTTAATATCAACTTTCTTATCATTGAACTCAGCCTTTTGATAAGTTTTTAAATTTACATATCTTTCGTGCCAATTATTTTCCTTTTTAAAAAATTGTTTTATTGGAAGTGCATCAAAAAATTCGTTTGCAAGATAAATACAAGGAAATGAGTTATCAATTTCTACCTGATTTACCCAGATTATTTTTTCAGAATTTAAATTTTTTTTTTGCTCATTAATTAAATATGAGCTTTTTTCATTAATAATTAAATTACAGGAATTAAAACAGTCTGGAAAATTCTTTAATGTTTCAGATACAACTTTCATCATCTCACCGTTACCAGCACCAAGTTCAATTAAGTTAAATTTTTTAGGTGAACCGATACTTTTCCAGAAAGTTATTACCCATATCGCAATTATTTCTGAAAATAGTCTTGTGATATTGGGAGATGTAATAAAATCACCTTCCTTTCCGAAGGGATTTTTTTTCATATAATATCCATTTTCTTTATCGTAAAGAGCGTGATTTATAAATTGATCTAGAGGTAAATTATTAGGCTTGTTCATTTTTTTTGAAAAAGAAAATAATTAATCCAATTATAAAAAAAATAAAACTTATTAACTGACCCATACTTAAATTGAATATTAAGTATCCTAATTGATCATCTGGTACTCTAAAAAATTCAACAATAAATCTAAAGATTGAATAGAAAATTAAAAATAGTCCTGAAATTAATCCAGGTTTAAACAAATTTCCTCTATTTCTAAAATAAAGTAAAATTAAAAATAAAATTAAACCTTCTAATAATGCCTCATAAATTTGTGAGGGATGTCTTGGTTGATTATCTATTTGTATAAATGTAACTGCCCAAGGTAAATTAGTTATAGTCCCATAAAGTTCAGAATTTATAAAATTTGCAATTCTTCCAAAAAATATTCCAATTGGCGCAACTAGAGCGACAATGTCTAAATATAAAAATGTGTTTTGATTATTTTTTTTTGCAAATACTATACTTGTTATAATAATACCAATTATTCCTCCGTGAAAAGACATTCCACCTTCCCATACTTTTAAAATATCTAATAGATTATTGATATAGAATTCAAAATTGTAAAATAACACATATCCAATTCTTCCACCCAAGATAATTCCTATGATTAAATACGTTATATAATCATCAAAGTTTTTATTTATTTCAGAATTCTTTAAGAATAGTTTTTTTGCTATTAACCATCCAAATAAAATACCAGCAATATAAGCTAGCGAATACCATCTAATTTCTAGAGAAAATATTTCTAATGCAATTGGGTCAAAATTATTGATGATCATTTTTAATTATATCTATATTGTATATCTCAAATATGAAAAATTCTAAATTTATAATTGACAAATTTGCAAAACTGATAGAGCAGGGATTAATTACTTCAAAAGATTTATCATCTGAAATCTTAAATATATTTAAATCAAAGAGAGATGAATTTGTTTTCAAAATGAAACTTACGAGTAAGGATGAATTTGATGTTCTCTCAAAGAGAGTTGAAAATTTAGAAAATAAAATTTCAAAATTGGAAACAAAAAAAAAGAAGAAAACTAGATCGGTAAAAAGATCTTAACTCTGAGCCCATCAAATTTTGATTTTTCCAGCATAATGTTCCCACCATGGGATTTTATTATATCAGAAGCAATTGATAGTCCTAGACCAACACTAGATTTAGAATCATTTCTACCTTTGTCCATCTTATAAAAAGGTTTAAATACATTTTCATGTTCTTTTTTAGGTATCCCAGGACCGTCATCATCAATAATTATAAATAAATTTGTATTTTTTTTATTTAGGCTTATTTCAACTTTGTTTGCATATTTTAATCCGTTATCAATCAAGTTATTTAAAGATCTATTGATAAGATTTTTCCTGCCATTAATGTAAACTCTAGGAATTAAATTATGAGAAATGTTTTCATTATTATATTTTCTTATTATTTCTTCTAATAGTTCTGAAATATTAAACATTTCATCTTTTTCAACATACGATGAGCTTGTAAATTGTAGATATTCATTAAGCATTTTTTCCATCTCGTTAATATCATCTGTTAATTTATCTACTGAATCTTTATCTTTAAGGAAAGCTAATTGTAATTTCATTCGTGTTAAAGGAGTTCTTAAATCATGACTAATGCCTGATAACATTTCAGTTCGCTGATTAAGATGTCTTTCAATTCTCTTTCTCATTTTGTCAAATTCGTGACCTGCTTGACGTATCTCGAGCGCTCCTGAGGGTTTAAATTCTTCTATGTCTTCTCCTTTTCCAAATCTTTCAGCAGCACGAGCTAAATTTATAATTGGTCTCGTTTGGTTTTTTAAAAATATTAGTGAAATAATAACCATTATAATTGCAGGAACTGTAATCCATAGTGCAAATATTCTTGCAGATGTACTAGTGACTCGATCTTTTGGTACTAAAAATTTAAAATATCCATCTTCATATTTTATTCTTAAATCAACTAGTTCTTTATAGTTTGTAGTATTAAACCAGAAAATCTCAGGAGAAAATTTAGATTTCAATTCCCTTCTTAATGTTCGATCAATTGGACTAAACCATCTCTCTTTATTTTGATCGCTTAATTTTTCACCAACTACTAATTCAATATTTAAATCTAAAAATAATGAAAAAAGATTATTCACTTCTTGTTTATCATTTTCCTCATTTTGATAAGCTTCTACAAAAGCACTAATCTCATTAACCAGAGTTCTGGTCATACCTTTATTCGTTTTAATCCACAAACTATCAAAAAAAACAATGGTGATTATCAATTGAATGGTAATTACAGGGACTGCAACAATTAAAAGCGCTCTATAAAATAATCTTTTTGGTAAAACTTTTTTAAAATAATTACTCAATCCAGAGAACATATCCTGCACCTCTAATTGTTTGCAAAAATTTTGGACTTTTTTGATCTATTTCAATTTTTTTCCTTAACCTAGTAATAATAACATCAATAGATCTTTCTTTATCAAGATTAATTAATTTTCCTATATCTTCTCTTGAAAATGTTTTTCCAGGACTATTAATCATTTTTTCTAGAATTGTCTTTTCAGTATTGTTAATTTTAAATTCTTTTTGATCTCTAATAATTAAAAGTTTATTTAAGTCGATTTTGACATTTTCAAATTCAATTATTCTTTTTTGTTCGGTTTTTTTTGTTTTATCTAAAATGTTTTT
>CACDRL010000008.1 GCA_902555435.1 uncultured Pelagibacteraceae bacterium
TGAAGAAAAATCAAGGGCAAAAAAAATGGGTATAGATGATCTGACAAAAAAATATGAATTAGATGAAATTGTTTCTGGCGACTCAATTTTTTGTGCCACTGGTATAACTTCTGGAGATTTGGTTTCTGGTATTATAAAAGAAGGTAGCGAATTTATTTCCGAAACACTAATTACTCATAAATCATCTAACACAAAAAAAATATTAAAATTGAAGAAAAAAATATAAAGATATTAATATATTAGAAATATAAGATTAAAATTAAATTTAATTTCTAATAATCCTTGATAAATACAAATTTATACAATAAAAGCAGCGTTTTGGTCCCTTCGTCTATCGGTTAGGACACGTGGTTTTCATCCTCGAAAGAGGGGTTCGATTCCCCTAGGGACCGCCATTATGTCAAAATACTATTACGTTTATTTAATTGTTACAAAAAGAAATAATAAATTATTTTCATATGTTGGTTATTCAAATAATATTAGTAGAAGAATAAAATTACACAATTCAGGTAAAGGAGCAAAATTTACTAAAGGCAATTATTGGAAACTAATTTATAAAAAAAGATACAAAAATAAATCTATTGCTATGAAACAAGAATATATTCTAAAAAAAAATTATAAATTAAGAAATATCATCAAACAAAAGTTTATAAATGAATAAAGATATCTTTATAATTTTACCATACAAAGAAAGCTTGAATCCTACAAAAGCTGGAGCAGTTTCAATATATGTGCAAGATGCTCTTAAATATTCTATCCACAAAAAAAGAATTCAAATTATTTCTTCTGATGATTTTTCAAATAGTAAATTATTTAGAAATAAAACATATATTAATAATTTTTGTAAAAAATACAAAGATCAAAATATTTCAATTATTGAAATACATAATAGACCAGAATATGCTAAAATTTTAAAAAAAAGTTTTCCAAATTCTAAAATTGTTTTAACTTATCATAATGATCCTCTAAATTTAAGAGGTTCGATTGACATTCAAGAAAGAGAAAACCTCCTAGAAATATGTACAGAAATTATATTTATCAGTAATTGGATTAAAAATAGATTTTATAAAGGAATAAAAAATATTAAGAACAATAGTAAAATTATTTATCATGGCGTAAAAAAAATTAAGACTAATCAAATAAAAAAAAAGAAACAAATCTTATTCGTTGGTAAACTAAATGAAAATAAAGGATATGATATATTTGTAGAGACGGCAGAAATTTTTAAAAAATATAATCCTGATTGGAATTTTATAGCAATAGGAAATGAGTCTAGAAAAAAGATATTTCCAGATAAAAATATTGTTAATGAAATTGGTTACAAAAGTAATAAAGAAGTATTAAAGTATTACGAAAATTCTGAAATAGCTATTGGTAATTCAAAATGGAATGAGCCATTAGGAAGGATTGCTATTGAAGCCTCAAGTAGAAAGTGCTGCCCTATAATTACAAAAGTAGGTGGACTTATAGAATCTAAGCATATAGCAATTGTATTAAAAGATAATAATTCTAAAAATATTATTAATATTTTAAAAAAGATAACTTCCAACAAATCTTATCTTAGAAAACTTCAAAATAAATTTTATGAAAAAAATAATTTTGATATTAAAAAAATTTCTAATTT
Source organism: uncultured Pelagibacteraceae bacterium (assembly GCA_902555435.1). Taxonomy (GTDB): domain Bacteria; phylum Pseudomonadota; class Alphaproteobacteria; order Pelagibacterales; family Pelagibacteraceae; genus Pelagibacter. The sequence goes on from CACDRL010000008.1 coordinate 1,625, forward strand.
AATAGATAATGTTAGAAATAAGATTTTAATTGTTAATAACTCTTACGATAGTGGAAAAAAGAAAATTTTACATATCACAAATTTAAATGAAAGATATAACGGAAGGTTATTTTATAATACTGGTAGAAGGTTAAATAATGGCTTAATAAAACTTAATCACAAAGTATTAACTTTAAGTGATAGAGATTTATTAAGAAATTATAGATCATTGAGAGATATATCTGGTTCAAAAAAATTAAATAATACTTTTGTTGAAACTGTTAGAAATTTTAAACCAGACTTAATTATATTAGGACATGCAGACTCAATAAAAAAAGAGAGTTTAAAACTAATTAAAAGTGAATTTCCTAAAATTAAAATTTCTCAATGGTTTTTGGATAGAATGGATGACCAATGGAAAAATAACAAAATACGTTTTTTAGATAAAATTGAATATATGGACTACAGCTTTTGTACAACTGATCCAAAATCACTTAAATTTAACAAAAAATATAATATATCTTTTATACCCAATCCTGTAGATGAATCCCTAGATGACATGCATGTATATCAAAATAAAACTCCTGAATATGATTTATTTTTTGCTATGTCGCATGGGGTCCACAGAGGAGTATTAAAGAAGGGTAAATTCGATCAACGTGAAAATTTCATAAATAATTTAATCAAAAAAAATCCAAACTTAAAATTTAATATATTTGGCATGAACAACATTCAGCCAATATGGGGAGATGAATTTAAAAGTAATTTATTTAATTCTAAAATTGCATTAAATTTAAGTCAAGGCAAGGCATTAAAATATTACAGTAGTGATAGAATTGCCCAACTAATGGGTAATGGTATAGCCACACTTATAGATAAAAACACAAAACTAGATGATTTATTTTCAACAGACGGAGCAATTTTTTATAAATCTCCAAGTGATTTAAATATAAAATTGAATAAACTCGTGAAGGACAATAAATTACGTAACAAAATAGCTAAAAAAGGTAAATTAAATTATCATAGAAAATATAATTCAATTCAAGTGGCTGATTACATTGTCTGTAAAACTTTTAATATTAAAAAAAAATTTAATTGGTAAATCTTAGTTTATTAAATTGTTATGAAAAAAAATATTATATTAGTCACTGGTGGTGCAGGTTTTATTGGATCTTCATTAATTAAATATTTAGTTAAAAATAAATATAAATATAAAATTATTTGTTTAGATAATTATTCAACAGGATCAATTAAAAACCATATCATAAACAAAAATGTCAAATACATCAGAGGTAATACAAAAGATATTAATAATTTACTTAATAAAGTTAAAAAAAAAATTAAAGTAATATTTCATTTTGGAGAATTTTCTAGAATCTTTCAAAGTTTTGCAAATTATAAAAAATGTTTTGAATTTAATATACATCATTCCTCTAAAGTAATTGAGTTTGCAAAAGATAATAAAATTAAAATAATTTATTCTGCAACTTCTAGCAACTTAGGTAACAATGGAAAAGATGAAAATCTCTCTCCTTACGCGTGGTCTAAAACAAAAAATATTGAATTAATCAAAAATTACCACAAATGGTTTGGATTAAAGTATGAGTTGGTTTATTTTTACAATGTTTATGGCCCTGGTCAAATAACCAATTCTCCAATGTCGGCTGTTATTGGCATTTTTGAAGAACAGTACAAAAAAAGGAAGCCACTAACTGTAGTTAAACCTGGTACTCAACGAAGAGATTTTACACATATAAATGATATTATTACTGGCTGTATTTTAGCTTGGAAGAAGGGCAATCAAAATGAGTATATGCTAGGAACTAAAAAAAATTATTCTATTGTTCAAATTGCTAAAATGTTTAAAACGCGAATTAAATATTTACCACCTAGACCTGGTGATAGATCAAAGTCAACCATACCTAATAATAATTCCTATAAAATTCTAGGATACAAAACCAAAATTGATATAAAAAATTATATCAATGATTTTATAAAAAAATTTTAATGTTCTCTATATTAATACCTACCTTCAATAATATTGATTATTTAAAAATTTGTATAAATAGCTTAAAAAAAAATTCAAATTTTAACCATCAAATTATTGTACATGTTAATGAAGGTAAAGATAGAACGCTTGAATATCTTAAAGAAAATAATTTAGATTATACATTTAGTGAAAAAAATATTGGAATGTCATTAGCATTAAATAAAGCTGCTAATTTAGCAAAATTTAACTACATTTTGATTTCACATGATGATTTTTATTATTGCCCAAATTGGGACACTGAGTTTGTAAAAGAACTCAAATGTTTAAATCATAAAAATTTTTATTTATCAGGAACAATGGTAAATGCTGTTCACACTTTTGAAAAAAATGATTATTCAAAACCACCAGTCTTTAATGCAGGATTAACTTACGATAAATTTGATGAATCAAAATTGCTCAAAAACTTAAATGAAATTAAAACTTTTGATTTTCAAGGAAGCACAAAACATCCAGCACTTGTTCACATTAATACTTGGAAAAAAGTAGGAGGATGGAGTGATGAATTTTTCCCCACAGGTGGAGATGATACAGATTTCACAATTAAATTATGGAATGCAAATATAAGGATTTTTAAAGGTCTAGGAAAATCATCTATTTATCATTTTGGTTCAATAACTACACGAAAGAAAGGTAAAAATTTATTTACTTATTTAGGAAGTAGAGGTAATAAAATATTCTTAAAAAAATGGAAAATAGGAATTAATTTTTTTGAACATTTTTACTTAAGATCTGGTTTAGATAAAAATAAAAATAAAATATTCAAAAAGTATGAAGGTCCATTAAATGACCCAATTAAAAACTTTGAATATTATTTTGAATTACTAAAAGAAAAATTTAAATTATTTTATCTAAAAATTATTAATTATTAATAAAAAATTTTATATGCAAATACATTCTAAATTAATAAATTGTTAAAAAAAATATGAATAAAATTTTGATTACAGGTGTTGCAGGTTTGTTGGGGTCAAGATTAGCGAGCTGGATCATTGAAAATACGAATCATGAAGTTATAGGCATAGATGATTTAAGTGGTGGCTATGCAGAAAATATTCATAAAAAAGTAAAATTTTATAAATTTAATTTAAATGATTTAGAAACTTTAAAAAATGTTTTTGAAAAAGAAAAAGTTAATATCGTTTATCATTTTGCTGCTTATGCAGCTGAAGGTTTAAGTCCCTTTATTAGAAAATATAATTATGAGAATAATTTAATTACATCAACAAATTTAATTACTTGTAGTATTCAATATAGCGTTTCTCGTTTTGTTTTTGCAAGTTCTATGTCTGTTTATGGAGATAAGTACAAACCCCCATTTGATGAAACTATGCAACAAACTCCAATCGATCCATATGCTGTTGCTAAGTATGCTGTAGAGATGGATCTAGATATAGCATATAAGCAGCACGGATTAAATTATACAATTGTTCGTCCGCATAACTTTTATGGTATTCATCAAAATATATGGGACAAATATCGAAATGTTTTAGGTATATGGATGTATCAAATTTTAAACAAGCAAAGTCCAACCATCTTCGGTGATGGCTCTCAAATTAGAGCTTTTAGCTATGTTGATGACTCAGTCTTGCCTTTTTGGAATGCTTCACAAAACAATAGTTGTATTGGAGAAATTATAAATTTAGGTGGTATCAGAGAATACACAATTAACGATGCTTGTAATATATTAATAAATGTAACTGGATTAAATATACAGCCAGTACACTTAGAAGAACGACATGAAACCAAATACGCATGGTCAACGTGGGACAAGTCTGTTAAACTTTTGGGATTTGAACACAAAGTTGATCTTGAAGAAGGTTTATCTAAAATGTGGCAGTGGGCACAGAAACAGCCAAACAGGGAAAGATTTAGCTGGCCAAATTACGAATTAAACAAAGGTATTTACAAGTTTTGGAAAAATTAAATTAAGATCTTACAAAAAATAAATAAATTAAAATTTAAAAATAAAATAAATTTATGTTTTCAATTTTAATACCAACATTCAATAATTTATCTTATTTGAAATTATGCATACAAAGTATTGAAAAAAATTCACATTATAAACACCAAATATTAATTCATATAAACGAAGGTTCAGATGGAACCTTAGATTTTGTAAAAAAATCTGCTTATATGTATACCTTTACTGAAAAAAATATTGGAATGCCTAAGGCTTTGAACAAAATTTCAAAACTAGCTAATAATAATTATATTATTATTTCACATGATGATTTTTATTACTGTCCAGGATGGGACGAAGAATTTATTAAAGAAATTAAATTAATTAATCATAATAATTTTTATCTATCGGGCACAACTATTGGTGCTACTAACTCATTCTGTACTAAAAGTGGTATCCTTCCAGCTTTTTATAATGCTGGAAATAGTGTTAAAAATTTTGATGAAAGTAAACTTTTAAAAAACATCCAACATATAAAATCTTACGATTTTCAAGGTGCTACCAAACAACCTGGATTAGTACATATTGATTTATGGAAAAAAGTAGGAGGATGGAGTGAAGAATTCTCACCAACAGGTGGTGATGATAGTGATTTTCTTATGAAATTATGGTTGGAAAATGTAAGAATATTTAAAGGATTAGGTAAGTCATTAGTTTATCATTTTGGATCAATTACAACTAGAAAAAAAGGTAAAAATATTAATACATATCTGGGCAGCAGGGGAGGAAAAATTTTTTTAAGAAAGTGGAAAATTAGTATTAGTTTTTTTGAAAGATTTTACTTAAAATCTGGTATCGATGATAACAATAAAAAAGTTGTAAACAAATTTGATGGACCTCTGCAAAATCCAAAAAAAAGTATTAAGTTTTTGATTGGTTTGCTAAAATGCAAAATTCAGAATTTATATTTAGTTGTAATTAATTTTAATTATAAAAAATAGTTTAATAAACATGTTTTACAAATATGATTATTTCGCATAAATATAAATTTATATTTATCAAAACCAGAAAAACCGCTGGTACATCAATTGAATATAATTTATCAAAATATCTTGGTCAGGAAGATATAATTACACCCACACCAGAAGCAAACTATTTAGCTCAGAATTTTTTTTTAGAAACTAAAATTTCTCAATTTTTAAAAAAAATAAAACTTAATAAATTAGGTAATTATTTCACAAAAAAATTAAATGACCATACTCATGCTTATGAGCTTAGAAAAGTTATCGATCCAAAAATTTATAATGAATATTTTAAATTTTGTGTTGAAAGAGAGCCTGTTGATAAGTGTATATCTTACTATTTTATGAGAAAAAATCATCCAAATACAAGTCATAAGAGAAAAAACATGACCTGGGATGAATTTGTTAATAATAAAAGATTTCCTATGGACGTAAATTTTTATACACATGACAACAATCTTATTGTTAACAAAATAATTAAATATGAAGACCTTGATAAAGATCTTCCATCTTTATTATCTAATTTAGGCATAAATAACTTTAAGTTAAAAAAAAAAGTAAATAGCAAATATAGAGAAGAAGATCCTTTTGTAACAAATGAGCAAAAGAAATTAATATATAGACAATTTAAAGCTTCATTAAAATTTGCGAACTACGATATTAATGAAATATAATTAAATATAATTATGTCAAAAGAAATCGCATTATTTATACGAAAATTTGAAAATAAAAATAAACTGAATGATGTAATGATCCCATCGAGAAACAGGTTTTATATTAATTTAATGTTTTATCTTCAGGAGCTTGGACACAAAGTTCTTATATATGATCAAAGATTATTTGAAAAAAAACTTTCTAAATCTTATTTAGAATGGATTAAAAAAAAAATAAATTTTAAATATCTTAAGAAGTCAAACCTACCATTTATTTCAAAAAAATTAACAAGTAGTGATTATGAGTTTTTTGAACATACAATTAGTAAAAATATAAATCAAAATATTATAAACATAAAACCATTCTATTTACCTGATTATTATTATTTCGACAAAATGGGATTTTCAGCTTGGAGTGAAATTGTTTCTTTGAAATCTTCTTTTTTATTTAAAAATAACAATAATGTTAATTTATTTTTTAAAAAACATTATGATAATATAGTTTTAAAAAATTTATCTAAGTACAATCAACCAGAAAAAAAACAACTCGAACTCCCTAATAAATATTTTTTTTTACCTTTGCAACTTGTTGATGATACTGTTAATAAACTTTGTGAACATTCTACTGAAAATTTTTTGAAAAAATTTATAAACATTTTTTCAAAATCTCATGAAAATCTTATCATAAAAAGACATCCAAAGTGTAAATCACAAATAATAACAAGTATATTAAATAATATAGATGTAAAAAATATTATGATTTTAGATGCATCAATACATGATTTAATTAGCGGATGTTCTGCAGTATTAGTTAATAATTCAGGTGTAGGTTTTGAGTCTTTATTCCATTTAAAGCCTGTATATACTTTTGGTAGATCAGACTATCAAATTGTTTGTAGAAACGTTTTGTTAGATAATTTTAATTTTTCCATGGTGTCTCCTTTAAATGATGATGAGGTAAACAAAATAAAATTATTTATATTTAATGTATTAAATGATTATATAATTAATACTGATGATAAAACTTCTTTCTTAAAAGCATTTCAGAGGATAGGTTTAATTAATTAAAATTAAAATATTAAGAGGTTATTTTTTATTTAAGAAGTGATAGTTCTAAGTTAGTATCAATTTACAATTTTAGTATAACAGTTTATTTTGTTTCTAATTTTTATGAAGAAAACACAAACATCTTAATTTATATTTTAACGTTATTTAAAGCATTATTTTTAAATAGATTTGCCTCTCTAATATATCTTCTAACCATTTGTGTTGTTTTATGTCCTGTCATTGCCATTATACTTCTTTCATCTGCTCCTGAATCAGCTGCAACAGTAGCAAAACCTGACCTTAAACTATGACCTGCGAAATTTTTATTTTCAATACCTGCTAAATTTAAATATTCTTTTATTAGCAAAACTACAGATTGGTCAGTTAATCTTTGATTTGTTAATGATGAACCTTTAGAAAATCTTCTAAATATGGGTCCTGAATTAATCTTAGAAATTTCTAACCATTTTTTTAAATTTGTAACAGGACAGTAAATTTCATTGTCAAAGTAGGGTAGTCCTTTAGTCATTCCTTCTCCAAATTGGTCAGTTTTTGATCTTTTAATTGTGATTTTTAGACCCTCAGGAACAAATTCTAAATCCTCATAATCAACTGAAATAAGCTCAGTTCTTCTAAAGCCTCCTCCAAAACCAATTAAAATTATTGATTTGTCTCTAAGTTTTTTTATTTCCTCAGTTTTTTCTTTATTTATTGCATTAATAATTGATGTTAAATGATTGATTAATATAGGTTTTTTTCCTTTCTGAATACTACCTTTGACCCTTCTTATTCCCATTAAATTTTCAACAATGATTGGATGTTTTGTGTCTAGATAATGCCCTTTAAGCTTATGGACCATACTTATTGATACTAATCTTCTTCTTAAAGTGCTTATTTTTGAGTTTTTAGAGAGATGAGTGAGGTATAAGGAAACTGTTTTTGGCTCTGATGGCAATGAATTTAATCCATGCTTTGCACAAAAAGCTCCGAAATCTTTAAAATCAGATTTATAAGCTCTTAATGTATTATTTGCCTTTGAGCTTTTAAGGTTATTAAATGTTTCTTCATGGAGCGATTTTAGGTCTGTTGTCAGTTCATTCATATAATTACTATTGATAACAATTAATTATCATTAGTAATATATCAAGAGTTTTAATATGTCAAATAAAATAATTTATTTTTTTAAAGGACAATTAACGACATTGTGATCACACTAAGTATGTAATAAGATTTAAAAATGGGCATAGATGGAGTAATTGAACCAATATATTTTCTAATAACTTCAATTGGTTTTGTAATATTAAGCCTTATTCAGTACAAAAAAACTGGAAAAACTCTAGAAACGATTTATTTGTCTATTTTAGCTGTTTTCTTTATTATTTGCTTTATTATTTTAAATTTTTATTGAGTTAATATTGATTGATATTTTAAGCATTTTTGTTGCAGGAATATTCTCTTGCATTATTTTAGACATTTTGGGACATTTATTAAAAAAAATAGGTATTCCAGAGCCATCTTGGGGAATTGTAGGTAGATGGACCTATTATATGATTAAAAATGGTACTTTTTTTAACCCAACCATTATTGAAAAACCTGAATTTAAATATGAAGTCATACTTGGATGGGTTTTTCACTATTTTATATCAATATCTTGGGCAGTTATTTACTATATTTTCTTTATTTATATTGGAATTAAAATGTCTTATTTTTCAGGGCTTATTTTTGGAGCAATAACAACTTTTGCTCCACTGTTGGTATTTTTACCTTTTACAGGACAAGGTATTTTTGCAAAAAAACAGGAAAACCAATAAAAACATCTTGTATATTTCTTTTAAGACATTCAATATATGGAATAGCAATGTTTGAAGGTTTTAGATGGTTTATAATATGAAATTGAAAGGAACAAAATTTCAGCAAAAAGTATGGAAATATCTCAAAACTATACCAAAAGGCACTGTAAAAACCTATAAAGAGGTAGCGATTGGCATAAAAAGCCCAAAATCAGCGCGTGCTGTAGCTAATGCATGTGGAAAAAACCCTTATGCCCCCAAAATACCATGTCATAGAGTAATTCGGTCTGATGGAGGCCTTGGTGGATACTCAGGGAGAGGTGGAATTAAAACAAAGTTGCGTTTATTGAGATCTGAAAAAGTTGAAATTTAATAGCTTTTTTAGCCTATTTTATTGTCAAAAACACAAGTAAAATCAATGTTTTTTCAATATTTAAGCGTATTTTAGTATAAATAGTGTTATACACCCTTCAGTTGTACTATATATCGAGATATAACAAAATAAAGCACCTCTATGGCCGTTTAAAACACATATTCTATAACTGCATTGCTCTACTTTTCAATGATAACAAGGCTTATTTTATCGTCTAATTTCAAAGATTTTTTTATGAATTATTGTTCCCCCTACTCACTTGGTTAAATAAGAATTTTGAATTTTGTGTATAATTAGCTTAAAAAACCATTGTTATTAAACACTTTTAAGCATAGAGCTTTATTTTATCTTTCAAGCTTGCCATTTTTGCCTTAGTTCAATTAAATGAGTATCTATTATTTTAATTTTCCTTTATAAAATCAATCTTTTATTTTAATTTATGTTTATTAATATAATTAATTTATATAATAATTACAGTAGTTTATATATACTTATTAAAGTATTACATTATATATTGGTAAATATTTATTTACTATTAATTAGAACGAGTAAGCAAATATTCTCTTCTAGAAATATATAAACCACTGAGAACAATAATAAACAAACCTAAATAAGTCCAATTATCAGGTAATTCATGAAAGAAATAATAGCTAATAAGTATATTTGTAATAATCTCTGTATAGCCCAAAGGAGCTAATTTAGAGGCATCAGCGTATTTGAGTGATAATATGAGGAAAAGGTGTGCTACAGAGGCTATTAAGCCGATTAAAGCCATCAAAATCCACTGATTTGAAGTAGGATTAACCCAAACAGAGGGCATAAATAAGCTAATAATTATAGTTCCTATCAAACCAGATAGTAAAAGAGTTAAAAGAGGGTTATCAGAGGTGCTGAGCTTCCTAGTGATTATAAGATAAAATCCATAGCAAATTCCATTACCTAAAGCAGCCATAGTAGCCAAGTTAAGCTCAATAAAACCAGGTCGAATTACAATTAGAGTTCCAATAAAACCTAATGATACAGCAGTCCACCTCTTTACCCCTACTTTCTCATTTAAAAAAAAGGGAGATAAGGCTGTAACACAAATTGGAGCAACAAAAGCTAATGTTAAGGCTTTAGGAAGTGAAATTTCCGATATTGCATAAAAGAATAAGTATGTAGAAAAAACAAATATCAATCCTCTAATTAATTGAAGGGCTGGTTTTTTTGTCCAAACTAATGAATGCCTATAAAAGATAAGCATTAGGGATAATGTAAAGACTACTGTAAAAAAATATCTTGCCCACGTTATCTGTAAAACATCCATAGATGAGCTTAAATATTTAGCAAAAGCATCCATTACAGGAACAATCATCCAAGCAGATGCATTTAAAATTATAGCCTTCATAAAAGAAGGATATCTCTTAATAGAAGTATTTTAAAGCAAAGAATAATGTAATCGGAATAGTGAATAAGGACATGATTGTAGATACTACAATTGTGCTAGATATATTATCTACAATTTCTTTAGGAGAATACATGTGAGCAATCAAATAACACAAAATTGCACTAGGCATACAAGACTGAATTAACAGAACACCAGCTGGTATACCAGATAAATTAAAAAATTTTATAACAGCAAATCCTATAATAGGACCTAATATTACTCTTCCAAAAGAAGTTATTAATGCATCTTTAAAAGAAAATACTTTCATTTGTGTAAGAGCAACACCTAGCGACATAAGGATCATTACAATCATTCCATAAGCTAAAAGCATTACAGTATTTAATACAAATTGAGGAAATGGAATTTCAAAATACAAAAAGAGTACTGTTATTAAAATTGCATAAAATGATGGACTTTTTAATATTGTGTTAAAATCAAAAGCCCGTTTTGCTAAAAAAATATTTAAAGTAAAATGGAGTAAAACAATTAAGGATGATATTGCAGCTGCTATACCCATTCCTAGTTCTCCATAGGCAAATAAACATATTGGGATACCCATATTTCCAGTATTTGGTAAAATAAAAGTTGGTAACTCACGGATATAATCTTTCTTCATAAGTACAAGAAAAATTAAACCTACAATACCAAATAATGTTAATAAGATGATTGCGTAACCAAAATATTCACTAAATAACTCAAAAGTTACTCCACCTGCCGTAATTGCAAAAATTACTAATGCTGGCGTTCCAAAATTACCAGCGTATGTTGTTATAAATGATGTATCAAAATCTGGATTTTTTTTTCCTAGATGATATCCAAGACCTACTATTAGGAATACTGGAAATAAAACTTCAAAAAGTTTTAAATAAATTTCCATTAATCGAGCAATCTAATTAACGTAGGTGATTTTAAGATATTCTTATTTTTTTTAAAAATAGATAAACAGCTATTACAATTTAATTCTGTAGTTTTATGTGTAACTATTACTATTGTAGCTTTATTATTTTTTTTATCTGGAGTTTGAATTAATCTTTTTACAGAAATTTTATATTTGGCTAAACGGTTAGTTATTTGAGACAAAACACCTGGTCTATCTTTAACTTCAAATCTTAAATATAAGGAATTAACATAATTGTTTACATTGTAAGTTTTTAAAGTTTTTAGTTTATTTACGGTTACTCCAAATGGTTTTTTAATATTTCCTCTCAAAATAGATAATAAGTCAGATAGTAATGATGATGAAGTAGGACCTGGTCCAGCACCCTCTCCTTGCAATACACTTTCTCCTACAGGTTTGCCATTAAGGATCACCGCGTTCATAACTCCATTTACATTACCAATATATGATTTTTTATTTACAAGGCATGGATGAACAGTTTCAAAGAGTTGATTACTTTTAAGTTCAGAGATACCCAATAATTTAATTCTTAAATCTAATTGATTTGCAATTTTAATATCTTTTAAATCAATCTTTTCTATTCCTTCCATTAAACATTTTTTATTTGATATTTTGCTACTAAATGCCAAAGCAGACAAAATTCTAACTTTTGCAAATGCATCAAAACCATTTAAATCTAATTTTGGATTTCCAGGTTCAGCATATCCAAGGAGTTGAGCTTTTTTCAAAACATCTGCAAAATTTTGCTCAGAATTTTCCATCTCTGATAAGATATAATTTGAAGTACCATTTAAAATTCCATAAACTTTAGATAATTTATTAGTAGCCAATCCTTCTTTAATAGATCTCAATATCGGTATACCACCAGCAACTGATGCTTCGAATTCTAAATTAACATTATTTTTTTCAGCTAGTTTAGCTAAATTGTTTCCATGTTTTGAAATTAAAGCTTTGTTTGGAGTAATTACATGAATTTTATTATTCAAAGCAGTTTCAACTATTTTTTTTGAAACCCCATCAGATTGTCCAATTACTTCAAATAATATATCAACTTTTTCTTTCTTAAAAATTTCAAAGGGGTTTTTGTAAAAAATTTTTCTTTTTATTTTATATTTTCTTTTTTTATTTATATTTTTTGCAGAAATAGCTACTACATTAATTTTTTTACCTGTTTTAAGCTCAATATCCTTCTTTTTAATAATCAGCTCATTATATAAATAATTACCAACTTGACCAAGTCCAACAACCGCAACATTTACTATTTTATTCATTTACTTATATCTGGATATTTACTTTTTTTAGTATAGTCATCTATATATATCTCATATTCTTCCAATGTCATTTTTGTTATATCGTCAGACTTTTTAAGTATTTCATTTATTTTTTTTTGAATTTTTTGATTTTCAGCAGGATGTTCTGTCCAATATTCAGAATCTTTATTTAAAGAGCAATTACTTAAAATAAGTAGAAAAATAATTAACAAATATTTCATTATAAAGCAGTTTTTTCGGGAAAATTAAATTTATTATTTAAATTTTGAACAGCCTGACCTGCTCCACCTTTAATTAAATTATCTATTGCTGAAATAATGATTATTTTGTTTTTATATTTTGTTTTACACACCGTAATAAAGCAATTGTTTGTATTAATAACATCATTTGTGCTTAAGAGTTTATCAGAGTCTAATATTTTAACAAAATTTTCTCCCTTATAAGATTTCTTAAGCGTTTTGATGATTTTTGGTTGATTAACATTTTTCTCTAAATCTAAATAAATAGTACTTAATATACCTCTAAACATTGGAGATAAATGTGGGGTAAAACTAAATTGAAAATTTTTATTAGTAAATTTTCTTAAAAATTGGTGTATTTCAGAATTATGTCTATGAAAACCAACACCATAAGCGCTTAAAGACTCGTATAAATTCTTATCTTTATATTTTTTATGAACTCCTCTACCAGCACCAGAATAACCAGATTTTGAATCAATAATTATATTATCTAATTTAACTAATTTTTTTTTAAACAAAGGAACCAGTGGTAATAATATTGATGTTGGGTAACATCCTGGACATGAAATTATATTGTGATTTTTTAATTCATCACGATTTATTTCGGGTAAACAATAAATGCTTTTCTTCTGTAATTTTGGAGCTCGATGTTTTTGTTTATACCATTTTAAATATTCATTAACTTTTTTTAATCTAAAATCTGCTGCTAAATCAATTAGTGTAATATTATGATTAAGTTTTTTTGCTATATCTTGAGCTTCACCATTCGGTAAAGCTGTGAAAACAACATCAACACCATTTAACAATTTTTGATTAAATTTAACAATTTTTGGTAATTTTTTTTTTGATAAAGATTTATCATAATAAGAAATATTTTTTCCAACAGATGAATTTCCACATAAATATTTAATATTAATATATTTATGTTTAATTAATAACTTAATTAATTGAACACCAATATATCCAGTAGATCCAGCAACTAATGCATTAAGCTTAGGCATTTTTTATTATAACAGTTTAAATTGAAAAAAAAATTATCTTTTAGAAAACTGAAAGCTTCTTCTAGCTTTTCTTCTACCAGGTTTTTTTCTTTCAACAGCTCTTGAGTCTCTGGTTGTAAGTTTCTCAGTTTTCAACGTTGTTTTTAAATTTTCATCAAAAAGAACTAAAGCTTTGGAAATGCCATGAACCATTGCACCGGCTTGACCTGTTGGTCCACCACCTTTGACACTACATCTAACATCATAGTCTGTAGCCTGATTTATAATTTCAAAAGGTCTTGTAATTTGCATTTTGTGAATTTCATCAGCAAAATATTCATTATATAATTTACCATTTACATAAATTTTTCCAGAACCTTTTTTTAACCAAACTTTTGCTATTGAAGTTTTTCTTCTACCTGTCGCGTACTTACTATCTTTAAAATCTAGCTTTAATTTAGGAGTTTTTGTGTTTGATTGTACGTTTTCCATATTAATTTCTTGAAATGTTTTTATTGTTTAGCTTATCTAACTCTATAACTTTTGGATTTTGTGCTGCATGAGGGTGCTCACTTCCAGAGTAAATTTTTAGTTTTGTTAATTGTTTTCTACCTAAAACTCCACCTGGCAACATTCTTTTAACTGCCATCTTTAAAGTTTCTCCAGGTTTTTTTTCATGAAGTTTTTCTGGTGTTGTAACTTTTATTCCACCAGGGTGACCTGTGTGTCTATAGTACTTTTTATTTTGAAATTTCTTACCAGTAAATTTTGCTTGTTCGATATTTTTCACTACAACAAAATCACCATCATCCATATGTGGAGTGTAAGTAGTCTTATTTTTACCTCTAATTATATTAGATACAACAGTGGCTAATCTCCCTACAACTGCATTTTTTGCGTCTATCTCGTACCAAGATGATGTAACTTGATCTTTTTTTGTGAATTTTGTCATTGTGCGAGGATTAATACTATTAAATTATTCAAAGTCAATTTTATATTTAACTTGTAAAACATAACTAATATGCTAGAAAACTATTGCCGATTTGATCCTATTGCGGGCATAAAACTGCTAAAATGGAATTTTCATAAAAAATTAAATCGGTAGGCATTTGAACTGTATTGTGCGCCTCGCATAAAGCAAAAGCACTAAAAAAGGAGTAAAAATGAGTACAAAAAGAAATAATCCAGAAACTATTGCGATACATGGTGGAGATTACAGAAGTGATCCAGCTACAAATTCAGTAGCAGTTCCTATTTATAGAACAACATCATATCAATTTAACAATACTGAACATGCAGCTAATTTATTTGCGTTAAAAGAGTTTGGAAATATCTATACAAGGATAATGAATCCAACAAATGATGTGTTGGAAAAAAGAATTGCTGCTCTTGAAGGTGGTCTTGCGAGTTTAACTGTAGCATCTGGACAAACTGCTTCCACTTTTGCAATATTAAACGTTGCCCAAGCTGGAGATAATATTATTAGTTCAACAGATCTTTATGGTGGAACAGTTTCATTGTTTACACATACTTTAAGTAAGCTTGGTATAGAAGTAAGATATGCTGATCCTTCTGATCCGAAAAACTTTGAAAAAGCAATAGATGATAAAACTAGAGCTATTTATGGAGAGACGTTACCAAATCCATATTTAAGAGTTTTTCCAATTAAAGAAGTCTCAGATATTGGTAAAAAATATAACATTCCATTAATCTTGGATAACACTGCTGCCCCTGTAATTTGCAAACCAATTGAACATGGTGCTGCTGTAGTTGTTTATTCTTTAACAAAATATATAGCAGGTCATGGAACAGTAGTTGGGGGTGCGCTAATTGATGGTGGTAATTTTGATTGGACAGCAGATCCGAAAAGACAGCCATTGTTTAATGAACCTGATGCAAGCTATGGAGGTGTTGTTTGGGGTAAAGCTGTACCTGAATTAACAGGAGCAAATGTTGCTTTTGCAGTAAGAGCAAGAGTTACCTTGTTAAGAGATTTAGGATCAGCACTTTCTCCAGATAATGCATTTGGTGTTATACAGGGACTTGAAACTGTAGCTTTAAGAATGAAACAACATTGCGATAATGCCGCAAAAGTAGTTGATTACTTAAAAAATCATAAAGCAATTAAGAGAGTTATTTATGCTACTGAGCATGATGAAGACATATCAAGTCGAGCAAAAAAATATCTAAAAAATGGTAATGGTGCTTTAGTCGGTATTGAATTAGCTGGTGGTACTGAAGCTGGTAAAAAGTTCATTGAAGCTTTAAAAATGTTCTACCACGTTGCAAATATAGGTGATGCTAGAAGTTTAGCAATACATCCAGCAACAACTACACATAGCCAATTAAATGAAGATGAATTAGCAGCATCTGGTGTTACCCCAGGGTATGTTAGACTTTGTATTGGTTTAGAACATATTGATGATATAATTGACGATTTGGATCAAGCTTTAGACAAGTCATCAAAAGGTAACTTAAAAGCAGTTAGTTAATTATATTTATATGTCTACAAATAGAAATTAATTAAACTCTCTTTTGTATTTTGAGATAAATATAAAATATAAAGTTGAAAGTATTATCAAAATAGAATTTATCTGGTGTAAAGATGCAAATAACATTTTTACTCCAGATAAAATAGTTATCACCCCAAGAAAAATTTGAAATATCAAAGTCAAACCAATTACAATAATAGGTTTATATAATTTTTTGTTTCCAGTATTAATTACCCTCAAGAGGATTAAAGCGTAAATGAAAATAATTAAGTATGCTAAATTTCTATGAATAAATTGAACAATAGATGGATTATCGAAAACCTTTAAATTTAAAAACTCTTTAAAACTACTATCATCAGGAAAATAATTAACACCCATCAACGGCCAAGTATTATAAATTTTACCAGCATCCATACCAGAAACAAAGGCACCTATAATTAGTTGCAAAAATAATAAAAATAAAAATATTTTTACAATATAAAGATCTATAGAAATGATTTGATTTGTAGTAGAGGATAATTTTAAAAATTGCCAGTATACTATTGATAAAATTATAAAAGCTGTAACTAAATGTATTGCTAACCTATAATGACTAACATCAATTCTTTCAACTAATCCACTAGAAACCATATACCAACCCAAAAATCCTTGGAAACAAACTAATAAAAAAATAAGTCCATATTTTTTAGTAATCCAAATTCCATGTTTAATTGAAAAATAAATCATTGGAAGCAACACTGCTAAACCAATTATTCTACCCAACTGTCTGTGTCCCCACTCCCACCAAAATATTACTTTAAATTCATCTAAGGACATATTGTAGTTTTGCTGACTGTATTCTGGAATTGTTTTGTATAAACTAAAATATTCTAACCATTTTTCATTTGTGAAAGGTGGAAAAAAACCAACAAACAATTCCCATGTGGTAATTGATAGACCAGAGTCTGTTAATCTTGTTAAACCACCAACTAATATTATTAAAGAAACTAAAACTAATAGGGTTAACATCCATAATTTAAGTTGATTATTTAAATGATTATTCTCACTGTACATGGTCAGATAAATATAATAATTATTAAGTAATCCAATAAATTAAATGTCGCCGAATAATAAAAAAAAACTTGATATAATAAGAATTAAATTAGATAAATTAGACAATAAATTATTATCTCTCATAAAATATAGAACAAAACTAGTTGAAGAAGTTTTAAAGCTTAAAGAATTTAAAAAAGAAATCGTTGATAAGAAAAGAATTAATTTTATTTTAAAAAAAATCAAAGCAAAATCCTTAAAACAAGGCATTGATACAAAGATAACTAATCGTATTTGGAAAAATATGATTTGGTCTTATATTGATTACGAGAGAAGAAACTTTAAAAAAAAATAATTTACTTACTATGAGGTGGAAGCTTTTTCTCCACAAACATTTCGTGTTTTCTGGTATCAGGGTTGTATTTTTTTGCAGATAATTTTACTTTTGCTTTTTCACCACCTGCTGGTTTTTTTACATAATAAAAGAAAGGACTATCTGGTTTAGCTTCAGGTACCATTCTAATTTTTACGTGTGTTTTTTTTGCCATTTATTTTAGTGTTTTTAAAATATTAGATATTTTAGTTAACTTGTTTTTTAAATTTTCTGCTTTTATAGATTTATCTGCCATTTCGTCAAGCTTTAAAGTATCTTCATTATGAAGGATCTTTTTGACTCCATTAATTGTCATTCCTTGATCTTTGAGTAAATATTTAATCTTCTTAAGAAGATCAATATTTTTTTCATCATAATATCTTCTATTGGAATTAAGAATTTTTGGTTTGATTTGTTTAAACTGTGTTTCCCAAAATCTTATTATATGTGTAGGCAAAGAACCCCTCTTATTGACTTTTAAGTCTAATATTTTAGCTACCTCACCAATAGTTTTATAAGCTTGATCGGTTTTATCCATAATCTTTCAGATTTATAAACTCTTTAAATTCTTTTGAAGGTTTAAATAGAACAACATCTCTACTTGATATTACTTTAGTTTCCTTAGTTTTTGGATTTCTACCAATTCTACTTTTTTTTTGCCTTATGGAAAATGTTCCAAATTTAGATAATTTAAGTTTTTTTTCAGATTTAATATTAGAAACGATTGTAGACAAAAAATCATCAATTAAGTTTTCTGAAATCTGTTTAGAAAAACCTAGTTGCATGTAAACTAAATTAACTAAATCTTTTTTAGTTAAATTTATTCTCATTTAAAGATTCTTTTTAATCTTTTCTATCAAATTACCTTTAACTATTCTATTGCAAACATCTAATGAATTAGCAAAACCAATAAAATCTGTACCTCCATGACTTTTTACAACTGGAGAATCTAATCCTATAAATATTGCACCGTTATACAACCTTGGGTCTAATCTCTTTTTAAATTTTTTTAAATTTGCAATGTTTAAAAGAGAAGATAATTTTCCTATCCAATTCCCGGTCATGGCTTTTTTTAATTCACCTGTAATAAAATTTGCAGTCCCTTCAGCAGTCTTTAATGCCACATTTCCTGTAAATCCATCAGATACAATTACATCAACTTCACCATCCATTATGTGATTACCCTCGATGTATCCTGAGAAATTAAAGTTTTCAGATTTTTTGTCATTAAGAATTTGATATGTTTCTTTTATTACTTCATTACCTTTTAATTCTTCTGAACCAATATTCAATAAAGCAACATTGGCTATTTCATCTGGATATAATGAATTATAAAGTGCAGCTCCCATCGAAGAAAAATCACTTAGATTTTTTGAACTACATTCAATATTAGCTCCAAGATCCAATACAACACTCATGCCTTTTTTATTTGGCCAAAGTGCAGACAGAGCAGGTTTATCTATAGTTTCAATCATTTTAAGATTTAATTTTGAAACAACTAATAGTGCACCAGTATTACCAGCAGAAATAACTATATCAGCCTTCTTTTCTTTAACACTTTGAATTGCAAGCCACATACTTGTGTCTTTTCCTCTTTTTGCGCCCTCTAGAGGACTGTCGGTACTTTTAATTGCATTCTCTGTATGGAAAATTTCATAGAAATCTTTATTGATTTTATTTTGTATTAATGGAGAAATTTTATTTTTATCTCCAAAAATTTTATAAAAATTGTTTTTATTTGATTGATGATTGTAAATAATACCATCAATAATTTTTTTTGGTGAACCATCACCTCCCATTGCATCAACTGCAATTTTAATTTTTACGGACATTAAGATAAGTATACTATTCTTTTGGGTCTAAAACTTGTCTTCCCTTATACATACCAGTTTTTAAATCAAGGTGATGAGAAAGCCTATATTCACCTGATTTTTTATCCTCAACTATATTTTTAGTTGAAAATTTCATTGTTTGAGCCCTTCTCATTCCAGTTCTGGATGGGGTTTGTTTTCGTTTAGGTACTGCCATAATTATGGGTTACTTACACTTTTTAAAAAAGAATTCAAAGTTTTTTTTGATAAATTTGAGTTAAATTCCTCAAAATATTTAAGCAAATCCTCAATATTATTAAAATCTTCCAAAAATATTGATAATTTTTCAATTTTATCTGAATTCGATAAATTATCCCAAAAATGTATCTCCGAAACCATCGAATGAAACAAATTAATATAATCTTTCATTTTTTTGTTTATAGATTGATCTCCATATCCAATCTCTCTAATACCTAATTCTAATTGCCTGAAGTTAAAATCATAAATTTCTTGTAAGATTTTTTTATTTTCTTCATTTTTATAATTTTTGAGAAAAAATGAAAAATGAAGTAAAAATAAAGTTAATCTATCAGAAAAACTATCTTCTCTATTTAAATCCTTATATAAATCTTTATTTCTAGTGAAATTAATTAAATTATTATAAATATGTATATAATTATTGCTCATGAATAAATTATATATATTTTTTATATTTTTAATACTTTCAAATTGCTCTTTTAAACCTGTCGTAAAGCATCATGGAGTTCCATCATTAGAAAAAAAACAAAAATCCCTAATAATTAATAAAACTAATAAAAATGATATAGTTAAAATACTCGGTAACCCATCAACAACAAGTAAATTTGATAATGATGTATGGATATACATCGAAAGAAAACAAACACAATCCAGATTAAAAAACCTTGGAAGAATGAAAATATTCAAAAATGATGTACTTGTATTAGAAATTGATGATTATGGAATTCTAAATAAAAAAGAATTTTATGATAAAGATGATATGGAAAATATCAAAATAAGTGAAGCAACCACACAATCAGGTTTCAAAAAAAAATCATTTATATATGAATTTATGAGTAGTATGAGACAAAAAATTGATGACCCTCTTGGACAGAGGGCCAAAAAACGTAAAGAGCTTATGAAGCGATGACAGCCAACAATAATAAAGCAACTATATTTGTAATTTTAATCATTGGGTTAACAGCTGGACCCGCTGTATCTTTATATGGATCCCCTACAGTATCACCAGTCACAGCAGCTTTATGAGCCTCAGAACCTTTTCCACCGTGATTACCATCTTCAATATATTTTTTAGCATTATCCCAAGCACCGCCGCCTGCAGTCATAGATACAGCTACAAATAATCCAGTTATAATAACTCCTAAAAGCATAGCTCCAACTGCTGCTAAGGCTGCTACCTGACCACCTATAGATAGAATTATAAAATATAAAACTACAGGTGATAAAACTGGTAGTAGTGATGGAATTATCATTTCTTTAATCGCAGCAACAGTTAGTAAATCAACTAATTTTGCATAATCAGGTTTTTGTTTTCTTTTCATTATGCCTGGAAATTTCTTAAACTGTCTTCTAACTTCTACTACAACCGCGCCACCTGCTCTTCCAACAGCCTGCATTCCCATAGAACCAAATAAGTAAGGTAACATTCCACCAATTAATAACCCAACAACAACATAAGGATTTGATAAATCAAAAGTTACAACTATACCTTCAAGAGGAGAACCAGCTTCTTTAGAGAAATGTTTAATATCTTCTGTGTAAGCTGCAAATAAAACTAGTGCACCTAAACCAGCTGAACCAATTGCATATCCTTTTGTTACAGCTTTAGTAGTGTTACCAACGGCATCTAGAGCATCGGTTGTTTTTCTAACTTTTTTATCCAAGTTAGACATCTCGGCTATACCTCCAGCATTGTCAGTTACTGGACCATAAGCATCTAACGCTACAACCATTCCGGCTAATGCCAACATTGTTGTAACGGCGATTGCAATTCCAAATAAGCCTGCAATAGAGTTTGTAATTAAAATACCAGCAACAATTATTAATGCAGGTATTGCTGTTGCTTCCATTGACACGGCCAATCCTTGGATAACATTAGTTCCATGACCAGTTGTTGATGATAAAGCTACTGATTTAACAGGTCTATAACTTGTTCCTGTATAATATTCTGTAATCCAAATTAACAAACCAGTTATAACTAATCCAATTACTCCGCAGTAATATAAATCCATTCCATTAAATGTATTTCCATTAACAGTGTATTCATTTGTAAAACCAATAACATGATCTGTTACAGGCCAAAGTATGGCTAATGATGCAACCGCAGATACAATAAATCCTTTATACAATGCATTCATCACATTGTTATCTTTTCCAAGTTTAACAAAAAATGTACCTATGATAGATGTCAATAAACAAGCAGCACCAATTGTAAGTGGATAAATCATCATATTAAGATCACCTACGAAGAAAATTGATGACAAAACCATAGTCGCAACAATAGTAACCGCATATGTCTCAAATAAATCAGCTGCCATTCCAGCACAATCCCCCACGTTATCTCCAACGTTGTCAGCAATCACCGCAGGATTTCTTGGATCATCTTCAGGAATACCAGCTTCAACTTTACCAACAAGATCAGCACCAACATCAGCACCTTTAGTAAAAATACCTCCACCTAATCTTGCAAAAATTGAAATTAAAGAAGCTCCAAAACCTAAAGCAACAAGAGCATTTACTATCTCTCTTTCCTCTACTTCATATTTAATTAATAAAAAATAATATACTGCAATTGCTAATAAGGCTAAACCAGCAACCAACATACCAGTTACAGCGCCAGATTTAAATGCAACAGAAAGACCTTGAGCTAGGCCTTTTCTAGAAGCTTCTGCTGTTCTAACGTTTGCCTCAACAGAAACTAACATTCCAACATATCCTGCAATACCAGATAATGCTGCACCTATAAGATATCCAAGACCAACTAAGGGACTAAACGCAACACTTACAATTACCAAAACTACAGCGCCAACAATAGCAATAGTTTTGTATTGTCTTGCTAGATATGCTTTTGCACCAATTTGGATTGCAGATGCAATTTCCTGCATTTTAGCATTTCCTGCGCTTGAATTAAGAATATTTTTACCAGTTAAAAATCCATAAACGATAGATAATAAACCAGCTCCAATTGTATATAATAGTATTGTCTCGATTGTTCCGCTCATATTAACCTTAAGTTGTTGGTTGTTAAATTTTTAAGCCCGCACAATACAAAAAAAGCTAAAAAAGACAACGATTAACTTCTAAAACTGATGAATATAACCTTTAGATTTTGCTTGTATTTGCTTACCTTTTTCATCAAATATAAATGATCTATCTTTCCCAGATACAATTTTACCAATTTTAGTTATTTTAATTCCTGTTGATTTAGATGCATTTTGAATGATTCTAGTTTTATTAACATTTGCAGTAAATAAAATCTGATAATCGTCTCCGTTAGAAACGAGATTAATTTTATTTAATCTTTGATTTTTAATCAAATTACTCAATTTATTAGAAATAGGTATTTTCTTCTCAAATAAGTGAAAAGATAAATTTTGTATATTAATCATTTTTGATAAATCATCAATTAATCCATCCGATACATCAATGGAACTATTAGCAAATTTTAATAAATATTTTGTTAAATTCAAAGGTAAAACCGGTTTGTAATATTTACTGATAAAGAATAGTTTATCTTTTTTTTTTATATTCAATTTATTACTTAATAGTTTAAGGCCTAAATAACTATCGCCCAAATTTCCAGTAACATAAATATCATCATCTAATTTAGCTTTATTACGATAAATTATTTTATTAGCATATCCTAATGAAGTGATTGTAAAACTTAGTTTGTTTGAAAACGTAGTATCGCCTCCACATAGAACTATATTAAATTTCTTTTGTTCTGAATTTAGAGACTTTGAAATTTTATATAAATTATTTTTTGTAAATGATGTTTTGTTACCTGAACCAGAAATAAAATAAAATTTTGGTTTTACACCTTTACAAATTAAATCAGAAATTGATGATCGTAATATTTTTTTTATCACTAGATCAGGGGATTGAAAATTAAAAAAATGTGTACCAAGATTGTATGTATCTACGGATATGACAACACCTCTTCTTTTATCAAAAAAAACATCATCATTTAAATTAAGAGCAGATTTATTTTTTTTAGCTATTTTTGAAAAATATTTTTTAATTAGCTCAAATTCATGCATTGTGTAATCTTAATTTTTTTCCAACGTTGTCTAATAAAGCATTAAGATACTTTGTTTGCGAGTCTTCAAGAAAAAAATTAGATGAATTTAAATATTCTTTAATAATTATATTAATTGATAAATTTGGTTTATACATAAATTCATATGTAGCAGCTTTTAAGATCGTTTGAAAAACTTTATCTAATTTTTCAAATACAAATTCATCACCTAGCCTATTATTTAATTCATCTAAAATAATGTCATTTCTTTCTATTGTTCCCAAAACAATATCCTTAATAAATTTTTTAAATCTATGTTTTGGAAAATCCAAATCATCATCTTCGTTGTAAAATTTTCCATATAATTTTTGAATAATTATAACCCTAGGGTTATTTTTTGGATTATAATTAGTTCTCATTTTTGAGACACAACTGAAATCACAGCTTCTGCAGCTTCAGCACCCTTTTTTCTTCTAGCTCTTGCTTGAGCCATATTAAGACAAGTGATTATACCATTTCCAACAGGTTTTTTACTATCTATAGACAATTTCATTATGGCATCTGTTGATGCTTGAGAAATAAAATCAAAATGGGGTGTTTGACCTTTAATTACACATCCTAAAGCTAAAAACCCATCATATTTTTTTAGATTTTTGGAGATTGTAACTGGAATTTCAAAAGCACCGGGTACTTTAATAATTTTTATTATATTTTTTTTTGGAATTTTTTTTAAAGCACTCCTGATTAAGCCATCAGCAATATCTTTATAATAATCTGCTACAACAATTAGATATTTTTTTTTCATTAAATTAATTCCTGTTTTGTAATTTTAATACCATAACCATCAAGACCAATAACTTTTTTTGGTGATTTTGTGATTAGTATCATATTTTTAATTTTTAAGTCTTTAATAATTTGAGCACCAATACCATAATTTCTTATTAACTTATCATTTCCCTTTTTATAAAAGTCTTTGTTTTTGTAATCTTTTAAAGTTTGAGTCACTGATTTTAAATTTGAATCTTTAATAAATACTAAAACACAATTTTGATATTTTTTAAAATAATTTAAAGTTTTATTAAATGAATTTGGTAATGATTGATTTATAAGATAGTTTTGCACAACGTTAGATGAAATTACTCTCACTCTTGGAGTGATCCCTCTCTTTAATTTACCTTTTATTAAAGCAAAATGTTCTGAACCATCTAAAAGATTTTCATATATTCTGATATTATATTTTTGATTTTTTACATCTATCTTACTTTGTTTTTTAAGTTTAATAAGTTTTTCTTTTTTTAATCTATATGCAATTAGATCTTCTATTTTTCCAATTTTCAATTTATGTTTTTTTGCAAAATTGAACAAATCCTGACCTTTAGCCATTGTTCCATCTTCATTCATAATTTCACAAATTACAGCGGAGTTATTTTTTTTTGCTAACTTAGATATATCAACAGATGCTTCTGTATGACCTGCCCTAACAAGAACCCCACCATCTTTAGCTATTATTGGAAATACATGACCAGGAGAAACAATTTCATTTTTATTTGCTTTTTTTTTTGAAGCAATTTTAATTGTTCTTGCTCTATCTTTGGCAGATATTCCTGTTGTAATTCCTTTTTTTGCTTCAATAGAAATTGTGAAAGCAGTTTTATTTCTTGATTGATTTACAGGTGACATTAAAGATAAATTTAACTTTTTTGCCTGAAGAGTATCAAGCGCTAAACAAATTAAACCCCGTCCGTATTTTGCCATGAAGTTAATATTTTTTGCATTCGAGTCTGTTGTAGAAATAACTAAATCCCCTTCGTTTTCTCTTTTTTCATCATCTACCAAAATGAACATGCCACCTTTTTTGGCTACACTTATTATTGACTCAATTGAAGAAAAATTATTTTTCATTAAAATAATTTCTAACGTATTTAGATAAGATATCTATCTCTACGTTTACTAAGCTAGATTTTATTAAAGTTGATAAATTTGTTTCCTTATATGTATGAGGTATAATCCAAATTTTGAAACCTTTTTTTGTCACTTTGGAAATTGTAAGAGAAATACCGTTTACACAAATAGATGCTTTTTCTATTAAGTGTTTTCTCTCTTTTTTAGGTAATTCAAAATCAAAAAGGAATGATTTATCTATTTTTTTAACACTTAATACTTTACCTACGGTATCAACATGTCCTTGACAAATATGTCCTGAAATTTTTGTTCCATATTTTAAAGGTAATTCCAAATTTATTTTGTCTTTTATATTTAAAAATTTAAATTTTGAACGAATGATTGTTTCTTTTGACAGGTAAAATTCCATCATTTTTGATTTATATGAAATTAAAGTTAAGCAAACACCATCACAAGCGACTGACAAACCTATATCTTTTTTAGATACTTTAAGATTGCTTTTTACAAAAATATTAAGACCCATTGGTCTTTTAATTATTTTTGTGATTATACCTTGATTATAAATTATTCCATTAAACATGATTTTTATCTATATAATGTTATTCTGTCATTTCGCAAATTCAGATTTAAATTAATCTTTTTTGCATATTTTTGATTTAATTTTTTTAGACCACTAAATTTTAAACATTCTAAGCTTTTTGAGAGGTTTTTAGGACTTTTGAATAAATAAAATTTATTAAAAATTTTGTTCTTGATCAGGAAATTAGTTAGATCGTTACCACCCTCTATTAGCAAATTCCTACAGCCAAAATTATATAGTTTTATTAAAATTTCTTTAATATCAAATTTGTTATCGCTATCAATTTTAGATTTAATTAAAATAATGCCTTTTCTTTTAAATTTAGAAATTTTTGATTTATCAGCTTTATTATAAAATATTAAAGTATTTTTGTTATTCGAGGATTTAATTATATAACTATTCATATTAGAATTTAGTTCATTATCTAAAATAATTCTTTTAGGAGAAAAATCTTCCATACCTTTTAAACGACAATTTAATCTTGGATTGTCTTTGTTAAGTGTTTTATATGTAATCATTATACAATCATTTTGATATCTCAAAAAATGCGTAAATTGATTAGAATAAGCATTTGTAATTCTTTTTTGGGATTTACTGTAAATAATATTGTTTTTTGAAATAGCTACTTTACCGGTAACAAAAGGTAATTTTTTCTTTCTATTAAAAAAATAAGGATAATAAAAACTTTCAACTTTATTTTTTAACAATCCTTTTTTTACAATTATTTTTTTTGAATTTAAAATTTTAAAACTTTTATTTCTTACCCTTTTGTCTATGTCTGCAACTGAATACACAACCTCAGAAATTTTTGATTTTATTATCAAGTCAGTACATGGTGGTGTCAAACCATGATGACAACATGGTTCTAAAGTAACATACATTTTTGAACCTTTTAAATCTTCGAAACTATTTCTAATTGCATTAGACTCAGCATGTGGTCTTCCGCTAAATGAAGTCTGACCTATGGAAATTATTTTGTCATTTTTGACGATAACACAACCCACTGAAGGATTTGATCCTGTAAGACCATGACGAGATCTAGCCAGATCTAAGGCTATTTCCATATAAAGTAAATCTTTATCTGTGAATTTATCTTTTTTTGTAGACATCAAGCCTGTCCACGAATTGCACAAAGTCTTTTTCCTCTCTGAAGTTTCTATAAACTGAAGCAAATCTAACGTATCCAACAGGATCTAAATCCTTCAAACCATCCATAACCATAGTGCCAATTGTATTAGATGAAATTTCACCTTGACCAAGTTCTTCTAAAGATCTTGAAATTTGACTTATAAATTTTTCTATTGTTTCTGTATCTATAGGTCTTTTTTTAAGTGCTATATAAATTGATTTAGATAGTTTATCACGATCAAAAACTGATTTTCTTCCATTTTTCTTAACGACCATTAATTCGCGTATTTGAATTCTTTCAAAAGTAGTAAACCGTTCACCACAGATACAAAGTCTTCTTCTTCTAATAGCTGTACCATCTTCTGTAGGTCGTGAATCCACTACAGATGTATCACCCTTTTTTTCACACGGACAAATCATTTGCTACAGGTTCTTATATATAGGAAATGACGAAGTTAAAGCAATAACTTCATTTTTTACTTCATTTTCAATTTTACTATTATCTGTTGGATTTTCTGATAATCCTTTTAGAGTTTTTGTGATCAATTCTCCTACGGTCTTAAATTCACTTAAACCAAATCCACGTGTTGTAGCAGCTTGTGTTCCTAATCTAATTCCTGAGGTAATCATAGGTTTTTCTGTATCAAAAGGAATACCATTTTTGTTACATGTAATATTTGCTCTAGACAAACTCTCTGCCGCAAGATTACCTTTTACATTATAAGGTCTTAAATCAACCAACATCAGATGTGTATCTGTTCCGTCTGAATAAATTTTAAATCCATTATTTTTTAAAGTTTCTGCCAACATTTTAGCATTTGCTAAAACAGATTTAATATAATCTTGAAATTCTGGCTGTAATGCTTCGAGAAATCCTGCTGCCTTTGCTGCAATGATGTGCATTAAAGGTCCTCCTTGATAACCAGGAAAAACAGCTGTATTAAATTTTTTTGCAAGATCTTCATGATTAGTTAAAATTATTCCTCCTCTTGCACTTCTAAATACCTTATGGGTTGTTGAAGTAACTACGTGTGCATAGTCACAAGGATTTGGGTATCCTTTACCAGCAACTAGTCCAGAAAAGTGAGCCATATCAACCATTAGATATGCTCCAACTTTATCTGCTATCTCTCTAAATCTTTTAAAATCAATTACTCTAGAATAAGCACTTCCTCCAGCAATGATTAGTTTCGGCTTATGTTCTAATGCAAGTTTTTCAACATTATCATAATCTATCAATTCAGATTTTTTGTCTACATCATAGCCTACAGCATTAAACCACTTACCAGACATAGAAATTTTTAATCCATGTGTAATATGACCACCTGAATTTAAACTCATACCCATAAATGTATCACCTGGACTTAACAAAGCTAAAAATACTGCACCATTAGCTTGCGCGCCTGAATGTGGCTGTGCATTTGCAAATTTACAACTAAATAATTTTTTTAATCTTTCGATTGCTAGATTTTCTGCTACATCAACGTGCTCACACCCATTATAATATCTTTTACCAGGATAACCTTCAGCATATTTATTAGTTAAAACTGATCCTTGTGCCTCTAATACTGCTTGTGAAACTATATTTTCAGACGCAATTAACTCAATATGTTGTTGTTGTCTGATTAATTCATCTTTAATAGCTTTAAAAAGTTCTGGATCTTTTACAGATAAACTATCCTCAAAAAAACTCTTGTAGCTATCATTTAAATAATTTTTTTCACTCGACATAATTATATTTTCTTAAGCCTTCTCAAATGTCTACCACCATCAAATTTTGTATTTAAAAAAACACTTATAAACTTTAAAGCATTTTTTTTGGTTATCAACCTAGACCCTAATGTAATGATGTTTGCATCGTTATGCAATCTGGATAATTTTGTTGATTTTAGATTAAAACATTGCGCAGCACGAATATTTTTATGCTTATTTGCCGCAATATTCATACCAGTCCCAGATCCGCAAACTAAAATGCCGACATTACTTTTATTAAGTTTAACTTTTTTTGCAACTTTATGGGCATAATCAGGATAATCAACGCTACTATCATCTTTAGGACCGAGATCCTCAAATTGTATTTTTTTATTTCTTAAATAATCTTTGATTGTTTCTTTTAATTTAAATCCAGCGTGATCCGATGAAATAAATATTTTTTTCAAATTAATTAAATTTGTAATCTAAAACACAAGCAACTAAATGTATTCTATTCTCTTCTCCACCGTTAAATGCATTGTGATACTTAGTATTGTTCGTAACCCAAACTGAACCATCAGCAGGCATATGTTTTGCAACATTGTCAATTACCATTAAACAACCAGGGTTTGTTATTATTGGTATATGCAATCTTGGTTCAGGATCTCTATGCCAACTTAAAGTTGATCTTGGCTCTTTTAAAAGAATTCTTACTCTTCCTAGTTTATATTTTTTTGAAAGAACATCATAAACCTCTTTAAAATATGTGTTCTCATAGTCTTTTACAAATTCTGAGTAAGAAGCTTCATTGATAATTTCGTCTCTAGAAACTTCTTTTCCTGATTTATCAGGTTTAGTCCAGTATACTCCACGAGCTTTATTACCTTTGATTGACTCAGGATCGCCGGGTACCTGTGTTAAAGATATAGCACCAAAGTGAGTTACACCCGCATCTTCAAATTTTTTAATCTTAACTATTTGATGATAAGCTTCTTGCAACTTTTCTATATCAAACTTTAATTCTTGTTTCTGGAAGTCGCTAAAGTCTAAAATTCTATCTTCCTTTTTGACATTTAGATCTATAACTTTTGAGTTTTCTGTCGCCATCGTGATTGCTTTGTACCCTTTTTTTTGTATATGTGTATATTACATTTGTCGCAATTTAAAAGTAAATTAAAATATGATTATTGGTAAATATCCTAGTCTTAGACTTAGAAGAAGTAGAAAAGAATCTTGGTCAAGAAAACTAATTCAAGAAAATACCTTAAGTCCAAATGACTTTATTCTACCTATTTTTTTAATTGAAGGGTCAAATAAAAGACAAGAGATTTCATCAATGCCGGGAGTTTACAGGTATACTATTAACCGATTGAGCCAAATTGTTGATAAAGCATTAAAATTAGGAATACCAATGATAGCTCTTTTCCCTAAAACTAAAAATTCAAAAAAAGATGAATTGGGAACAGAATCACTAAATGAAAATAATTTAGTATGTAAAGCGTTAAAAGAAGTCAAAAAAAGATACAAAAACCAAATTGGCATAATGTGTGATGTTGCTTTAGATCCTTACACATCACATGGTCATGATGGTTTAATCAAATCTAACACTATATTAAATGACGAAACAATTAATGTTTTAGTTAATCAATCATTACTTCAGTCAGAAATGGGCTGTGATGTTCTGGCTCCTTCAGATATGATGGATGGTAGAATAGGAAAAATAAGAAAAGCTTTAGATAAAAATAAATTCCAGAATGTTCAAATTTTATCCTATGCAGCAAAATATGCATCAAGCTTTTATGGTCCATTTAGAGATGCTGTGGGTTCTAAAAGCTCATTAAAAGGAGATAAAAAAAACATATCAAATGGATTTTAGAAACTCTGATGAAGCGTTAAGAGAAGTTGCTTTAGATATAAAAGAAGGCGCTGATATGATTATGGTTAAACCTGGAATGCCATATTTGGATATAATTAAATCAATTAAAGAAAAATTTAAAATTCCAGTTTTTGCTTATCAAGTATCAGGTGAGTATAGTTTAATGGAAAACGCAATAAACAAAAACCTTGTGAATAGAGATGCAGTATATGAAAGTTTAGTAGCTTTCAAAAGAGCTGGTGCAAATGCGATAGTAAGTTATTACGCTGATCGAATTGACAAAATAATAAAATAATCACCTTAAAGTATTAAGAAATAACAATCTATTATTTGGAAAATTAATATTGTTTGGTTTTAAAATTGTTTTATCAAGATAATCATTAACTAATTTCAAACCTTTTAATAAAATTTTAATATCTTCAACTTCTTTATCTTTTTCAATAAGAAAGTTTGGAACATATTTTTTTTCATTTGATGATGAAACAAAATAAACAGTTTCATTATTTTCAGTATCTTTCTCTACTATGTTTTCTAGTTCTAAATCATAACCTAATATTTTGAGTAATTCTAATTCCCAAAAAATATAATTTTTTAACCAATTTTTATCTTGTAAAATTAAAAAAAAATTCTGAATTATGAAAAAAACTTTTTTATTTGATTGTGCATCTGCTGTTAAAATTTTAATCAAATTCATTGCAGAAGTTAAGCATGATAATTTTTGTTTATCATCAAAATACAAAGGGCTGTTAGCGTTTAAAATTTCAACTTTAAAGTAGCCAATCCTATTTTCATTTTTTGAATTATAATTAACATGCAATTTATTTCCTATTTGCAAATAATTTTTAATTTTTTTTGATGTGCCGCCAAATATGATACCTGATACTTTACCTTTTTCTTTGGTAAAAATTTCTACTATCAAAGAGTTTTCGTTATATCTATTTTTACTTAACAAAAAACCTTCATCTGACCAATTCATATTATTTATTAAAACTATTTAAACACTCTGTAGCAGCACTTTGTTCGGCATTTTTTTTAGAATTACCAATGCCAATAAAGTATTTTGTATTAGGTAATTTTACTCCTACTTTAAATACTGGTTTATGTCTTGGTCCAGTATTTGAGATTAATTTATATTTAGGAAGACTTTTAAATTTTTTTAATGTTTGTTCTTGTAACTTGGTTTTGGCATCAATTTCAGTCACAACGCTATCGCTAATTTTTGCTTCCCACTGTTTTAAAATAAATTTTTCAACAATATTAAAACCTTTATCGAGATAAATTGCTGCTATTAATGCTTCACAACTGTCTGCAATAATTTTATCCTCTATTTTGATTTTTTTATTTTTAGGATTAAAAGTTTTAATATATTTTTCTAAATTAATTGATTTTGCAATTTCAAGACAAGATTTTTTATTAACAAGAGAAGCAAACTTCTTATCAAGTATTCCTTCTTTTTCATTAGGATAAATTTCTAATAATTTTTTAGCCATGACCAATCCTAGTACACGATCACCTAAAAATTCAATTTTCTCATTATTTTTAGAGGAATTAAAACTTTTATGAGTAAGAGATTGGTCTAATAAATTTTTGTTTTTAAAAACTATATTTATTTTTTTTTCTAATTCTTGATACTTTATTTTCATTAATTAATAACATTAAAGGTTCTTTTAAATCTTATAGATTTATGCCATTTCCAAAATTCAATAAAACTTCCGTTTTTTTTATCAGATGAAAAAAAAATAAATTGAGCCTTACCAACCAAGTTATCTTTGTGAACATAACCAACACTTGAAAGAAATCTGCTATCTTTAGAACAATCTCTGTTATCACCTAAAAAGAAATAATGATCATTTGGAACTGTGAAAACATCTGAGTTTTGATAGGTATAATTTTTTAAATAAACTGTATGAAATTTTTTACCATTAGGTAATTTTTCCTCAAACTTTAAGACATCTATTGTTGTGTCACCACAATAAATTTTTGTTTTAAGTGGGATTTTAGATTTAAGTATTTCACTACTATTTAAATATAGGTTGGCATCAATAAACTGAATTTTATCTCCTGGCAGTCCAATTAAACGTTTTATATAATCTGTTCTATTGTCAGCCGGTGTTTTAAAAACAATTACATCCCCTCTTTCAGGACTTTTAAACATTATTCTTTTACTAAGTATTGGCGGGCTAAAAGGGAAAGAATGTTTACTATATCCATATGAATATTTTGTAACAAACAGTCTGTCACCTACAAGTAATGTGGGTTCCATCGAAGAAGAAGGTATGTAAAAAGGTTGAACTAAAAGTGATCTAATTATTACTGCAATTATCAAAGCATAAAATAAAGTTTTTATATTTTCTGAAAAAAAGTTTTTATCTAGTTTCATTATGATTGAATAATAGCAAATGCTGTTGAATATTTTTTTTCATCGGAAATAGATAGAAAACAATTAAATTTTTTAATTTTAAATTTATTTTGGATCATTTTGGTGATTTTTTTGTTTTTAACATAATTAGGTCTACCCGTTTTATCATTAACTACTTCTATGTCTTTAAAGTTCAATTTCATTCTAAATCCGGTACCCAAAGCTTTTGAAAATGCTTCTTTTGCTGCAAATCTTTTTGAAAAAAAAGCCACTTTATTGTTTATTAAGTTTGATTGTCTTTGTTCTCTAACACTATAAACTCGATTAATAAAAGATTTATTTTTTATAGCCTCTTTAATTCTTTTATTTTCAATTATATCAACTCCAATACCTAAAATTTTCATTAATTTTTAATAATTTTTTTAAAATCCCTAATTACTTTGGGTAGACCATAAAATATCGACTCTCCAATAATAAAATGTCCTATGTTGAATTCCTCAATTTCTTTAATTTTCATTAAAATTTTAGTCGTTTTGTAATCTAAACCATGTCCTGCATGTACTTCTATATTTAGTTTAGATGCAAGTTTTGAGCTTTCTTTAATTCTATTTAATTCGCTCGAAAAATTTTTACGTGATTTAACATAATTAGCTAGTTTTCCAGTATGAATTTCAACACAATCTACATTTAATTTTTTTGAGAGTTTAATATCATTTAAATTGGGGTTGATAAATAAACTAGTTCTAATATTAGATTTTTTAAATTTAAAAATTATTTCTTTTAATTTTTTATAATTATCTTTTAGATTTAAACCTCCTTCGGTAGTTATTTCTTTTCTATTTTCTGGAACAATGCAAATATAATTTGGTTTATATCTCAAAGCTTTTTTAATTATTTCACTATTCATTGAGACTTCAAGATTAACTAACACTTTATTTAAAGCACAAATCTCTTTAGTATCTAAATCATTTATGTGTCTTCTATCTTCTCTCAAATGAATAGTTACGGAGTTAGCGCCCATTTTTATAACTTCTTTTGCTGCAAAAACTGGATTGGGATGTTTTTCACCACGTGCATTACGCAGTGTTGCAATATGATCTATATTTACCCCTAGTCTTTTCACTTAATAAATCTACTTCCTGGTGTGGTAATGGGAATTGATTTTAGAGATTTAGGTATATTTTTAAGATTGTAGCTAGGTACATCTATTTTCAAATGAGAAATAATTTTATTTTTTATTTTCAAAGATTTTTTTGATGATCTGTCAATTATAGAGGCAAATCCAACAAGTTTTGCATTTGATTTTTTAATAAGTTTCACACATTCCAAACTGGATTTACCAGTCGTAATCACATCTTCTATAATTAAAACTCTTGCTCCCTTTTTTATACTAAAGCCTCTTCTGAGAGTAAATTTTCCATTCACCCTTTCGCAAAAAATTGTTTCTTTTTTTAAAATTTTACCAATTTCATAACCTATGATTACACCACCCATTGCAGGAGCAAGTATTAAATCTATTTTTTTAAAATTTTTTTTAATTTTATTTGCTAACGATTTACAAATTTTGTCGGCTAAATTAGGAAAGCTTAAAAGTTTTGCACATTGAATATACTTTGGAGAATGTAACCCTGAAGATAAAACAAAATGTCCTTCTAATAATGCATCAGTCTTTTTTAAAATATTTAAGGATTTTTTGAGTGAAAGCATTTCTTTTTTCTTCGTGTCTAATTATTTTAAATTTTATACCTTTTTGCTTTAGCTCTGCAATAAAATTTGTAAAATTCTTAAGATTTCTAATTATTAATCTAAATTTAAAATTAATATAGTTTGGATTTTTGCCTGCCATCTCTAAATTAGAAATGTTAAGTTTATGACTTCCAATTAAAGAACTTATATCACCAAGTTGACCGGGTTTATCAGGCAAAGAAATCCAAAGTGTAGTGTTATATTTTTTTGTTTTTTCCTCTTTTTGCTCACCTTTATCATGCCAATATCTTCTAATAGCAGCTCTTGCTTTACCTGTTTTGGTGGTAGGTATCCAATGCAATGATGGTGAACTATTTTTAGATGTGAGAATGTTAACCCTATCACCATTTCTTAATATTGTTTGCAATTCACTGTTATTTCCATTTACTTCACATCCTATTGCGGAATTACCAATTTTTGTGTGAACGGCATAAGCAAAATCGATTGCTGTTGCATCTTTTGGTAATTTAATAACAGATCCTTTTGGTGTGAAGCAAAAGACATTTTCCTGAAACATTTGAAGTTTTGTATACTCATAAGAGTCCTCAGGATTTTCATTTTTTTCAATAATCTCCACCAAATCTTTTAACCAATCATACTCTTTCCAACTTAATGAATTAAATTTTTCAGAAGATTTATATTGCCAATGTGATGCAACACCTCTTTCTGCAAAGTCATGCATTTCTTTTGTTCTTATTTGGATTTCAATAGGCTTTTTATTTGAACCAATTACAGAAGTATGTATTGATTTATATCCATTTATTTTAGGTGAAGAGATATAATCTTTAAATTTACCAGGTATACAGTTCCATTTTTTATGAAATAAACCAAGTGTTTTATAACAGTCATCAACACCATCTAAAATAATTCTAAATCCAATAATGTCTGTGATCTGCTCTAAAGAGACTCGTTTTTTTTGAACTTTTCTCCAAATTGAAAATGGAGTTTTTTCTCTTCCATATATTTCTGCATTAATCTCGTGATCATTTAATATCTCACTAAGTTCATATGATTGCTCTTCAAAAACATCTTTTTTATCTAATTTAATTTCATCAAGTCTTTTTTTTATTAACTTTCTTGCATCATAATTCAAAATTTCAAATGACAAATCTTCAAGTTCATCACGTATACGGTGCATACCCATTCTATCTGCTAATGGAGCATAAATTTCCATTGTTTCTTGAGCAATCCTTTGTCTTTTTTCTTCTTTTGTAATTGCTTTAATTGTTCTCATGTTATGCAATCTGTCAGCAATTTTAACTAATAAAACTCTAATATCTTTTGAGGTTGCTAAAATTAATTTTCTAAAGTTTTCTACTTTTGAATTTGAACCTGCTGTATTTTCAAATACGGATATTTTTGTAACTCCATCAACTAGATCAGCAACTTCACTACCAAATTCAGCTTTAATTGTTTCATAAGTTGCAAAAGTATCTTCAATAGTATCATGCAACAAACCTGTGGTTATTGTAGCACTATCTAATTTTAATTCTGTTAAAATATTTGCAACTTCGATTGGATGCACAGAATAAGGATCACCTGAAGCTCTTTTTTGACTCTTATGGGCCTTTACAGCAAAATTATAAGCTTTATCTAATTTTTCAGGATTTAAAAATTTATTATAATTTTTAACTTTATTAATTAATTCATTAGAATTCAACATATGGTTGTTATAGCATATATTTAAATTTGTTTAATAGACCTAATGTCTGCTTGAGGAAGTAAAGAAATCAAGCTTTTAAGATCTTTTTTAATAATTGGGTGATGCCAATTTTTTTGAATTTCAAAAAAAGGGATAAGAACAAAATTTCTTTTATGCATCAATTTATGTGGCAAAGTTAATTTATTTTTAATTTTTAGAATTTTTTTATTAAAATCGATTATATCAATATCACAAACACGCGGATCATTTTTTTTACCTTTTTCTCTTCCTAATAAAATTTCAATATTCTTACATGTTTCAAGAAGAGTTTCTGGATCGAAATTAAACTTTGCCTTAATAACTATGTTTAGAAATTTTGGGTTTTGAGGGTCTGGCCAAGAAGGTGTTTCATAAAAACTTGAAACAGATAAAAAATCCAAATTGTTTTCGCTTAGGTTTGATTTTGCAATTTCGATATTTTTTTTTCTATCACCTAAATTAGAGCCAATGCCCAAATAAACAATTTTAGCTTGATTTTCTAATATATCTCGCCTTTTCACGGTTCCAATCCCTACTCTTTTTTGTTGCTCTTTTGTCAAATTGCTTCTTTCCTTTAGCAATTGCTAATTCGATTTTAGCTTTACCTTTTTTAAAATACATTTTTGTTGGAACAATCGTAAATCCATCTCTCTGCATTTTTCCAATTAATTTGTTTATTTCTCTTTTGTTTAGCAACAACTTTCTTTCATCGGTTGGACTATGGTTGGAATAACTTGCTTGTTTGTAAGGTGAAATATGCGAATTGATTAAAATTATTTCTCCATTTTTCTCAACTGCATAAGAATCTGCTATATTAACTTTTCCATCTCTAACTGATTTGATTTCAGAACCTTTAAGAACAATTCCCGCTTCTAAAATATCTTCAAAAAAATAATTAAAGCTGGCTTTCCTGTTTAAACATATTATTTTTAAACCAGGGTTGGTTTTTTTGTTCATTAAATCAATTTTGCAGACTGAAGAGACTTTTTAACAATTTCTTTAGTTTGTTCGGTAACTTTTACGAGAGGTAATCTCACATCATCTTCACACAAATTTAATAATTTAGCAGCATATTTAACTGGACTAGGGTTACTTTCAATAAACATTGAATGATGAATTGGCTGTAAAATTTTATCTAATTTTTCAGCTTGATTAATTTCATTTTCAGACTTAGAAAATTTTTGAAAATCAGAACAAAGCTTCGGTGCTATATTTGCTGTTACACTTATTGCGCCTACACCTCCTCTTTTATTAAATTCAAATGCGTTATCATCATTACCAGTCAATTGAATAAATTCTTTACCCATTTTTGATAGCTGTTGATCTACTCTATCTAAATCTCCGGTAGCATCTTTAACACCAACTATATTTTTTAACTCAAACAACCTTGCCATTGTATCTACTGACATATCGATAACTGATCTACCTGGAATATTATAAATTATTATTGGTATACCACATTTATCATTTATGGCTTTGTAATGTTGGTATAGACCTTCTTGTGTAGGTTTATTGTAATAAGGTGTTACAATAAGAGCACCATTTGCACCTGCTTTTTCAGCGTGTGTTGTCAACGAAATAGCTTCCTCAGTTGAATTTGAACCAGTTCCAGCTATGACTGGAATTTTTCCATTGCTTTCTTTTATACAAAGATCAATTACTTTTTGATGTTCATCATGACTTAATGTTGGAGATTCTCCTGTGGTACCTGCTGGCACAAGACCGCTAGTTCCATTTTCAATATGAAAATGTATTAATTTAACATAGGCTTCCTCGTCTAATAGATTATTTTTAAACGGCGTAATTAAAGCAACATTTGATCCTTTGAACATAAATACTTATAACATAGTTTAAAGATTCATATACCAAAAGATTATGTTTAAAAAATTATTTTTTTTAATAATAACTTCCTTGATAAGCTCTAATTTCAGTTGGGCTCAGATTGTGCCTTTAAAAAAACCGTCATTGTCGTCTGAAGAATTAAATAAAAAAATAATTTTAAATACGATAAAACCTCTAAAAAAACCCTCAAAAGTAAAAGTTGAGAAAAAGGTAATTAATAAAGAAACCAAACTTAGTTTTCTTTTACCTAAAAAAAAACCAATTATTGGCGGATTTATCAATTCAGAAACAGCAAAAATTTCTAAATTTTATAATAAAAAAGATTTTGGCATTGCAAAAAAAGCTATCGGAGAGATGCAAAAAGGACAGTGGAATTCTGCAATTAAAATCTCAAAAAAAGCTAAAGATAGATCGATATATAACTTTATAAAATGGAGACATTTATTAACAACAGGAAATCAAGAGTCTTTTTTTGATTACCAAGTCTTTATCAATGAAAATTCAGATTATCCTAGAATGGATAGATTAAGATATTTGGCTGAGCATAAACTTTCAACCGAAAAAGTTTCTCCAAGAAAAATAATCAATTGGTTTTCAAAAAATGAGCCCTTAAGCGGATATGGTAAGATGATTTTAGGTGAAAGTCATATATTGTCAGGTGATAAAGAAAAAGGAATTGGTCTAATTAAAAAAGGATGGATTTCTGCAGATTTATCAAAAAGTGAATTAAAGTTTTTCAGAAAAAAATATAAAAAATATCTTGATGCAAATGACTATATTAAAAGAGCTGATCATCTAGCATGGAATAGTGATCATTGGGATTTAAAAAGATTAATCAGATATTTACCTAAAGACTATGAACTGCTCTATACAGCAAGACATATTTTGATGACTAAGGGATATGGTGTAGATCAAGCAATCAAAAATGTTCCAAATAAATTTAAAAACGATGCTGGATTAAACTATGATAGATTAAAGTGGAGAAGAAAAAAAGGACGATTGGAGTCTTCTACTGAAATTTTGCTCAAAATAAGAAATGATAAAGATTATTTAGTTAGACCTGAAAAATGGTGGAAAGAGAGAGAAATCATATCACGAAAGTTAATTTATAAAAAAAAATATGAACTAGCTTATAAAATTACTAGCAATCATGGAATGTCTGAAGGGTCCGAATTTGCGGAAGCAGAATGGATGAGTGGTTGGATAGCACTAAGTTTTTTAAATGATCCACTTCTTGCAAAAGACCATTTTAAAAGCTTTTATGAAAATGTTAATTATCCAATAAGTGTTTCTAGGGGTGCATACTGGTTAGGTAGAACGTATGAAAAACTAAAAGATAAAGATCAATCGGAAAAATGGTATAAAGAGGCTACAAAATATTTAACTACATATTACGGACAACTAGCATTTTTAAAAATTAATCCTACTGGAAAATTTGAACTTGATAAAACTATGGCAGTTGAAGATGAATATAGAAAAGCTTTTTTTAATAAAGAATTAGTAAAAATTACGCATCTTTTACATGAATTAAATAAAGACAAATATACAAAATTTATCTTAAGACATCTTGCTAATGATAATATTTTTGAAGGCAGTGAGCTTTTAGCTGCTGAACTTGCTACCAGTATCAGTAGATATGATTTTGCAATACAAGTATCAAAAATTGCCTCTTATCAAAAAAGATTTCATAACAAATATAATTATCCATTAATAAGCACACCTAAATACATTAATGGAAGAAAAATTCCTGAAAGCGCATTAATTTTATCAATTATAAGACAAGAAAGTGAATTTGATTTAAAAGCAAATAGTCATGCAGGTGCAAAAGGGTTAATGCAATTAATGCCTTACACAGCAAAATTAGTTGCTAAACAAGCAAAGCTTCCTTATGCAAAATCTCGATTAACAACCGATCCAGAGTACAATATAAATTTAGGATCTCATTATATTGCTGGTTTAATTCAGCAATATGATGGTGCTTACCCATTTGCAATAGCTGCATACAATGCTGGTCCAAATAGAGTTAAATATTGGAAAAAATTAAATAAGGACCCACAAAAAAAACAGATAAATTATGTTGATTGGGTTGAGCTAATCAAGTTTAGAGAAACTAGAAACTATGTTCAGCGTGTATTAGAAAATTACAATGTGTACAGATATGTACTGGAGCAAAATCCAATAGTAATGAAAGATTTTTTTAAAGATCAGCCTTTGTATTAGTGGCGGAGAGAGAGGGATTCGAACCCTCGGTACAAGTTTCCTCGCACGGTCATTTAGCAAACGACTGGTTTCAGCCTCTCACCCATCTCTCCGTATGACATTGTGTAATAAGTGATTTTATTGAAAATTCAATATTTATAAAGTAATTATTCAATTATTATGGGAAATAAATACTCAGTTTTTTCATTAATCAAAAACGCCCTTTCATATCATGAGAATTGGCAAAGAGCTTGGAAAGACCCTGCGCCAAAAAAAGAGTATGACGCTGTCATAGTTGGTGGAGGTGGTCATGGTCTAGCTACAGCATACTATTTAGCAAAAAAAACACAACATGAAAAATATTGCTGTTGTTGAAAAAGGATGGATTGGTGGTGGAAACACTGGTCGTAACACTACAATTATTAGATCGAATTATTTATGGGACGCAAGTGCTGGACTTTATGATCACGCACTAAAAATTTGGGAAGGACTATCTCAAGAATTAAACTACAATGTAATGTTTAGTCAAAGAGGTGTAATGAATCTTGCTCACAATTTGCAAGATGTAAG
Source organism: uncultured Pelagibacteraceae bacterium (assembly GCA_902555435.1). Lineage (GTDB taxonomy): Bacteria > Pseudomonadota > Alphaproteobacteria > Pelagibacterales > Pelagibacteraceae > Pelagibacter. Next base: position 42,809 of record CACDRL010000008.1, read on the forward strand.
GGATTTAAAAAGAAGAACGCACGCAAATAGACTAAATGGTATTGATGCTGTTTACTTGAGTACAGAAGAAGTTAAAAAATTTTGTCCAATTATAAATACATCTCAAGATATAAGATATCCAGTACTTGGTGGTACGTTACAAAGAAGAGCTGGTACAGCAAGACATGATGCTGTTGCTTGGGGTTATGCTAGAGGTGCTGATGAAATGGGTGTTGATATAATTCAAAATTGTGAAGTAAAAGGTATTAAAAGAAATGGTGATACTGTTGAAGGTTTAGAAACAACAAAAGGATTTATCAAAACTAAAAAAATTGGAGTTGTGGCAGCTGGACACTCAAGTGTAATTGCTAATATGGCTGGAATAAGACTTCCTCTAGAAAGTAAACCTCTTCAAGCACTAGTGTCAGAACCAGTGAAACCAATTATTGATACAGTTGTTATGTCAAACGCTGTACACGCTTATGTAAGTCAATCTGATAAAGGTGAATTAGTTATTGGCGCTGGAACAGATGATTATGTTTCGTATACTCAAAAAGGAAGTCATCAAATAGTTGAAGGTACTCTAAATGCTATTTTAGAATTGTATCCAATTTTTAGTCGTATGAGAATGTTAAGACAATGGGGAGGAATTGTAGATATATGTCCTGATGCAAGTCCAATATTAAGTAAAACTTCTATCAAAGGACTTTATTTTAATTGTGGTTGGGGTACAGGAGGTTTTAAAGCTACACCTGGATCAGGAGATTTGTTTGCACACACAATTGCTAATGATGAGCCACACAAACTCAACGCAGCATTTAATTTAAATAGATTTGTAAGTGGAGACCTTGTTGATGAACATGGTGCTGCAGCAGTTGCTCACTAATGTTTGTTATTAATTGTCCATATTGTGGTGAGAGAGATCAGCAAGAATTTAAAGCTGGCGGTGAAGCTCATATTGAAAGACCAAAACAACCAACAGAACTTAGTGATGATGAATGGGCAGAATATTTATTTATGAGAAAAAATATCAAAGGTATTCAGTATGAAAGATGGAACCATGCTCATGGTTGTCGCAAATGGTTTAATATTGTTAGAGACACTTCGAATGATGAGATAAAAGCAATCTATAAGATGGGAGAAAAACCCCCTTCAATATAAAATAAATGTCAGAAAATTTAAGAGTTAAATCTAGTCAATATATTGATGAAACAACAAGAGTTTCATTTAAATTTAACGGTACTACGTATTATGGATTTAAAGGAGACACACTTGCTTCTGCTTTATTGGCAAATAATGTTCATTTAGTAGGTAGGAGTTTTAAATACCATAGACCAAGAGGTATAATGACGTCAGGTTCTGAGGAGCCCAATGCTATTGTTCAAATTAATCCCAATACTAATAGAACTGAACCAAATGTTAGGGCAACTGAAGTTGAAATATATGAAGGAATGGAGGCATCAAGTCAAAATTGCTGGCCGAGTGTAAACTTTGATATTGGTGGAATAAATAATTTTTTATCGCCCTTTTTTCCTGCAGGATTTTATTACAAAACATTTATGTGGCCTGCAAGCTTCTGGGAGAAATATGAATACTTTATAAGACACTCAGCAGGACTAGGAAAATCACCAACATTAAAAGATCCTGATATTTATGATCACAGAAATATTCATTGTGATGTTCTTGTAGTTGGTGCAGGTATATCTGGAATTTTGGCAGCGAAAAATGCTGCAAAGAATAACTATAAAACTTTACTTTTAGATGAAAAAAATGAATTGGGGGGATCAACTATTTATGAAAACAATGAAAGTAATAAAATTGATAACAAAATTTCATCTGAATGGTTAAAAAAGGAAATTGAGGAACTTAAAAATATTAAAAATTTAGAAATAAAAACTAGAACAAGTGTTGCTGCTTACCATCAATATAATTACTTGCTAGCAAGAGAGAACTTAACAGATCATTTAGAAAAAAAAGATAAGACAAATAAAATTAGACAAAGGTTACTTAAAATAAGAGCAAAGAAGGTAATTTTGGCGACAGGTGCCTTGGAAAGACCGATGGTATTTAATAATAATGATAGACCTGGAATAATGCTTTCTTCTGCAATTAAAAAATATAGTGATTTTTATGGTGTAGTCTGTGGTAGAAAGATTGTATTTTTTACAAATAATGACAGTGCATATGAAAGTGCACTTTCATTAAACGACAAAGGTATAAAAGTTGAAGCAATAGTTGATATTAGAAAGCAATCTGAAACAAATTTAGAAAAAAGAGTTATTGATGCAGGTGTAAAAATATACTGGGAACATTCAGTTGTTGATACCTCTGGTTATAAAAGATTAAACAATGTTTCAATAATGAAACTATCAAATGATGGAACTTCAGTAACTGGAAATAAAATTTCTATTTCATGTGATTGTTTAGGGGTTGCTGGTGGATGGACTCCAGCTGTTCACCTATATACTCAGTCAGGTAGCAAACTTACTTTTGATGAAGATAAAAAAATATTTATTCCTAATAAAAATAATTCAAATCATATAAGTGTTGGGTCTTGTTGTGGTGATTTTAAGCTTGATAAAATACTTAAAAACTTAAATGAAAAACTGAAAGATTTTTTAGATATTACTAAAACAGATTTTGAAAATATTACTGTTAATAACGACCAAGAGATTTCAAAAAGAAACATATGGTTATTACCGTCTGATAAAGCTTTAGGCAAAACTAAGCCTTTTGTTGATTATCAAAATGATGCTACTGCAAAGGATATAAAATTAGCACTAAGAGAGGGTTTTAGATCTATTGAACATGTCAAAAGATATACAACAACTGGGATGGGAACTGATCAAGGAAAATTAGGAAATATGCATGCTTTGGGAATAATAGCAGATACAGCAGGTGTTAAGATGGGAGAACTTGGAACGACTACATTTAGACCTCCTTATACTCCTTTAACATTTGGAACAATTGTAGGGCGTAATGTTGGTAAGTTTTTTGATATTTTTAGAAGAACGCCCATGGATGATTGGCATGTTGAGCAAAAAGCAGAATTTGAAAATGTTGGTCAATGGAAAAGAGCTTGGTACTACCCTATTAATGGTGAAACTATTCACCAAGCAGTTCAAAGAGAAAGCAAAGCTGCTAGAGAAAGTTCAGGAATATTGGATGCGTCCACACTTGGTAAGATTGATATACAAGGAAGTGATGCCTCAGAGTTTTTAAATAGAGTTTATACAAATGCATGGTCAAAACTTGGTATCGGCAAATGTAGATATGGTTTAATGTTAAATGAAGATGGTATGGTTTATGATGATGGTGTTACTACACGAATAGGTGAAAATCACTATCTAATGACAACAACAACTGGTGGTGCAGCAAATGTTCTTGGAAAATTAGAAGATTATCTTCAAACTGAATGGCCAGAATTAGATGTATATTTAACTTCAGTTACAGATCAATTTGCTACAGCAAGTTTATGTGGTCCTAATAGTAAAAAAATTCTTAAAAAAATTATTCCTGATTTAGACTTATCTGATGAAAATTTTCCACACATGTCTTTTAAAAAAGGAAAAATTGGAAACATTGTTTGCAGGATTATGAGAATAAGTTTCACAGGTGAACAAAGTTTTGAAATTAACGTGCAAGCAAGTTATGGAAAAGATCTATGGGAAAAATGTATAGAGGCCGGTAAAGAATTTAATATTACTCCTTATGGTACAGAAACAATGCACCTATTAAGAGCTGAAAAAGGTTTTATTATTGTTGGTCAAGATACAGATGGAACAATGACGCCAATAGATTTACAGATGGATTGGATTGTTAGTAAAAAGAAATATGATTTTATTGGCAAAAGATCTCTTTACAGGTCAGACACTATGAGAGAAGACAGAAAACAATTGGTTGGATTGTTAACAGATGACCCTAAGGTTATATTAGAAGAAGGAGCACAAATTGTTTCTGAACTAAATAAAAATCCTGTTGAAATGCTTGGTCATGTTACATCAAGTTACTTTAGTCCAAATTTAAATAAATCTATAGCGCTAGCTGTTGTCAGAGGCGGTAAAAATATGATGGGTAAAAAACTATTTATTCCAATGGAAGATAAAACAATTAATGTAACTGTTTCAAACCCAGTATTTTTCGATCAAACTAACGAAAGATTAAATGCTTAATTATAATCAAGTAACAAATAGTGAAATTAATTATAACGGTGTTTCCATAAAAGAAATTGCACCAATAATGAAATTAAATTTAAGAGGTAAAACAAGAGAATTTTTTACAAATGTTGGAAAAAGTTTAAATATGATTTTACCAACAGAAGCAAATACATCTTCATCTAGTGATAAACTTACTGCAATATGGTTAAGTCCAGATGAATGGATGATTGTATCCAACGGAACGACTAGCAAAGAAACCAATACATACGAATTAAACGATATATTATTTAATAATATTTCAAAAACTTCATTAGGAGCAGTAACTGATGTAACTGACCAGTTTGTTCAATTAGAGATAAAAGGTGATAAAATATATGAACTTTTTTCATCAGGATGTCCTTTTAATTTTAACTTATTTCGTGAAAAAAAAGGATCGACTGTTCAAACTTTGCTAAATCATATAGATGTAATTATTCACAATAAAGACAAAGATTTTGTTAATTTATTTGTTAGAAGATCATTTGCTAAACATCTTTGGGAATGGATGGAAGATAGCTCTTCAAGACTGTAAAGATTAATTTTTTCGCCTATAATCCCATGGCATTTCAAATTTACCTTGCCAAATACCTAATTTGTTATTTTTGGCATTAATTTCATCTGAGACATATTTTTTAGAATACTTTCTATATGCTACTGCATAACCATTTGAAACCATCCAAGAATTTAAATTTATATTTCTTTTAAAACACTCGCCTATTAACCTTTTATACCTATCAACATCTAAAATATTACAATTTAATTTTTGTTTATTAATCTTTTTAATTAACTTTTCAGTAGATACCTCTCCACACATATAATCTTTAGTAAATGACATAAAAGATATTGTTAAATAAGTTTTTTTACATTTTTGTTTTTTTTCAGGTGCATCAATACCATATAATCTAATTTTTTTTGAATTGATCTTGATTGTATCTCCATCAACAACTTTGGCAAAACCTGTGATTTTATTTATATTTTCAGATCTTACATCGATATATGTAAGTATAAAAAATATAATTGAAATAATTATCAAAATTATCAATTTCTTTTTTGTATAAAACATCAACCAGTAGTTAATTTATTGTTAATATAATATTTAACATAAAAGAATAATAAGATTGATATTAACCATTGCAATATTGCCCAAATATAAAAGAAAGTTTTAAAATCTGCACCAATAGAACGTGCTATATAATAAGATAAAAAAGGAACCAAAACGTTCCTTAACATATTGTTAATCATTGCTTTCTCAGATTTTTTTAAAGCCATAAAAAAACCATTGGATAGAAAAAAAATTGGGTATGCTGGCAAGATAAATGCAGAAATTTTTAAGTACATAGACCCATATTCTATAACCTCACTGTTGGATGAGAAAAATTTTGGCATTAGATCAGCAGTTGCAAATACTAATACTCCAGACGCTAACATTATGATCAAACCATATTTTACAGATGTAAAATAAGATTTTTTTACTCTATCATAGTATTTTGCACCTATATTCTGTGCAATAATTGATATTATTGCTGTATTGATCCCCAATACAGGCAGTAAGACAACCTGTTCTATCCTTGTTGCTGCTCCATAACCAGCTACGGCATATTCTCCTGTAAATGCAACATAGGTAAATACGATTGTTGCAGCAATTGAGTAGCCAAGAATAGCTATTGTAATTGGTGTTGATTGGAAGAAAATGTTTTTAATGTAGAAGAATTTGATCTTAAAATTTTGAAAAGTGATTTCTTTAATACGTTTATTTTTTAACAATTTAATTAAAACGATTATTAGAGAAAGAAATTGTGCAATCAAAGTTGCATAACCTATACCCGCAACACCAAAAGCTGGGATAAATAAAAATCCAAATATAAATATTGGATTTAATAAAATGTTTAAAAAAAAAGATAATATAAGAGCATTTCTATATGTAACTGTATCTCCCTCAGCATGAAGAAATGAATTTAAAGCAACAACCAGAATAAAGAGAATAGTTCCATAAAATATTACATTAGTATATTCAAGGCCAAGAGTAATTACCTCTCTTGATGAATTCATGGTTAAAAATAATTTTTCAGAAAAACTAAATCCAATTATAGATACAATTATTGAAATTATTACTGAGTAAAGAATGATATTTGTAAAATAACCTAATATATTTTTTTCATTTTTTTCCCCAATGCTACTTCCAATTAACGAAGTGCCTGCAACAGTGACACCAATAGACGTAGCAATAATTAGAAAGTAGATTGGAAAAGACTTACTTAAAGCAGATAAAGCTTCAGGTGAAATTTTCCCAGCATAAAAAGTATCAACTAAAGTGTATAGTGTTTGAAATAATGTTCCAACACTTGCGGGTATTGCAAGTTTTTTTATAAGTTGAGAAACTTCATCTTTTAATAAATTCATTTTTTTTAATTAAAAATATTTCAATATTCTTTTTGAAAGATATGTCTTTTTCCAGTTTTTTTGGCAAGATTAATTTGTTTTTGTCTCATTCTAAATCTGGATTTTTGATCATTTGTTAAGATATCGTGACAATTTGGACAAGAAACTCCCTCTTCATATTTTTTAGATTTTTTATCTTTTAGAGAAATAGGTTTTCTACAACCACTACACATTGAGTAAGAACCTATTTTCAAACCATGCTTTAAACTAATTCTATTATCAAATACGAAGCACTCACCTTTCCATAAACTTTTTTTTGGGTCTGTTTTTTTTAAATAGTTTAAAATACCACCCTTTAGTTGATAGACATTATTGTAGCCTTTGTTTTCCAAAAAGACTGATGCTTTTTCACACCTAATACCTCCCGTACAAAACATAGCAATAGGTTGATTTTTTTTTAATTTTTTAAGATATTTTGGAAAATCTCGAAAATTATCTACATCTGGATTAATTGAACCTTTAAAAGTTCCAACTTTATATTCAAAAGGTTTTCTCGCATCAATTAAAACTGTTTTTTTGTCTTTAATTAATGAGTTCCATTTTTGAGGATTAACATGACTATCTTTTTTTTTAATTCTCTTTTTTAAACTTAAATTCATTGGAACCACTTCTGTTTTAATTTTTATTTTTGGTTTATGAAACGGCTGAAAAGAGCTTTTTGAATTATTAATGCTATCAAATTTTTCAAATTTAAATAATTTGTGTAAATAATCTTTGATCAATTTAATATCTTTATTTTTTCCAGAAATTGTTCCATTTAACCCTTCTTTAGAAATAATAATTGTTCCACGTATATTTTTATTTAATAAGTGATTATGAAGTATTTTTTGATTCTTCTTCAAATAAGAAATTTTAATAAACTTATAAAATCCAAAAACATCAAACATTATAATTTTCTACAAACTGTCATGCCATCACCTAATGGGACTATAATTTTTTCAACTCGATTATCTTTAGAAACATAATTATTAAAATCTTTAATAGTTAAAGTGATTTTATCATCACTATTTTCTTCAACAACCTGACCGTACCATAGAACATTATCAATTATTATTAAGCCGTCTTTCTTTAATAATTTTAAAGATTTTTCATAATATTCTTTATAATTTTTTTTATCAGCATCAATAAAAATTAAATCAAAATCATTTTCTTTTAATTCGTTCAAACTTTCTAAAGCAGGTTTAATTATTGTTTGAATTTTATGACTTTGTTTTGCTTTCTCAAAAAATTTTATTGCAATTTCGTTAGTTTCTTGATTTTTATCTAAAGCAATAATTCTACCATCATCTGGTAAAGCTAGAGACATTGACAAAGCACTTAAGCCGGTAAAAGTTCCAATCTCTAATATTTTTTTAACATTAGATGATTTTACTATTAAGTGTAAAAATTGAGATTGCGAGATAGATATTTGCATCCTTTTAATATCTCCAAGAGACTCATTGTAAGAAATAATTTCTTTTTGAACTGGATGAAGATCTAGTCCATTATTTAAAATGTACTCTTGAATTTTGTTGCTAATTTTTAGGTCTGAGCCCATGAACCTAAAGTTTTAGCTTTAAAATCTCATTTACTAACTGAGGGTTAGCTTTTCCACCTGAAACTTTCATTACTTGTCCAACGAAGAACCCAAACAATTTAACTTTACCAGATTTGTATTCAGTGGCTTTATCTCTGTTGTCATCAATAACTTTATCTATTAAAGCCTCTAGAGCTTTTGGATCACTTTCTTGTTTTAATCCTTTTTCTTCAACAATTTTTTTAGGATCCTTGTCCCCTTCCATCATTTGTTCAAAAACAGTTTTTGCAATTTTTCCAGAAATTGTTCCATCCTTTATTAAATTAATTAATTTTGATAAATTACCAGCACTAATTGGACTATCGGTTATTTCTAAATTTTTTTCATTAAGTGCAGCAAATAATTCACCTATTATCCAGTTAGTTGCTAATTTAACGTCAGATTTTTTGACAACATCCTCAAAATAGTTTGAGGTTTCAATGTCTGAAACCATGATATTTGCTTCATATGGAGTTAATTTAAATTTATCTATAAATCTCTTTTTCTTTTCATCGGGTAACTCTGGTATTTCTGATTGCAATAGATTTATGAATTCTTCAGAAACTTCTAGTGGTAATAAATCAGGATCTGGAAAATATCTATAATCATGAGCATCTTCTTTAGATCTCATAGATCTTGTTTCATTTTTTTTAATATCAAAAAGTCTTGTTTCTTGATCTACAGTTTGTCCATCCTCAATTAAATCAACTTGTCTATTAGCTTCGTATTCAATTGCCATTTGCATAAATTTGATTGAATTGACATTTTTAATCTCACATCTAGTACCAAAATCTTTCGTTCCTTTTTTTCTTACAGAAACATTAACATCTGCCCTCAAAGATCCTTCCTGCATGTTGCCATCACAAGTTCCCAAATATCGCATTATTGATCTTAATTTCTTAATATAAGCATTAACTTCCTCTGGTGATCTTAAATCAGGTTTGCTAACAATTTCCATTAAAGCAACTCCTGATCTATTTAAATCAACAAAAGTGTTTTTTGGATCTAAATCGTGGATACTTTTACCCGCATCTTGTTCTAAGTGTAATCTTTCAATACCAACCTCTTTTTGACCATCTGGCATATCTAAAACAACTTTACCTTCACCAACTATCGGATCTTTAAATTGAGAGATTTGGTATCCTTGTGGTAAATCAGCATAAAAATAATTTTTTCTATCGAATACCGACCTTTTGTTAATTTTAGCTTTTAATCCTATTCCAGTTTTAATTGCTTGCTTCACACAAAATTCATTAATAACTGGGAGCATTCCAGGAAATGCTGCATCTACTAAACTTACCTGTGTGTTTGGTTCAGCACCAAATTTAGTAGCTGAGGTAGAAAATAACTTTGATTGAGAAAGTACTTGAGCGTGAACTTCTAAACCAATTACAACTTCGTATTGATTGTCATTTCTATTAATTAAATATTCTGACCTTTCTTTACTCACTTAATCCACCAATCAGTAATTTTATTTTTAAAATTAATTTTTTCTTCCATTGCATAAGCAATGTTTAAGATATTTTGTTCATCAAATGCTTTTCCAATAATTTGCAAACCTAAAGGGTAACCTTTGCTGTCATGACCAGCTGGAATAGAAATTCCTGGTAAACCCGCTAAATTTACAGGAACGGTAAAAATATCGTTTAAGTACATTGAAACTGGGTCATTTGTTTTTTCACCAATTTTAAAAGCAGAACTAGGTGTTGATGGAGTCAATATTGCATCTACTTTTTTGTAAGCTTCATCAAAATCATTTTTAATTAGTTTTCTAACTTTCTGAGCTTTCAAATAATATGCATCGTAATAACCTGAAGATAAAACGTATGTTCCTATCATTATTCTTCTTTGAACTTCGGCTCCAAATCCTTCTGATCTAGTTTTTTCATACATGTCAATGAGGTTTTCTCCATCAGCTCTGAAGCCATATTTAACGCCATCATATCTTGCAAGATTAGAAGATGCTTCAGCTGGTGCCACTATATAGTAAGTTGGTAAAGCGTAATTTGTGTGCGGAAGAGAAATATCAATTATTTCTGCACCACAATCTTTGGCGTACTCAATACCTTTCTGCCAAAGATCATCAATTTCTTTTGGCATTCCATCAACTCTATATTCTTTTGGTATACCTATTTTAATTCCTTTAATATCATTTGTTAATTCTTTGCTGTAATGGTTTCTTTTAAAATCAATAGAAGTTGAGTCTTTTTGATCGTATGAGCTAATTACCTCATACAACAAAGCACAATCTTTAACATTTTGAGCCATTGGACCAGCTTGATCAAGAGAAGATGCAAAGGCAACAATTCCATATCTAGAACAACTACCATAAGTTGGTTTTAAACCTACTGTGCCTGTGAATGAAGCTGGTTGTCTAATAGATCCACCTGTATCTGTTCCAATTGTAATTGGTGTTAGTTGTGCAGCTACAGCAGAAGATGAGCCTCCAGATGAACCACCTGGAACTAAATTTTTATTAATCGGGTTTTGAACATTGCCAAAAAAACTTGTTTCATTTGAAGATCCCATTGCAAACTCATCACAATTTAATTTACCAATAAGAATTGCTCCTTCATTCCAAATATTCTGAGTAACAGTAGATTCATAAGTAGGTATAAAATTATTTAATATTTTGCTGCCAGCTGTTGTTCTTACATTAGCTGTACAAAATAAATCTTTTACAGCCATAGGAATTCCAGGTAATTTTAAATCCAAATTTGGTTTGTCGTCAAATTTTTTAGCTTTATCTAAAGCATTACTAAAATCTTCAGTAATATAAGTGTTTAATTCTTTTGATTTTTCTGATCTATCAACAAAGGCTTTAGTAACTTCTGAAGAAGAAAGTTTTTTTTCCTTAATGTTAGCAACTAATTCAGAAAGTGTTTGCTTGGTTATATCAGACATTATTCTATAACTTTTGGTACAACAAAATAATCTTCATTATCTTTAGGAGAATTTTTTATTATTTGTTCTCTTAAGTTTTTACTCTTAACTTCATCAGGTCTTAATTTTAAAGTTGTTTCAGCCACAGATGTAAGTGGCTCAACATTTTCAGTTTTAAGTTCATTGAGTTTCTCAATGAAATCAAAAATTGAATTCAAATCACTAGCGAGTTTTTCAGCTTTTTTCTCATCTACTGAAATTCTTGATAATTTAGATATATGCTTTATGGTTTTAAGATCGATGCTCATATGATATTTAAATATGACGGAAACTATCACTATAGTTTAAAATATACAACATGATCACAATAGAAGAATTTAAAAAAAAACAGTCAGAAAAATGTCGTTTGATAGGTTTAGATCTAGGCTCAAAAAGAATTGGTGTATCAATTTGTGACGAAAAGCAATTAATTGCAACCCCTTATAAAACTTTACATAAATCAAAAAATAATGAATTAATTGAGGAGTTAAAAAACATTATTCAAGAGAATGATATCAAGGCAATTATCATTGGTTACCCTTTAAATATGGATGGATCTTTAGGCTCTTCAGCACAGTCAGTCAACGATGTATCTAAAAATATAGATAAAGAGATAGGTGTTGATGTATGTCTCTGGGATGAGAGATTATCAACTGTTGGTGCTTTTAATTTATCAAGCCAATTAGATGTTAATGTATCTAAAAGAGAAAAGAACATAGATCAGAACGCAGCAGCTTTTATTCTTCAAGGAGCTATAGATTATCTAAATAATTAATCCTTGCCATTCAATGGCTTTATAGTTATAGAGTTAATTTTAATGGCAAAAAACATCAAAGCTATTAAAATTTCTCAAAAACATTTGTTAGGTATCCAAGATCTATCAGTTAGTGATATTAACTACATTTTAGATGAATCTGAAACTTTCATTAAATTAAATCAGAGTAAGAACAAAAAAATTGATGTTCTTAGAGGCAAAACTCAAATTAATCTATTTTTTGAACCATCAACAAGAACACAAAGTTCATTTGAGTTAGCTGGAAAAAGACTTGGCGCTGATGTGATGTCAATGAATATGAATAATTCAGCAATTAAAAAAGGTGAAACTTTAATTGATACAGCAATGACTCTAAATGCAATGCATCCTGACATTATTGTGATAAGGCATCAAGATTCTGGAGCATGCAATTTGTTATCTCAAAAAGTAAATTGTGTAGTATTAAATGCAGGTGATGGAAGGCGTGAGCACCCTACTCAAGCATTACTGGATGCTTTAACAATAAGAAATAGAAAGAAAAAAATTGAAGGATTAAAAATTGCAATATGTGGAGATATTCTTCACTCCAGAGTCGCAAGATCAAATATTTATTTACTAACGATGCTTGGTGCTGAAGTAAATATTGTTGCCCCAACAAATTTGATGCCAAAAGAAATTGAAAAGTTTGGTGTAAATACTTTTACCGATATGAAAAAAGGATTGAAAGATTGTGACATTGTGATGATGCTAAGATTACAAAATGAGAGGATGACAAGCTCTTATTTATCATCAAATAGAGAGTATTATGAATATTACGGTTTAACACCAGATAAATTAGATCATGCTAAACCTGATGCACTAATAATGCATCCTGGACCAATGAATAGAGGTATCGAAATAGATACTAGATTAGCAGACGATATAAATAAAAGTGTAATCAAAGAACAAGTTGAACTTGGAGTTGCTGTAAGGATGGCTTGTTTAAAAATATTTTGTGAATAAATGAAAAAACAATATTTTATTAATGCAAATATAATTGATCCTCAAAATTCAATAAATGAAAATGGAGGATTAATTGTTAGTGAAGAAGGTAAAATTGAGGCAATAGGAAAAAAAGTAAATACAAATAATTTACCATCTAGAGAAAAACCTATTGATTTAAAGGGAAAATATATATTCCCTGGTTTAGTAGATATGAGAGTATTTGTTGGAGAACCTGGGTATGAGTATAAAGAAAATTTCAGAACTTTGAGTAATGCTGCTCTATCTGGAGGAGTAACATCCGTAGTAACAATGCCTAATACAGATCCTGTAATTGATAATGTTTCAATTGTAGATTTTTTAAAAAGAAGAGGACGAGATAAATCTAAGATCAATATATTTCCATGCGCATCTCTTACACAAAATGTAGAGGGAACTAATATGACAGAATTTGGATTGTTAGCAAATAAAGGGATTGTAGCTTTTACAGACGGTGTAAAAACAATTCAAAATACCAGATTAATGTCAAGAATAATGAATTCAGCAAAAGATTTGGGTTGTCTAATAATGCAACATGCTGAGGATTATGAGTTAGCAAAAAATGGTATGATTAATTCAGGTATAATTGCTACTAAGCTTGGATTATCAAGCATACCGGATGTGGCTGAGAGAATAATTATTGAAAGAGATTTGACTTTATTAGAAAAAGTAAAGTGTCGTTATCATATATCTCAACTATCATCAGGTAAATCAGTAGAAATCATTAAAGAAAGAAAGAATGATATTAAATTCTCTTGTGGAGTTTCAATAAACAACCTATCGTTAAATGAAAATGATATAGGAGATTTTAAAACATTTTTAAAATTATCTCCACCATTGAGAAAAGAAGAAGACAGATTGGCTTTAGTCCAAGGATTAAAAGATAAAACAATTGATGTCATTGTTTCAGATCATAAACCGGAAGATGAAGAATCAAAACGATTGACATTTTCTCAAGCAGCAACAGGTGCTTCTGGTATTGAAACTTTATTGTCTTTAAGTTTAGAACTATTTCATAATGGATCTGTAAAACTTGAAACAATAATACAAGCGCTAACATCTAACCCAGCTAAAATTTTAAATATCAATAAAGGAAATCTTTCAATTGGTAATGATGCTGACTTTTGTATAGTTGATATAAATAAACCTTGGATTGTAAAAAAAGAAAATTTAATTTCAAAGTCTAAAAATACGTCTATAGAAGACAAAAAACTACAAGGAAAAGTAACCAATACATTTGTAAAAGGTAAAGAATTATTTAAGATATAAAAATGGAATTATTAACAATAGGTATTATCTCATACCTAATGGGTTCTATCCCTTTTGGATTAATATTAACCAAAATCTTTTTAAAAAAAGATATTAGAGAAATTGGATCAGGTAACATTGGCGCAACAAATGCTCTAAGAACTGGAAATAAATTTATTGGTTATTCAACTTTAATACTTGATGTAGTTAAAGCAGTTATCCCAGTTTTATATGTAAAAGTAAATTTTCCAGATCTGATTTATGTATCGGCTTTATGTGCCTTTCTAGGTCATGTTTTTCCAGTTTGGTTAAAGTTTAAAGGTGGTAAGGGAGTAGCAACTTATGTTGGTATATTATGTAGTATAAACATAATATTTGGGATGGTTTTTGGTATTTGTTGGCTTGTAACTTTTTTTATTTCAAAATTTTCATCATTAGCATCCCTAATTGGATCCTTTTCAGTTCCTGTTTATTTATTACTTTTTGATTCAACGGAAAATGAAATTTTTTTTGGGATAATGTTTATTTTAATATTTTATACTCATAGAGAAAATATTAAACGGCTGATAAATAAAGAGGAAAACAAGACCAAAATTTATTAATTTGACTATCAAACGCTTTTAAGTAGTTTGTTAAACTATGAATCTAGTCATAGTTGAAAGTCCCGCAAAAGCTAAAACTATAAATAAATATCTTGGCGATGATTATACTGTTTTAGCAAGTTATGGACATATAAGAGATTTACCATCAAAAAATGGATCAGTTGATCCTGATCATAATTTTAAAATGGAATGGGAAGTTGATAGTTTTTCAAAAAAATATTTAAAAGAAATAACTGATGTTGCAAAAGAATCCTCTAAAATAATACTTGCTACCGACCCTGACCGTGAAGGTGAAGCTATAGCTTGGCATGTTAAAGAGTACCTTGATGAAAAAAAACTTTTAAAAGATAAAGAAATTGAAAGAGTTGTTTTTAATGAGATAACCAAAAAAGCAGTAATTCATGGTATTGAAAATCCACGACAAATCGAACCTTTGTTGGTGGATGCATATATGGCAAGAAGAGCTCTTGACTACTTGGTTGGTTTTAATATTTCTCCAATACTTTGGACTAAACTACCTGGATCAAAATCAGCTGGAAGAGTTCAGTCTGTAGCATTAAAATTAATCACTGAAAGAGAACATGAAATAGAATTATTTAATCCAGAGGAATTTTGGACACTTACTCTCAAATTTGGAGATGATAATAAAAACACTATTACTGCAAGCATCTCTCAATTAAATGGCGACAAAATAGAAAAATTTACTTTTAGAGACAAAAATAGCATTGAAAAAGCAATCAAAGAAATAAAAGAGAAAAAATTTCAAATAACAGATATTTCATCAAAAGTTGTAAAAAGAAACCCCTCAGGTCCATTTACGACTTCGACATTACAACAAGTAGCATCTAGTAGATTGGGTTTTGGAGCTTCAAGAACAATGCAAATTGCACAAAAACTATATCAAGGTGTTGAGATTGATGGGGATACTGTTGGATTGATTACCTATATGAGAACTGATGGAACTAATTTATCAGCTGATGCAGTAAATGATTTTAGAAATTTTATTAAAAATGAGTATGGTAATGAATATTTGCCTGCTTCTGCAAATAATTATTCTGGTAAAAAAGCTAAGAATGCACAAGAAGCTCATGAGGCTATTAGACCGACAGATATAAATAGAGCACCTGACACTTTAAAAAAATATTTAAGCAGTGATCAACAAAAACTATACAATTTAATTTGGTCCAGAGCTTTGTCCTCACAAATGGAAGTTGCCCAATTTGACAGAAATACCATAACAATTGAATCTGAAGATAATCAGACAATATGTAAGGCAAGTGGCTCTGTATTAAAATTTGATGGTTTTTTAAAAGTTTATTCAAATACAAGTAAAGATGATGAGGAAGAAATATTACCAGAAATGTCCAAAGGACCAATTAATATTGAAGCATTAATAGATGAACAACATTTTACACAACCATCTCCAAGATATTCTGAAGCAAGTTTAGTAAAAAAATTAGAAGAATTGGGAATTGGTAGACCCTCTACTTACGCAAGTATAATTTCTACAATAGCTAATCGAGGTTATGCAGAAATAGTAAACAAAAGGTTTTTTCCAACAGATCGTGGCAAACTTATCTCTGCATTTTTAGAAAAATTGTTTTCTAAATATGTTGATTATAACTTTACTGCAGGTTTGGAAGATCAATTAGATGAAATTACATCTGGTAAAGAAAGCTGGATAAAAGTTTTAGAGATGTTTTGGAAAGATTTTAATAATAACGTCTCTAAGGTTAAAGAGAAAAGAACTAGAGAAGTGTTAGATCTTTTAAATGAAAGCCTAGGTGCTTTAATTTTTGATACTGATAAAGATGGAAATATTGTTCGAAAGTGCGAGCTATGTGATACGGGTTCACTAAGTCTTAAAAATAGTTTTAGAGGTGGAGCTTTTATTGGATGTTCAAATTATCCAGAGTGTAAATTCACTAGACCATTGTCTAAAGCAAAAGCGGCAGCTCAATCGCAGTTAGCAGAACCTAAATTTTTAGGAAAACATGAAAATGGTAATGATATATATCTAAAAAATGGAAGATTTGGCCCCTATCTGCAATATGAAAAACTTAAAGAAGAAGAATTAGAAGAGACAAAAACTAAAAAAAAGAAAAAAACCAAAAAATTTAAACCAGATGTTAATGAATTAATTAAAAATGTTTCTATACCAAAAGGTTTAGAGTTAGAAAGTATAGACTTAGAAAAAGCCCAGTTTTTATGTTCTCTACCAAAATCAATTGGAGTTAATCCTGATAATCAAAAAGAAATCATTTTAAATACTGGAAGATTTGGTCCTTATCTTAAGTGTGAAAATAAATCTGCTAGAATAGAGAATATTGATGAAATTTTCTCTATAGGATTAAATCGTGCAATTACTCTTATTGCTGAAGCAAAACCAGGAAGAATGTCTTCTTCAATTATTAAGGATTTAGGAGAACACCCAGAAGATAAAAAACCAGTTAGAGTTATGAAGGGACAATATGGTCCTTATATTAAATATAAATCTTTAAATGCAACAATTCCTGAAGAAAAAGATCCTGCAGAACTTACAATGGAAGAGGCTTTAATCCTTATTGAGAAAAGGAAAGAATACGATAAAACTAAAAAGAAGAAAAAAACTAAAAAATAATGAAAATTAAATTATTTGTTTATTTATTAATTTTGACAATCACTAATGTTAACTTATCTATAGCAGACGATTGTAATAAATTTGATAAATTAAGCAAAGAATATGCAAAATGTGCGGCCGAATTAATTAAAGAAAAGACTTCTGAAAAAACTGAATTGATTAAAGAAAAAACTTCTGAAAAATATAAAGAAGGAAAAAAAAAACTTAATAAATTAAATTTAAAAGAGAAACTAATTAAATTTAAAAATAGCAAATCACACAAAGAATTTACGGAGAAATAAAATGAACTTTGAAAAAAAAATAAAAGAATTAAATATTAATTTACCCGAAGCAAAACCTCCTGTTGGCTCATATGTTGCGACTAAAAAAACCGGTAATCTACTTTTTATCTCAGGTCAAATATCGATAAATGCAAATGGAGAACTAATTAAAGGAAAAGTTGGGAAAGATTTAAGTACAGATCAAGCCTACGAAGCAGCAAAAAGATGTGGATTAAGCTTAGTTGCTCAAGCAAAAGCTGCTTGTGATGGTGATTTATCTAAAATAAAATCATGTATCAAATTAACAGGATTTGTTAATTCAACAGATGACTTTATTGAACAACCAAAAGTAATTAATGGAGCTTCAGATTTAATTGCTTCAATATTTGGAGATGCTGGTATGCATACAAGAGCTGCCGTAAGCACTAATAGTTTACCTCTCGGAGTTTCTGTAGAAGTTGATGCTATATTTGAGTTAGACTAAACTATCTTCCTATACCAAAATAATTGATATTCAATTTTTTCATTTTAGTAGGAGAATACATATTTCTCATGTCATAAACCTTGAAATTTTTCTTATTAACTAATTTTTTAAAATTCAATAATTTAAAATCATTCCATTCAGTATGTAAAATTATTAAATCAGAATTCAAACACGCAGGTTTGATCTTATCAAAATATTTAACATTTTTTAAATTTTTAAATTCTTTTTTTTCACCCGAGGGATCAAAATATCTTATTTTACAATTTTTTTTATTAAAATAATTAATCATTGGTATACTAGAAGCTTCTCTCATATCATCGGTATTAGGTTTAAATGTTACACCAAGAAATGTAATAGCTTTATTTGAAAGTTTGTTATTTAATATTTTCTCAACCCTTTTGATTGATAAAAATCTACGTTTATCATTCGATGAAACTACAGTTTTAACAATAGACAAATCTGTATTAAATTTTTTACCTGTATCAATTAAAGCTCTAGTATCTTTTGGAAAACATGATCCTCCATAAGCTGGTCCAGCTCTCAAAAATCTATCTCCAATACGCTCATCTGATCCCATACCGAAAGATATATCTTTAACGTCTATACCTGTTTTTTCGCAAAGGTTTGCAATCTCATTAATAAATGAAATTTTTGTAGCTAAAAATGCGTTTGAAGCATATTTAATTAATTCGGCACCTCGACGAGAAGTATTAAAGTATCTGCTATTTTTTTTTATAATGGGCATATAAAGTGTCTTTAAAATTTTATTAGCTTTTTTACTATCAGTTCCAATAATAACTCTATCTGGGTAGACAAAGTCTCTGATAGCCTCACCTTCTCTTAAAAATTCAGGATTAGAAACGATATCAACTAATTTTCTTTTTTTAAGATTTTTTAAAATGTTTTCAATTTTATCACCGGTAGTTACTGGGACTGTAGATTTGGTTATTATAATTTTATAACTTTTAATTATTTTTTTTAATTCTTTTGCAACAGTAAAGACATATTTTAAATCAGCTGAATTACTATTTTTTTTAGTTGGAGTTCCAACACATATAAAAATTATATCAGAGCTTGAAACTGCCTTTTTTAAATCGGTAGTAAATTTCAAACGATTTTGTTTATAATTTTTTTTTAAAATTTCCTCTAAACCAGGCTCATAGATAGGAACATTGCATTTATTCAATTCTTCTATTTTTTTTTTATCTTTATCTACACAATAGACGATATTACCAACATCAGAAAAACAGACGCCACTTACCAAACCAACGTAACCAGTTCCTATCATACAAAGTTTCATATTTTTGCTATTTCTTTATTTGAATTAATAAATCCTTGCATTGTTCCACAGTCTAAATATTTTCCTAAAAAATTATGAGCAATAAATTTTTCGCCTTCTTTAATTAAAGTTTGAATTGCATCAGTTATATGTATTTCACCCCCATTACCAGGTTGTTGTTTAGCTAGTTTTTTAAATATAGTTTTAGGAAGTATGTATCTTCCTATTACTGCTTTATTAGAAGGAGCATTTTTAATTGAAGGTTTTTCAACCACACCATCAATAAAATAATCATTTTTGGAAATTTTTTTATTTAAACTATAGATGCCCCATCTTGAAACTGTTTTAGAATTAACCTTCATGCTGGCCATTACAGATGATTTATGTTTATGATGAACTTTAATCATATCTCTGGAACAGTTTTTTTTAATTATTAAATCATCTGGTAACAACATTAAAAAATAATTATCTTTTATATATTTTCTTGTTTTTAATACAGCATCACCTGTTCCTTTGGGTGTATTTTGATATACAAACTTTA
>CACDRL010000009.1 GCA_902555435.1 uncultured Pelagibacteraceae bacterium
TCAATTTATTATTCAAAGACAAAACAAAAACGATTATAAATTAAATGGATTGTTCTTGAATGCTAATTCAATTGTAACAAATTTGCTAGAAAGTAAAAAAGAAAAAGAAAATAAAATTTTTAAGAATAATTTTAAATTAAACCTAAACCTGAATGAAGTTTATATTGATGAAATTGATTTTATTAAAAATTTACAAGGATCAATTTTTATCAAGGATAATAAAGTTGTTGATGCAAATTTATCTGCAAATTTTGAAAATAATAAAAACATAATTTTTTCTATTGAAACAACAGATAATGATGAAAAAATAACTAAACTTTATTCTTCAAAAGCAAAACCATTAGTAAAAAGATATAAATTTATTAAAGGATTTGATGAAGGCAACTTAGATTTTATATCGACAAAAAAAAATGAGAAATCAGTATCAAATCTCAAAATTTATGACTTTAAGTTAAAAGAGGTCCCAGCATTGACAAAACTTCTAACTCTAGCCTCCCTTCAGGGAATTGCTGATATTTTGACAGGAGAAGGAATAAGATTTGATGAGTTTGAATTGAAATTCAATAATCAAAAAAATTTAATGACAATAGATGAACTTTATGCAATTGGCCCAGCTATTTCTATATTAATGAGTGGCTACATAGAAGAGGAAAAATTGATAAGTCTAAGAGGTACTTTGGTGCCAGCTACTACTATAAATAAAACAATAAGTAAAATTCCATTATTAGGTAAAATTTTAGTTGGTGACAAAACAGGTGAAGGTGTTTTTGGAGTAAGTTTTAAAATAAAAGGGCCACCAAAAGATCTTGAAACTACAGTAAACCCAATAAAAACATTAACACCAAGATTTATAACTAGAACACTTGAAAAAATTAAAATGAATTAATTTAATTCAACTTTAATGTGTCTTTTTTTACCTATAGAGAGTTTTAAATAATTCTCCGTAAATAGCTCTTGATTAATAACAAATTTTTCATCAGGAACTATAGTATCGTTAATTTTGATAGCTTTACCTTTAATTAATCTTCTTATCTCACTTTTTGAATTTTCTGCTTTAGATAAAATTATTAAATCAATTATATTGATATTATTTTCTAATTGTTTTGTTTCAATTTTAACGCTTGGTAAGTTAGAGCCTAAAGAATTTCCAGAAAAAGCCTCTTTTGCTGCTTGTTCAGAATTTTGAGCAGCATCTTCTCCATGTAACATAGCCGTCGCCTTATTAGCTAATAATATTTTTAATTCATTAATATTTTTTTCCTCTAAAGCATTGATTTCACTTATATCAATATCAGTAAACATTTTTAAAAATTTCATTACATCTCTGTCATCAACATTTCTCCAAAATTGCCAATAGTCATAAGCTGATAAATATTTTTCGTCTAACCAAATAGCGCCATTTTCGGTTTTTCCCATTTTTGTACCTGTGGCTAAAGTAATTAATGGCGTTGTTAATCCGTATGTTTGGTTATTAGAATATCTCTTAATAAGTTCGACACCATTTACAATGTTTCCCCATTGATCAGAACCACCTATTTGCAGAACACAATTTTCTTTTTTATTTAATTCTAAAAAATCGTAGGCTTGCAGTATCATGTAATTAAATTCCATATAACTAAGTGACTGTTCTCTTTCTAATCTTAGCTTTACACTATCAAATGTAAGCATTCTATTGATGGTAAAATGTTTTCCTATATCTCTTAGAAAAGAAATATAATTTAAATCTTTTAGCCAACTATAATTATTTACATAAATTGGTGTAGTTTTTGGATCATCGTTATCTAAAAATTTTTTTAAAATATTTTGAATATTTTTAATATTTTTTTCAATTTCACTTTCATCTAAAATTTTTCTTGTTTTGTCTTTTCCTGAAGGATCACCTATTCTTGTTGTTCCACCTCCTAATAATACAATTGGTTGGTGTCCATTTTTTTGTAACAACCTTAAACACATGATTTGCAACAAGCTACCAACATGTAAACTTTCAGCAGTGCAATCAAATCCTATGTAAGCTTTAATTTTTTCTTTATCTAATAAATTAGATAAGTCAGCTTCACTAGTACATTGATAGAAATATCCTCTATCTTTAAATTCTTTTAAAAATTTATTCATCAGACTATAGTTACTATATACAAATTTTTTTTAAAAATAATATTAATGAAAAAAAAAATATTTTCAGCTATGGGCTTAATGAGTGGCACATCCATGGATGGAGTTGATGTTTCAATAATTAAATCGGATGGATTTGATGAAGTAGACCTAATTTTAGATAAATACTTTGAGTACGATACTGATCTCTATAAACAATTATCAACTTTTAGAGACAAAATTAAAAGTAGTGAAGATTTGATAAAATATTCTAAAGAATTGAGTGATTTAGAGAGAGCTTTAACTATTTTTCATGCTGAAAAAATTAGCAAAATAGCATTAAAAAATGGAATAGAAATTGATCTTATAGGTTTTCATGGTCAAACAATTTTTCATAACCCTCAGATTAAAATTACTAAACAACTAGGTGATGGAAATTTATTATCTCAATTATTAAAAAAACAAGTAATTTATGATTTTAGACAAGCAGATATTGATAACAATGGTCAAGGAGCACCCCTAACACCAATTTACCACAGATTATTAGTCAATAATTTTTTAAAAAAAGAAAAAGATAATTCAGCTCAACCTTTTTGCATAGTTAATATTGGAGGAATATCCAATGCTACAATAATAAATGATATATCTGATAATATAGAAGATGACTTGATTGCTTATGATATTGGCCCAGGTAATTGTTTAATAGATGAATGGATTAGAAGTAATTCAAACTTAAAGTTTGATGAAGATGGTAAAATTTCAAAATCAGGAAAAATTGATCAACTAATCCTAAATCAAGCAATAGATAATTTCAAAATAGAATCTTATTCAAAATCACTAGATATAAAAGAATTTGATATATCTTTTGCAAGAGGTTTATCTTTAGAAGACGGGTGTTCAACAATTACAGAATTCACAGCATATTTGATTGCAGAAGGAATAAAATTTTTAAATAAAGGTAATTCTAACAAATATTTATTTTGTGGTGGAGGTAGAAAGAATAAGTTTTTGATTAAATCAATTATTAGAAATACAAATTTAAATAAGAATGATTTTGATTTAATAGATAATTTTCAGTTGAATGGAGATTATATAGAGTCACAAGCATTTGCTTATTTAGCTATTAGATCTAAATTAAATTTACCAATTTCTTTTCCAAATACGACAAGATGTAATGCTCCGGTCGTTGGAGGTAAGCTAGCAACTAACTATTAATATAAAGCTGTTTCTTTTTTTATATATTTATCCAAAGTTTTAATTAAAGCATCATCAGTTTTAGAAAAAAAATGATTTGCTTCAGTTATTGTTTGGAATTCTACTTTTATACCTTTTTGAGCGCTTAATCTTTTATCTAATTCAGTAATGTATTCTACTGGCACCAATTCATCTTTTTTTCCATAAATAACCACCCCAGAGGTTGGACATGGAGATAAAAAAGAAAAATCATAAACATTAGGTTGTGGAGATATAGCAATAAATCTATTTATTTCTGGTCTTCTCATAAGTAGTTGCATTGCAATCAAAGAACCAAAAGAAAATCCTGAAACCCAACATTGTGAATTATCAAAATTTTCTCTTTCTAACCAATCTAGTGCTGCTGCGGCATCTGCCAGTTCACCTTGACCATTATCAAATTCCCCATCGCTTTTCCCAACTCCTCTAAAGTTTACTCTGCAAACTGAAAAATCATTTTCCATGAATGTATGAAATGTATCTACAACTACTTTATTATTCATAGTTCCTCCATACTGTGGATGAGGTTGTAGGACTAATGCAATAGGAGAAGTATTTTTTTTACTCTTAAAATATTTGGCTTCTAATCTACCAGCAGGTCCAGGTATAAAAATTTCTAAAATTTTATTGTCCATATATGCAATTGATTATTGTTCTCAAAAAAAAGGTACGTTTATCACAACTGAGCGACAAAATGGTAGTCTTTTTTTACTTTATAAACTTGACCATTTTAGTCGGGTATGTATAAAAAGCCAGAATTTAAGGGTAAAAATGAAACTAACATCAAAAGGAAGATATGCCGTAATGGCATTAGTTGACCTAGCAAGGTTTGATAATATCAACCCTGTATCACTAAGGGATATATCGTTAAGACAAGGTATATCTTTAGATTACTTAGAACAGATTTTTTCTAAACTAAAAAAAAATGAAATTGTTAAAAGTATTAGAGGAACTCAAGGAGGATATGTTCTTAATAAAAGCCCAAACGAAATTAAATTAACAAATATTTTTCATGCGGTAGATGAAAAAGTAAAAACTGTTCAATGTAAAAAAGAGTCTAAAAAAGGATGTAACGGCAAAGCCACAAAGTGTATTACTCATAATCTATGGGATGAGTTAGAGGTACACATAAATACATTTTTTGAAAATAAGAGCCTAAAAGATTTACTAAATAACAATAAAGAAACAAGAGTTTAGAATGGATAACAGACAAAAAGAAATAAATAATTTAAAAGATTATAAATATGGTTTTTCAACGGATATAGAAAATATTCAAGCCCCAAAAGGTTTGAATGAAGATGTTATTAAATTTATTTCTAATATTAAAAAAGAACCTGTATGGATGCTTGAGTTTAGATTAAAAGCTTTTGAAAGATTTAAAGTATTAAAAGAACCAGATTGGCAAAAACCTAAATTTCCAAAAATAGACTATCAAAATTTATATTATTACTCTGCTCCTAAAAGTATGAAAGATAAGCCAAAGAGCTTAGATGAATTGGATCCTAAACTTTTGGAAACTTATAAAAAACTCGGAATTCCTTTGCAAGAGCAGGCGAGATTAAATGGAATAGCTGTCGATGCTGTCTTTGACTCAGTCTCAGTAGCCACTACTTTTAAAGATGAATTGACCAAACAAGGAATTATATTTTGCCCTATATCAGAGGCAATTCAAAATCACCCTGAATTAGTCAAAAAATATTTAGGTTCTGTAATCCCAACAAGTGATCACTTTTTTGCAACATTAAATTCAGCAGTTTTTACGGATGGTTCTTTTGTATACATTCCAGAGGGTGTTAGATGTCCAATGGAACTATCAACTTATTTTAGAATTAATGCATCTAATACAGGTCAATTTGAAAGAACTTTAATTATTGCTGATAAAGGAAGCTACGTTAGCTATTTAGAAGGATGTACAGCTCCAATGAGAGATGAAAATCAATTACATGCAGCTAATGTTGAATTAATTGCTCTTGATGATGCAGAAATAAAATATTCAACAGTTCAAAATTGGTATCCAGGAGACAAGGATGGAAAAGGTGGAATTTATAATTTTGTTACTAAAAGAGGATTGTGCAAAGGTAAAAATTCAAAAATTTCATGGACACAAGTAGAAACAGGTTCGGCTATTACTTGGAAGTATCCAAGTTGTATTTTGAAAGGTGATAATTCAGTAGGTGAATTTTATTCAATAGCTATAACAAATAATCATCAAAAAGCAGATACTGGAACAAAAATGATCCATTTAGGAAAGAATACAAAAAGTAAAATAATCTCTAAAGGAATATCAGCAGGTAGTTCAGATATGACATATAGAGGATTAGTTGATATTTCATCAAAAGCTAAAAATTCAAATAATTATACTCAGTGTGACTCTTTGTTAATGGGAAATAAATGTGGAGCTCACACTGTTCCTTACATAAAAAATAAAAATTCCGAATCTAATATTGCTCATGAGGCAACCACATCCAAGATTAGTGAAGAGCAGTTACATTATTGTCAACAAAGAGGATTAAATCCAGAGGAAGCTGTTGGCTTGATTGTTAACGGTTTTTGTAAGGAGGTATTGCAACAATTGCCCATGGAATTCGCTGTAGAAGCTCAAAAACTTGTAGGTATCAGTCTAGAAGGAAGTGTAGGTTAATATGCTTAAAATAAATAATTTAAATGCAAGAATTGACAAGAAGTCTATTTTAAACGGGCTATCCTTAGATATAAATCCTGGTGAGGTTCATGCAATTATGGGTCCTAATGGATCTGGAAAAAGTACATTATCAAATATTCTATCTGGAAAAAAAGGCTATGAAGTTTCTGGGGAAGTTCTTTTTGAAGAAAAAGATTTATTTGAGCTTGAAACAGAGGAAAGAGCGCACAAGGGTATATTTTTAGCTTTCCAATATCCTCTAGAAATTCCAGGTGTAAATACAAATATATTTTTAAAAACTTCTTTAAACGCTGTAAGAAAAGCTAGGGGCGAGAAAGAGCTTGATGCTATTGAATTTTTAAAATTGGTAAAAGAAAAATCTAAAGAACTAAAATTTGATGAGGAAAAATTAAATAGACAATTAAATGTTGGTTTTTCTGGAGGAGAAAAAAAGAAAAATGAAATTTTACAGATGTCATTGCTAACTCCAAAACTATCAATTTTAGATGAAACTGACTCTGGTTTAGATATTGATGCTTTAAAGATTGTTGCAGATGGAGTTAATACATTGAGAGATAAAAACAATTCATTTTTAATTATTACACACTACCAAAGATTACTTGATTATATAAAACCTGACTTCGTTCATGTTTTGATGAATGGAAAAATTGTAAAATCTGGTGGTCCAGATTTAGCTTTAGAGTTAGAAAAAAAAGGGTATGAAAATTTTAATTAAATGAAAGAACAATTACAAAAAGATTTTGATAACAGTATAAAAAATTTAAGTTTATCTCAAAAAGATATTGAAATAAAAAAATTTTGTTTAGACAATTTTATAGACAAAGGTTTTCCAAACAGAAAAGATGAAGATTGGAAATTTTCAGATCTTAATCAAATAATAAAAAAAAATATTGGAGAACTTAGTTTTTACAATGATCAAGCGTCTACTAATAAAGTCGATACGTCTGTATTTGTAGATGGATTAGAGCATAATAAAATAGTTTTTATAAATGGAAGAATTGAAAAAATTGACTTTGAATATGAAAAAAAAGATCAAATAGAAATAATTGATCAATCAGAAACTATAAATGAATTTAAAAATAGCAATTCATTATCTGACTTGAATAATGCCTTTACTAATAAATGTTTTAAAATATTGGTAAAAAAAGGTTATCAATTAATAAAACCTCTTATTATTTACCATACAACAAATTCAAAAATTTGGTCTAAAAACATTAATTTAAGACTTAATTTTGAACTAGATAAAGATAGTTCTCTAAGATTAATTGATTTATTTAATGATACATCCCAAAAGAATTTTTTAAATATATTTTACAACTTTGAATTAAATGAAAATGCAGTTTTAAAAAATTATAAAGTAGATAAATTTGAAAATAAAAATATTAAGTATTCTTTTAACAATATTGATCAAGATAAAAACAGTATTTCTGAAACATTTATTTTATCTTCTGGATCAAATTTTTCAAAAAATGAGATAAATTGTAATTTAAATGGAGTTTATGCATCAGCTTTTGTGAATGGTGTTTTTTCATTGAATAATGAGAAACATCATGAAATTAGATCAATAATAAATCATTTAACTGAAAATACAAAAAGTTATCAACTAATTAAAAGTGTTTTAGATGAAAATTCTAAAGCAGTGTATCAAGGAAAAATATTTGTAAATTCAGAAGCTCAGAAAACTGATGGATACCAATTAAGCAAAGCATTATTGCTAAATAAAGAGTCAGAGTTTAATGCTAAGCCAGAACTAGAAATTTATGCTGATGATGTTAAATGCTCGCATGGTTCTGCTTCAGGTAGTTTGAATGAAGATTCTATATTTTATTTAATGTCTAGAGGTTTGAGTTATCAGCAATCAAGAGAGCTATTAATCAATGGTTTTCTACTTGATGTTGTTGAAAAAATTACTGACTCGGAAATAAAAAACTTAATAAAAAATATGATTGGAATTAAAGAATGAATATTGATCAGATAAAAAAAGAATTTCCTATTTTTGATGAAAAAATTCAAAACAATGATCTAGTTTATTTAGATAGTGCGAATTCATCACAAAAACCTAAGATAGTTGTAGACAGAATAAATGAATTTTATACCAAACAATTTTCAAATGTTGGTAGAAGTGTTCACTATCTTGCAGTTGCTGCTACTAATTTATATGAAAATACTAGAACATCTGTTCAAAAATATATTAACGCCAAAGATAAAAATGAAATTGTTTTCACAAAAGGTGCTACGGAAGCATTAAATCTAGTTGCTAATACATTAGGTCAAAGTTATTTACAGGAAGGTGACGAAGTATTGATCACAGAACTTGAGCACCATTCAAATTATGTGCCATGGCATTTCTTAAGAAAATCAAAAAATATTAAAATTAATTTTGCTGAAATAAATGAAGAAGGCGAAATTACTTTTGAAGAAATAGAAAAGAAAATAACTCCAAAAACAAAATTAATCTCAATTACTCATTTATCCAATGTAACAGGTGCAATTTTACCAGTAAAAGAAATTACACAGCTTGCACATTCAAAAGGAATAATAGTTGTAGTTGATGGATGTCAGGGGGCACCACATTTAAAATTAGATATGCAAGACTTAGATTGCGATTTTTATGCAATTTCATGTCATAAAATGTATGGACCTACAGGTTTAGGAGTTCTTTACGGTAAGAAAAAATGGTTAGAAGAATTACCTCCATACCAAGGCGGTGGAGGAATGATTAATGAAGTTAAAAAAGACAGGATTTCCTATGGTGAATTGCCAAATAAATATGAGGCAGGGACTATGGCTACAGCACAAGTGATTGCTTTTGATCAATCAATAAAATTTTTAGAAAGCATTGGTATAGAAAATGTAATGAAGCATGAAGGAGATTTAGTTGCATACGGGCAAGAATTATTGCAAAAAAATAATTCAGTAAAACTAATAGGCAATCCAAAAAATAAAGGTGGAGTGTTATCTTTCACGATAGAAGGAGTTCATCCTCACGATATAGCAACCATCTTGGATGAAGATGGGGTTGCGATAAGAGCAGGACATCATTGTTGTCAAATTTTACATGATAAATTAAATATCCCAGCAAGTGCTAGAGCATCAGTTGGTATTTATAATACAAAAGAAGATTTAGATCAGCTTAATGAGTCTATAAATAACTGTAAAAAAATATTTAATCTATAATGAATTTAAAAGAGCTTTATCAAGAAATTATACTAGAACACGGCAAGAACCCTAGAAATCTTAGAAAGACAGAAGGTTTTAATAAAGACGCCAAAGGTAATAATCCACTTTGTGGTGACAATGTTCACGTTTATTTAAAACTAAATGGACAAAAAATTGTAGAGGATGCATCCTTCGAAGGGAGTGGTTGTGCGATTTCAATGGCCTCAGCCTCTATAATGACAGATTTGATTAAAGGAAAAAATGAGCATGAGGCTAAAGAAATAGTTGAGGATTTTTTAGGTATGATCAAAGAAAATCCTGAATTAAAATCTGAATATTTAAGCGAAGATGAAAAAACTAAACTAATGTGCTTATCTGGTGTTAAGCAATATCCAATGAGAGTTAAATGCGCAACATTATCTTGGCACACAATGGTTTCTGCTTTTGATGAAAAAACAGAAGAAGTAAAAACAGAGAATTAAGTTATGTCAAAAAAAGAACAGATCATTGAAGAAATAAGAAAAATTTATGACCCTGAGTTACCTGTAAACATCTACGAATTGGGTTTGATTTATGATATTAAAGTAAAAGATGAAAAGTTTGCCATTATCAAAATGACCTTGACAACACCAAACTGTCCAGTTGCGGAAAGTTTACCCAAAGAAGTTAAAGATGGTGCAATGCAAGTTGAAGGTATTGAGGACGTTGATCTTGAATTAGTTTGGGACCCACCTTGGAATAAAGACATGATGTCAGAGGCTGCAAAACTGGAGTTAAATTTATAATGAACCAAATTATTAAATTAAGTGATAATGCTGCAGAAAGAATTAAAGAAATAATGTCAAATGCAGAAAAAGATTCTTTAGGTGTAAGAGTTTCAGTTAAATCAGGTGGTTGTGCCGGTATGTCTTATGTCATGGAATACACCAAAGAGGTAAATCCAAATGACGAAGTTATTGAGGAAAAAGGTGTAAAAGTATTTGTTGATTCTGCAGCCATTATGTATTTGCTTGGAACAGAAATGGATTATAAAAAAGAGGAATTATCATCTTCATTTGTATTCAATAACCCTAACGAAACAGAGAGATGTGGTTGCGGGGAATCCTTTAAAATCTAGCAAAAGTTGAATATTCCCATTTTACGCATATCAGTATTGCATGATATGCATACCTAGTGTATATTGTTTAGGTATGAACAAATTTGAATTTAAAAATCTTGTTAAGAACCTAAAAGATACAATTAAAGAAAGAACTTTCTTTAAAGATCTTCGTAAAGAGGTAGAGACCGGTGCTAACGGCACTCAAGACTACGTTGTTAAAAAAGGTATTAACAAAGATACAATTGCAACAACCAAACAGTAATTAAATAAATTAACTACTGTAATACATCTCAAACTCAACAGGATGAGGTGCGTGTTCAAATTTATGAATTTCCTCAAACTTAAGAGCTATATAAGCATCGATTTGGTCATCAGTAAATACACCACCTTGAGTTAAAAAATCTCTATCTTTATCTAAACTTTCCATTGCTTCTCTTAAAGATCCACAAACAGTTGGTATAGCTTTTACTTCTTCTGGTGGTAATTCATATAAATCTTTATCAAAAGATTCACCTGGATGTATTTTATTTTTAATTCCATCAATACCTGCCATTAGCATTGCTGCAAATGTTAGGTAAGGATTACCAGCTGCATCTGGAAATCTAATTTCACATCTTGCACCTTTTTTACTTAATGTAATTGGAATTCTACATGACGCTGATCTATTTCTTGCAGAGTAAGCTAATAGTACTGGCGCTTCAAAACCTGGAATTAATCTTTTGTAACTGTTTGTTGTTGAGTTAGCAAAAGCATTAATTGCTTTAGCGTGTTTTAAAATTCCACCAATATAGTGTAATGCAGTTTCTGAAAGCCCTGCATATGCTTCACCTGAAAATACTGGAGTATCACCTTTCCAAATAGATTGGTGAATATGCATACCAGATCCATTATCACCCGCAACTGGTTTTGGCATGAAGGTTGCAGTTTTACCAAATGAATGTGTTACCATTTGAACTACATATTTATAAAGTTGGACATTATCTGCTTGGTCAACCAAAGTTCCAAAATACATACCAAGCTCGTGTTGACTTGGAGCAACTTCATGGTGATGTTTTTCAACTTTGATACCAACTTCTTTCAAATTTTTTAAATATTCACTACGCATATCTTGTTCACTATCAACAGGTGGTACAGGGAAATAACCTCCTTTAACTTGTGGTCTATGTCCCATATTTCCATTTTCATATTCTTTACCTGAATTGTATGGACCTTCTTTACTATCTATTTTAAATCCACTTTCATTCATATCATTTTTGATTCTTACATCGTCGAAAACAAAAAATTCTGGCTCAGGTCCAAAAAACGCCTTATCCCCAATACCAGATGCTTTTAAATATTCCTCAGCTTTTTTAGCAACACCTCTTGGATCTCTTTCATATGGATCTTTTTTAATTGCATCAAGAATATCACAAAACAAAACTACAGTATTATGAGACGTAAAAGGATCCATGAACATTCTTGCTGTATCTGGTTTTAAAATCATGTCAGACTCATTAATTGCTTTCCAACCAGCGATAGATGAACCATCAAAAAATACACCCTCATTCAACATACCTTCATCAACTATTGAAGCATCCATTGTTAAATGTTGAAGTTTTCCTCTTGGATCAGTGAACCTTAGATCCACAAATTCTGCATCTTTTTCTTTAATATATTTTAAAACGTTTGCTGCACTCATTTTGTCTCCTATGTAATTTTGTTTGGCCTAATTAGCAAAAAAATAGTTAAAAATATTGCTTATTTAATAAATAACACCTATGCAATTTTCACATAAGTAGTGTAATTAGTCACTAAAATATTAAATTAATTAAACTTGTGAATTCAATACTAAATAAAGAGCCAGTTATTAGAGCTGAAAAATCTCTAAAACAATTTAACCTGGAGCTAAAAGTGATTGTTTTAGAGCAAACCGCAAGAACAGCAAACGATGCTGCTACAGCTCTAGGTTGTAAAGTTGGAGCTATTGTTAAAAGCTTACTTTTTAAGGCAGGTGACAGTTTTGTTTTATGTTTAGTTTCTGGAGACAAAAGGTGTTCATTAAATAAATTAAAAAAAATTTTGGAGGAAAATGATGTTTCAATGGCTAATCCAGATGATGTTAAAAAAATAACTGGATATACAATCGGTGGAGTATCTCCAACAGGACATTTAACAAAAATAAAAATTTTAATAGATGAAACTTTAAATAGATTTTCTTCAATTTTTGCTGCTGCAGGTCATCCCAATGCAGTTTTTGAAATAAATTTTGAAAATTTAATTGCATTAACTTCAGGTGAAACAAAAGAGATAACTGAATGAGAAAACCCCAATTAGTTGATTATTTATTATTGACTTTATTATCATTAATATGGGCATCAGCTTTTTTTAATATAAAGATTGCCACATATTCATTTGGACCAATTACAATCGGTTTTTTGAGATCCTTTTTAGGAGCTATACCAGTTTTAATTTTATGTTTTTATAAAAAAATAAAAATTGAAGCATTTTCAAAGGATTGGAAGTGGTTTGCAATTATAGGGTTAATTAATTTAGTTATTCCATTCATACTAATATCATATGGAGTAAATTTTGTTCAAAGTAACTTGGCTGCTATCTTAATGTCAACAACACCATTGAGTTCTACTGTTCTAGCTCACTTCTTTTTAAAAGGAGAAAAATTTAATTTATTAAAAACAATTGGTTTGTTAATAGGTTTTTCAGGAATAGTTTTTTTATTTTCAGATAATTTTTTAATAAATGAAAATAACTTTCTTGCAGCACTTTTAATTCTCCTTGGATCAACCTGTTATGTAATAGGAGGAGTAATAACTTTAAAAATAAGTAACAAAGAAAATGAAAATGTTACAGGTTCAATTTTAATTTGGTCAACAATTATACTTTTTCCATTAACCTTAATTTTTGAAAAACCTTGGACACTAAACCCTTCAATGGACTCTATTATATCTGTAATATATTTAGGAATTTTTCCTACTGGTATAGCATGGTTGTTGAGATTTAGGATTTTAAAGACAAATGGACTCATATTTCATTCGCAAGTCTCGTATATCATTCCAATATTTGGAATTATTTTAGGATATATTTTTCTAAATGAAATAATTACATCTAAAATTATAGTTGCATTAATTGCTGTATTTATTGGTATATATTTAGCAAGAAAAGCAGATTACAAAAATGTTACTTAATTTTTGCAATTGCTTTAATGTGCGATGGTTTTGTTTCGCAACACCCTCCAAGAATAGTGGCACCATTTTCTTTAAATTTTTTTGCAAAAATTGATATTTTTTTAGGATCCAAATCTTTTCTTTGACCTAAAAAATTATTAGGGTTGGTCCCATCTTTCTTTTTATACTGAGAAGTATAGCCACCTTTTGGTTTTGTTGTTATAAACCCATTTAATTTAAACCCAAATGGAACTTTAAGTTTTTGAATTTCATCTAAATTATTCTCATAATTTTCAGGTGAAACACATGCTAGAATTATTCCTAGGCAATTCTCTGTAATTATTGCATTAATTTCAGAAACTTTTTCACCACTTGGTAATGAGTTTCCCTCAGAAATATGAACTCCCACCAAGTATGGTTTATTAAATTTTTTAGTTGCTTCAATTCCACATTTAATTTCTTTGATACTACTCCAGACATCAAAATAGAAAAAATCAACATAAGGGTTAAGTATTTCTGCTAATTCTGAATGGTCTTTAACAATATCCTCTTCACTTCTCTTGTCTTCTTCATAGGTTAAATTTTGAGGTGGAAGTCCACCTGCAATTTTAACATTAGGATTATTTGATTTAGCTTTTTGTGCAATTTCACAGGCTTTTTGATTTAAGTATTTAAATTGATCTTCTAAACCATTCTCTTTTAACCTTTTTCTTCGAGTAGTAAAAGTTGTAGTGACAATTACATCAGCTCCAGATTTTATAAAATCGTTGTGAATATTAAGTATTAAGTTGTGGTATTTTTCATCGACTAAAGCATTAGCACTCCACAAGGTTCCTTTAGGTTTCATTCCTCTAGCCAACAATTCTTGACCCATTCCACCATCTAAAATTTTTGTCGTTTTGAAAAAATCTTTATTCATTTCATCCTCACTTTTTTAGTGCTTAAGCGATATGCAGGTGCACAATATAGTTCAACTACCTTGCTAATTTGATCTGTAGGGAATTTCCATTTTAGCAGTTTATGCCCGCAATAGGATCAAATCGGCAATTATACTTATATAATATTATTAAATTTTGTAAATTATTTATTAAAAATTATTTTAGCATTGAAAGAAAACGATCTTCTTTCTTCTTCAATATTAAATGGATAGGCTGTATGCATTAAGTAATTTGGAAATATTAAAAGATCACCTGTTTTTGGTATCAAATTAAAAATACTTTTAGAAAGAAAAGCTTTTTGTCCATTGATAAAATCAATTGTTCCATTGGTTTTAATTTTTTTATTTTTAACATTTTTATTTTTTGTCATATATTTAGGAATTTTCAAATAGCCAACTCCTGATAAGTCACCTTCATGATAATGTATAGGGTTATACTCATTTTTGTATTGACTAACGACCCACAAGTTTAAAATTTTAATTTCTTTAATTTTTTTAACATTTTCTTTCATAAGAAAAATTTTAATATTTTTTATTAATTCTTTTTCCAAATATTTTTTTATAAAATTTTTTGAAATTTGAACTTCTTTTCTAATTTGACTTGCTAGTTTTGAACTATAATCATTCGATTTTGAGAAAATTTTTGTATCAACTTCGATGTTAAGTTTTTCTAAAAATTTTCTAGAAATTTTAGATTTTCCTATTGAAGGTCCAAATGGTTTAAAATTTTTCATGAATGATTAAATATATTAAAAAATAATTAATTCAACTTATGCTATAAATGTTATGCCCATTCTTATAGCGACAAAAATTACCAAACCTGCAGTCATCAGAGCTAATAATTTGTTTGAAAGAAATTTTATATTTAAAAAACTTCCAATTTGGCCACCAATTAATACAGCAATAAATAGTGGCCAGTAATTTAAAAATTCATTGAAGACTATATTTTTTGTTAATTGTCCACCTATACCAAAAATTGAATTTACCAAAATAAACAAAGACGCAGTGCTTGTTATATGTTTTGGATATCCTGCTTTCATCAAAAATAAAATCGGACTTAAAAATATCCCACCACCAATTCCAACCAAACCTGACATAAAACCAATAATCGATCCTATTAATATTGATAATAATAGTGGTATTTTTTTAATAACTATCTCTTTTTTGTTAAAGGATTTACTCTCAATAAGTAAAAAAATTCCAGCTAATATTAAAATAAAGAAAAGTAAAATCTCAAATAAATTTTTATCAATTGAAATAGATGCTCCTATAAAAGCAAAAGGTATGGAACCAATTAAATAAGGATAAAGTAAATTAAAATTAATATTCTTTGATTTTAAAAAATTTATAGAATTTCCAGAAACTACAATAATATTACAAATCAAAGCTAAAATTGGAAACATATAGTAAGGGACATCCCAAATTAAAAGCAAAGCAAGATAAGTGGAGCCACCACCAAATCCTATACTTGAATATAATATTGCAGTTATAAAAAAAAATATTGTAAGTATAATCATTAAAAAAATTTATTTATGATTGTAAATATAGCTTTACTAACTGTAACAGATACAAGAACAATTGATAACGATAAATCGGGTGCAATCTTGGTTGAAAAAATTAAAGAGGCCAATCATCAATTAATTGATAGAAAAATTTGTAAAGATAATAAAGCAGATATAGTCAAAATTTTAAAAGACTGGACCAATCATAAAGACATTGATGTTATCATTACAACTGGTGGCACAGGTTTGACTGGAAGAGACATTACTCCTGAAGCTGTTGATGAAATAGCAGACAAACATATTCCAGGATTTGGTGAAGTTTTTAGAACTATTAGTTTAAAAACAGTTGGTACATCATCAATTCAATCCAGAGCTTGCGCAGTTTTATCAAATGGCAAATACATATTTGCCTTACCTGGATCCTCAGGAGGAGTAACAGATGCTTGGGATAGTATTTTAAAATATCAATTAGATATTAATCATAAACCCTGTAATTTCGTTGAATTATTTCCTAGATTAAAAGAAAAATAATTACTTCTGATATTTTTCTTTCCATTCAGAGTAGGGCATTCCATAAACATGCTCCCTTGCATCAGGGTCTGATATCTCTACTCCCTTTTTCTCAGCTTCTTCTCTGTACCATCTAGATAAACAGTTTCTGCAAAACCCTGCTAAATTCATCAAATCAATGTTTTGTACATCTTTTCTTTCATCTAGATGTTTCATTAATCTTTCAAGCGTAGCTGATTGAATTTCTTTTTTTAAATTTTCATCCATAATTTATATTTTTATTTTTAATTTTTATTCTAAATGCTAACAACAATATTATTATTATAAAGTATATTAAAGGCTTAAAAAAAATAGTTTTTGATAACCATATGTAATGCAGAGAACCAAAAATGGCTATTACATAAATTAGTCTGTGTAATTTTTTCCAATTATTTTTAAGTAACATTACCATTTTTCTTGAAGAGGTAATTGCCAAAGGAATTAATAGAAGCCATGCTGCGAAACCAATGAATACATATTTTTTTTTAACAACATCATCAAATATTGGTTGCCAATCAAATCTATAATCTAATCCAACATAAGTTAATAAATGAAGTGTTGCGTAGAAAAACACAAATAAACCTAACATTCTTCTAATATTTATCCAAAGTGATAATTTAGTAAATGTTTTAAGTGGACTCATGCTCAAAGTTAAACAAATAAAAATAAGCGTCCATTCTCCTGTAAAATGAGTAATTTCTTTTACTGGTTCAGGACCTAGTTTATTAAAAAAAATTTTGTAAGTGATGATAAGGAAAGGAAATAAACTCAAAATGAAAACACTTGGCTTCAAATATTTTATCATTAAAAATATTTTTTTAAATCCATACCAGTATATAAATTCGCAACTTGATCTCCGTAACCATTGAACATAGTTGTTGGAATTCTTGGACTGATTATACTTTCGCCAATAACTCTTTCTGTTGCTTGAGACCATCTAGGATGATCCACTCTTGGATTTACATTTGAATAAAAACCATACTCATTTGGAGAAGCTTTCATCCACGAGGAGGTAGGCATTTTTTCAACTAATTTGATGTTCACGATTGCTTTGGAGCTTTTAAATCCATACTTCCAAGGAACAATTAATCTAAAAGGTGACCCATTTTGATTTGGTAGTTTTTTTCCATACAATCCAGTAACCATAATAGTCAGATCGTGCATAGCCTCATCTATTCTTAAACCTTCTTTATAAGGCCAATCTAAAATTGGAAATCTTTGTCCAATCATTTGTTCTGGATCTAGTATAGAAGTAAATTTAACAAATTTTGCTTTACTAGTTGGTGAAACTTTTTTTAAAATTTTATTTAGAGGAAATCCAAGCCAAGGAATAACCATTGACCATCCCTCAACACATCTTAATTTATAAATTCTTTCTTCTGAAGGAAACATATTTGTTATTTCATCAATAGAGAGCTTTAAAGGGTTTTCGACCTCTCCATCAATCACAACATCCCATGGGGTAGTTTTAAATTTTTCTGATCTTTCAGCTGGATCAGACTTACCTGTACCAAATTCATAATAATTATTATATGTCGTTACGTATCTATATTCTGTTAGTTTTAAATCTTCATTTTTTGGAGCAGCTTTTGCTGGAGAATTTAAATTTTGTCCTAAAAAAACAGACCCCGCAGCGAGCCCAAATTTTTTTATAAAGTTTCTTCTGTTTTTATAAATATTTTCTGGCGTTATTTCTGAGTATTTAATTTTTTTCATTAACTATAGGATTACCTTTTAACCAGTCACTTTGATTATTTGTATAATGTTCTTTTT
Source organism: uncultured Pelagibacteraceae bacterium (assembly GCA_902555435.1). Classification (GTDB taxonomy): domain Bacteria; phylum Pseudomonadota; class Alphaproteobacteria; order Pelagibacterales; family Pelagibacteraceae; genus Pelagibacter. Next base: position 18,164 of record CACDRL010000009.1, read on the forward strand.
TCCATATAGGAGACCTTTTTTTAATTTCTTCTATAATATACCTTGATAAAACATAAACCTCATCTCTATGTATGCATGCAACTGCTATAATGATACTAGTTTCACCTAAATTTAAGTAACCTTTAGCATGTTCAATAAAAACACTCTTATTTTTTATATTTAGTTTTTGTTCAGCCTCATTATAAATTTCTTCAAAACTCTTAATTACCAAAGCATCATGACTATCATATGTAATACCTAAAACACTTTTATTATTGTTTTGACTACGTACTGTTCCGCTAAAAATTAATGATGCTCCAAAATCATTAGATGCTATAAATTTTTCAGCATCAATTAATGATAATTTTTTAACTTTACAATCTACAATGTCAGTATGAAGCATTAACCTCCTCCGATTGGAGGTATAATACCAATTTTTTCATTATTTGTGATTTTATAATTGTCGCTAACAATATTATTTTTTTCTGAGCAAAAAGCTGAAGAGTTAATGATTTTTATATAATTTTCATTTCCATTAAATTTCTGATCTACATATTGAATTATTTTATTCCTTATATCTTTAATTGTTGTCTTTTGACCCAGATCTAGTTCTAATAAACTTTGATCACTAAAATCTCTTGCAGCACCAAATAACTCAATTTTAACTTTCATAAAGTTTTAGAAAAAATCTTTTAAAAAATTTGGAAGTCCATCTGGATTTTTCCACAATCCACTTTTTCCACCTTCTTTGATTAATAATTTTACATTATCAATTCTAAGATGAGGGTTTACAATTTTACTTAAATCATAAATTGTAATTAGAGCTGCATTTACACCCATTATTGCTTCCATCTCTACACCTGTTTTGGCATAAGTAGAAACCACACAGTAAACCTCTAGTGAAGAGTCTTCTTCATTCATTATAATTTTAGTGGCCGTATGATCTATAGATAACGGATGACATAAAGGTATTAATTCACTTGTTTTTTTAACTCCTAATACCGCCGAAACCTCTGCCAAAGTAATTGGATCACCCTTAGGCATCTCCTTATTTTTAATAAGTTCAAATACCTCTTTGCCAACATAAATTTTTCCCGATGCTAAAGCTCTTCGAAATGTTTCTTTTTTTTCAGAAACATCAATCATTTTAAATGAGTTTTTTTCAAAAATCTCTTTTGCCCAGTTTTTTAAATCATTATTAGTTACAATTTTTAAATTTTTCATTTTATCCACCGGTTGTTGATAGATTTTTTGTTAATCCTGTTTCTCCTATTTCTAAATAGTGAGACTCTTTTTTATAATTTAATTGTTTCAAAATTAAATCTTTTAGCTCTTCTGTTTGGTTATCTCTTTGCATCAAATGTCTAATATTTATTCCAGTATTTCCAAACAAACATAATCTTAAATCACCTTTGGCAGTTATTCTTAGTCTATTACAACTCTTACAAAAATCTTTTGAGTAGGGTGCAATAACACCAAATTTTCCTTTGTATTCAGGATTTATATAATTCTTAGATGGACCAGCGTCTTTCCCAAATGTTTGAATTACCCAATCATTATCATTTAAATAATCTGTAAATTTAGTTGCAGATACATGATACTGATTGAAATAATCTAAATTATCTCCAGTTTGCATTAATTCTATATATCTAAAATCAATTTGATTATCTTTTATAAAATTAGCCCAACTTTTAAAATCTTCTTCTTTATCATTGATACCTTTAAGAAGAACTGCATTTACTTTAATATTTTTAAAATTTAATCTTTGTAGTTTTTTTATACCCTCTAAAATCTCATTTAATCTATCATGTCCTGTAATTTTTCTAAAAGTCTCTGGATCAAGACTATCAATACTTATATTTATGCCATCAAGCCTACTTTCATTTAAATCATCTGCAATTCTATGCAGGTGATATCCATTAGTAGTAATTACAGTTTTTTTAATACCTGAATTTTTTTTAATTATTTTAATGATATCTAAAAAATCTTTTCTAACTGTAGGTTCTCCTCCAGTTATTCTTATTTTAGACACACCTAATTCTGATAGAGCTTTTGCAAGTCTTCCAATTTCTTCTTTAGTGATAAAGGTTCTGTTATCACTTTTATCAATTTTATAACCATTAGGTAAACAGTATCCACACTTAAAATTACATACATCCGAGATTGATAATCTAATATATGGAAATTTTCGTCCAAAACTATCTTTCAGAATATTCATATAATATAAACTGTATTATTTCTTAAATAATCTATGTGTCAAATTTTAAATGATACGGAGATTGAACGATTTAAAAGAGATTGAGCAGCTATAGATTTAACCAGGTGTATAAACTCTTTCAGATTCTGGATCTTTGGTTGAATAAGGTAGATTTAAAACTTCATTCCAAAATTCTTCTGGTATGTCTGTTTTAGCCCAAGCAAGGTTTTTTTCAATACTTTGAACACTAGTAACTCCACAAATTGTTGACGTAATTCTTTTATCTTTCATTGAAAACTGTAAAGCAGCTGCTCCCATTTCAACATTATACTTTTTACAAACTTTTTCTATTTCTCTAGCTGGCGCGAGCTTTTCCTCGGTAGCATCTTGATAAGTAATTTTTTTGAACTTGCTCGGACCTTTAGCCAAAACACCACCTGCGTAAGGGGCTGCGTTGAAAATAGATACATTTTTACTATGAGCATAGCTATACATTTCATCTGCTTCTCTATTTAACAAAGTGTATCTGTTGTGATTTATTATGACATCAAATTCCCAATTTCTTAAAATAGGAAACATTATATCTATTTTTCCCATAGCTAAGCCAACTGCTTTTGCCAAACCTTCTTCTTTGATTTTAAACAATTCATCCAATGCGCCACCTTTTTTTGTTACGTCATTTATATCTTTTGCATATTCTGGATCGTGAAGAAACAAAACATCTACAGAATCAACGTTTAAAGTTTTCAAACTTTCTTCAAAAGACTCTCTTGTTCTTTTTTCATCAAGCACTAGTGTATCCATATTTCTATCGATCTTTGTTGATAAGACAAATTTTTCTGGCCAACCATCATTCGCCTTTATTCCAATACCAATTCTTTTCTCACTTTCTCCCATTGCATAATTTCTTGAAGTATCAAGCATATTTACCGGACCTTGAAAAAATCTTTTTAACACTTCCTGAGCTCTTTGTTCTGGTACTTCATAGCCATAAGTATCTGGCATACTTCCTAAAGAAGATGTTCCAAAACTTAATTCTGTAACCTCTACACCAGTATCTTTAATTTTATTTTTTTTCATAAATTAATTTAAATTAGGTTCACTCACCTAAAATACTATCATCTAATATTTTAGTGTCATACGCTGAATAAGAATGCCATCCCGCAACTGTTTGATCAAAATCAATAATACTTCCAGTCATTATTCCTGACTCATCTGAACATAAAAAAGCCAAAATTTTTGCAACATCTAAAGGTTTGTTTAATCTTTTAAAAGGGACTTTGGCTTCAGCTTTTTTTAACCAATCATCATCCGCGTTATGAAATTTTTTCTGAATTACTGTTTCCGCTGGTGTATCTGTCCAACCTAGATTTACTCCATTTACTCTAATTTGATGACCAGAAACTGAATTTGCAACATTTTTAATCATTACAGCTAATGCTGCTTTGGAAGAGCTGTAAGCAGTTAAGAAAGGCATACCACTATATCCTGCCATTGATAAAATATGAGCAATAGTTCCTTTTTTTTTATCTCTAATCATTATTTTTATAACGTCTTGCATCATAAAAAGAGGAGCTTTTACATTTACATTAAAATTTTTATCAAAATTTTCTTCTGTTGTGCTTAAGATCGTTCCTCTTTCAGTGAACGCAGCAACATTTATAAAAGTATCTACTGTGTTAAATTTTTTATCAGTTTCAGAAACTATTTTTTTACAGTCTTCATGTTTCTCTAAATCTGCTTGAACGTATATACATTCCGCGCCCATAGTTTCTATATCAGATTTTACCTTGTTTCCTTTTTCTCTATTTCTTCCACAGATAGTTATTCCTTTAGCACCTCTGCTTGCTAGCAATTTTGCAGTCTCGGCTCCGCTTCCTTGAGTGCTTCCTGTTACAATTATTATTTTATTTTTAAATTGGTTAGATTGTTCTGATATATATTTATTAGACATTAGAATTTTATATCTATTACTTTACCACTTTCAAATGATTCATATGCTGCATTAGCTATTATTAAAGCGTTTCTACCATCTTCGAAACCTACCAAAGGTTTTGTTTTATTTTCAACACTTTTTATAAACTCATTAAATTGATCTCTATAAGCTTGCTCATATCTTTCAATAAAAAAGAAATGTATAGGCTCTTTTTCATTTGTAGATGAACTTGTGTATCTTTCTAAAGAAGTGGGTGTTTGATTATTCGAGATAACCATTCCTTTGCTACCAAATACTTCGACTCTTTGGTCATACCCATAAACTGCTCTTCGGGAATTATTAATATGAATTAAAACACCTTTTTTTGATTTTAATATAAACATTGCAGTATCTAGATCTTTTACCTGTTGTGAATTTTTATCAAATAAAGCATCCCCAAATGCAGATACTTGAACCACAGGATCGTCGCCTAGTATAAATCTAGTTAAGTCAAAATCATGAATAGTAGTATCTCTAAAAAATCCTCCTGCAGCTTTTAAATATTCAATACCTGGAGGCTCAGGGTCTCTACTTGTAATAACTAGCATTTCTAATTCTCCAATTTCTTTTTTTACTCTTGCTTGTTGTGCTTTTGCGTGACTAGCATCAAATCTTCTATTAAAGCCTATTTGAATTGGAACATTTGTTCCTTTAATATTTTCCATGCACTCATTTACTTTATTAATGTCTAAATCAATTGGCTTTTCACAAAAAATTGCCTTTCCTGCTTTTGCTGACATCGTAATAAATTGAGTATGAGTTGGTGTAGCTGAAGCGATAAGAACTGCATCTATATCATCTGAATTGATTGCTTCTTCCGCTGTAGATGCAATAGAGCAACCTGTTGATTTTGCTACTTCTTCAGCAAATTGAGAATTTACATCGTATATGTATTTTAATTTTGCATTTGGATGCGCTGCTATAAATTTAGCGTGCATTTTTCCAATCCGTCCTGCTCCCATTAAAGAAAAGTTAATCATAAGAATATAGAACAGAATTAAAAAACAAAATCAAGAAACATTTTTTAACGACGAATTAAACATAAATTAAAAATATAATTTTCTTGATGCACATAACATCATCATTTAGAAATCCATCTAACTATTTAATAAATTTTTGTATGTCAGTAAAATTAGGAATAGCACCAATTGCATGGAGTAATGATGATATGCCAGAATTAGGTGGTGACACTTCTTTAGAACAATGTTTGTCTGAAGCTAGTCAGGCAGGATTTATTGGAATTGAATCTGGTGGTAAATTTCCAAAAAAATCAGAAGAATTAATTCCGAAACTTAATGAGTTTAAATTAAATCTTTGCTCAGGTTGGTATGGAGCTAATTTAAGAACAAATAGTGTTGATGAAGAAAAAAATTTAATTCAAGATCAGTTAAAACTTTTTAAAGATTGTAATTCACCTTGCATGGTTTTTGCTGAAGTTTCTGGATCGATTCAAGGAGACCCAAATCGAAAATTATCTACAAGACCTCAAATGGATCTTGAAGAATCTAAAAAATATTATGAAAAAATTTCAGAAATGGGAAAATATCTTGAAGACGAAGGTATGCCGCTTGCTTATCATCATCACATGGGAACTGTAATAGAGACTGAAGAGGATACAGTAAGATTGCTTGAGAACACTCATGATAGCGTAAAACTTACATTAGATACTGGTCACATGTTGTTTGCTCAGGGAGAATCGTTAAAAATATTAAATGACTTTAGCGAAAGATTAATTCATATGCATTGCAAGGATATTAGAAAAAGTGTTTTAGAAAAATCTTTAAAAGAAGATTTAAGTTTTAGAGGAGCCTTTTTAGAGGGTGCATTTACAGTTCCAGGTGATGGATGTATTGATTACAAGCCTTTGTTCGATGTGCTAAAAGAAAAAAATTATTCTGGATGGTTGGTGGTAGAGGCGGAACAAGATCCTGCAAAAGCAAATCCATTTGAATATGCAAAAATAGGTTACAAGTATTTAACTGAAACTTTAAATCTTAGTGGTATTAAGATTTACAAAAGTTAACTTTCAATAAATAATAAACTTAAACTTTTAAATTAAATCTCTTACTATAGTCTCACAATTTTTGATTTTTCTAATGTATCATCAAAATAATCAATTATATTTTGAATTGTTTCTACACCCATTCTTGTCATACATTCATCAGTAAAAGCAGCAGTATGTGGACTCAAATAAACTTTTTCATTTTTTAAAAGAGGATTATCATTTTCGGGTGGTTCTTGTTTAAATACATCAATTCCTGCTCCAAAAATTAAATCTTCATTTAATGCCTTATTAAGATCTTCTTCGTGAATAATTCCACCTCTAGCAGCATTAATGATGATGCAGTTTTTCTTCATCGTTTTAAGTAAATCATAATTAATAAGATTTTCTGTTTTTTCTGTTAAAGGTACATGTAGAGATATTACATCCATTGTCTTTACTGCCTCTTCAAGATTATCAACTTTTTTTCCACCAAGATTTTCTATTGCGTCTTTATCTACAAATGGATCATAGACGAATACATTCATTTCAAATCCCAAACATCGTTTAATAAGTGCTTTACCTATTCTACCAAATCCCATTATTAGGAAATTTTTTTTCCATACTTCAATAGTTTTAGGTAATTTATTTCTGTCCTTAAAGTTACCTTCTTTAACTGTCGTATGATAAAGCTCTCTTCTCTTTGCAATATTTAGCAAGACAAACATCACATGCTCAGCAACTGTAACTGCATTTGCATTAGCTGTAATAGCAATTTTTATATCTCTTTCTTTGGCTGTTTTTAAATCAATATTATCGTAGCCAACCCCATGTCTAGAAATTATTTTAAGATTTTTTGCTTCGTTAATTACCTCACCTGGTAGTTTTGCTATTCTAATTGAAGCGCCATCACAATCTTTTATTTTAGTCTTTAAATTTTCTATTGAAACATCGTCAGTTACTTCCACATCAAAATCGGGGTGGTTATTAATTAATTCCATACCTTTATCATGAACTTTTTGGATAACTAGAATCTTCTTTTTATTACTCATAATTTTATTTAAGCTTTTCTTTTGAAGGCTTTTCTAATACGAAAAATATCAAACAATGTAAAATAGTTTTTTAAAAAGTTGTAATTATTTTCTTATTAAAATAAATTTAGTTGTGAATTTGACTATAAAAACTCTACTTTATATTTTTAACTTTCTTGAAAAGATTAATACTTTTTTTCTAAGAATTGGAAGACAATTTGCGTGGATCGCAATTTTTTTAATGGTTGTCGTAATTATGATCCAGGTTTTCTTTAGATATGTTCTCAACAATGCCTTACCTTGGCCAGATGAAGTTGCAAGATTTTTAATGTTATGGATGACTGGTTTAATCGCTCCTTCAGCCTATAGATGGGGAGGTTTTGTCTCTATTGATATGTTGGAAAGATTTTTACCTAAAATCATATCCACTTTATTAACTTTATTTCTATTAATTATATCTTTATTTGTTTTGATCATTGGATTTGAATTAGGTTTAAAGCATATTAATGCTGGATGGATATTTAATTCTGCTTCAATCAAAATTCCATTTAATTTAATTGGTGGCAAAGCAGAGCCAATAAAATTAGCTTGGATGTATATGTCCTTACCTGTTGGAATTGTTTTTTTGATTTCAGTAAATATAGAGTTAATTTTAAGAAATTTTTTAAGTAATTTTACAAAATTAGAGTTACCTGAAGATTTAGATAAACAAAAATTGGAGACCCAATAATGCTAATCTGGTTTCTCCCTTTATTTTTATTATTTTTGTTAATTGGATTACCAGTATTTTTTGGATTGTTGGCTGCTCCTGGAATTTTACTTTGGCTTAATGATCAATCTAGAGATGGAGCAATGCTTTATAGAAATATTTACAATGGCATTGATAGTTTTCCTTTAATGGCAATTCCATTTTTTATGTTAGCTGGTGAGCTAATGAATAGGGGAGGAATTACTCAAAGATTAGTAGAATTTAGCCAAGCGATGATGGGTCATTTAAAAGGTGGTTTGGCACATGTTAACGTTTTAACTTCGATGCTTTTTGCTGGCCTATCTGGATCTGCAGTTGCGGATACTTCTGCAATTGGTTCAATGTTAATTCCTGCAATGGAGAAACAAGGTTATACTAAAAAATTTTCAGCAGCAATTACCGCAGCAAGCTCAGTTATTGGTCCAATTATTCCGCCTTCAGGAATAATGATTATTTATGCATACGTCATGGGAGAGAGTGTAGCTGCCTTATTCTTAGCAGGTATTATTCCTGGAATTTTAGTTGGTGTTAGTTTGATGGTCACAATTAAGTTTATGGCTAAAAGATATAATTTTCCTGCTGTAACAAAAAAGACAACATGGAGCCAAAGAGGAAAAGCTTCTTTGAAAGCTTTTTTCCCATTGATGACCCCAGTCATAATTCTGGGAGGTATACTTGGAGGAATTTTTACACCAACAGAAGCATCTGCAGTTGCTGCTGCTTATGCAATGTTTATTGGTTTGTTTGTTTTAAAATCTTTAGAGTGGAAAGATGTCCCAAAGGTTATGACAAAAGCTGCAATGGTTTCATCTGTAGTATTACTTTTGGTTGGTGCTGCAATGGCTTTTAAAACAGTTGTTAGTTTATCTCATGCACCAGAATATCTTGCTGAATTTGTTTTGGGATTAACCGACAATCCTTATATTTTATTATTTCTTATTAATATTTTACTATTTGTTGTTGGCATGTTTTTAGATGCAGGTCCGGCAATAATTATATTAGGACCAATACTTGGACCTGTATTTGTAGAACTAGGTGTACACCCAGTTCATTTTGCAATTATTATGTCAGTTAACTTAACTGTTGGTTTAGCAACACCACCAATGGGTTTAGTGTTATTCGTAGCATCTTCAGTTTCTGGAGAAAGAGTTGAAACTATATCAAAAGCAATATTACCGTTTTTAGCAGTTGAAGCTATTGTAATATTTTTAATTACATACTTCCCGTCAATTTCAATGACTATTCCCTTGCTTACAGGTTTTGCAAAATAGTTTTAAATTTTTAGATAATAGACACAGAGGTACAAATTAGGTATAGTTTCTATACTTAAATATATATTTAAAGAGAGGGAAATAATAATGAGTAAATTAATTAAATCATTTTTTTCATTATTATTCTTAATTAGTTTTACAGCTTCTGTTTCAGCTGCTGATTACAATTTAAGAATGACTATGAACTCTAATGATCAAGATGAAGACTATGATGGTTCAGTGGTATTTAAAAACTACGTAGAAGCAGCATCAAATGGAAAAATATCTGTGGAACTTTTTGTAGGTACACAGTTATGTTCTAAAGGAGCAGAATGTTTACAAGGTGTTTCTGATGGAAGTATCGACATTTACATTTCTACTTCTGGAGGAGCAGCTGGTGTATTCCCATATGTTCAAGTTTTAGATTTACCATATCTAATGGCAGATGACAGAATTGCTGAAGATGTTATGCAAGGTGATTTCGTAAGAACTATGAGACAAATGGCTCTTAAAGATTCAGGAGATTCAATAAGATTAATGACTATTGGAAACACTGGTGGATGGAGAAATTTTGCAAACACAAAAAGAAGAGTTGCAGAACCATCTGACATGAAAGGTCTAAAAATCAGAACTGTTGTAGCTGATTTACCTCAAGAGCTTGTAAGAGCTCTAGGTGCATCACCAACTCCTATTCCATGGCCAGAATTATTTACATCTTTTCAAACAGGTGTAGTTGAAGGTTCTAAAAATGGAATAACTGACATTATGAATATGAAGTTTCCAGATGCGGGTCTAAAATATGTTACTTTAGACGGTCATGCATACATGGGAGCACTTTGGTGGATGAACAATGCAAAATATCAATCTATGCCAAAAGAACTTAAGAAAGTTATTACGGATGGATTTTATGCATTGCAACAAGCAACATTTGCATCTCCAAAAAGAAAATCAATCAAAGCATATGAAGACTTTGTAGCAGGTGGTGGAGATCTATATGTTCCAACTCCAGCACAAAAAGCTAGCTTCAAAAAAGCTGCTAGTCCAGTTTATGATTGGTTTAAGTCAAATGTTAAAGGTGGTGGACAAATCTTTGACGCTTTAACTAGTGCAGTTGCTGATGCTGAGAAAAGAGCATCAAGTGCATACGACAAAGACTTATAATCTTAATTAAATAATGGGGCGGATTTAATTATTCGCCTCATTACCTAAAAGGATAAATCCAAGCTTTGTAATCTTTAATAAGTATATGCGCTTTTTCAATTTGTTCAGGAGTCATTTTTTTAATCACTTCCTCTTGAGAAATTGCAGCATCGGGATCACCTCCAATAGCAGACAAACCATACCACATGTAAGCTCGAACAAGATCAGGAGCAGGGAGTCCTCTACCGACTTCATAATACCATCCAACACCCGATTGAGCACCAGGATGACCTTTCATCGAAGATCTAAGATACCATTCAAAAGCTCTAACATCGTCTTGTTCAACTCCAAGACCCATTGCATACATAATTCCAATAAGCTCTTCAGCATCAGCGTTTCCAGATCGAGCAGCTGGCATCAGCTCTTCCATAGCTTCTTGAAATTTTCCAGCTTCCATCAAATCTCTAGCATTTTCAATTTCTGCAAAAACTATAGATGGAATAAAAAAAATTATAAAAAAGTATCTCAACATATAAAAATATTAATATTTATAATTCCATTTTTAATTTCAGCAAACAAAACATATTCAATTGAATTACCAAAACCTTTGACAAGTAATGATTTTCATAAAGTTGATATAGAAAAAGTTAAAATTGGAAGACTTTTATTTCATGATAAAATTTTATCAGCCAATCGTAATATTGCTTGTGCAACCTGTCATAGCCATGATTTAGGAGGGTCTGATGGACTTTCATTAGGTATTGGCGAGGGAGGACATGGTATTGGATTAGAAAGAACAGCTGGATCAGGGGATGATAAAATTAAAAAACGTATTCCTAGAAATGCTCTAGCATTATGGAATTTAGGATTTAAAGATATTACAACACTACTTCACGATGGAAGAGTGACTAAATCTGACATATTTGGTAATGGTTTTAATACTCCAGCACAAGAACTGCTTCCAAAAGGTCTTGATAATATAGTTGCTGTACAGGCTTTATTTCCAATGACAAGACAATTTGAAATGGCTGGAAATCCAGGTGAAAATGAAATTATAGGACTTGTTTCAAAAGTTGGTAAAGACAGTATGAGAATTGATAGAGTTTGGCCTGTAATTACTCATAGAATAAGAGGAGTTCCTGAATATGTTGAAATGTTTAAACATGCTTTTGATGATGTAGATAACGCTTTAGATATAAATATCACACATATAGTAAACTCAATTGCAGCTTTTGAAATTCATGAATGGACATCCTTTGACTCTCCATTTGATGAATATTTAAATGGAAATAAAACAGCTTTAAATTCAAATCAGATTGCAGGTATGAACTTATTCTATGGCAAAGCTAATTGTAGCTCATGTCATTCTGGATCATTATTGTCTGATCAAAAATTTCATTCAATAGGTATTCCTCAATTTGGACCAGGGAGAACTAGACCTTTTGATCCTTATGCGCGTGATGTTGGTAGAATGGTTGAAACAGATGATGTGAATGACATGTATAAATTTAAGACACCTGCGCTAAGAAATGTTTCTTTAACCGCACCTTATGGTCATAATGGTGCTTATCCAACACTTAAAGGCATAATTAAACAACATTTAAATCCAGTAGGTATGAATAAAAATTGGAAACCTCAATATGCAAATTTACCAAAGGCTCCATGGTTAGAACAAATTGATTTTGTAACTTTTTCAGACAAAAGAGAGCAGGATAGAATCATTTCAAGTATAGATATCAAACCAATAGATTTGAGTGAAAAAGAAATTGACCAATTAGTATCTTTTTTAAAATCTCTAACTGGTAAAAGTGGAAATCAAAGACCACTCGGTAAACCAGAAAAAGTACCAAGTGGATTAACAATTGATTAAACTTATTTAATTAAACTGATAGATAATAAATATGGAAAAAATTAAATATGGAATTATTGGAGCTGGTACAATGGCTCGAGAACATATTTTAAATTTATCTTTAATAGATGAAGCTGAAGTAGTTGCTCTTTCAGATCCACATGCGGAATCCTTGAAACAGTGTCAAGAATTACTCAAATCAGAAGTTGTTTGCTTTAAAAATCATCTAGATCTGATCAAAGAAAATTTAGTTGATGTTTATATAATTTCATCTCCTAATTTTACTCATATTCAAATTTTAAAAGATGTAATTAAAACCAATAAACATATATTGGTTGAAAAACCTTTGTGTACTAAGACAAAAGATTGTTTAGAAATAGAAAAACTTACTAAAGATTACCCTTCAGTTTTTTGGACCGCAATGGAATATAGGTATATGCCTCCTGTTTCAAAATTTATCAAAGAAATTCACAGCAAAACAATTGGTGACCTAAAAACATTAACAATAAGAGAACACAGATTTCCTTTCTTAAAAAAAGTAAATGATTGGAACAGATTTGAAAAAAATACCGGAGGAACTTTAGTAGAAAAGTGTTGTCATTTTTTTGATTTGATGCGTTTTATTGTTAAGAGTGAGCCCATAAGTGTTTATGCGAGTGGGGGACAAGATGTAAATCATTTAGATGAAGAGTATGATGGGAAAAAACCAGATATTATTGATAATGCATACGTAATTGTTAATTTTGAGAATGGCTCAAGAAGTATGCTTGAGCTTTGTATGTTTGCTGAAAATTCTGAAATGCAAGAAGAGTTAACTGCAACAGGAAATATTGGCAAAATTGAAACTTCAGTTCCTTCAAACGAGTCCGGGAAAACTACTTCTGATGTAAGAATTGGTATGAGAGACGGGAAAACTAAACAAGAAAGTGTTAGCGTGGATCCAAAAATACTTGAAGCAGGACACCATCATGGTTCAACTTATTATGAACATTTAGCCTTTATAAATGCAGTAAAAAATAAATTAAAACCAGAGGTATCTTTGAATGATGGATTAATTGCAGTTGCTATTGGAGAAGCTGCTGAGACATCAATTAAACTTGGAAGAGTAGTTAAATTGAACGAGATAATTACTTAAAAAAATCTATCGCTTTTTTAACTATAAAATCACTAACTCTTATATTTGATTCTGTTGTAACACCTGAAATATGAGGAGTTAAAATACAATTCATTTCAGATGTTATTCTTTCGCACAAATCTTTCTTAATAGGTTCATTTTCAAATACATCTAATGCAAATCCTGAAATTAGATTTTGATCATAAGCATCTATAAGATCATTCTCATTTACAACACTACCTCTTGAAGTATTAATTATTATTGGCTGTTTTTGCATTTTAGAGAATGAAGACTTGTTGATTAAATTTTTAGTCTCTTCTGTTAATGGTAAGTGCAAAGAAATAATATCTGCATTTTTAAATACAGCTTCTAATGAGGATAATTTATAATTTTTTTCATTATCATCTAATTTTTTAATGTAAGGATCATAAGCCAAAACATTTAAGCCATTTTTCAAACTATAGTCCGCAACTATTCTACCGATGGTACCAAATCCCACAATTCCAATACACTTTCCATTTATTTCTGCAGATTTAATAATAGTTCTAGGCCAATCACCTTTAACTGTTCCATTATGAAACATAGGAATTTTTTTTATCAAAGACATCGAAGATGAAATCACATATTCAGCTACAGAGTCTGCATTCATGCCAGTTGCAGGTTGGACATGAATATTTTTGGTTTTACAAAATTCAGTATCAATATTATCTAAACCAACACCCAATCTTCCTATAAATTTTAAATTATTAGCATTAGATAAAATATCTTTATTTACTTGAGTTTTATTTCTAACAATTAAACCATCGTGATCTTTTATTATTTCTTTTAATTTTTTAGTATTTTTCCAAAGTGTTTCATCAAATGTGATTTCAAAATTATTTTTTAAGTCGTCTATACTATTCCTATCCATAAATTCAGTTATTAAAATTTTCATAATAAAAAATTAATTCTTAAACTAAATTAGACAAATCTCTTTTATTTGTTTTATAAGTAGGAAGTGGATATTTAAAAGCATATTTACGTGGAATGCACCTTTCTTTTGCTTTTTCCCAAAGAGCTAACCATTGTTTAAAATTCTGAATTTTAATATTTTTTTTATTTTTACTTCTCACATAAAAATTTGGAAGCGGTTCTCTTCCAGAAGGCTGTCCAGCTACATTATATCTAAGATCTGCGCTAATTCTAAAATCATTTGATCTATTTGGTAAAGAACAATGTATTGAGTGTTTGTGTAAAAGAATAATATCTCCGATATCTGCTTCCAAGTTAATGTGTTTCATTTTATCTAGTAATTTACTATCTTTAATTGCTACTTGGCCTCTATATCCAGAGATATGATTTAATAGTCCCATTTTATTTATCTTTTTAACAGTAATCATACACCCATTTTTTTTAGTAGTTTTAGTAAATGGTATCCAAACAGTAACCATATCGGTTAATTTTTGTCCTTTTGCATTAAGCACAGCAGCATCTTGATGCCAAGGTGTTCTTCCACTTAAACCATCAAAAACTGAACCTTTAGGTAATTTTTTTTCTGGTTGTTTAATCCTTGTATTTTGAACTGGGTTAGACATAATTTCTTTACCTAAAATTTTTTCTACAACATCTAAAATATTTTTATTAGTTATTAAATTCCATAAAGATTGAGTAGCAAAATAATCACTGTCTTTCTTAACATGATCCCTTGGAAGTCTAGTGTTAAAATATTGATCTAAATCATCAATTTTTAATTTTGATATATAAGAATATTTTTTTTTAAAATCTAAATTAAGAGTTTTTTTTATATCTTTTTTTTTTGCAAATTTTTGGATCAAACAGTCCATAACAAATTCCATATCATTAAGAACTGGCTTTAGATCTCTTTGAAAGTTAAGAACGTTCTTGATCTTCAAATATCCTTGTTCAAATAATTTCTTTTGAAGATTATTTACCATTAATATAATTTAGTGGAATTTAACCATAATATCAATTCTTAGGAGCAGATGTTAAATAGTTTGCATCATGAAAAGAAGTTAACATTTTTTTTTTATTACTGATAATATGTGGGTAGTATGCTGTTCCTTTGAAGTTCCAAATTACTGGTTTATTTAAAGCATAACTGCCGTAGATAAAAAATCTTTTAGGGCAGTTTTTTTCTATAAAACGTTTAACTCCATGATAGGAATTAGGTGTAGATTGAAAAAATACCGCAGTTCCCTTCTTAGGAGTAAATGCTTTTACTATTTCTAATTCACTCATTTTTGGAAATCTTCTGAAACTTTTTCTTAAATTTTTCTTTGATTTTTTTTTGTAAATTGTAAGCGATCCTCCATTTTTTTTTGGAATATCTGTTAGATAAATTAAGAAATTATATAATCTCGTAATATCATCTCTATGAGGACGTAATCTGTATCCTCCTTTAGAAACTGAAAAATCAATATCTAAATTAACTTTTGGATTAGTGTAATTATTTCCTAACAATTTTTTTAATTCACTTGAATTTAATTTCTTTTTAATAGTAAATTTCTTTTGATTAAATATTTTTGGCTTGTGAGTATTTGTCCAAGATCCATCTTTAAAATTTTTAGAAAAAAGGGTTTCAATTTTTTTATAAAATGCTTTGGTATTAAAAAGTTTAAAGAGTTTTTCAGAATTATTTGAGGATTTTATATAGTTATTAAAATTTTTAGAGCCTTTATTAATTCTACTTCGACCACCCATAATCATATCGTCAAAGGCTTTAGATTTACTAATCTCGTCAATTAATAAATCGCACGTATTTTTCTCAACAACTTTGTCTCCAACTAGTACAGGAAAATTACTTCTAATTTTTTTTAATCGATTGATTTTAAGCATCAACTATACATACCTTCTTTAACCTTAATCATTTTATACATAAGGTCGTTTAAAGGTGTTTTTACTCCATGTTTTTTTCCAATTTTAGAAACAGCACCACTAATAAAGTCAATTTCTGTTTTTCTTTTGTACTGAACATCAAAAGCCATTGAAGATTTGTTTGTTTGCATAGAATCTACAATTTTATTGAACATAAATAGACATTCATCTTCAGAAACATTAACTCCATCAGCAAGCGCTACTTCTCTTGTCTCTAAAATGATTTCTTTACCAAGTCCTCTCGATACATCATTAGCTTTATTATTTACGTAAAGATCGGTGTGATGTAGATCAAAGATAGCTGAAAGAGGACCAATTGCAGTCAGAGCAAAAAGTTTCATCCATTTTCTTTTTTTTACATCTTCAGCTGCAATCATTTCTAAATTATGTGCAGTAAAAGTATCAGCTATTTCTGAAATTCTTTCTGTTATTCCTCCTTCATATTCACCAATCCATGAAGGTAGTGCACCATGGTTCATTATATGACCTGGTCCTAAAATATTTGAAGCCTGTGTTGTTGTTCCACCGATTACTTTTTCATTTCCAACGATACTTTGAATTATTGCCTCATGACCAATACCATTTTGAAAAGACATGAAGACTGTTTTTTCACTAATAATATTTTTTATACTATTTAATGCTGGTTCTAATGCTGTTGCTTTGCACATAACAATTACTGCATCCATTTTATCTAACGAAGATGGATCCGAAGTAGCTTTAACTTTAATTATACGATCTCCACCATGACCATCCATTTTTAAACCATCTTTGTTAATTGCATCGACATGTTCTTTCCAAACATCAATTAAAGTTACATTTAATCCTTTTTCAGCCATCAATCCTCCAAACAGGCATCCCATAGCACCTGCACCTAATACAGCTACTTTTAAATCTTTATTTATCATCGTTACCTTTTTAAAATTATTTATGTATAGAAATTATATATATTATCTATAGACAATATGCAAAATAAATTATAGCTTATTTACATTATGCAATTAAAAATAGAAAAGGGAACATTCACAAATCATTCACTTGAAGATGTGGCAGATGCATTAAAAAAAGGTTTATCTAAAAATTTTAAAAATGTTGAAGTAGAAGTTGTGGATTGTCCTAATCTTCGAGAGTGGGATTGTCCATCTGAAGGAATAAGCGGTAATCAAAAAATTATTGATGTTGGTGGTGAGCCATACATGCATGATCCTAATTTTATTGGTGCTGAATTTGATTACCAAGAAATTTCAAAAATGATTGGATCAGAAAAATCTTACGCTTTAGGTGCTGGATCAGGTGCAATGTCGTGTTTGGATGGTCATTGTGGAGAATTGGTAATTAATGAAAATTTAATTACTGATGAGTCTAGATCTATAATTGCAAGAGTAAGTCCTGATAAAAAATGTATTGTTGAAAAATATAGTGCAAGAAAACATGGAGGACTTGGAAATATTTATTATACAGATGGTAAACAAGGTAAAGTAATAAGAATAAAAATCAAAGGAAGATCAGGAGATCAAGGGTCACTCCCGCAAGCAATGAGGTCTTCATTATCAAGTAATTTAAATCTTAAAGAAAAAGAACATATTGCTATTGCAGGTGTGTTTAGAATTTTAGAAGGAAAAGTAAGATCTCATGTTCAACCAGACTATAAAGACATTAAACATGAATACTATGATCCAAAACAAATGAAGTGTGTAAAAGATTTTCTTCAATTTTATGAACCTGTTGGTCCAAAATTACAATGTTATACAGTTCTTTGGACTGGAGATCCTACAGGAGGAGAACTGAATTTAAGAGAGTCAGGTGAACATACGCATTTTCATTCTTATGACGATGATAAAGATGCTGGTCATTATCATTTTGATGTAACACCAGATGAAATCGAATATGAAGGATATTTTAATACAGCTTCAGAAGTGCATAGAGTAAATAACATTTATAAAGAGCTACTAAGCAAAAATATTATTGAATAGAAAACTTAATAAGTTTAAGTTTATTTAAATGAAAAGACAGTTTAAGTATCCTAAAAATTTTGAAGAACAGAAGAGAATTCCAAAATTAACTCAAAAGAGGATTAAATTAGCTGAAATTTCTCTTGGAGATTTTGAGGGAAGGTTAGCAAATGATTTATTGAATTGGTTTTCTCTAACTCCTCAGCATTGGATCATGTTGCATATGGTGATGCTTGCCTATTATAAAAATAAATCTATCACTAAAAATGAACTTTTAAGAGTTATAGAGAAATCTTATTTAACTTCTAATGTTTATATAGATACAGCAATCAAAAAGGGTTATTTTAGAATTATCAGAAACGAAAAAGACAAAAGGTCAATTTTTATTTTACCATCAGTTGTCACTATTAAGACTTTTGAGGAATTTATAGATCGAAGAGATATTCTTTATAGAGGTGTTTAATGAAGAATGTATACACATGGGCTGCAAAACCAGCAAAAAGATCTACTACGGTAGGTGATTTAAAAGCGGCTAAAGGCAAAAAAAAATTTACTCAAGTTACTGCAAATTCTGTTGATGAAGCCGTTGCAGCAGAAAAAGCTGGATTTGATATGATTATTGCTAACGCCAAAAATATTATTTCAGTAAGGGAAGGGTCTAAAAATCTTTTTTTGACCGCAGCTTTAGTTTTGAATGAATTTGTTACAGCAGATGACATCATGCGTGGAGCATTTAAAGCTTTAGAAAATGGTGCTGATGCTGTGATGACACCAAGAAGCATGGACATAGTAGAAATGTTAGCAAAAGAAGATGTTCCTGTGATGGGTCACTTAGGATTAGTTCCAAGAAAATCTACTTGGATAGGTGGACTACGAGCAGTAGGAAAAACTGCAAATGAGGCTTATGAGTTATTTCAAAAATTTAAAAGATTAGAGGATGCAGGAGCTTTTTCTGCTGAGTGTGAAGTAATACCTGAAAATGTAATGGGAGAAATTTCTAAACGAACAAATATTGTTACTGTCTCATTAGGTTCTGGAAGAAATGCAGATGTGATGTATTTATTTATGGAAGATATTTGTGGTGACACTGAAAATCCTCCAAGACACTCTAAAGCTTATGGAAACTTATTAAAACTTAGAAATGAAATTAAAGTTGAGAGAATTAAAGCACTTAAAGCATTTAAAAAAGATTCTATGACTGGAAAATTTCCAGGTAAGAAACAATCCTCTAATTTAGATAAAAATCAGTTTGAAGAATTTTTAAATCAACTTGATTAATAAGTAGCGTCGTTATCTTTTTTAGACAAAGAACCTTTCATCTTATCTACAGTTGCTTTTGCACCAGCACTTAAAGCTCTTAAATCAGAGGCTATTGTTACAAAATTAAAACCTTTTTCAATCATCTTCGTTGCGTATTCAGTTGTACCATTGTGAATCCCAGCAAAAATATTATTTTTCTTTGCATGTTCAAGAATTCTCAAAATTTCAGAGTAAGCTTTTGTTGTTTCAGCTCGATCAAATCCAGGTTTTTCACCAATTGCTAAACTTAAATCTGCAGGTCCAATATAAATACCATCAACACCTGGTGTAGACATTATTTCGTCTAAATTTTCTAAAGATTCTTTTGTTTCTATCATTGCCAGTTTAAGAATTTCTTCATTAGCGTGATCCGCATAATCTGCACCACCGTAAATTAAACCTCTTACTGGACCAAAACTTCTATAGCCATCAGGTGGATACATGCAAGCTTGAACAAAATTTTCAGCTTCTTTTTTATTACTTACCATTGGACAAACAATTCCATAACAACCCGCATCTAAAATTTTCATTATTTGACCTGGTTCATTCCAATTAACTCTAGCAAGTGGAGTGACATCTGTTGTTGAAATTGTTTGAAGCATTGGAAGGGCATTACTGTAATCAACTAATCCATGTTGCATGTCTATTGTTAATGAGTCCCAACCTTGATGAGCCATTGCCTCTGCAGATGCAGTACTTGGAATTGCACACCAGCCATTAATGACGGGTTTGCCGTCTTTCATCATTTGTTTAATTTTATTCTTTCTCATTTTTTAAATTTTTAATCCCATGTGTGTGTATTTTACATTAAGGTAATCTTTTATTGCCCCAGATCCACCTTCACGTCCGTAACCTGTTTGCTTTATACCTCCAAAAGGTGCTTCAGCTATTGCAACAACACCAGTATTAACTGCTACACATCCAGACTCTAATTTTTCAGATCCTATGTGAGCTTTATCCATAGAATTTGTGTATAAATAACTACAAAGACCTAAGTCATTATCGTTTGCTCTTTCAATTACTTCATCAAAAGTTTTAAAAGTTAAAATTGGAACTAGTGGACCAAAAGGTTCTTCTTTCATTATTGTAAAATTATCTTTTACATCATCAAATACAGTTGGTTCATAATAATATCCCTTATTGAAACCAGAAGGTCGCTGCCCACCCATCAATACTTTGGCTCCTTCTTTTTTTGTAGTATCAACTAATTTTTCAATTTCTTCTAATCTCTTAGCGGTAGTTAAAGGTCCTAGATCTACACCTTCATCCATACCGTTACCAATTTTTAATTTTTTTGCTCTTTCGATGAAAGCATTAACAAACTCATCTTTTCTATTTTCTTGGATGTAAAATCTATTAGGAGAAATACAAACTTGACCGTTGTTTCTAAATTTACCAGTTATTGCAATGTCAGCTACTTTGTTCATATCCACATCTTCACATACAATAAAAGGTGAGTGACCGCTTAGTTCCATTGTAACTCTTTGAACTTTGTCAGCTGCTTTTTTTAAAATAATTTTACCAACTCTTGTAGATCCAGTAACAGAAACTTTTTTAATAATATCAGATTCCATTAATTCATTTGATATTTCAGCAGGATCACCCGATAAAAGACTAACAACACCATCTGGCACTCCAGCTTCTTTACAAATATTAACTAATTCCATTACAGCTCCAGGAGTAATAACATCTGGTTTACATATAACAGAACAACCTGCTGCTAAAGCAGTAGAAATTTTTCTTGAAGCTAAAACTATTGGAAAATTCCAAGGAACTAAAGCTGCAACAACTCCTACTGGCTGATAATAAACATGAACTCTTGTATCTGGAAATCTACTTTGTTGAGTTTGACCATAGATCCTTTTTGTCTCCTCTGCATTCCATTCAAAAATATCAGCTCCACCACCAACTTCACCAACCGCTTCAGATAGAGGTTTTCCAACTTC
This sequence comes from uncultured Pelagibacteraceae bacterium, assembly GCA_902555435.1. GTDB lineage: Bacteria > Pseudomonadota > Alphaproteobacteria > Pelagibacterales > Pelagibacteraceae > Pelagibacter. The sequence continues at coordinate 39,496 of CACDRL010000009.1, forward strand.
AAGAGTTAACCATTTTGCAATAACATCTTTTTTTTCTCTCATTAGATCAGCAATTTTTCTAAGCACATATGCTCTTTGCCACGGCGCAGTATTTTTCCAAACTTCTAAACCTTTCTCAGCTGACTTTAATGCTTTTTGTACATCTGCCGAAGATGCTTTTGATGCTTTTCCAATTACTTCTTCTGTTGCAGGATTGATTACATCATATGTTTCTTTTTTTTCTGCTTCTTGCCATTTTCCATCAATGAATTGTCCAAATTTGCTATACATAATTTTTATTTTTTTAAGGTTTACTAAGTTGGGTTTTTTAATTTATAAATATAAATATATATAAACATTATACATAAAAAAAATAAACCCAATTATGAAAAAAATCACTCTAACTTGTGCGCATGCAATCGTTAAATATTTGATTGCTCAAAAAATATTAATTAATGGTAAAAAAGAACCGCTCTTTCCTGGGGTCTTTGGAATTTTTGGACACGGAAATGTAGCGTGTTTAGGTCAGGCACTAGAAGAAAATCAAAAAGAATTACCAACTTATAGAGGCCATCATGAACAGAATATGGCTTTAACTGGCATAGGTTATGCTCGAGCTAAGAGAAGACAACAAATTTTTGTAGCAACATCGTCGGTTGGTCCAGGAGCAACAAATATGGTCACAGCTGCAGCAGTTGCAATGAGTAATAGATTACCAATTTTGTTTTTACCTGGTGACACCTATGCAAATAGAATGCCAGATCCAGTATTGCAACAAGTTGAACATTTTAACAATCCAAGCACAACTGCAAACGATGCCTTTAAACCAGTTACAAGATATTTTGATCGTATCACTAGACCTGAACAAATAATTCAATCATTTCCAATAGCAGTTCAAACAATGTTAGATCCTGCTGATTGTGGCCCTGCTTGTATTGCGTTAAGTCAAGATATCCAAGGTCAAACTTTTGATTACCCAGAAGAATTTTTTAAGGAAAAAGTTCACACCATTAGAAGACCAAGACCAGATGAATTTCAAATTAAAGAAGCAGCTGAAAAAATTAAATCTTCAAAAAATCCAATTATAATATCTGGAGGTGGAGTTTTTTATTCAGATGCAATGGAAGAATTAAGTCAGTTTGCAATCAAACATAACATCCCAGTTACACAAACTGTAATGGGTTATTCAACAATGAAGAGAGATCATTCTCATTTTGCAGGTCAAATTGGAGGATTGGGAGGAAAAAATACAAACACATTAGCTAAACAAACTGATCTTGCTATTGCGGTTGGAACAAAACTTGCTGATTTTACAACTGGATCATGGGCAAACTTTGAAAACGAAAATTTCAAATTAGTTTCTATCAATGTATCAAGATATGATGCCAATAAACACTTAGCTCAAGCAGTCGTTGGAGATGCAAAAGTTTCTTTGATTGAACTTTCTCAAGCTTTAGGTGATTGGAAAGCAGGAGAAGATTGGAATAAAAAATCTCAAACTGAGCTTAAGTCATGGAATGAACATATAGATAAAGAGAGTGCTCCAACCAATCAGGAAGTCCCAAGTTATGTTCAAGCAATTGGTGCAATCTATAGAAATTCTGATCCAACAGATATTGCGGTTACAGCTGCAGGAGGATTAGTAGGTGAAGTAATTCAAGTTTGGAGACCAAGAGAACTCAATACCCATGAAACAGAGTGGGGTTTCAGTTGTATGAGTTACGAAATATCTGGAGCGTTAGGAATTAAAATGGCAAACCCAGATAAAGAAGTAATCTCTTTCGTTGGAGATGGATCTTATCTATTAAATAATACTGATATTTATTCTTCGGTAATTACAAAAAATAAGTTGATTATAATTGTTTGTGATAACGGAGGTTTTGCAGTTATTAATAGATTGCAATTATTCAAAGGTGGTAAAGAGTACAACAACTTATTAAAGAGTTCTAATACACCCGGCTTAGTTGATGTAGATTTTGCAAAACATGCAGAAAGTATGGGGGCAAAATCTGAGCACGTTACTTCAATTTCAGATCTTGAAGCTGCATTCAAAAGAGCTAAAGCATCTGATGTGACTTATGTTATTTCAATTAAAACTCATGCTTATAAATGGGTCGAAGGATCATCTTTTTGGGATAGTCCAACTTTAGAAATTCCAACTACTAAAGAAAATGAAGAAGCTTTAAAACTTTACAAAGAAGGAAAAAGCAAACAAAGACAAGGTATTTAGTCCTTTATGAATAAAGTGTTTAAAGTAGGCCTTATAGGATGTGGTCATATTTCAGAAACATATTTTAGGGCTCAAGAGTATTTCAATAATATCAGGATAGTTAAATGTGCTGATATCAACATGGAAACAGCGAAGAAGTGTGCAATCCATTACAATATTGAAGCTGTAACTGTTGAAGATCTTCTTAAAGATAAAGAGATTGAAATAATATTAAACCTTACAATTCCTAGAGCACATTTTGAAGTTTCAAAAATGGCTTTAGAAAATGGTAAGCATTCTTATGCTGAGAAACCCATGGCTGTTAACTTTGAAGATGGAAAAAAATTAGTTGAACTTGCTAAAGAAAAAAATCTTTATATTGGAAATGCACCAGATACTTTCTTGGGTGGAGGTATTCAAAAAACTAGAGAGCTAATTGATAACGGTGTAATTGGCGATATTAAATTGGGAAATGCAATTTTTGCCTTCCCTGGAGTTCAATCATATCACCCTAACCCAGAACCTTGGTTTGCTGAAAATGAAGGAGGTCCTGTTATAGATATGGGACCATATTATCTTACAGCATTAGTAAATTTAATTGGTCCAGCAAAACAAGTACAAGGAAGATGTACAAAAGTTTTTGAAGAAAGAGAAATTGGAATAGGTCCTAAAAAAGATCAAAAATTTAAAGTAGAAACTCCAACAACTTATCTTGCAACTATACAATTTGAAAATGATTGCATCATACAGATTACTTTATCTTTTGATGTGGTTGCTCATCAAAGAAACCACATAGAACTTTATGGTAACAAAGGATCAATTATTGTTCCTGATCCAAATATGTTTGGTGGATCGGCTTTTGTTTCAGTAACAGCTGGTGGTAATTGGGGTGAACATAAAACTGATATGATGCCTTTAGGAAAAATTAATATTAAAAGTCAAAGTTCAAGAGCAAATGAATCTCCAACAAATGCAAATTATAGAGGAGCCGGTCTATCAGAGATGGCTTATGCAATTGAGAATAATTTAGAACATCGATGTAATGGAGATCTTTCTTTGCATGTTTTAGATATCATAGACTCAACAATGAGAGCATCTCAAACAGGTATCCCACAAGAAATAAAGACAACTTGCAAGAAGCCAAAACCTTTTACTTTAGAGGAAATAAAAAAAATATTAAACTAATCATAAATTTTTATCTCAATGAAAGTTCAATATTTTGATTTAAAAGATAAACGTGCATTAGTTTCAGGTGGAGCAACTGGTATTGGTGCATCAATTGTTGAACACCTTTGTGAACAAGGTGTTGAGGTTTATTTTTTCGATATAGATAAAAAAGGAGCTGAAAAATTAATTTCAAAAATTAAAAAGAAAAAACAAAAAATACCTACTTTTCAATTCTGTAATATTAAAAATATAAAAAAATATAAAACTTTAATTCAGAACATTATTAAAAAGAAGGGAACAATTGATATTTTAGTTAACAACGCTTCAAATGATCAAAGGCACACTCTTGAGGAAGTTACAGAAAAATACTGGGATGAAAGAATGGCAATAAATTTAAAGCACTATTTGTTCGCTATTCAAACAGTTAAAAAAAGCATGATTAAAAACAAAGGTGGATCAATAATAAATTTAGGTTCAGTTAGCTGGATTAGAGGAGCTGTCACGTTTCCAGCATACAGCACAGCAAAAGCAGCTATTTATGGTTTAACCAAATCTTTAGCTAGAGATTTAGGACAACATAATATTAGAATTAACTCCATAGCGCCTGGATCTGTTACAACTAAAAGACAGTCAAAACTATGGTTAAATCCAAAATTTAAAAAAGAAATTTTAGATCAACAGTGTCTTAAAAAACAAATATTACCTGAGGATGTCTCACGAATGGTTTTATATTTAGCATCAGATGTTTCATCGGGATGTACTAAACAAAATTTTACAGTAGATGCTGGTTTAATTTAAAGCTTAGCTTAACTTCTTTTTATTTTCAGCCATTGATAATGCAATTTTAAATGAATTTAAAATTGGAGCTAAGTTAGCTTCATTTTTTCCAGCAATTGCAAATGCAGATCCATGTGCAGTTGTTGTTACAGGAACTGTTAAACCACCTTGAACAGTAACCCCTCTATCAAAACCAAATGCTTTAAGTCCAGATTGAAGTGCATCATGATACATGCCAACCATACAATCATGATTTTTATTTTTATATGCAACTACAAAAGATGTATCGCACGGTAATGGTCCATCCGTATTAAATCCAAGTTTTTTTGCCTCTTCTATTGCTGGAATAATTTCATCTTTTTCTTCTGTACCAAATTCTGCATGTGGATTAAGTGCTTGAACTGCTATTCTTGGATTTTTCACACCGTTCAATTCCATAACTTCGTTAATTAATTTAATTGGCTTCAAGATATTTTCTTTTGTAATGTGTTGAGCAACCTCTTTAATTGGAATATGGGAGGTTACTCTTGCAGTCCAAAAATTGTCTATAACATTAAACTCACAACAAAAACTTTTGACATCTAATTTTTCAGCCATTAATTGTAATTCATCTGAATGAGTGTTTCCTCCAAGTTTTAAACTTGTCTTATTCATTGGAGCAAAATTAATTGCATCAATTTTTTTTTCTTTAGCGAGAGTTAGTGCTAAATCTAAAGCTTCTAAAACACTTTCACCTGATTCTTTTGAAGGTTCAGCTATTTTATATTTATGATTTTTACCTTTTGAAATATCTAATAAAAATCTATTCGATTTCTTAAAATCAATTTGATCAAAATCTTCTACGATTTCAAGCTGATGAGAGTTGCCAGTTATATTATTTCCACTTTCAAGAATTTGTTTTTCACCAATTACAACAATATTAGCTTTATTAGTAACTTCTTCCTTTAATAGTTTTGAAATAAGCTCAGGTCCTATTCCTGCTGGATCCCCGAGTAAAAGAGCAATGTTACTTTTATTTTGTTCCATTTTTTACTTTACGTTCTGTGTAAGAGTATGATTAAATATTTGTATATAAGTTATATATATAAACTAAATAAACTAAAGAGGGAAATAATGAAAAAAAGCTTTAAACTATTTTTAGCAGCTGCTTTTTTAGTAACTGAATTTTTTGTTGTAGCTCTTCCATTAATGATCACTTCAGCAAAAGCTGATGGACATCCAATACAAGCAATTACTCACGCTGGTTTTGGTGGTGGAACTGACGTTACTACTAGAATGATGTTATTAAGAGCAAGAAGAGTTCTTAAACAAGATATGCAGTTAGTGAATAAAAAAGGTGGTGGTGGAGCAGCATCTATGGATTACATGATGTCTTTACCTGCAGATGGTAACCACACTTTAACTTGGACTACTGGTCACGCAGTATCAATGGCTTTAGGAAAAACTAAAGTAAAATTAAGCGATATGCAGCCTTTAGCAAGAGGTACAGATGATCCTCAATTATTTGTTGTTAACTGTAACAATGAAATTAAAGATGCTAAAAAATTCATTAGCGCACAAAAATCAAAATCACTAAAATATGGAACAACACACACTGGTGGTATTGATGACGTTAGTGCAATTGCATTTACTAAAAAAGGTGGATTAACAGATCCAACTATTGTTGCTTACAAAGGTGTAGCACCAATTAAAACTAACCTGATCAAAGGTGATATCGATGTAGGTGTTTTAAACTTAGGTGAAGCATTAACTGAAATTAACGAAGGTAAACTTTGTGTGTCAGTTGTTTTAGCAAACGAAAGAATGGCTAAAATTGGAGACTCTCCAACAGCTAAAGAACTAGGAATTCCTGTTTCTTTATCTACTGTTAGAGGTTTCGTAACTAAAAAAGGTGCTCCAGCAGAAAGAGTTAAACAACTAGAGGCTGGAATGATGAAAGCTATGAGCCACAACTATTACAAAAATTTCTTAACTGAAATTGGTCTTGATGACACTAGTGTAGTTGGTGCTGACGAGTGGGGTAAGCAAATGGAAGAAATGCTTGCTGAAATGACCGCTCAGCTAAAAGCTTTAGGTTACATTAACTAATCTAATTTAAAGTACATTTGCATATGAAGAATGTACAAAAACAAAAAAGGGCAAACAAAAGTTTGCCCTTTTTTTTTAGAGACGAGTTTAAAGTCTCTTTTGTAATTATATTCATATCTGTAGCATTATTAATCACTACTTTTACTTTTGATATTGTCCCACCTATTTTAAATAGAGGAATACAGCCAGCAACATTTCCAAAAGCACTTTTGGTTTTAATAATAGTTATGACTTTGTTGATCTATTATTTTGCAACTAAAAATCCTTGGAAGGTTCAAAAAAAATTACCTAAATCGTTCTTTTTAACTCTTCTAAGTTTTTTTATTTTTGTAGTGATTTCAAAAACATTAGATTTCTTTTTAGCAATTTCAGCTTTATCTATTTTTGTTTCTTATTATTGGGGAGAGAAAAGAATATTTTATTTATTACTTGTTGGAATTATTTTTCCTGTAATAGTCTTTGTATTTTTTGAAACAATTTTAGGTTTAAGATTTCCACCTGGAATTATAACTAATATTTATTATAGCTAGATGGATAATTTATTATTAATGATAGCTCCTTTATTTAGCTCGAAGCTATTATTAGTTTTATTTTTTGGAACATTGTTTGGATTAATCTTAGGAGTATTACCTGGTTTAGGCCCAACAACTGGTGGTGCATTAATTTTACCTTTTACAATGACACTTGATCCATTGTCAGCAATTGTATTGTTAACTTCTATTTATTGTGCAGGTACTTACGGTGGTGCAATAACAGCGGTGTTAATCAACACACCAGGAACTCCAGCAGCTGCAGCAACTTGTTTAGATGGCTATCCTTTAGCACAAAAAGGAGAGGCTGGAAGAGCTTTAGGAATGGCTACTGTTTCAAGCACAGTTGGAGGTATTTTTAGTGTTATTATACTTGTCTTTTTTGCACCTATATTGGCTCAACTCGCATATGAATTTGGTCAACCAGAATATTTTGCATTAGCTATCTTTGGTTTAACGATGCTTGCATCAATTGGAGAGGGTAGTCCCATTAAAAATTTGATTGCAGGTGCATTTGGTATTTTGATTTCAACAGTTGGTAAAGATTTTATGACATCAATTGATCGATTTACTTTTGGAATTAATGAACTAACAGAAGGTATTGGTTTTATTCCAGTAGTTGTTGGGTTGTTTGCAATGAGTGAGATGTTAACTCAGTCAACTTTAATTAATCAAGTATTTAACAGAATAGCTTTAAAAGCAATCAAACTTCCAAGTAAAGATGATTACAAAAAAACTTGGAAAACAATTTTAAGATCAAGTGGTATAGGTTCTTTTATTGGAGTGTTGCCTGCAGAAGGTGGAACAGTTGCATCTTTAATTGGATATTCAGAGGCAAAAAGATTTTCAAAAAAACCAGAAGAATTTGGAAAAGGTTCTATAGAAGGTATTGCGGGTGCAGAAGCTGCCAACAATGCAGCAACTGGTGGTGCGATGGTTCCAACGCTTGCACTTGGAATTCCTGGTAGTGCAACAACAGCTGTTATCTTAACAGGATTAATTATACATGGGGTTAGACCAGGACCTGATTTATTTAGAGAACAACCAGATTTTTTATATGGAATTTTTGGAGCAATGCTTATTGCTAACGTTTTATTTTTTATATTTGGTTTTTTTGGTGCAAAAATTTTTGCAAGAATAACCTTGGTGCCTAATAAAATATTATGGCCAATGATTTTTGCAGTTTCAGTTTGCGGAACATATTCATTAAATCAATCTATAATTGACGTTTGGATAATGTTATTTTTTGGTGTGCTCGGTTTCTTTATGAGAAGGTACGGTTTCTCAGTTGTACCCGTTATCATTGGGTTGATTTTAGGAGAGTTAGTTGAAGGTACCTTAAGACAATCTCTGGTTATATTTGATGGAAATTGGTTTATGTTTTTCACAAGACCAATAGCTTTAACATTCTTTATTTTATCTTTAATTGCTCTAGCTTTTCCTTTAATAAGAGCAAAAAAAATTAAAAAATAAAGATGATTAAATTTGATTTAGACAACAGAGTAGCAATTGTAACAGGTGGAGCCCAAGGGTTTGGATTAGCTATTACTGAAAGATTTATAGAGTCTGGTGCTAAAGTAGTAATTTGGGATATCGACGAAGGTGAAGCTAAAAAAGCTTTAGAAAAAGTAAATTCTGAAAATTTAACTTATCAAATAGTTGATGTAAGCAACTATGAAACAATTAATTCAAAATTATCTGAAGTTGAAAAATCACACGGTAAGATTGATATCTTTATAAACAATGCTGGTGTAGCAGGTATGAACACTACTGTTGCGGAGTATCCAATTGAAGAGTGGAATAAGGTTATTAACCTTAATTTAAATGCAGTCTTTTACTGTTGCAAAGCAGTTGTTCCATTTATGGCTAAGAATGATTACGGAAGGATTGTAAATATTGCATCTATTGCAGGTAAAGAAGGAAATCCAAATGCAAGTGCTTACAGTACTTCAAAAGCAGGAGTTATAGGGTTAACCAAATCTTTAGGTAAAGAACTTGCTCAAAAAAATATTGCAGTAAACTGCGTTACTCCAGCAGCAGCAAAAACTAGAATTTTTGATCAAATGACTGAGGAGCATATAAATTATATGCTTTCAAAAATACCAAGAAACAAATTTGCTAAGGTAGAGGAATTAGCTTCTTTAGTTGCTTGGTTATCAAGCGAAGAAAACTCTTTCTCAACAGCCGCAGTATTTGATCTAAGTGGTGGTAGAGCAACTTATTAATAATTATGCAAGTAGGTATAGATGTCGGTGCAACAAAAATAGAGAGTGTTGTGCTTGAAAAAGATGGACAAGAAAAACATAGATCTAGAATATCATGCCCAAAAAATTACACTCAGATTATAACTGCAATAAGAGATATTCATAAAAAATTAGAAGAAGATTTTAAACAAGAACTTCCAATTGGTGTTTGTCATCCAGGAGTTCACTCTCCTCAAACAGGGTTAGTTAAAAACGTTCCAAACATCAGTTGGTTAGAAAAAAAACCTTTTCAAAATGATTTACGTAAAGCATTAGGTAAAGAAGTCTTTTGTGAAAATGATGCAAATTGTTTTGCTTTATCGGAGGCCATAGATGGAGCAGGGAAACACTATAAAATTGTTTATGGAATTATTTTAGGA
>CACDRL010000010.1 GCA_902555435.1 uncultured Pelagibacteraceae bacterium
CATTACATGGTTGCAATGGCTGGTGGTCATGACATTAAATGTGCAAAATATGCAACCTTTGGAACAAGAGAATTATCTAAAAATATTTTGAGAGCTCTAAAAGGTCGAAAAGCTTGCTTAATTGCAAATCACGGTCAGATTGCATTTGAAGAGAGTTTGTCTAAAGCTTTTGAATTAGCTGAAGAGGTTGAAAATATATCCCTTCAGTATATAACGAGCCTAAAATTGGGTAAGCCTAAAATTCTTTCTATAAAAGAAATGAAAAAAGTTTTATCCAAAGCTAAAAATTATAAAAAGGATAGCTAATGACTAAAGTTGGAGAGCATATAACTCTAGACATCATTGGAACAGCAAAAGAGTACGATCCTTCTGTTTATGAAAAAGTAATTCATGAAATCGCAAAAGCTGCAAAAGTAACAATATTAAATATTTCTAAATATAAATTTGAACCTCAAGGTTTTACAATATTGGCTCTTTTAGCAGAAAGCCATATTAGTTTTCATACTTTTCCTGAAAAAGGAATTATTAGTTTTGATTTTTTTACATGTGGAAAGGTAAGTCCTTCAGTTGCAATTGATATAATTAAAAAAGAATTCGAACATACAAGAATTGTTAAAAAAGAATTTAATAGAGATACAAAATCACTTTATCATGACATTTATAGTTCTCCAGGTTTGCAAAAATCATATGTTGTAAATGATGTTTTAGAAGATTTTAAATCTAAAGTTGGTCAGCATATTGAAATTTTAGATCTTGAGCAGTTTGGAAAATCACTATTTATAGATGGTGAAATTCAAGTTGCTGCGACTGATGAACACTTATATAGCTCAACTTTTGTTGGTTCAGGTTTAAATCTAAACAAAGATAATGAAAGAGCAGCTATCATTGGAGGTGGAGATGGTGGCGTTGCAAGAGAATGTATTTCTAAAAATTTTAATTTTATAGACTGGTATGAGTTAGATCCAGAAGTTGTAGATGTTTGTAATAAACATCTTGGTGATATCGGAAAAAAAGCTACAGAAAAAAATTCAGTTAAATGTGTATGGGGAGATGCATTTGAAAGTATTAAATCAGTTGCCGATGATACCTACGATCATATTTTTGTTGATCTAAATGATGATCAATTTTGTATCGATCTAGCAGCAAAAAATATGGACTCATTGGTGAGAATATTAAAGCCAAAAGGGGTAATAACAGCTCAAGTTGGTAGTCAGGATAAAAAACCCAAACAAGTTGATAGTTGGTTAAATGTATTTAATCAAAATTTTGGGAATGCTAAATTATCGAGGGTTTACATACCAAGTTTTGATTGTGCTTGGAACTTTTCATCCTCAATAAATCATTAATTTTTCTTTTTTCTTTCTAAAAATTGTGAAATAATTATTCCAATTAAAGGAGAAAATATGAATATATTCAAAAAAACTATTTTAACAGTTCTAGCTTCTTTTTTAATCATCGGAAATGTTTCTGCTGAAAAAATTAAAATTGGAACTGAAGGTGCTTATCCTCCATGGAATTCAAAAGATGCCTCTGGTAATTTAATTGGGTTTGAGGTTGAGCTAGCTCAAGAGCTTTGCAAAATTATGAAATACGAGTGCACAATAGTTGAGCAAGATTGGGATGGAATGATACCTGCATTGGTAATGAGAAAATTTGATGCAATTATGGCCGGTATGTCAATTACTGATGAAAGAAAGAAAACGATTACTTTCTCACAAGGATATGCTGATGAAGTTGCATCTCTTGCTGTAATGAAAGGTTCAAGTTTAGAAAGCATGGATACACCAGAAGGTATTAATTTATCTTTAGGTGGGTCAGATGTTAAAAAAGCTTTAAAAACTTTAACAGGTGCTTTAGCAGGAAAAACTGTATGTACTCAAACAGGTACAATTCACCAAAACTTTTTAGAGTCTGGTGACGTTGGAAGTATAAACGTTAGAACTTACAAAACTCAAGATGAGGTTAACTTGGATTTAACTTCTGGAAGATGTGATGTTGCTCTTGCTGCAGCAGTAGCATTTACAGACTATGCTGATAAATCTGGTAAACCAGTTGTATTAGTAGGACCAACTTTTTCTGGTGGAGCATTTGGAAATGGAGTTGGTGTTGGAATCAGACAAGCTAGCGATAGTGAAATCGGAAAAAGAGACGCTAAAATCTTAAAAGATTTCAATAAAGCAATTAACAAAGCTAGAAAAAAAGGAATTATTAGCGAACTTGCTATTAAACACTTTGGTTTTGACGCTTCTATGTAATTAATTTTGGATTTGGCGGCTATAATATATAGTCGCCAATCTATATGGAACTTCTTGCATTTGGAAAAACAGGTTGGGGTGACGAGTTATTCTACGCAACCCTAATGACAGTTGCTGTATCTGTTACAGCGATGATAGTTGGTTTTCTTTTTGCTTTAATTTTTACTCCACTAAAACTTTCAAAATACAAAACCCTAAACTTTGTTGGAAATTTTTACACCACAGTAATTAGAGGTGTTCCTGAACTATTAGTCATATATTTATTATTTTTTGGTGGGAGTGGTGCAATAATGTATGTTGCATCAATATTTGGTTATTACGAATATATAGAAATCAACGCATTTATTACTGGTGCTGTTGCTATTGGGATAATTTCAGGAGCTTACTCAACAGAAGTTTTTAGAGGAGCTATCCAATCAATTGATAAAGGTCAGTTTGAGGCTGCAAAAGTCTTGGGTATCAGTAAGTTTGTTCAATTCTATAAAATAATTTTTCCTCAAATGTTAAGACTAGCAATTCCAAATTTAAGTAATGTTTGGCAAATTACTTTAAAGGACACATCTTTGATATCAGTAACTGGTTTGGTCGAAATTATGAGACAATCCTATATTGCTGCAGGATCCACAAGAGATCCATTATTTTTTTATTCATTTGCGGCAGTTTTATATTTATTGCTTACTTATATAAGCATGAAGTTAATTAATAAATTAGAAGTTAAATATAGTAGGGGTTATTAATGGATTTTGATTTAATGATCACTAGTTTTCCTAAACTTTTAGGAGCAACTGTAATTACTTTAAAACTTTTATTAGCTTCTTTATTTTTTGGATTATTTCTTGGATTGTTCTTTGCAATTTTAAGATTAAACAAAAATATATTTATTAATAAATTTGCTTATGGATATTCTTATGTTTTTAGAGGTACTCCTTTATTAGTTCAAATTTTTATTATTTATTTTGGTCTTGGACAAATTGAATATTTAAGATCAACAGTTTTATGGGTTGTATTAAAAGAACCTTATTGGTGTGCAATTATTGCATTTACATTAAACACAGGTGCATACACGTCTGAGATATTAAGATCTGCATTTCAAACTATAAAACCTGGAATTATTGAAGCTGGAAAAAGTTTAGGTATTTCAAATAAAATTATATTTTATAAAATTCAAATACCTATTGCGATCAGACAATCTCTTCCTGCGTATGGAAATGAAATAATTTTAATGATGAAAGGCACTTCATTAGCAAGCACCGTAACACTAATGGATTTAACTGGTGTTGCAAAATACATCATATCAACAACATTTAAGCCTATTGAAGTATTTATTGTAGCTGGTGGAATATATTTGTTTATGACTTTTATTATTCACAACGTGATTAAGTATTTAGAAAAAAAATATAGTTTCCAACAATAAAATGTATCTATCTAAAAAACAGATTGATGATTATCAAGATTATGGTGCAATAATTATTAAAGATGCATTTAAAGATTGGATTGACCCATTAAGAAGTGGTTTTCAAAAAGTTTTAGACAACCCAAGTCAACATGGAAGAGAAAATGTGAATGAAAATGAGGGAAGGTTTTTTGAAGATTATTGCAATTGGGAAAGAATAAAAGAATTTAAAGATTGCATGCTCAATTCTCCTGCAGCCCAAATAGTTGCTGAGGCTACAAATTCAAAATCTATACAAATTTTTCATGATCATCTTTTTATTAAAGATCCAGGAACAAACAAAGAAACACCTTGGCATCAAGACATGCCATATTACTGTGTTGATGGAAACGATACAGGAAGTTTTTGGATACCATTAGATGAGGTAAATAAAAAAAATAATCTTAAATTAATTTTAAGATCACATAAATGGCAAAAACTATTAAGACCCACTAAATGGTCTAACGATCAACCATGGTATGAAGATGATAGCTCGTTTATGAATCTTCCAAAAAAAGAAGAATTTAAAGAAGATATATTAGTTCCTGACCTAAAATTAGGTGATGCAGTTTTGTTTAATTTTAAAACTGTTCATGGTTCCACAGGAAATCAAAGTTCTCAATCTCGTAGAGCATTCTCTATGAGATTTATAGGGGATGATGTTACTTTTACTGAAAGAGGTGGTCCAACATCACCACCATTCGATGGAATTAATTTAAAATCAGGAGATCGGATGAGAGAGGATTGGTTTCCAAAAGTTTTTAGTAACTAGTATACTCTTTAATCTCTTTAATAGCAGAACCAGCATGGTTATTCATCTCTAATTTTATTTTTGCTCGATCATCATTTAAAAAATGAACATCTCTAGAAAGTTTTATAAATTTTTCTCCAAAATCTTTATTTTTTTCACAATCTCTTTTGTCATCTTCAATAACCCAAAGTTTAGCATTTATATCTTTTAAGTCTTGAAATAATTTTTCAAGCTTCTCATCAGACTTAACATTTTTTTCTAACTGATTTTTAAGAATAGAGTGTTCGTTATTTATAAAATTTAATTTTTCTGGGTCTTTTATTTTATCTTGTTTGATTTCTAATATTGAAATCTTGTCAAAAAGCTCTCCAACAGAAACCTCTACTATAATTTTATTCATAAAACTTTATACTATGTTAAGTTGTTAGAATTATGTCTAATATTTTAATTATTAAACATGGATCTTTAGGCGATATAGCTCAAGCTTGTGGGGCAATTCAAGATATTTCTGAAAATCATAAAGGAGATCAAATTCATTTATTAACAACCAAACCTTATTTTGAACTATTTAAAAAAAATCCTCATATTTCGAATGTTATTCTAGATAAGAGATTGTCAAAGATTAATTTAATTTATTTATATTTACTAATGAGAGAGATTAAAAAATACAATTTCTCAAAAGTTTATGATCTTCAAAATTCTAGCAGAACATCATTTTACAAAAATATATTATTTCCTAAAGCTGATAAAACTATCTGGTGTTCAACAGAAACAACACTTCCAGAAGAAACAACCAAAAAAGATTTTGATAAAGATTCTGTTCTTTCAAGATTTGATCATCAGTTAAAATCTTCAGGAATTAATACCAATTATACTATCAAACCAGACTTTTCTTGGAGTTCAGTTAATATTTCAGAAATTAAAAAAAATTACGAACTAGATAAATACATAATACTTTTTCCTTTTTGCTCACCTCATTTAACTTCAAAGAAATGGCCTTACTATAACGACCTAATTTCTTTAATTAATGAAAAATTTGAAAATAAATTTAAAGTGGTTACTGCACCTGGGCCAGATGAAATTAAAGATGCAAAAAATATAAATGCTTTATGTGTTTTAGATAACGGTAAAGCTTTAAATATTTCACAATTATCTGGATTAATTAAAGACAGTTCGTTTGTGGTTGCTAATGATACAGGACCTGCTCATATAACAGCGCATTTAGGATCAAAGGGTGTTGCTTTATTTGGTTCGCATACAACTCCTTTTAAAGTCAGTATTGAAAGAGAAAACTTTAAAGCAATACAAGCCTCCGAATTATCAAAACTCTCAGCAGAAAAAGTTTTTGAAAAAGTTTCTGAAATTATTTCTTAATTTTTTCTAAAACTTTTAAAAATATTGGAACTGTGAAAAGTATAAAAAGCAATCTAATTATATGGTGAAAAGCAACAAAGTCTGGGTCTAAATCAAAAGCAATTGCTATAACGGCTACTTCATAAATTCCACCGGGACTAAAAGACAATATTAGAGTTAAAATATTTGTATCAATAAAGAATGTTGCAACATAGGCTGCAACCAAACCTAATACTACCAAAATAGTGGTAGCCACAATACTATGAAGAGAATTATTGGCTATCTCTTTTATAGTTTTTTCAGCAAACCTACATCCAACAGATGAGCCAAGAATTAGCAGACAAAAATTTACCGTTTCATCTGGCAATTTATATGAGGCTATATCTGTAATTTGCAATAAACCACTAGCAAATAATGTTCCAGATAGTAAAGCAGCAGGAATTCTAATTTTATCAAAAACAAAAATAAAAAATAAAGATGAAATAATAAGTAAAATTAAATTTAAATGATTTTGAGCTAAATAATTGAATTCATCATTTAACAAAACATTGTTGTCAGTATTATTAACTATAATAAATGGAATGAAAGTTATTATGATGATTAATCTAATTAAGTGAGAGGTTGCAACTTGAGATAAATCCGTTTTTTCATTTTCAGCTAAAATCATTAAAGGACCCAGTGCTCCAGGAGCTGCCGAAAAGATTGAAGCTTTTTCTCCATAACTTGCGAATTTTTGAAGGTATTTAGCGACAACTAAAATACAAATTATTATGTAGATTAGCATAATTAGCGAAGTCCAAATCCAATCAAACATTTGATTAAATAGATTTTGATCTATGTAATTTCCAATATGCAAACCTAAAATTATTAAGATAAAGCTTAATACAATTTTAGGCATAATAATTTTAAGACCAGATAAAGCAGCAATTGAAGTGATAATCATAGGTCCTAAAAACCAAGCTAGTGGAATATTAAAATATTGAGCAATGATTGCGCTAGGAACAGAAATTATTAGAACAGAAATAAATTTAATTGAAAAAATTTGTTTTGCATTTTCAAGATAAAATCTGATTTGATCTTTAATCATTTAAAGCTTCTATCATCAACTATGTAAAAGATAAGAAAAAATATATTAGTAAAAAAAGTTAAAATTTAATTCGTTAAAAGTTAAAACTATTAGTTTTTTTTGATAATTTTTTTAAAAAAACATTTTCAATTAAAAGTTGTGTTACTTAATTACAGGTTGCATAAAGACTAAGACTATAATTAACTACCATTTTTAAATTAGAGAGGGATAAATAATGAAAAACTTAAAAAAAATAGTTTCAGTATTATTTTCTGCAATCCTATTATTCTCAGCGACAACTACTAGCTCATTAGCAATTGATAAATTGCACTTTGTAATCGGTGGTGGTGCTGGTGGTGGTTGGGATGGAACTGCTAGAGGTACTGGAGAAGCTTTAACAAAAGCTGGTATGTTAAAAAGTGCATCATTTGAAAATATGTCAGGTGGTGGTGGTGGTAAAGCTCTTGCTTACATGATTAATACTAAACCTGCTAACACAGTTTTAGTTCAATCTACACCACTAGTACTAAGATCAATTACAAGACATAAAGGTTATGTAAAAGGCAATGGAACTTTATCTTATAAAGATGTTGTGCCGATTGCAGGTGTAATTGGTGACTACGGTGCTATCGCTGTTGCAAAAAGTTCATCTTTTAAAAACTTTCAAGATGTAGTTGATGCATATAAAAAAGATCCAAGCTCAGTAAAAATGGCTGGTGGATCAGTAAGAGGAAGTATGGACCATTTAATCGGCGCTTTAGCTTTTCAGGCTGCAGGTGCAGATCCGAATGCAGTTCAATACATTCCTTATGATGCTGGTGGAAAAGCTTTAGCTGGACTTTTATCTGGAGAAACTCAAATCATTTCAACTGGTTTAGGTGAATTGATGGGTGCAAGAGACCAAGTAAGAATTATTGGTATTACTGCTCCTTCAAGAGTATCTGATGCACCAGATGCACCAACTCTTAAAGAACAAGGATATGATGTACAATTCGTTAACTGGAGAGGTTTCTTTGGCCCTCCAGGTATGAGTAATGCTGATAAATCAGCTATTGCAAAAATGCTTGGCGATGTACAAAAAACTCCTGAATGGGAAACAGTAAGAGCAAGAAATGCTTGGGTTAATATTTATAACCCAGAAGGTAAGTTTGTTTCATTCTTAGAAAAACAAACTGAAGAAATGACAGCTCTTATGAAAAAACTAGGAGTTATCTAACCTTTAGTTAGAAATTGAAATTAGAGCAGTGAATATAAATACTACAAAAATTATATCACTGCTCTTTTTTATTTTTTCAGCATTTTATTTATATACTGCTTACCAAATTCAAGTTTTTGCATTTGACGAAAATGCTCCATTTAATGCTAGAACATTTCCAATTTATTTAGGTTATGCAGGATTATTTTTTTCTGGATTAAAACTTATTTTACCAGACCCAAATACAATTAAAGTAGAACACAAAAACTTAGAATATAAAAAAACGGGTATACTTATACTTATTGCAATTATTTATGGAGCTACAATTTTAAAAGTTGGTTATTTTTTAACCACTTCATTATTTTTATTTGCTTCATATTATTTTTTAGGAGAACGTAGATGGGTTTTAATGTTTTTGTTATCTTTTCCATTTGTTGCTGCCTTTATGTATTTACTTCATGGTATTCTTGATATTTATTTAAGAGATCCATTCCTGCAATCAATTGGAGTAATGGGATGATTGAAGGAATATTAATTGGATTAACAACCGCACTTACTCTTCAAAATATATTAATGGTAATGGTTGGTTGTTTCTTTGGAACAATTATTGGAATGCTTCCTGGTCTTGGTCCAATGACTGCCATTGCTTTAATGATACCTATTACATACGGTTTTGATCCTGCAACTGGATTAATTTTAATGGCTGGTGTTTATTATGGAGCAGTTTTTGGTGGATCAACTTCTTCAATATTATTAAATGCACCAGGTGTTCCAGGTACTGTCGCAACTTCATTTGATGGTTATCCAATGGCTCAACAAGGTAAAGCTGGAAAGGCCTTAGCAATTGCTGCTTGGAGCTCATTTGCTGGCGGAACATTATCTGCAATTTATTTATTATTTATGGCACCAAGCTTATCCAAAGTAAGTTTATCTTTTAGATCACCTGATTATTTTGCTTTGATGATTTTAGGTTTAACGGCCATTGCCGCTTTTTCATCTAAAGGACAATTTTTAAAAGCAATGATGATGGTGGTCCTAGGCTTAATGTTAGCTTCAGTTGGCCAAGATAGTTTGTCTGACATTACAAGATTTACATTTGACAATATGAACTTAACGGATGGAATTAGCTTTGTACTTGTTGTAATGGCAACTTTTGCAATGAGTGAAGCTTTAACAATTATTTTAAAAAGAAATGATCCAACTAGTGCCGCTAAACAAGTTTCATTAACTGAATTAGGTTCTATTAAGATTAATAAAGAAGAGCGAACTAAAATGTACAAAACAATTCCAAGATCTTCAGTAATCGGTTTTTTAATCGGTGTGTTACCTGGCGCTGGCGCAACAATTGCATCTTTTTTAGCTTACGGAATGGAACGAAATGTTGTTAGTGATGAGGAAAAAGAAAAATTTGGTAAAGGAAGTGTAAATGGTTTGTCAGCACCAGAAACAGCAAATAATGCAGCTTGCTCAGGTTCTTTTGTGCCAATGCTTACTTTGGGAATTCCCGGAAGTGGAACAACCGCAGTAATGCTAGGTGCACTTTTAGGATTTGGTGTTCAGCCTGGTCCTAGACTTTACATGACTAATCCTGAGATTTTTTGGTCAATAATTATGTCTATGTATATTGGAATGGTAATCTTGCTGATATTAAATTTACCACTTATTCCTTATATAGCTAGAATTCTTGCTGTTCCTAAAAATTATTTAATTCCTCTTATTTTATTTTTCTCCGTTACTGGGATTTACGTAATGTCATTTAATAATTTTGATATTTTTTTAATGATAGGGATTGCTGTAGTAGCAACTTTTTTAAGATTATATGATTTCCCTATGCCACCTTTAATATTAGCTTTTGTTTTAGGTGGATTGATGGAAGAAAACTTGAGAAGATCTTTATTATTAAGTAATGGTTCATGGGAATTTTTATGGGACAGAACATTAACTGCATGCATCCTAGCAACTACAATTTTAATTGTAGTTTGGCATATTTACAAAACCTTTAAGAAGAAAAATTAAGATTTAATATCTATTCGTTTTCTAATGATTTCTTTATCAAGCTTCATTTCACGATATGACATGATTAAAACACCTAAAAATATAACACTAGCACCAATCCAAGTGAAGAGATCAGGTGTTTCACTAAAAACATAATATCCAATTAAAGAAGCAAACACTAAACTTAGAAACGAGTATGGTTGTGTCATACTAACATCTACTAATTTGTATGCGTGATTAATGCAAAGATGTAACAATGTACCAAATAAACCTGCAAAAAATAAATAAATCAAAGTTTGAAAACTAGGTGTTTGCCAATAAAACAACGCAATAATGAAACTAAAAATTGTCATATACGTGTATCCATAAGATAAAATCGTAATCGAACTATCATCTTTTGCGATAGTTTTTGTAATTATAATCACTATTGACCACATAAAAGACGATGCCAGTGCCATATAAACTCCAAGAGAGATTTCAATTATTCCTGGTCTTAAAATTATTAACATTCCTATAAATCCTAAAATTAGAGCAAAACTTCTGTAGATATAAATTTTTTCTCCAAGAAACATAACAGCCAAAATAGTTACGATGAAAGGAACAACAAAAGATATTGCTGTAGCTTTTTCTATCGGCATCATTACTAAAGCTGAAAAATATAACAGCATTGAAGGTAAGTTTAAAACTGCTCTTAAAAAATGTTTTTTATGATGATTGGTTTTAAAAACTGTAAATTTAGATTTTAGCATATACGGAAAAATAATTAGTAAACCAAATAAAAATCTAAAAAATCCAGCAACATAAACATTAATTTCTTCTTGTGCTAATTTTAAAAAAGTTAACATTAATGTTCCACAAAAAACGGAGATTATAATTAAAAAAATTGCTAATTTATTATTTGAAATCAATTTAGTATCTTTTTGTATTCTTCAATTATTTTTGACCATTGAAATTTATTCGCAAATTCTTTTGCATTTTTCCCAAGCTCTAAATATTTTTTATTTTCTAACATTGAATTAATTGAAGAATAAATGTCATCAAGACTATTCCCATCACATATTAAGCCAGTTTTTTCATGATCAATTGCATCTGCTGCACCACCATCTTTACCACCTATTGATGGTACACTGTATTGAGCTGCTTCAACATAAGAAATTCCAAACCCTTCAACAGATTTTTTATGAATTATCGAAGGCATTACAAATATATTTGATTTTGCAATAAGTGCATTTTTTAAGTCATTACTTATATTTTTGAAAAACATTACTTGTTCTTCTAAATTTAATTCTTTTACTAATTTTTTGATATTTTCTTCTTCATCACCATGTCCAATACAAATATAGACAACATCTGGATAAATTTGTTTTATATTTCTAAGAGCCATCACTACTTTTTCATGATTTTTTCTTTTATCAAATCTTGATACAGTTATTAATCTTGGAGTTTTGACTTTTAAAAGACTTTCTACTTTTTCTAATGATTTTTTATTTAATTCTTGAGCTGGATCAACACCAGGATTAATTACAATAATTTTATTTTCATTAACACCACATTCAATAGCAAGGTTTTTAGTATATTGTGAGTTAGCAATAACTTTTTCTACATTATTAAGAACATTTAAAACTCTTTTATTTTGACTTGATCCTTTAGGATGATTGATCTCCTTACTATGAATAAGACAATATTTTTTTTTAGAAGTTTTAATAAGTTCTAAACTTTTCCAATGATCTCCAATTATTCCTTGAATTTTATTTTCTTTAATAAATTCATTAATTAATTGACCTTTTCTATATTTTCTAAGAAGTTTTATTCCACCAACTCGTTCAATTGAAAACGAGGCTTGTTCATCAAAATCTTTATAATTATCAATATAATCTGCAAACACTTTTATCATAAAGTTTTTAGATAATTCTCTTGATAAGCCCCACATTAAGCTTTGCATTCCACCAAGCTCTGGAGGAAAAGATCTAGTAACAATTAAATACATTAATTAGTTTTCCACTTTATGCCGCAGCCAGCACTAGGAATTTGGTCTTTAGGACCTTCACCAGTTTTAGCAATTTGTTTCATAGCTTTTAACAAATCACTTTCACCTTCTTTAATAGGTATAAGATTTCTAAGCTCTCTTAATCTTCCTCGATATTGAAGTTCTAAATTTTTGTTATATCCAAAAAAATCTGGTGTACAGACAGCATCATATGCTTTTGCGATATTTTGTGTTTCGTCGTTTAAATAAGGAAAATTAAAATTGTTATCTTTAGAAAATTTAATCATATTTTCAAAAGAGTCTTCAGGATAATTTTCTGCATCATTTGCACAGATTGCAACAGAATTTATTCCAATTTTTTTTAATTCATTGCAATCTTCAACTATTTCTTTTGTAACTGCTTTTACATAAGGGCAGTGATTACAAATAAACATTATCAAAGTTCCATTTTCTCCTTTGATATCTTCTAATGAAAGAATTTTATTATCTGTTGATTTTAATTCAAATGGAATAGCTTTTTGACCAAAATCACATATTGGAGTTTGTATTGGCATACTGTAAGAATATATAAATTATGTTTTATGATTTAAAAGATAAAAAACCAAAAAACTCTGGCGAAAATTGGGTAGCTCCTAATGCAACTATAATTGGCGATGTTACTTTAGAGAAAAATACAAGCATCTGGTTCAATGCTGTTTTAAGAGGAGATATAGAAAATATTCACATAGGTGAGGGATCTAACATTCAAGATGGCAGTGTATTACACACAGATCCTGGCTGTCCATTAAGAGTAGGTAAAAACGTTACTGTAGGTCATTTAGTGATGCTTCATGGGTGTACCATTGGAGATAATAGTTTAATTGGAATTGGAGCAGTTATTCTTAACAAAGCTAACATTGGTAAGAATTGTATAATTGGAGCCAAAGCCTTAATTACAGAAAATAAAGTCATACCAGATAATTCTTTAGTTGTTGGTTCTCCTGGCAAAGTTATTAGAGAAGTTACAGAGGAAGAAAAGAAAGCAGTTTTTGAAAACACAAAACATTATCAACATAATTGGAAAAAATATTCGAAGTCAATTTTTTAGTTACATTTAATTTAAATTAATGATTAGACACTCTCATCATTTTAAAATTGCCTTTGCATTAGCTTTATCGGCTGGAGCGTGGGGAATTTACTGGTTACCACAAAGAATACTTGTTGAAGGTGGTCTTACAGGTGGATGGGGGACAATTGCCCAAATGATAATAGGATTTTTAATCTTATTACCTATAGCTATTTGGAAATTAATTAAAAAAAAAGAAACTGGTTTTGGGTTACCGGTCACTGGTTTACTAGTTGGCGGTGGTTTCATTTGTTATGCTTTAAGTTTTCTTTTAACAGATGTTGTTCGAGCTTTAATATTATTTTATATGACACCGATTTGGACGACAATATTTGAAATATTGTTTCTAAAAAAAAGACTTGGTTTAGAAAGAGCACTTACGTTGGCCCTGGCTCTTGGTGGTTTATGGATTGTTTTTAGCAAACAAACTATTATACCTCTTCCAGAAAATGCTGGAGATTGGTTAGCATTAGTAGGTGGTGCAATATTTGCTGGTGGAATGATAAGACTTGAAGTTGTTAAAACTGATGGTGTGTTTCCAATAATATTTTCTTTTTTTTTCTATGGAGCTATATTTAATATAGTTACTGGTTTTTTTTTAGTTGATTATCTTGGAGAAATGCCTGCTATTGAAGCATTTATTTCAATGTCTTCTTTTTTATTTTTAATATCTGTTTTTTATTTTATTCCTACAGCAATAGTAATACTCTGGGCTCCAAGTAAATTAGGTGCAGGTTTATGCTCAATTCTTTTTCTTGCAGAAATTGTTGTGGGAGTAATAAGCTCAGGTATACTTACAAACGAACCATTTGGCTGGAGAGAGTTAGTGGGTAGCTCGTTAATAGTTTTAGGAGGAATTTTAGCAGTAGTGCTTGCTCCTAAAGAAGAAAATTTGATAAATTAAAATATTACAAATATTTGAATAAAAAATTTTTATATAGGAGGAAACAATGTCAGCAGCATATTTGATAGCACAATTAAAAGTAACAAATTCTGAAAATTATAAAGAGTACATCGAAAAGGTACCTGAAATTATTAAAAAATATGGTGGAGAGTACCTTGCAAGAGGTGGGGAGTATACAGTTGTTGAAGGTGAGGATAATTATCCAAGAATAATATTAATTAAATTTCCATCCTATGAAAAGGCACTAGAATGGTATCATTCAGAAGATTACAAGCCTATAAAAGACATACGTTTGCAAAACTCTAAGGGCCTAAATATAATAGTTAAAGGTGTATGAAAAAAATATTATCAATTTTAGTTTTTATACTATTTAGTTTATCCGTTTATGCATCTGATGAAAAACCAGGTAGATTCTTTGAAGATCAACCAGATGTACATGATGATTATCAAATCCATTTTATCTATCTTCTAGCAAAAAAAACCAAAGATAAAGAAAGAGATATAAACGGTTGGATAGAAAAAGAAGTTAAAAAAATAGATGATTTATTTTTCAAAATGACTGGAGATAAGCAAAGATTAAAATTTGATTATCGAAAAGATGGTAAGCTTGATATTTCATTCGCGAGATTAGATCGTAAGGCAAGAAAAGGTGGATGGAATGTAAATTATCCTGATTATTATTTGCAAAAACAAGGATTTAATAATCCTAAAAAATTGTATTTTTCTTTTACGGACGCATCAAGTGGCGATGGAGGGCAAATGGGACCTCATCATGGATATTTATTTATTAAAAGAGCCTCTGGCCAAATAACTAAAATTTCAATCCATGAATTACTGCATGGTAATGGGTTTGCTATGCCTTGCACTAAAGGAGTTAAAGACGGAGCTCATTTAAGTACAGGCATTTTGAGCCATGATCTATCAGCAAAATTTGGAAAAGCAGTTTATGATCATAAAGATCCAACATGTCCTGATTTAAAAGACTCTGTTTATTTAACACCAACATCCGAAACACCTTTTGATCCTTTACAAATTGCTTGTGCATTAGGTCAAAAGAAAAGAGGACAACCACCCGGTAATTATGTAATACCAGCCCGATATACCCATAAAAAATTGCTCAAAGGTAGAAAAAACGAATGGTGTACTTATAAATTAACAGAGTATGCGAAAGAGGATTGGTTTAAGAAGTGGAAAAAATAATTATTTTTTAGTTAAATAATAGATCATTGACCGAATAAACTATTAATCCAACTATTACTGCAAAAAAAATTACAAACGCTATTTGATCACTAATTTTCTTTTTTACTTCAATTTCACCTTTTTTAAATTTTCTTATTTGAAATATACCAAACCTCATAACGGCCAAACCACCTATAATAAGTATTATTGCAAATAAAAAACCGGTAATCATTTCTTATGGAACCAACCAAGTATCCTTATTATTCTCTAAATTAAACTTTGCTCTTCGATGACCTTTTGCCGCTAAATAAAGCCATTCTATAGATTTGATTTTACACTGTATAACAGTAAAATTTTTATAACCTTCTTCACTTTGTTCTTTAGTGTAATCAAAATTATCTAATTCTGGTTTTAGCCCAGAAGTTGGAAGAACTGACTCAGTTCCAGGTCCATTATCAACTAAATAACATTTTCTAGATATGTGTTGGGTTTTTGACCAGGATTCTTTTGTTATATCATTGTTGTGATTAACAATACATTCAACTTTTAATCTTACCTGTATCTTTTCATCTTTGTCGTAAAACAACATGGCAGCGTTTTTATTTGCTTTCAATTTTTCTATTTTATGTGATCTAATATCGCTATGATATTGTACAAGATTATTTGGTTGATCAGATTTTCTTAGAACCACAATTCTTCCATCTAAATCAGTTTGATCCCCACAAATGAATACTGGTATTCTAAATGGCGAACTTCTGTCTTTCACAGCATTATCTAACATTGACCAAATTTTCTTTTTGATCTCTGCAAAGTCCTCGTAATAAGGAACTGTATCCGTCACAAATATTATTTTTTCTTCTTTAATCTAGCAATTAAGCCTGAGCTATCCCAACGATTTCCACCCATCTTTTGAACCTCAGCATAATAGCCGTCAATAATTTCAGTAATTGGAACCGGTGAACCATTTCTTTTCGCTTCTTCAATTACGATTGCTAAATCTTTTCTCATCCAATCTATTGCAAAACCATAATCAAATTTATCATCCGTCATAGTTCGATATCTATTTTCCATTTGCCATGATTGAGCTGCGCCTTTAGATATTGTTTCCATAACTTTATCCATATCTAATCCAGCATTTATTCCAAAGTTAATTGCCTCAGACAATCCTTGTACTGTTCCAGCAATACACATTTGATTCATCATTTTTGTAAGCTGTCCACTACCACAAGGACCAATTAGTTTTACCTTTTTGCTATAGCAGTCAATTACAGGTTCAGCCTTTTTAAATACTTCTTCATCACCGCCCACCATAACAGTTAGTATTCCGCCTTCAGCACCAGCTTGTCCTCCAGAAATAGGTGCATCTAAAAAACTAAATCCTTTTTCATTTGCTTCTTTATTTAACTGTCTAGAAACCTCAGCTGATACAGTTGAGTTATCAATAAAAATAGATCCAGCTTTTGCTGTTTTGAATAATCCGTTTTCACCTGTTGCTACCTCTCTTAGATCATTATCATTACCAACACATGTAAAAATAAAATCTGCGCCTTCTGCGGCCTCTGCAGGAGTATCTGCCATTTTACCTTTATATTCGCTAATCCATTTTTCAGCTTTAGATTTTGTTCTATTAAAAACAGTTACATTGTGTCCGGCTTTTGATATATAACCAGCCATTGGGTAGCCCATAACCCCAAGACCTATGAAAGCAACATTACAAGTCATAATTTTTTTCTATGTTTAAAAGTTTAAGTTTAAAAGTAATTGTATTTGGATTTATTTTTACATTTTTTTCTAGTTTTGGACAGAGTTTTTTTCTTGGACTTTTTAATTCTGGCATAAGAGATACCTTGTCTATTACTCATGGACAATTTGGCTCAATTTTTGCTTCGGCCACATTGCTTAGTAGCATTATTTTTATATGGTTAGGAAAAAAAATTGATGATGTAAATGCATTTAAATTTTCTTTATTTGTAATTCCGCTTTTAGCTTTTGCATGTTTTTTCTTTTCTAAAATTTACTCAATACCATTTTTATTTGTTGCAATATTTTTAATGAGATTTTCAGGTCAAGGAATGATGTCTCACACTGCAAGTACTACAATTTCAAGATACTTTACCAAGTCAAGAGGTAAAGCTCTAAGCGCAGGTTGGTTTGGATTGTCTTGTGGTGAATTTATTTTACCTGTTTTGACTGTTTATTTATTAACTTTATATACTTGGCAAAATATTTGGGTAACAATTTCAATTATTGTAATTTTACTTTTACCAATAGCTTCCTTTTTTTTAATTAAAAACTTAAGTTTAGACTCAAGAGAAACAGACAATAACCAAAAGCAATTAGATAAAAATATTAAGCAATGGACAAGATTAGAAGTTTTAAAAGATTATAGATTTTATATAATTAGTTCAAATATGCTTGCAATGCCTTGGATTGCAACAGGAGTTTTTGTTTATCAATCCTATGTGACTAGCTCAAAAGGTTGGGGTGAATTTACTATTGCTCAATCATTCATGTCTTATTCTATTTTCACAGTTTCAACATTGTTATTGGCAGGTCCATTGATAGATAAATTTAGTAGTAGAAAACTATTAATTTATATGAATATTCCATTATTATTATCTACATTTGTAATTATTTTGTTTGATTCATCTGTTACAGCATTTGTTTTTCTTGGATTGATTGGAATCTCTAATGGATTTGCCAACGTATTAGGTTCAGCTACTTGGGCTGAAATTTATGGAGTGAAACATATTGGATCAATTAAAGCTTTAACTACTGCGTTAATGGTATTTTCTACAGCATTTGGAACTGCTTTGTTTGGAGTTTTGATTGACATTGGTTTTTCAATTGAAAAAATTGCCGTTGTTTCTGCGATTTATATATTCTCTTCTTTAGCCTTGTTATTTTTAACAAGAAAAAAGCTAAATCCTATTTATATATAGAAAACACTTGATTTTTTTTTGCCTCAGGTATAAACAACCGGCCATGGCTAGAGTTACTGTTGAAGATTGTATTGATAAAGTGGAGAGTCCTTATGAATTAGTTTTAGTAGCTAAGGAAAGAGCTACTCAACTTAATGCTGGTTTAGAACCAACAATTGATAGGGACAACGATAAAAATACAGTGATATCTTTGAGAGAAATTGCTGAAGAGAAAATTAAAGTATCCGATTTAACTGAAAGCGCTGTTTATAAACTTAGAAAACATGTTGAGCAAGTTGATGAAGGTGTAGAGGATGACGAAGATATAGGTGATGATTTTGAAAATCTTTACAAAGGCGAAATTTCAAAAAGTGGAACTCCAATTTTACCATCTAAAAGAGCTAGAAAAACTCCAGAAAAAATCCAAGTATCTAAAGAAGATTTAGCTGAATTGTCTGAAACAGCTGCACCTGAAGTTGATTCTTCAGTTGGTCAAGAGACTATGAACGAACAGGGTGAAGTTTCACTAGATGAAGTTTCAGAATCAGAAAATCAAGAAGCTGATGTTGCTTCAGAAGATCCAGAAGCTTCAAACTCATAAAAAAATAATATAAAGTCTTAGTTTATGAATAGGTTAGTATCAGTTGCTCCTATGATGGACTGTACAGATCGTCATGAACGATATTTTTTAAGACAAATATCCAAAAATATACTTCTTTATACAGAAATGGTTGTTGATGAAGCAATTAACAGAGGCGACAAAAAAAAATTACTAGAATTTAATATTAAAGAAAAACCTGTTGCTCTTCAATTAGGTGGATCTTCACCCAAGTTACTTGCAGAGGCAACAAAAATTGGAGAAGACTTTGGTTACGATGAGATCAATTTAAATTTAGGTTGTCCAAGTAGAAAAGTAGAAAAAAATCGATTTGGTGCTTGTTTAATGAAAGAGCCTAACTTAGTTGCAGATTGTTTAACTGAAATGCAATCAAAAACCAACTTACCTGTAACTATTAAAACTAGAATTGGATATGATAATGTAGAAGATTACGAAAACTTGCACAATTTTATATCTACTCTTAATTCCACAGGTGTTAAAACTTTTATCATTCACGCAAGGAAGGCTATGCTTGGTAAGTTTACACCTAAACAAAACCTAAACATTCCACCTTTAAAATATGAGTTTGTTTATAAATTAAAAGAAGATTTTCCAAATCAGGAAATAATAATTAATGGAGGAATAACTTCTGTAGATCAAATTAAACCTCATTTAGAAAGAACAGATGGAGTTATGATTGGAAGAGCTGCCTATCATACACCTTATTTGTTAGCGGACATTGAGAGAGAAATTTTTAATAATGATGATATTCCTAGTAGGCAAGATGTTATTGAACAGTTAATTCCTTATGTAAAAGATGAACTAAAAAAAGGAACCAGATTAAACCAAATCATGAGACATACTTTAGGTTTATTTCACGGCCAATCAGGAGCTAGTCATTGGAAAAGATACTTAAGTGAAAATATGTGCGTTAGAGATGCAGATGTAAAAAAAATTGATCACATAATGGATAAAATTAAATACAACAATGTTGATATGAGAGAAGGTCAATCTGCTTAGTTTAATCTTAGCAAATGAATACATCTATATAGTTTTATTAACGGCTTTGACTGCAATTCCAGTTGGGTTTGTAGCTGGTCTTTTTGGTATTGGAGGGGGTCTAATAACAGTACCATTTCTTTATTATATATTTGGCGAACTTGGAATTAACCAATCATATATAATGCACTTAGCGGTAGGAACTTCTTTTGCAATAATAATTCCAACATCAATAGTTTCAGTTTTAACACATCATAAATTTAACTCAGTGGATTTTAATGTAGTTAAAAGCTACGGTATCTTTGTAGTTGTAGGAGTTGTTTTGGGAACAATATTTGCTGCAACTTTTAAAACAAAATCTCTAGTACTTTTCTTTTCAATCGTAATATTTTTTTTAGGAATTTACATTCTTTTGATTAAAGAAAAAGAACAAAATGTAATTTCTGAAATGAAATTATATTTAAAAATTATACTTGGTTCGATTGTTGGATTTATCTCAGCTATAACAGGTATAGGTGGTGCTGTTATGAATGTACCAATTCTTAAATTTTTTGGTTATTCAATTAATAAAGCAATTGGTAGTGCTGCAGCAATTGGTTTTTTAATTGCATTGTTTGGAGCTACAGGTTTTTTAATTTCAGGAAGTTATTTAAAAACAAATTTACCTTTTAGTATTGGATTTTTAAATGTACCAGCTTTTTTGATTTTTATTCCTATTACAACTTTTATGGCAAGACTAGGTGCAAGGACAGCTCATAAAATAGATAAAAATAAAATTAGCAAATTACTTGGTATTTTCTTAATAATCGTAGCAATTAAGTTTTTCTATGAATACATAAAATTATAAACATGTCGTTTAAATTGGATAGGAAATTTTTAAAGTCTTCACATCATATAACAGATCTTAAATTATGCACTATTAGGCTAAACGATAATTCTAAATTTCCATGGCTAATTCTAATTCCTAAAAGAAATAAGATTAACGATATGAGTGATCTCAAATCTAAAGATCAAATTCTGTTGATGAAAGAAATTGTTTATGTAAGTAAAATAATGAAAAAATTATTCAAAACTTCAAAACTCAATGTAGAAAAAATTGGAAATATTGTTCCTCAGTTGCACATACATATTATTGCAAGAAGTAAAAAAGATTTTTCATGGCCATTATCTGTATGGGTTGTTAAAGGTAAGAATTACTCACAAACAGCTCTAAAAATTATGGCAGACAAATTAAGGAAAGCTCTAAAATAAAAAGAGGTGACTTCAGTCTCCCTCCATCACCTCAATTAATTTTTTAAATGATTCTTTAAAGATTTATGAACACTTATTAGTTGAAAATTAACTTTATTAAGTATTAAATTTTTTGATCGTATTCGCCTATTTTCCCAGTTTTTTGAAGTAAATCGTCAATAAAATCAAAGATTTTCTTCTTTCTGTCATCTGAAGTTGGGCTTTCAGTTACAATCACCAATGAAGGTTTATTGGATGATGCTCTTATTAATCCCCATGATCCATCTTCAAAAGAAAACCTTACACCATTAACCGTAAGAACCTCAGTTATTACTTGATCATCAATTTTAGTTTTATTATTTTTTATTTCTTTGACTTTATTAACTAATTCTTCAACTACTAGATATTTTTCTTCATCTTTACAAAAAGGAGCCATCGTAGGTGTTTGATAAGTATTTGGTAAATCATTAATGATTTCACTCATTTTTTTATTTTGATTATCTAATAAATGACAGACATGAATTGCTGAATTAATTCCATCATCATAACCATATCCCAAAGGTTGATTAAAAAAGAAATGACCACTTTTTTCAAACCCTGCTAGTGCTTTTTCAGTATTAACTTTTCTTTTGATGTGAGAATGACCTGTTTTCCAATATATAGTTTCACAGTTGTTTTCTAATAGAACATTATCTTTTGAATATAATCCAGTAGATTTAACATCTACCACAAACTTAGAATTTTTATGTTTAGTAGACAAGTTTCTTGCTATTAATAAACCAATTTTATCAGAGAATATTTCGTTACCTTCATTATCAATAACACCAACTCTATCTCCATCACCATCAAATCCAAAACCTATGTCTGCATTATTATCTTTAACAGCTTTTGCAATTGCATGAAGCATTTCCAAATCTTCTGGATTTGGATTATACTTTGGAAAAGTCCAATCTAATTCACAATCAAGCTCAACAACATCACAACCAATTCCTCTTAAAATATCTGGCGCAAATACTCCAGCAGTTCCATTTCCACATGCAACTACTGCTTTTAATTTTTTATTAATCTTATTACCATTAATTAAATCATCTTTATAAATTTGTTGAAAATTCTCTATTTTTTTTTCATTACCCTCACCATTAGAGAATTTTTCATTTAAAGTAATTTCCTTTAACTCTTTCATTTCATCACCAGCATGAGTTAAGCCTTTTTTGATACCCATTTTTACACCAGTCCAACCATTTTCATTATGGCTTGCTGTAACCATAGCAACTGCATCTGCATCTAAATTAAATTGTGCAAAATAAACCATAGGAGACAATGATAAACCAATATCTTCTATTAGACATCCTGTTGACTTTAATCCTTTTTTAAGAGAGGTTTTTATTTCTTCACTGTAAGAGCGGTAATCATGTCCAACAATAATTCTTGGATTATTTTTTTTGGTATGAGCCTTTATTTGTGTCCCAAGTCCTTTACCGAGATTCTCTATCCCGGCTGAATTTATGTCTTTCCCATACAACCAACGGGCGTCATATTCTCTAAAACCATAAGGATCTATTTTTAATTTTTCACTCATTTATCCACTACTTACTCTTTTTATGTTAATTTCCTTAAAAAAATTTTATTTTTTTATTGATAATCATATTGTCGCGTTCTATAAATGTTCCATTGATTAAACGTTTATTTAGTATACTAAATCAAAGCGCCTACAACATATAGTTGTTTTCGCAAAACTAAAATAATATAATAATTAATATGAACAAGATTCTATCTCAAGCCCTTAAGAAAGCTGTCTCCGAATATAGCCCAGAAGTTAAAGAAGTTTCAAAAGCGAATAAGCCTGATTTATTTTCTTTAAATAATGAAACAGAATTGTTTCAAAACGACAAAGGCATAATTATTAAAATTGATCGATCTAAAGATTCAAATCTTACTGATTTTGGTAAAGCAACTTTGAAAGATAGATACCTTGGTTTAAACGAATCCTATCAAGATTTATTTGCTAGAGTAGCAAGCACTTATGCTGATGATAATTTACATGCACAGAGAATTTATAATTACATAAGCAACCTTTGGTTTATGCCAGCAACACCAGTTTTATCAAACGGTGGAACCAAAAGAGGGTTACCGATTTCATGTTTTTTAAATGAAGCATCTGACAGCTTAGGTGGAATTTTAGATCTTTGGAGTGAGAATGTTTGGCTTGCTGCTAAGGGTGGAGGAATTGGAAGTTATTGGGGTAACCTAAGATCTATTGGAGAAAAAATTGGAAGAGTTGGAAAAACTTCAGGAATAATTCCTTTTATTAAAGTAATGGATTCGTTAACAATGGCAATTAGCCAAGGTTCACTAAGAAGAGGCTCTGCAGCTTGTTATCTTCCTATTGATCATCCTGAGATAGAAGAGTTTATTGAAATGAGAAGACCAACTGGAGGAGATCCAAATAGAAAAGCATTAAATTTACATCATGGTGTTTTAGTTTCAGACGCATTTATGAGAGCAGTTGAAACAGATGAACAGTGGGCATTAAAAAGTCCAGCAGATGGAACTGTGCAGCAAACTATTTCTGCAAGAAATTTATGGATAAGATTATTAACTGCCAGAATTGAAACTGGTGAGCCTTATATAATTTATATAGATACAGTTAACCGACAAATTCCTCAGCATCATAAATTAGCAAATTTAACAGTTAAAACTTCTAACTTATGTAGTGAAATAACTCTTCCCACAGGAATTGATAAAGACGGAAGAGATAGAACAGCTGTGTGTTGTTTATCTTCTTTGAATTTAGAAAAATACGAAGAATGGAAAGATGATCCAGATATGATTAGTGATGTAATGAGATTTTTAGATAATGTGTTATCTGATTTCATTAACAAAGCTCCTGAACAATTTAAAGATGCTAAATATTCTGCTGAAAGAGAAAGAAGTGTTGGTTTAGGTGTTATGGGTTTTCATTCTTTCTTGCAGAAAAATAGAATTCCACTTGAGTCTGTAATGGCAAAATCATGGAATAAAAAAATATTTAAAAATATTCATGAGAAAGTTAACCAAGCTTCTAAAGATTTAGCTGAAGAAAGAGGAGCATGTCCTGATGCTGCTGAGTATGGTTATCAAGAAAGATTTTCTAACAAAACTGCTATTGCGCCAACAGCATCAATTTCTATTATTTGTGGAGGAGCTTCTCCAGGGGTAGAGCCTATAGCAGCAAATAGTTATACTCACAAAACTTTGTCTGGCTCATTTAATGTAAGAAATAGATATCTTGAAGAAATTCTTGAAAGTCATGGTAAAAATGATGAGGAAACTTGGTCTAGTATTACTACAAATCAAGGCTCAGTTAACCATTTAGATTTTTTAACTGATTTAGAAAAAGATGTGTTTAAAACTGCATTTGAACTTAACCAAAACTGGATAATTGAATTGAGTGGAGATAGAACTCCTTTTATTTCTCAAGCTCAATCAGTTAACTTATTTTTACCTGCAGATGTTCATAAAAAAGAATTACATAAAATTCATTTTGATGCATGGAAGAAAGGTTTAAAGAGCCTTTACTACTGTAGATCAAAATCAATTCAAAGAGCTGAGAATGTTAACGACTCCAAGTCAACAGACATCATGGCTAATGTATATAAAAATAAATCAACCGAAAATAGCGAACAAGAGTACGAGGAGTGTTTATCATGTCAGTAGTAGAAAAAGTTAAGTCAGAAATAATTCAACCACAAAAAAACAATAATGGGTTGCTCGTTGCAAACCCAGTTTACAAACCTTTTAGATATCCCTGGTGTTATGATGCGTGGTTAACACAACAAAGAATTCACTGGTTACCAGAAGAAGTTCCACTTGGAGATGATGTTAGAGATTGGCAAAAAAATCTTTCAGCTTCAGAAAAAAATTTATTAACACAAATTTTTAGATTTTTTACTCAAGCAGATGTTGAAGTTAGTAACTGTTACATAAGACACTACATGAATGTGTTTAAACCAACCGAAGTATTAATGATGATGTCATCTTTTGCTTCAATGGAAACCGTTCACATTGCAGCTTACTCACATTTGTTAGATACAATTGGTATGCCAGAGTCCGAGTATTCAGCATTCATGAAGTATAAAGAAATGAAAGATAAGTATGACTACATGCAAGGTTTTGACGTTAAATCAAATCATGATATTGCAAAAACCATTGCTGTATTCAGTGCTTTCACAGAAGGGCTTCAGTTATTTGCAAGTTTTGCAATTTTGTTAAACTTTCCAAGACATAACAAGATGAAAGGCATGGGCCAAATTGTTACTTGGTCAGTAAGAGATGAGACATTGCATTGTAATTCTATGATTAGATTGTTTAAAGATTTTATTAAAGAAAATCCTGAAACATGGACACCACAACTGAAAAAAGAAATTTATGAAGCATGCAGAACAATAGTTGAGCATGAGGACGCTTTCATCGATTTAGCTTTTCAAATGGGTCCAATGGAAGGTTTAACTGCTGATGATATTAAAAAATATATTCGTTTTATTGCAAACAGAAGATTAGATCAGCTAGGCTTAGAAGCAATATATGACATTGATAAAAATCCATTAACCTGGTTAGATACAATGTTAAATGCAGTAGAGCATATGAATTTCTTTGAAGGAAGAGCTACAGAATATTCTAAAGCATCTACGCGAGGAACTTGGGCAGAAGCATTTAGTTAAACTTAAAATTATCTTTGATTTAACTGCATTACTTTTCGATGCTTGTTACCTTTGTAACTTGCCAAAGGTCTAATAAGTTTGTTAGCAGCATGTTGTTCCATTATGTGAGCAGACCAACCTGTTATTCTAGAAATGACAAATATTGGAGTAAAAAAGTCAGTCTCAAAACCCATTAGATGATAAGTAGGTCCTGTTGGGTAATCTACGTTTGGATAAATATTTTTTTTCTTAATCATCACTTTTTCAACAATGTCATAGATTTTTTCAAATTTTTTATCTTTCTTAAGCTTAGCAACTTTACCAAAGTATTTTCTCATAGTTGGAACTCTCGAATCACCTGATTTATAAACTCTATGTCCAAATCCCATCACTACTTCTTTATTTTTAAGAGCGCTATTTATCCATTTCAGTGCATTTTCTGGTTTTTTAATTTTATTCATCATATGCATCACTTCTTCATTAGCTCCACCGTGAAGAGGGCCTTTTAAACTAGCAATTGCACCCGTTATTGCACCGTGTATATCAGATAAGCTACTTGTTATAGTTCTGGCTGTAAAAGTTGAAACGTTAAAGCTGTGCTCAGCATACAAAATTAAAGAAACATCAAATGCTTTAACAATTTCTTTTTGAGGAACTTTTCCAAAACACATATAGAAAAAATTTTCAGCAAAAGTTAAGTTTTTCTTTGGTTTTATAATTTTTTTTCCTTTCCTAATTCTATAAAAGGCTGCTAAGGCAGTTGGCGTTTTTGCAAAAATTCTCAATGCTTTTCTCATATTTGCTTCAGGAGAAGAATCAGTAGTTTCTTTATCCTCTAATCCCATCACGCTAACAGCAGTTCTCGCAACGTCCATTGGATGAGATTTTTTTGGCATATGTCTTATTATTTCATATAAATTTTTTGTAAGCTCTCTGTTGTTTCTCTCTTCTTTTTCAAAATGTTTTAGTTCTATTGAGTTTGGAAGATCTTTATTCAATATTAAATATGCAACTTCTTCAAATCTACAGTATTCACATAAATCTTGAGCAGCATAACCTCTATAAGTTAGAGAGTTAATCTCTGGCATAACTTTTGAAACTTCAGTTTCATCTACAACAATTCCAAGTAAACCTTTTTTAATATCATCACTCATTATTCATGTCCTTCTGTACTAAAATTGTAAATTTTTTCATCTAAAGAATTATATTTTTCGTATTCTACTAATTCATACAATCTTTTTCTTGTTTGCATCTTATCTATTATATTATTTTGATGTCCATTTGCATAAATGTCTCTTAGTCCATCTTCAACATTTTTCATTGCTAGTCTTTGTGTTGTTACTGGATATATAACAATATTATATCCAAAGTTTTCTAACTCCTTATAGTTAAATAGCTTGGATTTACCAAATTCTGTCATATTAGCTAATAAAAAACATGAAAGTTCTTTTCTTACTTTTTCAAAATCCTTTTCATCTTGCAAAGCCTCTGGAAATATAATTTCTGCTCCGGCATCGATGTAGGCTTTACATCTATCAATCATTTTATCAATTCCCTCAACACTTTTTGCATCTGAGCGCGCTATAATTTTGAAGTTTTTATCTTTTTTTGCAGCTACACATTCTTTTATTTTCTTAACCATAGCATCTGTTGAAATAAGTTCCTTATTATCTAGATGTCCACATCTTTTTCTTTCAATTTGATCTTCCAAATGAACACCAGTTAATCCAAACTCTTCAAAAGTTTCTATAGTTTCTTTACAAGATTTAAAACCTGTATCTATATCAACAATAGTTGGTAGATTAGTTACTCTAGATATTAGATAGGATCTGGTACTTACATCTTGAAGTGTAGTTAAACCTATATCTGGAAAACCAAGATCATTGGCCATAACGCCTCCTGAAACATAAACTGCATCATAACCAATTTCTTCAATTAATTTTGCTGTTAGAGGATTATAAGCCCCAGGAACTCTCAGAATTTTATTTGATTTAAGTTTTTGATCAAAATCAATTCTTTTTTGACTTGGTTCTTTTTCAACAAAATGCATTAAAAAATTCCTTTTTTTAAATTTCTTTTTAATTTACTTTTTTTAATTTCAATATTCAATTTATCTAATTGACCAGCTTTTAAGTTTTTTAAATTCTGAACATTTTTTAAAAAACGATCACTCTCACTTTTTTCTAAAATACCATCTGTTAGAGTTAAAAATTTATTAATATAATTTTCTCTTTTAAATGGTCTTGCTCCATACGGGTGAGCATCAGCTCTATCTAGTTCCTCAGTTACTTTTTTTCCATTGTTCAATGTAACAATAACTTTTGCTCCAAAAGATTTCTTTTTTGGATTTGGATCATGATATTTTTTTGTCCACTTTTTATCTTCATAAGTTGTTATTGAATTCCATATCTTAA
This sequence comes from uncultured Pelagibacteraceae bacterium, assembly GCA_902555435.1. Taxonomy (GTDB): domain Bacteria; phylum Pseudomonadota; class Alphaproteobacteria; order Pelagibacterales; family Pelagibacteraceae; genus Pelagibacter. The sequence continues at coordinate 28,064 of CACDRL010000010.1, forward strand.
TAGTACTTTTTCTATTAGCTCTTGATTTAGTGTAAGATTTTACATGATGCCAATCTCCATCTTCTAGGGCAACTGCAAAAATATACATTATAGAGTGGTCCAAAGTTTCTCTACTTGCATTTGGATCCATTTTTTGTGGATCATTTGCACCTGTTCCGATTACATAATGTGTATGATGACTTGTATAAATATCTATTTTTTTTATTTGATTTAAATTTGATACTTTTGTTTTTAATTTTTTTGCAAGGTCTATCAAAGCTTGAGATTGATATTCTGCAGAATATTCTTTTGTGAAAGTTTCTAATATAGCTTTTTTACTTTCTCCTTTTTTAGGTAGTGGAACTTTATATTTTGCTTTTTTACCATCAAGGATTCTTGCAATTACACTATCTTCACCTTCATAAATAGGGCTTGGTGCTCCTTCTCCTCTCATAACTCTATCAACAGCCTCTATAGCTAGTTTTCCGGCATGTGCTGGAGCGTATGCTTTCCAGCTGGATATTTCTCCTTTTCTTGATTGTCTTGTAGAAATAGTTGTGTGTAGTGCTTGCTGAACCGCTTGGTAAATTGTTTCTGTGTTTAATTTTAACATCGACCCTAATCCTGCAGCAACACTTGGACCTAGGTGCGCAATATGATCAACTTTATGCTTATGTAAACAAATCCCTTTAACTAAATTTACTTGAACTTCATATGCTGTAATAATACCTCTTAATAAATCTAAACCACTCTTTTTATTTTGTTGAGCTACGCTTAATAGTGGGGGAATATTATCACCAGGATGACTGTAATCAGCAGCCAAAAAAGTATCATGAAAATCAAGTTCTCTTACAGCAGTTCCATTTGACCAAGCAGCCCACTCACAGTCAAATTTTAATTTTGAATTAACACCAAAAAGAGTAGCTCCATTTTTTCTAGAATGTTTCAAAGCCATTTCTCTTGATGAAATAACAGGTCTTCTATTTAAAGAAGCAATAGCAACCGAAGCATTGTCAATAATTCTATTGATTACCATTTCAATTGCCTCTTTATTCAGTTTGGCATTGTCACTTGCTATCTCAGCAATTTTCCAGGCAAGTTGTTTTTTCTTTGGCAGATGAATTTTAGAGGGAAAAACTTTAACTGTATGTTGTAACAAAATAACTCCTTATTAGTAATTTTGTTTTAATAGCTAAAATAAATTAATCAATATTAAAGATATTCGGATATGATTTTTTCAATTCCAACAAAATCTTTTACCAAGTGATTATGATAGATTTCATCAGATTTTTTTTCAGTATATCCATACTTTAACAATATCATTGGGATATCAGCTGCTTTCGCTGAGCTTGCATCAGTTTCGCTATCTCCAATCATAATTGATTTTTTTAAGTCTCCATCTAATATCTCTATCACTGTCGTTAAGTGTCTAGGATCGGGCTTACAATATTCAAATGTATTATAACCAGCTACGTATTCAAAATAATCGTAAATTCCTATTTTCTTTAAAAGATCTACAGCAAGATGTTCTGTTTTATTAGTACAAACAGCCATAGATATTTTTTCATCTTTGCACCAATTTAAAAAATCTTTTACTCCATTTATTAAAGTGCTTTTCTTATAAATATTCTTTCCATAGAAAGACAAAAATTCATCAGTCATTTCGTTTTGAATTTTTTCATCAAACCATTTCCATTGACCATTAGCTTTTGCCATCATAGCTTTTGCACCTTTACCAACTGCATTTTTTAATTCACCTAATGTTTTTGTTGGATAACCAAATTTTTTCATTACATGGTTGTGTGCAGTTATTAAATCTGGCGCTGTATCTATTAAAGTCCCATCTAAATCAAACAATACTGTAAATTTTTGTTTCATATCAAAAGTATTTTAAAGAAATAATTTGTGAATTAATTAAGATATATACTTAATGTAAAGAAAATCTAGATGAAAGATACAAAGAAGCAAAATAATCAAAATAAACTTCGAAATAAGTTTTTAAAAGCTGGCGTTCAAATGATAGGTCTTGAAACTATTTTTTTTTCAAATGATACCAAAATTGGAAAAGGAGTTACAATTGAACCATATGTTGTAATTGGTTCTAAAGTTAAAATAGGAAATAATGTAGTCATCAAATCTTTTTCACATCTAGAGTCTTGTAAGATTGAAAATAAAGTTGAGATAGGTCCCTATGCAAGAATAAGACCTGGTACAATTCTTAAAGAAGGTTCAAAAGTAGGAAATTTTGTAGAGATTAAAAAATCAACTGTTGGAAACAAATCAAAAATAAATCATTTATCTTATGTTGGAGATAGTGATATTGGTCAAATGGTAAATGTTGGCGCTGGCACAATTACTTGTAATTACGATGGTGTAAAAAAAAGTAAGACAATAATAAGAGATAAAGTATTTATAGGATCAAATTCATCTTTGGTAGCACCTGTGAAAATTGATAAAGAAAGTATTGTTGGTGCAGGATCTGTAATAACAAAAAATGTTAAAAAAAAATCTCTAGCACTAACAAGATCTGTACAAGTGGAAATTAAAAATTATAAAAGAAAAACAAAATAAATTATGTGTGGAATTATAGGAATATCTAGCAACAAATCTGTATCTGCAAATATTATAAATTCTTTAAAAAAACTTGAATATAGAGGTTATGACTCTGCTGGGGTAGCAACTTTATTTGATGGTGAAATTAATGAGGTAAAATCTGAAGGAAGAGTTGATAATTTAGAACAAAACTTTGATCTAAAATCTTTAAAAGGGAACATAGGAATAGGTCATGTCAGATGGGCTACTCACGGAGCTCCAAATAGCATTAATGCTCACCCACATTCTTCAGACAATGTATCTGTTGTCCATAATGGAATAATAGAGAATTCAACAATTCTAAAAAAACATTTAATTAGTAAGGGTCATGCTTTCAAATCTCAGACTGATACCGAGGTAATTGTTCATTTAATTACTGAAAATTTAAAAATTATGGAACTTGAGGAAGCAATTACTAAAACTTTAAAACAACTACACGGGAGTTTTGCATTAGGTATAATTTTTAAAGATATTCCTGATTTAATTGTAGGAGCGAGAAGAGGTTCACCATTGGCAGTTGGTTATGGTCCTAATGAAAATTATTTAGGATCAGATTCCTATGCTTTAAAATCTATGACAAATAAAATTACTTATCTTGATGATGGAGAATTTTGTATTGTTAAAAAAGATCAGGTTCATTTTTACGATGAAGAAGGTAAAAAAATTAACAAAAAAATTTTAGAATTATCATCAAATGAGTCAAACTATGATAAAGGTGATTTTAAACACTTCATGGCTAAAGAAATAGAAGAGCAGCCTGTAACGATAAAAACTGGAATTAAAGAATATTTAGATAGTGTAAATAATGAGATAAATATTTTTAATTTTCCATGGAAAATCAACGAAATTAAATCAATTACATTAATTGGCTGTGGCACTGCTTACCATTCTTGCTTAATGGCTAAATATTGGTTTGAAGAATTAACTACTTTAGATGTTAATATCGATATAGCTTCAGAGTTTAGATATAGAAAAAATAGATTTAAAGAAGATAGTTTGTATATTTTTGTTTCCCAGTCTGGTGAGACTGCAGATACTTATGCAGCTTTAGATCTATGTAACAAAAATAATATGAAAACATGCGCCGTGGTTAATGTAATTGAAAGCTCTATAGCAAGAGACTCAAATTTTGTGTTACCAATTCACTGTGGACCCGAAATTGGTGTTGCATCTACAAAAGCTTTCTTAGGACAAATACTTGTTTTATATATTTTAGCTTTAAAAATTGGATCTATATCTGGTCAAATTGATAAAAAAAATTATCAAGATAAAATTAAAGATCTTAAAAACTTACCAAGCCAGATAGAAAAAACTTTATTAGTAGATAATGATATTCAAGCAATCTCCTCAACATTCAATGAAGCTAAAGGATCTATGTTTCTTGGAAGAGGTTTCTCTTTCCCAATAGCTTTGGAAGGAGCATTGAAATTAAAAGAGTTATCTTACGTTCATGCAGAAGGTTATCCGGCAGGTGAAATGAAACATGGACCACTTGCATTGATAGAAGAAGGGATGCCAGTTGTCGTTCTAGCACCAAGAGACAGTTACTATAAAAAAACCATTTCAAATATGCAGGAAGTTATAGCAAGAGGTGCCAAAGTTCTTTTAATTACCAATAAAAGCAAAGATGAGATCGTTTCAGAGAATATTTGGGAAACTATTGAGGTAGAAAATACTAACGATGATTTACTGCCATTCCTATTAACTGTTCCACTACAAAAACTTGCTTATTATTCTGCTCTTAAAAAGGGTTATGATATAGATAAGCCAAGAAATTTAGCTAAATCAGTCACAGTTGAATAAAGTATAAACTCTGCTAAAACACCCCTAGGTTGAATATGAAAAATTGGAAAAAAAATAGTTGGAGGAAATATCCGGTTAAACACATACCGGAGTATCCAGATAAAAAAGAATTAAATAAGGTTTTAGATAAAATTGGAACTTTTCCACCCTTAGTATTTGCAGGAGAGACTAGACATTTAAAAGATCAGTTAGCTGATGTTGTCGATGGAAAAGCATTTTTACTTCAAGGTGGAGATTGTGCAGAAAGTTTTGCTGAATTTAACCCTGACAATTTGAGAGATACATTCAAATTAATTTTGCAAATGTCTTTAGTTTTAACTTACTCAGCCTCATTGCCAGTAGTGAAAGTTGGGAGAATTGCTGGTCAATTTTCAAAACCTAGAAGTTCTCCAGTTGAAAGCAAAGATGGTGTGGAGCTTCCAAGTTATTTAGGTGACAATATAAATGGAATGGAATTTACAGAAAAAGCAAGAATTCCAGACCCTAAAAGATTATTTAAAGCTTATTCTCAGTCAGCAGCAACTTTAAACCTTATAAGAGCATTTTCAAAAGGAGGTTTTGCAGATTTAAACAAAGTTCATTTATGGAACTTAGGTTATATAAAAAAAAGTCCAGAAGCTAAAAAATTTAAAGATCTAGAGGATAAAATTGCTGATGCCATAGCATTTATGAGAGCGTGTGGAATTACATCAGATTTTAACAATAGATTATATACTGTGAATTTTTGGACATCACATGAAGCGTTACTGTTACCTTTTGAAGAAGCAATGACTAGAACAGACTCTACTACAGGTGAGAATCATGATACCTCAGCTCATTTTGTTTGGATAGGTGATAGAACAAGACAGCTTGATGGTGGACATGTAGAGTTTTGTAGAGGAATTGAAAATCCTATAGGTATAAAATGTGGACCAACTTTAAAACCTGATGATTTAATTAATCTTTGTAACCGAATTAATCCAAAAAATGAAAAAGGTAAAATTACTTTAATTTCAAGATTCGGAGCAGATAATGTTTCAAAATTTTTACCAAAATTAATTAGAGCAATCAAAAAAGAAGGATTGAATGTAATTTGGTCTTGTGATCCATGTCATGGAAATACAATTAAAGCTGCAACAGGTTTCAAAACTAGACCATTTAACAGTGTACTAAATGAAGTAAAAAATGTTTTTGCATGTCACCAAAGTGAAGGAAGTTATGCTGGAGGTCTTCACATTGAGTTAACTGGTCAAGATGTAACGGAATGCATTGGTGGAGCACAAAAAATTTCTGAAAAAGATCTTTCTTCAAGATACCATACTCATTGTGATCCTAGATTGAATGCTAACCAAGCTTTAGAATTAGCATTTATGATTTCTGATGAGATTAAAAAGAATAGCACATATTCTAAAAATGCAGATAGAGCGGCATCTTAAGACATTGTAAAATCTTATTAATTAAATATTCTATAAACAATGAAAGTCTCAGAAAAAGCAAAGTTTATATCTAATTGGATTAAAAACTATGTAGACAATATGCCCTCAAAGGCTCAGTCTCTAGTTATAGGGATATCTGGAGGTATTGATTCATCTGTTTCTAGCACCTTAAGCGCGATGACTGGTTTAAGAACAATAGTTTTGTCGATGCCAATTAAGCAAAAATCACATCAACATGATTTAAGTTTAAAACATCAAGAATGGTTAACTAAAAATTTTAAAAATGTTGAAGCACATACAATTAATCTAGATGAGTTGTTTTTGGCATTTAGTTCAAGTTTATCCAGATTTGATGATGAGCATGGAATGGCAAATTCTAGAGCTAGATTAAGAATGACCACACTTTACCAAGTTGCTGCAGCTAACAAAGGAATAGTAGTTGGAACTGGAAACAAGGTAGAAGACTTTGGAGTTGGATTTTACACAAAATATGGAGATGGAGGAGTTGATATTTCTCCTATAGCGGATTGTAATAAAACTCAAGTTTGGGAACTTGGCAAAGAGCTCGGTATTTTAAATGAAATTATTGAAGCAGCACCTACTGACGGATTGTGGGACGACGGTAGAACCGACGAAGGTCAACTTGGACTAAAATATGAAGAACTTGAGGAAGCCATGAATAATCCTAAATCTTCTAATAGAGCAAAATACGAAACCATTAGAAAACAAAATTTGCATAAAATGGAGCCTATTCCAGTATGCAAAATTCCAAATTAATCAAATAGATTCACAAATCTATCATTTAAGTATATTTCTAAAATTATGAATAATGATATTTTTTTAACTAATAATCTTACAAACAAAAAAGAAAAATTTGTTCCAATAGATGAGCAAAATGTAAGAATGTATGTCTGTGGACCAACAGTTTATGATGATCCCCACATTGGAAACGCAAGACCAATTGTTGTATTTGATATTCTATATAAAATTTTTAAAAAAAATTATTCTAAAGTTACTTATGTTAGAAATATTACAGATGTAGATGATAAAATTATCAAATCTTCAAAAGAAAATAATATTTCAATTTCAGAACTAACAAACAAAGTAACCAAAAGTTTTAGTGAGGATTGCAGTTATTTAAATTGCGAAACACCATCTCATCAACCTAAAGCAACAGATAATATTGATTTGATGATTGAAATGGTTTCTGAATTAATTAAAAAAGGTTTTGCTTATGAAAATAATAACCACGTTTATTTTGAGGTTAAAAAGTTTAAGGATTATGGTAAACTTTCAAATAAAAAATTAGAAGATTTAATTGCTGGATCAAGAATTGAAGTAAGTGAAAATAAAAAAAATTCAGAAGATTTTGTTTTATGGAAACCATCATTAAGTGATGAACCTTTTTGGGACTCTCCATGGGGCAAAGGAAGACCTGGATGGCATTTAGAATGTTCAGCGATGTCAAAAAAATTTTTAGGCGATGAGTTTGATGTTCATGGAGGTGGTATTGATTTAATATTTCCTCATCATGAAAATGAAATAGCACAGTCAAGATGTGCTAATGGTACAAAGGTGTTTGCTAATTTTTGGTTACACAATGCTTTCATAACTATGTCAAATGAGAAGATGGCAAAATCCCAAGGTAATATCTTAAAAATTAAAGATTTTAGAAACAAGATCAGTGGTCAAGTTTTAAGACTCGCATTAATGAGTGCGCATTACAAACAACCATTAGATTGGAATGATAAACTTTTAGAAGATTGTCAAAATACAATAAACAAATGGTACAATGTTTATATAGAGAGCAAAAACAATACAGATATCTCTAATGAAATTCTTAAACCACTTTATGATGATTTAAATACACCAGGCTACATTGCAAATTTGCACGAATTATATGAGAAGGCTCAAAAAGGAGACGACAATGATAAAGCTACTTTTGTTTCTGCTTGTCAGTTTGTAGGTTTATTAAATCAAAATCAAGAAGAGTGGTTAAGTTTCAAAATTAGTAAAGCTTCTATTTCAGAAGAAGAAATCTCACAGAAAATACATGATAGAAATCAAGCAAGAGAAAACAAAAATTACGAAGAAGCTGATAAAATTAGAAATGAGCTTTTAGACAAAGGTGTTTTAATAGAAGATAAAGATGGTAAAACGGCTTGGAAATTTAAATGAGTAAAGAAAAACTTTATATCTTTGACACAACATTACGTGATGGAGCGCAAACACAAGGTGTTGATTTTTCTATAGATGATAAAGAGAAAATTTCTTCTGCATTGGATATGTTAGGAGTAGATTATGTAGAGGGTGGTTGGCCAGGCGCTAATCCAACAGATACAGAATTTTTTAATAAAGATCATAATTTTAAATCAGCTAAATTAACTGCATTTGGAATGACAAAAAAGTCAGAGCATAGTGCAGAAAATGACCCAATGTTATCCTCATTAATTAATTCTAAAGGATCATCTGTTTGTTTATTTGGTAAATCATGGGATTTCCAAGTGAAAGTAGCATTAGGAATTACTAATGACCAAAATTTAATTAATATAAGTGAAAGCACAAAGCATATTGTTAAATCAGGTAAGGAATTTATGTTTGACGCTGAGCATTTCTTCGATGGATATAAATCCAATCCAGAATACGCATTGTCTTGTTTGAAAGCTGCATATGATAATGGAGCAAGATGGATAGTCTTATGTGATACTAATGGTGGAACATTACCACATGAAATTTCAAGAATTGTTACCGAAATAAGCAAACATATCCCAGGAAAAAATTTAGGAATACACGCTCATAATGATACTGAAAATGCAGTAGCTAATAGTCTCGCTGCAGTTCAAGCAGGAGTAAGACAAGTTCAAGGAACCATAAATGGATTAGGAGAAAGATGCGGTAATGCTAATTTGATGTCTATAATACCATCATTTTTTTTAAAAAAAGATTTTTCTGATAAATTTAAACTGAGTATTAAAAGAGAAAATTTAAAAAATTTAACTCAATGCTCAAGATTGTTAGATGAAATATTAAATAGAAAACCTAATAAACATTTACCTTATGTGGGTGCTTCTGCTTTCTCACACAAAGGTGGAATGCATGTATCTGCAGTTCAAAAAGATCCTAAAACTTACGAGCACATTAATCCTGAAGAAGTTGGAAATTCTAGAAATATTGTAGTTTCAGATCAATCTGGACAATCAAATATAATGTCTAGATTAAATTCAATTGGGATTAATGTTCAGAAAAGCGATCCGAAGATTAAAAAACTTTTAGACGAAGTAAAAGATAGAGAGTTCATCGGTTATAGTTACGATGGTGCCGACGCATCTTTCGAATTACTTGCAAGAAGATTAATGGGAGAGATACCAAGATATATTTCAATTAATGAATATGATGTTTCTGTAAAGAAAGACAAAACGGGAGAGATTATATCTTTCGCTAAAGCTCAATTGGAAGTAGATGGAGACAAAATTTTATGTGAAGGACAAGGAAATGGACCTGTTAATGCTTTAGATAATGCAATTAGGAAGAATGTTAATAAGCTAGCTAAATATTCTGAGTATTTAAAAGATCTGAGACTTGTTGACTATAAAGTTAGAATTTTAAACACAGGTACAGAGGCAGTTACTAGAGTTAGTATTGAAAGTACAGATTCTAAAGGAGTAAACTGGTTCACAATCGGAGTATCGCCTAATATAATTGATGCTTCATTCAAAGCTCTAGTGGATAGTTTAGATTATAAATTATTCAAGGATAAAGCGCCTGGAAGTTTATAAAAATGAAAATTAAAAAATTTTCCGAAAAACCCTCAGATATTGATAGTAGAATAGGGGCCAAACCTATAGTTTGTTATCCAAATAATAATGTCGAAGATAAAAATTTAAATATTCTACATTCTGCAAGAGATCATTTAGTCAAAAAAGAAGAAGTTATTATTCCCCCAAGAGATGCAAAAACATTCAATGTGAAATTTGGTGAGTTTTTTAGAATAGAAAGCTTAGATGGTCCACAAGTAGGAGATTTAAATTTATTTAATTTAAATAATTTAGAAGAAAAATTTTATTCAGGAAAAACACGAGCTTTATATGGAACCCATCTTTCTGTGGGAGATAAAATGTTTAGTAGCTTTCCATATCTCAGATCTTTAGCCACAATTACTTGGGATACGTTGGATTGGTATGATTATGATCAAGACGGTGGTTCTGTTCATGATGTAATTGGTACAAGATGCGATCCTTATACATCAAAACTTTTAAAAGATAATGATTACCACTATTGTTGTCATTCAAATCTAACAAGAGCATTAGTTAAAGAAAGAAATATTCAAATAGATCATGCTGAAAAAATAGTTCATGATGTATTAAATGTGTTTATGCTGACAGGTTTTACAAATGACACTAAACAATATTTTATGAAAGCTAGTCCTGTTAGACCAGGCGATTATCTCGAATTTTTTGCTGAAACAGATTTGTTAGGTGCACTTTCAGCTTGTCCAGGAGGTGATTGTGGATCTGAACATTCTTCTGATGTTGCAAAATGTTATCCCTTAAAAGTTTCTATTTGGTCTGTAGATCCTAAGTATTTAACTGATATTAAACCATCTGCTATTTCAAGTTATAATAGAAATCATGGCATCGATTAATGTCTGTTAATAATATTTCTTTCATTTTACACAAACCTCAGCTTTCAGAAAATATTGGAGCTTGCGCAAGAGGAATGAAAAATTTCAATTTTCAGAAACTAATTATTATTGATCCTAAACCAATATTTCCTAACGACAAAATTTTAGCAACTTCAGTAGGAGCTAAGAATATTATTAACAAAGCAAAAAATTATGAAAATTTAGAAAAGTCTTTAAAAAATATTGATACCGTAATTGCAACATCTGCAAGATTTAGAAATAAAAATATTAAGCATATTCAGTTAGAGGATTTAAAAAAAATTAACTATAAAAAAAAAGTAGCTTTCTTGTTTGGATCAGAAGCATCTGGTTTATCCAACAATGAAATTAGTTATGCTAATTACACCCTTCAAATTCCGACAAATCCTGATTTCAAGTCATTAAACCTTTCTCACAGTCTTATAATTATTGCTCAACTTGTATCAAGCATCATTAATTTAAATGTTTCGTCTTTTGATAAATCCAATAAAGTAAAATCAGCTTCTAAAAAAGAAATAGTTACTATGGCTAATTTATGCATCAAGAATCTTGAGGAGATTAATTTCTTTAAATCAAAAGAGAAGAAGCCAATAATGCTAGAAAACCTAAGAAATATCTTTTATCGAATGGAATTATCAACTAAAGAAACACGCATTTTATCTGGTGTATTTTCTAGTTTAGGTAAAAAACGTTGATTGACAAAAGTAAGAGTAAGTTTATAAAGCCCTCTATTAAATGACAAAAAGATTAAACTCTAAACATAAAGTAGACAGAAGATTAAAGGTTAACCTATGGGGTAGACCAAAAAGTCCTTTTAATACTAGAGCTTATGGACCTGGTCAACATGGTCAAACAAAAACATCTAAGCCTTCAGATTATGGAATTCAGCTACAAGCTAAACAAAAATTAAAAGCTTACTATGGAAATATTAATGAGAAACAATTCAGAAATATCTATAAAAAAGCAGTTATGCTTAAAGGTGATACTGGTGAAAATTTAATTGGTCTTTTAGAAAGAAGATTAGATGCAATTATCTATAGGGCAAAATTTGCAACTACTATTTTCTCAGCTAGACAATTAATAAATCATGGTCACGTAAGAGTTAATGGCAAGAAAGTCAATATTGGAAGTTATTTAGTTAAAGAAGAGGATACTATTGAAATTAGAGATAAATCTAAACAATTAGCAATTATTGATATAGCATTGGCGAATAAAGAAAGAGAAACACCTGAGTACATTCAAATGGATGAGAAAAATAAAAAATTGAAATTCGTAAGGGTTCCAAAATTTGAAGAAGTTCCTTATCCAGTGATCATGGAACCTAACCTGGTAATTGAATATTATTCAAGATAATAAATGATACAAAGAACATCTAGAGAGCATGTTCTAAAAATTTTAAAAAATAATCAAAATAATTGGAAAATTTTAGATATTGGATGCAATATAGCTCCAGTAGAATTTGCACAAACAGTTGCTGATGTACAGAATTTTTCTAAATTTTATGAAGAAAAAAATAAAAAATTTGTTTTAATTAAAGACAAAAATCTACCATTTTCAAATAACCAATTTGATTTTGTTTACGCCAGTCATGTAATAGAGCATGTGGAAGATTTATCTTATTTTCTAAGTGAGCTAAAAAGAATATCAAGAAAAGGATATATTGAACTTCCATCAATACTGGAAGATAATCTTGTTCTTTCAACAAATAGTAGTGACGATCATAAATGGATGTTCAAATTTGATGATGTTGAGAAAGTTTTATTAGTTGAAAAGAAAAAACAATTAATTGAACCATTTATAACACACGGAGTTTTATTTGATTCTTTAAGAAAAAATTTTAGAAGTAGTTTAGTTTTAGAGCTTTATTGGGAAAATGAAATAAACTATGAATTTAGAGATTTTACTGTAAAAGCAAAAAAACCTATTTTCTTTTCAATAATAAAAAAATATTTTAGTCACTTTATCAGAAAAAATAAAATAGCTTCAGTATTTATAATTTTAATATTAGTTTTAATATTAGTAATGATAAATTAATTTAATTTTTAAAATTAATACCTTTTTCTTCAAAAACCTTTTTAAGTTCTCCATTTTCGTACATTTCTTTAACAATATCACATCCACCAACAAATTCTTTTTTAATATACAATTGCGGAATTGTTGGCCAATCACTGTAAACTTTAATTCCTTCTCTAATATTTTGATCTTCTAAAACATTTACACTATGAAAGTTTACCTCGAGAAGTTTTAACATATTTGTTACAGCCATTGAAAAACCACACTGTGGAGCATCGGGCGTTCCTTTCATAAATAAACAAACTTCATTGTTGTCTATATGATCTTGAATTAAATTTTTTGTAGCTTCATCCATTATTGCTCCTTTGTTTTAATTGCTAGGGCATGTAACTCATTTCCCATTCGTCCCTTCAGAGAATTATATACCATTTTATGTTGTTCAATTTTACTTTTTCCAGAAAATCGAGAAGATGTCACGGTCGCTGAATAATGATTTCCATCACCTGCTAAATCTTGAATTTCAACAACCGCATCAGGCATTGCCTCTTTAATTAAACTCTCAATTTCTTTTAAATTCATTGCCATTAGTTACTCATATAATCTGAAAGCCACTTTGTATTTGAACTAATTAATTCGTCAATTGTAACTTTTGTCTTATCGTCAATATATAGCTCATTTTCATTAATTGTGCCAAGTTCGTCAAAATGAACTGCATTTTTATTCAAAATATCTGTGACTTTTTTTAAATCTTTTTTACCAACCTCAATAATATAGCGTCCTTGATCTTCACCAAAGAAATACTCCATTTCATTTATTAAATATTTTGGTTTGTTAAGATTAATTCCTTTTTTACCTTTGATACACATTTTTGCTACTGCAGTAACAATACCTCCTAAAGATACATCATGAGCACTTTTAATTAGATTACTTTCAATAAGTTTTAATAGAGTTTCTCCATTATTTTTTTCATTAAATAAATTAATTTCAGGAGGAGGACCATTTTTTTCGTCTAAAATATTTCTTGCAAATAAAGTTTGATCTAAATGTCCTTCGGTTTTTCCAATAACCAAAACTACATTATTAATCTCTTTAAAATCCATAGTGATCATCTTATTATAATCCTTGATTAAACCGACGCCTCCAATAGCAGGCGTAGGTTTTATACCTTCATCTTTAGTTTGATTGTAAAAAGAAACATTTCCTGAAACAACTGGGAATTTTAAATATTCACTTGCTTCACCAATTCCTTGAACACATTCAACAAACTCACCCATATTCTCTTCATTTTCAGGGCTTCCAAAATTTAAGCAATTAGTAATAGCAATAGGTTTTGCTCCCACAGCAATTAAATTTCTAAAACTTTCGCAAACAACTTGTTTTCCACCAGTAAGAGGGTGAGCCCAACAATAAACGGCAGAAGAATCAACAGATGCAGCTACAGCTTTATTTGTTCCATGTACTCTCACAACTCCAGCATCACCACCTGGTTTTTGAATAGTATCTCCCATAACCGTATGATCATACTGTTGCCAAATCCATTCTTTGCTACAAATATTTGGGTTTGCTAAAATTTTTTTTAGAACGTCTATAATTTTAAAATTTTTTAATTCCTCTTTTTTAATTTTATTTTTTTTTGGTAGTTTTGCTTTTTTCCATTTTCGGTCATACATGGGAGAATTTTCAACTAATGTATTTACTGGAATGTCTGCTACCATTTCTTCATCAAAGTAAAGTTGGATTTTCTTTGAATTAGTTGTTTTGCCAATTACTGCAAAATCTAAATTCCATTTATCAAATATTTTTTTTGCTTGTTTTTCTTTTCCATTTTCTAAAACAATTAACATTCTTTCTTGGCTTTCTGATAGCATAATTTCATAAGGTGTCATTTTACTTTCTCTACAAGGAACCTTGTTTAAATTTATTTCAATTCCAAGATTTCCTTTTGAAGCCATTTCAATGCTTGATGAGGTTAATCCAGCTGCACCCATATCTTGTATAGCAATAATTGAGTCTCCGGCCATTAATTCTAAACAAGCTTCAAGAAGAAGTTTTTCAGTAAACGGATCTCCAACTTGCACGGTAGGTTTTTTTTCTTCTATTTTGTCATCAAAACTAGCTGAAGCCATACTTGCTCCATGAATCCCATCTCTTCCTGTTTTTGAACCGACGTAAATAACCGGCTTATCTAAACCAGCTGCTTTTGAATAAAATATCTTATCTTTTTTAACTAGCCCCAAGGTCATTGCGTTAACTAAGATATTTCCATTATATGAACTATCAAAACTTGTTTGACCTGCAACTGTTGGTACACCCATACAATTTCCGTATCCTCCAATACCATGAACAACACCTCTTAAAAGATTTTTTGTTTTTTTATGTTGAGGTGAACCAAAATGAATTGAGTTTAAGTTTGCAATAGGTCTCGCACCCATTGTGAATACATCTCTCATAATGCCACCAACTCCAGTAGCTGCACCTTGATAGGGCTCAATAAAAGACGGGTGGTTATGGCTTTCAATTTTAAATACAATTGCATCATTGTCTTCAATATCGATAACACCAGCGTTTTCTCCAGGTCCTTGAATAACTTTTTTTCCTTTTGTTGGAAGTTTTTTTAAATGAAGTCTTGAGGATTTGTAAGAACAATGCTCATTCCACATTGCAGAAAAGATTCCAAGTTCAGTAATATTTGGTGTTCTTTTTAATAATTCACAAATTTTAGCATATTCATCTTTCTTTAAACCATGATCAATAGCTACTTGTTCGTTTACTATCATTTTAAATTATTAATTAAATTATTAAAAAAAATTGAACCATCTTCTCCAGATAAACAATTATCTATCATTCTTTCAGGATGAGGCATCATACCCAAAACATTTTTTTCTTTATTAAATATACCAGCAATATTTTTAATGGAACCATTTGGGTTAAAGTGTTCTTCTACTTTCCCATTTTTATCACAATAATTTATTGCAACTTGATCATTGTCTTCAATCTCTTTTAATTGGTCTTGCGTACAAAAATAATTTCCTTCATTGTGAGCAATATGAAATTCTAGGACATTATTTTTAATATTATTAAAATAACGATTTGTTTTATTATTAATTTTTACAAATATATTTTTGCAAATAAATTCTAAATATTTGTTTCTTAACAACACACCAGGAACCAAACCTGTTTCAACTAATATTTGAAAACCATTACAAATTCCCATTACCATACCACCTGAGTTAGCAAAATTAATTACTGATTTCATAATTTTAGATTTAGAAGCCATACTTCCACATCTTAAATAATCACCATATGAAAAACCACCAGGTAACACTATTAAATCACTTTTTGGAAGTTCAGCATCGTTATGCCAAACCATTTTATTTTTAAATCCAAATTTTTTAAGGGCAACATCCATATCTCTATCACAATTTGATCCAGGGAAAGTAATGACAGATGATTTCATTAATTATTTTAGATCAATAATTTTATAGTTTTCAATTACGAGATTAGCTAAAAGTTGTTTACACATTTTTTCTACTTTATCTTTAGCTTTTTTTGGATCATTTTCTTTTGTATCAATTTCAAAGTATTTACCCTGTCTAACTTCATTGACATCATTAAAACCCATTCCATCTAAAGTTTGATGAATAACTTTACCTTGAGGATCTAATACGTCTTTCTTTAAAGTGATTATTACCGAGATTTTCATTTTTTTTTTCTTTTAACGGATGATAATTTTGTGACATTCACAGCACTTACATTGGATTGTTCATGTAAAATACCTAATCTTTTAGCAACTTCTGTATAAGCTGGTATTAGATCACCTAAATCTTTTCTAAAGCGATCTTTATCAAGTTTTTTATCAGTAATACTGTCCCAAAGTCTACACGTATCAGGGCTTATTTCATCTGCTAAGATTATTTCTTCTTTACCATTTGATTTAAATCTTCCAAATTCTAGTTTAAAATCAATTAACTTTATTCCAACTCCTCTAAACATTCCAATCATAAAGTCGTTAATTCTTAAAATCATTTTTTTGACTTTATCAATTTCACTTTTAGTAGCCCAATCAAAGGCCACTATGTGTTCCTCCGCAATTAGAGGGTCACCTAATTTGTCGTCTTTTAAGCAGTATTCAATTAATGGTTCTTTTAAAACAGTTCCATCTTCGATACCTAGTCTTTTGGTTATAGATCCTGTTGCAACATTTCTAACAATAAATTCTATTGGAATGATCTCAACTAGTTTGATTATTTGCTCACGCATATTTAGTCTTTTAACTAAATGATTTTTAATTCCAATTTGTGATAAATTCGAGAGGATATGTTCAGATATTCTATTATTTAAAACACCTTTTCCCTCAATTGTAGTTTTCTTTTGATTATTGAATGCTGTAGCGTCGTCTTTAAAGTATTGTATAACTAAAGTTTTATCATTTGTTGCATAAATAATTTTTGCTTTGCCTTCGTATAACTTTTTTCCTTTTTTCATTATTTGAAAACTCTTCTAAAGATCAAATTGACATTTTTAAAGTGTTTTGAATAACTAAATATTGATTTTAGCCTTTTTGTACTAATTTTACTCATAATAAACTTATCATTGGAGATCACATCAAATAAGTTTAAGTTTTCTGCAAAACATTTTTTTGCATACGATTGAACCATTTTGTATGATTTTTCTCTACTTAAACCAGATTTAGTTAATTCTAGCATAACTTCTTGAGAGAAAATTAGTCCTTTTGTTATATTTAAGTTTTCCAACATTTTTTTAGGATAAACAATCATGTTGTCTAAAATATTTGTTAATCTAACCAATGCAAAGTCTGTTGTAATATTTGCATCAGGTCCTATGTTTCTTTCAACACTTGAGTGAGAAATATCTCTTTCATGCCATAGTGCTATATTTTCTAAAGCTGGTATAACAGCACTTCTAATCATTCTTGCTAAACCAGATAAGTTTTCACTTAAGATTGGATTTTTTTTGTGAGGCATTGCAGATGATCCTTTTTGATTTTTTGAGAAATATTCTTGTAATTCATAAACCTCTGTTCTTTGTAAATGTCTTATCTCAATTGCAACTCTCTCAATAGAACCTGCAATAATACCTAAAACTGAAAAATAAAAAGCATGACGATCTCTTGGAATAACTTGAGTTGAAATTGGCTCAATTTTTAAACCTAATTTTTTCGCAACATGTTTTTCTACATTTGGGTTTATATTTGCAAAAGTTCCAACGGCACCCGATATTGCACAAGTCGAGACCTCATCTATTGCATCTTTTAGTCTTTTTCTGTTTCTTTTAAATTCCTCATAAAATGAAGTTAATTTTAATCCAAACGTAACCGGTTCAGCGTGAATACCATGACTTCTTCCCATACATGGAGTCATTTTGTATTTATTTGCTTGTTTCTTAAGCACTTTTAAAATTTGATCGATGTCTTTAAGAATTATTTTTCCAGACTGAACTAATTGAATATTAAAACTAGTATCAAGCACATCTGATGAAGTCATTCCTTGATGTAAATATCTTGCTTTAATTCCTGCCTTTTCTGTAACAGAGGTAAGAAAAGCTATCACATCATGTTTAACTTCAGACTCTATTTTATGAATTCTGTTTACATTGATAACTGCTTTTTTTCTAACTATTGAAGCTACTCCTTTTGGTATCTGCCCAAGTTTTTCCATAGCCTCAGCAGCTGCAACTTCTACATCTAACCAAATTTTGTATTTATTTTCCTCTGACCAAATATCAGTTAGTTCTTTTCGAGAGTATCTTTTAATCATTAATTATAAGTATGGAGGCTTTGAATAACCTTTAGCAGATTCTGTAAAGATTTCATAACCATTTTCAGTAATTCCTAACGTATGTTCAAATTGAGCTGATAAAGATTTATCTTTTGTAACAGCTGTCCAACCATCATTTAACATTTTGACATCATATTTACCTGAATTTATCATTGGTTCGATTGTAAAAGTCATTCCAGGTTTTAACTCTGGTCCAGAATTTTTATTTCCATAATGTAAAATATTTGGTGGTTCATGAAATGTTGTGCTTATACCGTGACCACAAAAGTCTCTTACCACAGAATATCCTTTATCTTCTACATAAGATTGAATTTCATAACCAATATCTCCCAATTTAGTTCCTGGCTTTAATATTTTGATAGCTCTCATCATAGACTCGTACGTTGCATCTATAAGATTGATTAATTTAATTGGTGTTTTACCAATACAAAACATTCTGCTTGTATCCCCATAATGTTCATCTACGATTGCAGTTACATCAACATTAACTGCATCACCATCTCTTAAAATTCTATCTGATGGGATTCCGTGACATACAACATGATTTAATGAAGTACATAAAGATTTTGTAAAGCCCCTATAATAAAGTGGAGCAGAATGTCCTCCGTTATCTCTTATAAACTCATAACCCAATTTATCTATATAGTCTGTTGAGACACCTTCTTTTATATTTTCAGTTAACATATCAAGAGTTCTTGCTGCTAAATTTCCAGCAACTCTCATTTTTTCAAATTTTTCTTTATAATCACTCATCTAAAATTTTAAGTTTTTTATCTATAAAAATTTTCTTAGAACTTATATCACATCTATAAGCTAAAAAATTTACTCCAGCTTTTTTAGCTTTTAGATAGGCGTTGTAATATTCTTCATCTATATCTTTAGCTATTTTAAAATATTTCATATTTTGAATTTGAACTAAAAATATTAAGTATGTTTTGTAACTTTTTTTTATGGCATCAATAAGGGTTAATAAATGCTTAATTCCTCTTGTTGTTGGCGCATCTGGAAATTCAGCGGTATCTTTATTTCTAAATAATGTAACATTTTTTACCTCAATAAAGGTTTTTTGACCTTTGTTTTCTAATAAAAAATCAAATCTAGTTTCCTCATTAAAAAAAACTTCTGGTTTTATATAGCCATTATTTTTAAGTTCTTTTATAAGATTGTTTCTTAGCCCATGCTCAACTATTCTATTTGCCATGTGAGTATTCACCCCAACTAAATTTTTTCTAGATTTAATAATTTCTAATCCATATTTTAATTTTCTTTTTGGATCGTTATTAGGAAGTAAATAAACTTCATTACCTTCATCTAACAAACCTTTCATTGATCCTGTGTTAGGACAGTGAGCTGTGACAATTTCTTTACCCAGCTTTACGTCAGTAAAAAACCTTTTATAACGTTTGATTAGTTTGCCTTTTATTAAAGACTTGGTAAATTCCATTACTAAATTATATATTTCATATGAATAAAAAAGTAAAAGTTAATGCTTCAATTTTAATAATAGGTAATGAAATTTTATCTGGCAGAACCCAAGATACGAATACATCAACTTTAGCAATCTGGTTAAATTCAATCGGTGTTAATGTTGCTGAAGTTAGAGTAATACCTGATGTTCAAGATATTATTGTTGATACTTTAAATTTACTTAGATCAACATATGATTACGTTTTTACAACTGGTGGTATTGGTCCAACACATGATGATATTACAGCTCAGTCAGTATCTAAGGCTTTTGGAATAAAATATGAGGTACATAAGGAGGCTTTTAAAATTTTAGAAAAATATTATCAGCCAGGTGAATTTAACGAAGGAAGACAAAAAATGGCATGGATGCCAGAGAATGCAAATTTAATTCTAAATCCAACAAGTGGCGCACCAGGCTTTAATGTTGAAAATGTTTTTTCTTTACCTGGCGTTCCCTCTATTTTGAAATCTATGTTAGGTGGTTTAACAAACGAAATTGTTGGTGGAGAACCTATTAAAAGTCTTACAATAAGTTTAAAAACAGTAGAAAGCGAAATAGCAAACTCTTTAACAAAAGTACAAAATGATAATAAGGATGTTGAAATTGGAAGTTATCCTTTTTTTCATGCAGGTAAATTGGGTGTTTCAATTGTGATAAGATCAGAAGATAAGAACAAGATAGATGATTGTAATTCTCAAATTTTAAAATTTGTAAACGAGAAAAATATTGAAGTAGTGGATCGTTAATGTTGTATTTTGCTTATGGTAGTAATCTTCATCATTTTCAAATGAAACGTAGGTGTAAAGATAGTGTTTTTTTAAAAAAAATAAATTTAAAAAATTTTAAATTAACTTTTAGGAGCAAATATAGAGCTGCTGATATTGAACCAAAAAAAAACTC
>CACDRL010000011.1 GCA_902555435.1 uncultured Pelagibacteraceae bacterium
GAAATGAGAGAATTTCAAACGAAACTATAATCTTGTTTTCTGAATTTAATATTGGAAGCAATATAACGAATAAAAAATTAAACCAAATAATAAAAAATTTATATGAAACAAATTTTTTTGAGGATGTTAATGTAAAAGTTTTAGATCAAAAATTATTAATTACAGTTGTAGAGGCTCCAATTATAGATAAAGTTGAATTTGCCGGCATTAAATCTGACACAATTAAAGATAGTTTAAATTCATTCATAAATTTAAAATCAAGATCATCTTATAACGAATTTTTAGTTTCCGAAGACAGGAGTAAGATTGAAACATTCCTTAGACAAAATGGATATTACTTTTCTACAGTGAAAACTGTAGTTGAAAACCTTGATAACAATTTAGTAAATGTTATTCACAATGTAGAGCTTGGAGAAAAAGCAAAAATTAAAAAAATTAAATTTATTGGAGAAAAATTTTTTAAAGACAGTAAACTCAAAAGTATAATTGTAAGTGAAGAATATAAATTTTGGAAATTTATATCTGGAAGAAAATATTTAAATGAACAAACTATAAACCTTGACAAAAGATTACTTAAAAATTTTTATTTAAACAAAGGTTATTATAATGTAGAGATTAACACCTCATTTGCTAAGTTAGTTGGAACAGAAGATTTTGAATTAATTTATAATATTAACTCAAATGATAAAATTTATTTTAACGAATTAACATTAAATATTCCAGTTGACTTTAATTTAATTAATTTTGAACCACTAACTAATTTGCTAAGTGAATTAAAAGGAAAACCTTATTCAATTAATACAGTTAATAAAATTTTAGATGAGATTGATAAGGTTACATTAAATGAAGAATATAAATCTATAAATGCTAATGTTAATGAAGAAATTTTTGAAAACAAATTAAATTTACAATTTGACATTCAAGAAACTGAAAAATTTTTTGTTGAAAAAATCAATATTTTTGGAAATAATATAACAAGAGAAAGCGTAATCAGAAACAACCTTGAAATAGATGAAGGTGATCCATTTAATAATATATTACAGTTAAAAAGTGAAAATAACCTAAAAAGTTTAAACTTTTTTAAATCAGTATCTACAGAAGTTATTGAGGGAGAAAATAAGAATTCAAAAATAATTAATATTAAAGTTGAGGAAAAACCTACGGGACAAATTTCCGCCGGTGCTGGAGCGGGTACATCAGGTGGTACATTTAGTTTTGGTATTAAAGAAAACAATTATCTAGGTAAAGGTTTAGGATTGGAAGCAAACGCTAGAATAGATTCAGAGTCATTTAAAGGTATGTTGGGAGTAGAGAATCCAAATATTAATAATTCTGATAAATCTTTATTTGGGAATATACAAGCAATCGAAATTGATAGAATGGCGAATAATGGATATAAAACAAATAAAACTGGTTTTGAGTTAGGAACAAGATTTGAGTATTACGAAGACTTTAATTTAGGTTTTTCAACAAGAGCATTTTATGAAAAAATAGACACAGACTCAACTGCTTCAGCTAGACAACAATCCCAAGAAGGAAATTACTTTGATACTTTTTTAAATACTCGTTTTGATTACGATAAACGAAATCAGAAATTTAGACCAGATGATGGTTTTAGATCAACTTATACATTAGATATACCTCTTATAAGTGAAACTTACACATTAACAAATAGGTATAATTTTCAAAAATACACTTCACTATACGATAATAATGTATCTTCCTTTGGTATTTACCTTGAAGCAGCCAATTCAATAAAAGGAGATGATATAAAATTATCTGAAAGATTATATATACCAACCAGAAAATTACGTGGATTTGAAAGAGGTAAAGTTGGACCAAAAGATGGAAGTGATTTTGTTGGTGGAAACTATATAGCAACGATTAATGCTACTACTAATATTCCTGCGTTATTTCAAAATTTTCAAAATTTAGATGCTGTTCTTTTTTTAGATGTGGGTAACATTTGGGGTGTAGATTACGATTCCTCTATTGATGAAAGTAATGAAATAAGAAGTTCTATAGGTATAGGAATTGATTGGTTTTCAGTTATTGGTCCAATTAATTTTTCTCTTTCCGAAGCTATCTCAAAAGCGGATACCGACATAACAGAAACATTTAGATTTAATATCGGAACAACTTTTTAATGAGATTTTTTTTTAAGGTATGTCTTTATTTAATTTTATTTTTAAATTTTTATAATTTTTCAAATGCAGAACAGAGTGTAAAATTTGTAAATATTGATTTACTTGTAAATAAGACAAAAATTGGTAATCAAATGTTAGAGAAAATAAGTAGCTTAGATAAAGAAAATATTGAAAAACTTAAATCCTTTGAGAAACAAATTAAGGAAAAACAAGAACAAATTAAAATAAAAAAAAACGTGATTTCCAAAATAGAATTTGAAAAAGAAGTAACTAATCTTAATAATAAAATTTTAGATTTTAATAATCAAAAAAAAACTATGGTTGAAGAATTGACAAATATTAAGAATAAGGAACTTAATTTATTTTTTGAAAATATTAAGCCAGTAGTGCAAAATTACATGAATGAAAACTCAATAGATATGATTGTCAATAGCAAGAATATCTTTATGGGAAATAATAAATCAGATATAACAACTGATTTAATAGAAAAGATAAATATAAAGTTTTTAAATGAATAAGTTAAATAAAGAGCAAATAATCAATTTACTTCCACATAGAGAACCGATGTTGTTGATTGATGAGTTGTATGACATTAAAAAACTATTTTCTGCTACAGCAGTAGTAAATGTTAAAAAAGATAGTTTTTTTGTGCAAGGGCATTTTCCTGGTCAGCCCGTAATGCCTGGTGTACTAATTGTTGAGTCATTTGGTCAAGCTGCAGCTGCGTTAACAGCACATGGTCTAGATAAATCTACATATGAAAATAAATTGGTATTTCTGATGGGTGTTGAAAAGGCACGTTTTAGAAATCCAGTAATACCTGATTGTAAATTAATATTAAAAATTGAAGCTATAAGATCACACGGAAGAGTATGGAAGTATAAAGGTGAAGCTTTTGTAGATGAAATAAAAATGGCAGATGCAATTTGGTCTGCAACGATTGTAGATAAGAAATAAATAGCAATAATTGTTGATAACTTTAGCAGAATTGCTCTGTTAAAAGCAAGTATGTCAAATCCATTTTTTAAAAATTATGGACCTTTTTTAGTTTCAGATATTTTAAAACTTATAAACGTTAAAACTGATAATGTAAAAAAAGATGTTGAGCTAAAAGATATAAAAGATCTCTATAGCTCAAATAATTCAGATATCACTTTTTTTCATTCCAAGAAATATTTAGAAATTGCAAAAAATACAAAAGCATCTTTTTGTATAACTACAGAATTTTTAAAAAAAGAACTTCCTACATCATGTGTTCCTTTAGTTGTTGAAAATGTATTAGTATCTGTATCAAAAATAACATCAATGTTTTATCCCGATGCTATAAATGACGATTTTGATGAAAGCGTAATTGATATTAATGAAACAGATTTTAAGGATAAAGTAATTTATGGTAAAAATGTTTTAATTGGAAAAAATGTATCAATAGGTAAAAATTGCAAAATAGGTCATAACACAATAATTGAAAAAAATGTTTCTATCGGAGATAATAGCTCAATAGGTTCAAATACAATTATAAGAAATTCACTTATAAGTAATAATGTAAAAATTCTTGATAACTGCGTAGTTGGAAAACATGGTTTTGGTTTTTTTCCAAATAAAATTAAAAATTTAAGATATCCTCATATTGGCGTTGTAATTATTAAGGAAAATTGTGAAATAGGATGTGGATCTACTATAGATAGAGGCTCGATGTCGAATACTGTTATCGGTAAAAACACTTATTTGGATAATCAAATACACATAGCTCATAATGTTAAAATAGGAGAAAATTCTATTATAGCAGGGCAAGTAGGAATTGCTGGTAGCTCAATTATTGGTTCAAATGTAAGAATAGGTGGCCAAGCAGGAATTTCTGGACATATTAATGTTGGTAACAATGTAGAAATTGGAGGTGGCTCAGGTGTAATAAAAAATATTCCTGACAATACAAAAGTAATGGGTTATCCAGCAAAAAATATTAGAGAATTTTTAAGAGATAATAAATGATACACAAAACTGCTATTATTGACTCAAATGCTAAAATCTCTAAAAATGTAAAAATTGGAGCTTACTCTGTAGTAGGTCCTGATGTAGAAATTGGAGAAGGAACAGTTGTCCAATCTCATGTTAATATAACAGGTAAAACGATTATCGGTATTAATAATCAAATTTATCCATTCGCCTCAATAGGTAATGATCCACAAGATTTAAAATTCAAAGGTGAAAAAACTTTATTAGAGATAGGTGATAATAACAAAATAAGAGAATACGTTACCATAAATCCCGGAACAGAAGGTGGTGGAGGCAAAACTTTAATTGGTAACAATTGTCTTTTTATGGTGTCATCTCACATTGCTCATGATTGCATAGTTGGTGATAACGTTATTTTAGCAAATAATGTTCCATTGGGAGGTCATGCCCATGTAGATGATAATGCAATAATTGGTGGCAACTCAGCGGTTCAACAATTTACTAGAGTTGGTAAATTTGCAATGATAGGTGGCATGTGTGGCGTAGTAAGAGATGTGATACCATATGGTATAGCACATGGAAACAGAAGTATATTGCAAGGATTAAATCTAATTGGCTTAAGAAGAAAAAACATTTCAAATAAGGAAATATTATCTCTTAGTGAAGCATATAAAATAATATTTAAGAATGAGAATTTAACAGAGAATTTAAGTCATTTATCAAATGATTTGAGAAAAAAGGAATTAGTTTCTGAAGTAGTTAATTTTATAGAAAAAGATAAAAAAAGACCAATTTGCACGCCTTATTCAAAATAAAATGATTGGATTATTTTTAGGTGATACAGATTTTCCTGAAATAGTTTTAAAGAAAATAAAAAAATTAAAAAAAAAATATTTTATTATCGATTTTTCAAAAAATAATAAATTTCATAAAGATAAAAACTCTCACAGAATTAGCATCGGTAAATTTGGAAAAATAATAAATTTAATTAAAGAAAAAAATTGCAAAAAAGTTTTATTTGCTGGTAAAATAGCTAAGCCTAATTTTGCTTCTCTTAGATTAGATTTTAAAGGCATATACTATATGCCAAGTGTAATAAGAGCTTCCAAAATTGGTGATGCAGCAATTATCAAATCAATAATAGATATACTTGCAAATGAGAGTATAAAAGTAATTAGTTCTATATACTTTAACCCAGAACTACCCCTTAAAAAAGGAAACTATACAAAAACTAATCCTAATAAGAATGACAATAACTCAATAAAAAAAGCTCAAAATTATTTTAATAAAATTAATAATTTGGATCACATACAAGCATTAGTTGTTAAAGATGAAAAAATTATTGCAACAGAGGGGAGGCAAGGAACTAAAAAAATGCTTTCAAAACTAAAGAAAAACTCAAAAGGTATCTTAATAAAATTACCTAAAAATAAACAAGATTTAAGAATGGATTTACCAACGGTTGGTTTACAAACTTTAAAAGATGTTAAAAAATATGGACTAAAAGGTCTCGTTTTAAAATCTAAAAAGAATATTTTTCTTGATAAAAAAGAAGCGATTTTTTTTGCAAATAAAAATAAAATTTTTATTAAAGTGATATGAAAAAAATCTTTGTATTAACAGGCGAACCATCTGGAGATAAGCTAGCATCAACTTTAATTTCAAAATTAAAATTAGAATATCCTGAAATTGAATATTTATCAGTGGGTGGTACTCACCTAAAGAATTTGGGAATCAAATCTATTTTTGATTTGAAAGAAATTACATTTTTAGGATTTACAAGTGTATTGCTTAATATTTTAAAAATTAGATCAAAAATAAATAAAACTGTAGAAGAAATAGTTAAATTTAATCCAGATATATTGCTTAGTGTTGATAGCCCTGATTTTACTTTGAGAGTGGCCAAAAAGGTTAAAAGAATAAATAACAAAATTAAAACAATTCATTATGTAGCACCACAAGTATGGGTATGGCGAAAGAATAGAGTTAAAACAATTAAAAAATTTATAGATCATATTCTTTTATTATTTGAGTTTGAAAAAAAATACTTTGATGAGGAAAATATTAATAATACTTTTGTTGGCCATCCTCTAATAGAAAGAAATCAAAATATCAAAACTATCATTGACAATATATTACCTAAGAATAAAAAAATAATATCTATATTTCCTGGGAGCAGAAATTCTGAAATCAATGTATTGCTGCCAATATTATTGGACTTTGTTAAATTAATGAACCAAAAGCATAAGGAATATTTTTTTTATATTCATGCAACTGAAGAAAATAAAAGTTTAATTTTAGAACAATTAAAAAATTTAAACTTTGACAACATAGATATTGTCTCTGAAGAAAATATTAAATCTAAAATTTTATCTAAATCTATTTTTGCTGTTTCAAAATCTGGTACCGTTTCATTGCAAATTTGTAATTTTAATGTCCCATCAATTATAATTTATAAACTTAGTTTTATTAATTTTATGATTTTTAAAATGTTAGTTAATGTAAAATTTGCAAATATTATAAATATAATTAATAATCGCGAGGTAATTCCTGAACTACTTCAAAAAGAATGTAATGCAGATGAAATATATAGGTCTGTTATGTATTTTCTTAAAAATCCCAAGTTAATTAAACAACAAGTAAGTGAATGCTCCAAAACTTTAGAGGGTATCAGGTCTAAAACTTCATCTGCTGGTGAGGCAAGTTCAATTTTAATTAAGTATCTTTCCTAATCTTTTCTCAACATCTGCTTTACCTAAAGATATAACAATATCATATAACCCCGGTCCAAACTTAGATCCTGTCAGAGCCACTCTTAATGGTTGCCCAACACCTTTAAAATTTGTTTCATATTTTTTAATCAAGTTGTTGACTATTTGTTCTAAATTATCTCTTGTAAAATTTTCTAGATTTTTAATTTCATTTTGAAATTCATTGATTATTTTTTTTGATTTATCATCAATTAATTTCAAATCATTTTCATTAAAAGTTACTTCATCATTAATAATATATTTTGCATTATTAAATATTTCTTCTAGTGTTTTTGCTTTGTTTTTTAAAAATACTAAAGATGATTTAATTTTTGTTGCTTTTGATGTATCAATTTTATCTTTATATTCTTCGCAATATTTTAAAAGATTATCGTAAAGATCATTCTCATTAATATTTTTGATATAGTGCTCATTCATTGATAAAATACGGCTCATGTCTAATTTTGATGGTGATTTTCCAATACCTTCTAAGTTAAAAAATTTGATACTTTCTTCTAAAGTAAATATTTCTTTATCTTTATATGACCATCCTAGTCTTAGTAGGTAATTTCGTAAAGCATCAGGCATAATTCCTAGTTTTGAGTAATCATCTAATGTTGATGCATTGTCTCTCTTGGATAACTTTTTACCTTCTATTGTATGAATTAAAGGTATATGAGCAAAAATAGGTACATCCCAGTTCATCGCTTCATAAATTTGTATTTGTTTAAAAGTATTTATTTTATGGTCATCTCCTCTAATTATATGTGTCATACCCATCATATGGTCATCTACAGTTGCAGATAAATTATAAGTTGGAGTTCCGTCATTTCTTAATATTACAAAATCTTCTATTGTGCTGTTTTCAATTTCAACATCACCCTGTACCAAATCTTTAAGAATTGAACTTCCTTCAATTTTACTTTTAAATCTTATTACAGGTTTAATTTCTTTAGGAGCATCTTTTTCGTCTGCATCCCTCCATTTTCTGTTGTAAATATAAGGTATTTTTTTTTGTCTAGCTCTTTTTTTCTGTTCTTCTATCTCATCAGGTGAACAGTAACATTTATAAGCAAATCCATTTTTTAATAATTCATTTGCAATTTTTAAATGATTATCAATTTTACTTGATTGAATATATTCTTCACCATCATGTTCTATACCTAACCATTTTAATGAATTAATTATTTGTATTTTGTGTTCTTCTTTCGATCTTTCTTTGTCAGTATCTTCAATTCTTAAATGAAAAGTGCCTTTTTGATTTTTTGAATATAGCCAATTAAACAAGGCAGTTCTGACACCACCAATATGAAGAGCCCCAGTAGGAGAGGGAGCAAAACGAGTTGCTACTTTTGACATCAGAGATGTTTAGACTATTTTTTTAGAAGTTTCTATATAAAGATACCAAAACACCCTGAACTTTTACTCTATCAGGGCCAAATATTTTGGTTTCATAGTTTCTATTTGCACTTTCTAATGCAACAACTTTACCTTTTTTACGAATTCTTTTTAACATTGCCTCGTGTTCGTCAATTAATGCAACTACAATTTTTCCATTATCTGCTGTATCTGTTCTTTTAATAATAACAGTATCTCCTTCATGGATTCCAGCTTCAATCATAGAATCTCCTTGAACTTTCAATCCAAAATAATCTCCATTTTTTTCTAAATTATTTGGCAATGGTATTCTTGAAACTTCATTTTGTATTGCTTCAACAGGAGTACCTGCTGCAATTTTACCTAATACTGGTACTTCCATTTCATCTGAATTGTTAATCTCTTCATCTAAGCCACCTTTGATAACGCTTGGCGAAAAATTATTATAAATATCATTTGCTGAAGCTGTTTCAGGCAATTTTACTACCTCTAAAGCTCTCGCTTTATGAGCTAATCTTTTGATAAATCCTCTTTCCTCTAACGCACTAATTAATCTATGAATACCTGACTTTGATTTTAAGTTTAAAGATTGTTTCATCTCTTCGTAAGAAGGAGACACACCAGAGCTTCTCAACTTCTTGTTGATAAATAAAAGTAGGTTTTTTTGTTTTTTTGTTAGCATAAGAACAAATATCGTACAAACAATGTTCTATAAAAGTTCTTTTCATTTAACAATACTAAAAAAAGCAAATAAAATAGGGCTTAAATTGACTATAAAACTGAAAAAATTGAATTTTCATCCAAATTTTTCAAAAGTGATTCACCAATTAAAAAAGTATTAATTGAAGTCTTGCTGTTTAATTCCAATAATTCTTCTTTAGATTTAATACCACTTTCAGAAATTAGAGGTCCTTTATGTTTTTTTACAACGTTATAAATATCATAGGTTGTATTTATATCTGTTTTAAGTGTTTTTAAGTTTCTGTTGTTAATACCAATAAGTGCATCTTTAAAATTTAATGCTTTTTGAGCCTCTTCAACAGTATGTACTTCTACTATTACTGACATATCTAATTTCAATGCCTCTTGATATAAATTGTTTGCAAGATCATCTGAGACACCAGCTAAAATAATTAGAATTGCATCTGCACCATAACTTTTGGCAAGTGGTACTTGAAACGTATCAATAAAAAAATCTTTACATAATATTGGTAAATTTACTTTATCTTTTATTTTACTGATATGGATTAAATTTCCTAAAAAATAATCTTCCTCAGTTAAAACTGATAAACAAGTAGCATTATTTTTTAAATAAATATTAGCAATTTCTACTGGATTGTAGTCTTCAATTATAACACCTACAGAAGGACTTGCTTTTTTTATTTCAGCAATAATTGAAGTTTTATTTTCTTTTAAATTTTTTTCAATTTTATCTTTAAAATTTATGTATGATTTATTTTTTTGTATTAATTTATCTAATTTTTTAAGATCTATTGATTTTTTTATATTATCAATTTTTTCAATTTTTTTTTTAATTATATTTTCTAGAACGTTTTCAGACATTTTGTATTTGTTCCAAATGTGAAAAAGTTTTACCAGAAAGAATGAATTGTCTTGCGTAATTATAGGCCTCTTTAAAATCAACAAGCTTTTCTGCAACGATTAAACCAGCTGCAGCATTTAAACAAACTGCTTTTGAAAAATCATTATCTTTACCTTTAAATATTTCAATCATTTTATCTGCATTAAATTTTGCATCATTACCAATTAAATTCTCAAACTTTTCTGCATTCACACCAATTGAATTAGGATCAACCAAGATTTCAGATATTTCTCCATTCTTCAATTGCATTATATTTGTTATTGCATAAGGAGATATTTCATCCAATCCATCCTCGCTGTTTACTATCCATGCAAATTTTATATTTAAATTTTTTAGTCCCTCTGCAAAAATTTTTAATAATTTTTTATCAAATACTCCAACAACCTGTCTTTCTACTAGAGCGGGATTGCTTAAAGGACCAATCATGTTAAAAATAGTTCTTTTACCGATTTTCTTTCTTACAGGACCTACAAATCTCATAGCGCTATGATAATTTGGAGCAAACATAAAACCAAAATTGTTATTACTTATTTCTTGTTCTATTTCTCTTGGCTCTAAATCAATTTTTATATTAAGAGCTTCCAAAACATCTCCAGAGCCACATTTTGAGGATACAGCTTTATTGCCGTGTTTTGCAACTTTTATACCCATACTAGCCAAAAGTAAGGCTGATGCAGTTGATATATTAACAGTGTTCATACCGTCACCACCTGTACCGCAAGTATCTATGCAATCTTTAACATTTACTCTTTTAGATTTTTCTCTAAGCACATAAACACCTCCAGCAATTTCATCTGCAACTTCTCCTTTTTCTGAAAGAAGTGTTAAAAAATTATAGATTTGATCATCATCAGCTTTACCAGTCATTAAAATTTCAAATGCTGACTTACTTTCCTCGAAGGTTAAATTTTCTTTATTTTTAAGTTTTTCTAAAATCTTTTCCATAAATTAATTATTTATAAAATTTTTTAAAATTTTTATTCCCATCTTAGTTTTAATACTTTCTGGATGAAATTGTACACCATGAATATTAAATTGCTTATGTTGTATAGCCATAATTACCCCATCATCAGTTTCAGCTGTAATCTCTAAATTTTTTGAAAGGGTTTTTTTATCAATAATTAAGCTATGATATCTTGTAGCTTCAAAGGTATGAGGTAGACTTTTTAAAATCCCAATTTTTTTTGATTTAATTTTGCTAGTTTTTCCGTGCATTAATTTTTTTGCTTGAATAATTTTAGATCCAAAAACTTGACCTATAATTTGATGTCCAAGACAAACACCTAAAAAGGGTAATTTTTTATGTAATGATTTTAAAATGCTTATACAATTTCCAGATTGATTTGGATTTCCAGGTCCAGGTGAAATAACAATTTTATCATATTTTTTTCTTATTATTTCTTTAGATTTAATTTTATCATTTCTTATGACTTCAACTTTTACACCTAATGAAGAAATGTAATGATAAAGATTAAATGTAAAACTATCATAATTATCTATTAATAATATTTTCATTATCTTAAAGCATTTATCAAAGCTTTCGCCTTGTTCACTGTTTCATCATATTCGCTTATAGGCTTACTATCAGCCACTATACCTGCACCAGCTTGTACATAGAATTTTTTATTTTTTGCTACAGCTGTCCTTAAAGCAATACAAGTATCAAATTCTCCATTAGCAGAAAAATATCCAATTCCACCAGCGTAAACTTTTCTTCTGGATGTTTCTAATTCATCTATGATTTCCATTGCTCTTATTTTAGGAGCACCAGAAACAGTACCAGCAGGAAATCCTGCCAGCAATGATTTAAATTTTGAAAACTTTTTATTATACTCACCAACTACATTAGAAACTATATGCATTACATGAGAGTACCTCTCAATTATGAAACTCTCAGTTACTTTTACAGTATTAATTTTTGATACTTTACCCGCATCATTTCTTCCTAGATCTAAAAGCATTAAATGTTCAGAAAGTTCTTTTTTGTCTTTAAGAAGGTCTTTTTCATAAAAAAGATCTTCTTTTTTATTTTTTCCTCTTGGTCTAGTACCTGCTATTGGCCTAACAGTAATTTTATTATCTCTTAGTCTTACTAAAATTTCTGGACTTGCCCCAATAATTTGAAAGTCATTGAAATTGAAGTAAAACATAAAAGGAGAAGGGTTAGTTACTCTAAGTTTCTTATAAATTTCTAAAGGTTTTTTTGTTAATTTTGCTTCAAACCTTTGACTTAAAACAACTTGAAAAATATCACCCAGTTTAATGTATTTCTTGGCTTTATTAACCATAGCGAGAAATTTATTTTTAGATGTGTTTGATTTAACTTTAATTTTTTTTTCTTTTAATGCTCTATTTTTATTAATATTTTTGATGGATGATTGAATTAATAATTTAAATAGATCAGTTTTTATAGAGTCATACTTTTTTTGATAATCTTTGATTTTTTCATCATTAAAAACATTGCTTATATAATATATTTCTTTCTTTAAATTATCATGAATAACCAAGGTTCTTGGTCTCATCAATCTTACATCAGGTAAATTAAGATCATTTTTACATGAGTTAGGAATTTTTTCTATGTACCTAATAGAGTCGTATGAAAAATAACCAGAAATTAGTGAACAAATTTTTGGTAAATTTTTAGGTGTATCAAATTTAAAATTTTCAATAATCTTTTCTATTAGTTCTTCTGGTTTATCTTTAAGAATGATTTTATTATTTTCAGTGATTAAATATGATTTTTGATTGTTGAATTCCCATATCTTATCAGGATTTTTACCAAAAATTGTGTATCTACCCTTAATTTTTCCTTTTTCAACCGACTCAAATATAAAACTATTTTTTTCCTCTAAAAAATTATCAATTAAATTTATTACCTCATCATCAGAATTTACTTTTTTGGAAGTGTATATAATCTGATTTTTTTTGCTTCTATGTCGAAACTTAAAATCTTTGAAGCTTCGATTGATTATCATTTGAAATAGTTTTTAATTCTATCAATAGTTTTTTGGTTCAATTGAACCTGATATTTATTATTCAACAGTGTATCGTAAGATTGTAGAATACTTTTTCTGTTATTGGTATTTTGTGAATTTACAAATCCTTTATATTCTTCACCTTGTTTATTTATAGTATTTTTAATTACATCTTTTATTTTGACTAAAAAGATTTGATTATTAGTATTGCTTACTAAAGAAAAAGAATTTTGAGGTAATGAATAAAGCATTTTAATTGAATTTGTTTCAAATAGCTTATCATCATTAATTGAATTTATTGATCCAGACTGGATTTTATCTGAACTTAATTCTATGAATTTATTTTCATTAAATTCATCACTCTGTATTTCTTCAATTATTTTTCTATTGTAATCAAATTTACCTTTTTGATAAATAAGCTCGACAATTTCACCTTTTACTATTTCATCATTGAGATCTGGCGAACGTTCATATTCATTTTCTATACTATAAAGAATATAATTATCTCCACTTTCAAATATATCTAACTTGTTTGATTTCTTAGAGTAAATCAGCTTTTCGTTTGTACTAGTTTTTTCATTTGGAACAAATTCACTAATATCAATCACATCTACATTTATGTTCTCGATGATTAAATTAAAACTTTCACTTTGAGAAATTTTATTTTCTATTTCATCAATTTCATTAAAAAAATCTTGATTAAATTCATCAATTCCAATTAAATTTTTTGGATTTAAAACTACATATTTGAAGTCAATATATTCTCTTTTTAATTGATCTTTATTTTCTTCAATAAAAGTATTGATTTCATCTGATGTATAATCTTCTTTAACCTTGTATAAATTTTCCATATCAAAGTATTCAATGGCTAATGATTTATTGTTTTCCTTAAATTTACTTTCTATTAGAAATTCAGGGGTAACAGTACCTGCACCGATAAAATCAAATAAGTGTTTTTGTAAACCTTGATTTTTCAATTTTAACTCAAACAAAGGAGCAGACATATTATTTGAAAGTAAAAATTTTTCATATTTAATTCTTTCAAAGGCGCCATTTTCGTCTTTAAAATTTTTATTGTCTTTTAAATATTTTAAAATTGTCTTTTCGTTAATAGAAAGTTTAAAATCTTCAATCTCTAGATCAATTAAAGTTGTTGAAATAAGTCCTGATAATAATTCTTCTATAATATTATTGTCCAAATTATTTCTTATTGCTTCTTGTGAAATTCCACTTTGATTAACATAGTCCATGAAATCTTGAGTGGTAACGTTAGTTTTATTTATTTTAGCAATATTATTTTGATTGTTAGTGCTAAAGCCACCACCAAATCCACCAAAGCCAAAAGCTATTATGATGATTACTATTAGAACTAATCCACCTAATTGTTTCCAACCTAAATTTTTTAATTTTTCAACCATAACGTTATAAATTTATTGATCTGTAAAAAACAAATCTATAGATTAAAAAGTCAATTATGACAAATAAATATATGTATTTTATAGCTAATTGGAAAATGTTTGGAGATTTAAAAACTATAAATTCATTAGATAAAGTTATTAAATTCTCGAAAAGATATAAAAAAAATAATTTCAAACTAATTTATTGTCCTCCAAATACTCTAATACGTCCAATTTCAAAGAGACTTAGTAAAACTAATATTGAAGTTGGTGCACAAAATTCTCATCAAAGTTTAGATTATGGAGCTTTTACAGGTCAGGTAAATGCAAGAATGCTTAAAAGTGTTGGTGCAAAATATGTGATCTTGGGTCATTCTGAAAACAGAATGACTGGAGAAAATGACAAACTAATTAATCTTAAAATAAAAAATTCAATTAAATCTGGTTTAAAAATTATTTTTTGTATTGGTGAAACTCTAAAACAAAAAAGAGATAAGAAGACCAATCAAGTTTTAAATAGTCAATTAAAAAAAGGATTAAAATCTATCAAAAAAATTAATGATATAATTATTGCTTACGAACCAGTATGGTCTATTGGAACCGGATTAATTCCTTCTTCAGATGAACTATCTAAATCTATTAAATTTATAAAAAGTAAATTTAGAAAAAAATCTCCAAAAGTTTTATATGGAGGCTCTGTTAACAGTAAAAATATTGATCAATTAAAAATAATTCCTGACATAGATGGTTTTTTAATAGGTGGAGCATCACAAAATCCGAAGAAATTTATTGATATAATTAAAAAAACCATTAATTAGTCCTCCATGGAAACATTATTACTAGTAATTAACATCATACTTGCATTTATTTTGGTAGCGCTTGTGTTACTTCAAAAATCAGAGGGTGGTGCTTTAGGTATTGGTGTTTCACAAGAAAACTTCATGCTATCTAGATCAGCTGGTAGTTTCATTACTAAAGCAACTGCAATAGTTGCAACTTTATTTATTATTTGCAGTTTGGCACTTACTATAATTTCTAGAGCAGAATTAACGCCTACAGGATCAGTTTTAGACACAGTTGAGGAAAAAACTGAAGATACTCCATCAATTCCTGAAAATAATTAATTAATACTTTCTATTTCTTTTTTTATTGGCTATAAGATAATTCCATGGCGCGATATATATTTGTCACTGGCGGCGTGGTTTCTTCCCTTGGAAAAGGTCTTTCATCAGCATCACTAGCTTATCTTTTACAATCACGTGGTTATAAAGTTAGACTTAGAAAATTAGATCCTTATTTAAACGTTGACCCTGGAACAATGAGTCCATTCCAACATGGAGAAGTTTTTGTAACGGATGATGGAGCTGAAACAGATTTAGATTTAGGTCATTACGAAAGATTTTCAGGAGTTACTGCAAAGAAAACAGATAATATTACCACAGGGAAAATTTATAGTGATGTTCTGAGAAAAGAACGAAAAGGAGAATATCTTGGAAAGACAGTTCAAGTTATCCCTCACATTACAGATAGAATTAAAGAATTTATTAAATTCGATACATCAAAAGAAGATTTTATAATTTGTGAAATAGGTGGAATTGTAGGTGATATTGAAAGTTTACCATTCGTTGAGGCTATAAGACAATTTTCAAATGATATTGGAAAAAAAAATGCATTATTTATTCATTTAACTCTAGTTCCATATTTAAAAGCATCAGATGAAATAAAAACTAAACCGACACAACACTCAGTTAAAGAATTAAGAAGTATTGGTATTCAACCTGATATAATTATTTGCAGATCAGAAAGACCAATACCTTTAGAACATAGAAAAAAAATATCTCTATTCTGCAATGTTGATATTAAAAATGTAATTGAAACAGTTGATGTAAAAACAATTTATGAAGCACCAATTAGTTTTGCTAGAGAAAAGTTGGATGTTCAAGTTTTAAATTACTTTAAAATAAAATCTAAAAAATCAAACAACTTAAAGCCTTGGAAGAAAATCACTAAAATTACTCTTAATACAAAAAAACAAGTTAATATTGCGATAATAGGTAAATATGTCGAATTAAAAGATGCATATAAATCACTAGATGAAGCCTTAACTCATGGAGGAATTACAAACAACCTGAAGGTAAATTTAGTTAGAATTGACTCAGAAAAATTAAAAGTTTCTGAAATTAAAAACAAACTTAAAAATGTTTCAGGTATTCTTATACCTGGTGGATTTGGAAAAAGAGGAACTGAAGGAAAAATAGAAGCGATCAAATATGCTAGAGTTAACAAAATACCATTTCTTGGTATTTGTTACGGTATGCAAATGGCAATAATAGAATTTGCCAGAAATAAATTAAAAATTAAAAAAGCAACCTCTTCTGAGTTTGATAAAGATGGAGTTCATATAATTGGCTTAATGAATGAATGGGAGAAAAGTGGGAAAAAAGTTAAAGGCACAGACAAAAACTTAGGTGGAACAATGAGACTTGGTTCTTATGATGCAATTTTAAAAGACAAATCTAAAATTAAAGATATCTATAAATCAAAACTAATCAAAGAAAGACACAGACATAGATATGAAGTAGATATTTCGTATAAAG
Source organism: uncultured Pelagibacteraceae bacterium (assembly GCA_902555435.1). GTDB lineage: Bacteria > Pseudomonadota > Alphaproteobacteria > Pelagibacterales > Pelagibacteraceae > Pelagibacter. The sequence goes on from CACDRL010000011.1 coordinate 16,800, forward strand.
AAAAATTTGAGAAAAATGGACTAATGTTTTCTGGTTTATCACCTGACAATAGACTTCCTGAGATAATTGAACTCAAAAATCATCCTTGGTTTATTGGGGTTCAGTTTCATCCTGAATTTAAATCTAGACCTTTGTCTCCTCATCCTTTATTCTCTTCATTTATCAAAGCAGCAAAAAATCATAAATGAGTAGTATTACAGTCAATTGTGGGAACATAGAAATTTCAAACAATAAAAAAATTTGTATTATTGCGGGTCCTTGTCAGCTTGAAACAGAGCAACATGCAATGGATATGGCTGGAAAAATAAAAGAAATAACTTCAAAATATGGTCTAGGTTTTATTTACAAAACCTCTTTTGATAAAGCTAATCGTACAAGTTTAAAAGGTAAGAGGGGTGCCGGGTTAGAAGCTTCCTTACCTGTATTTGATAAAATTAAAAAAGAATTAAATGTTCCAATTTTGACTGATATTCATAATTCAGAGCAATGTTCAGTAGTTGCTAATCATGTTGATGTTTTACAAATTCCAGCTTTTCTTTGTAGACAAACTGATCTTTTAATTGCTGCAGCAAAAACAAACAAAATTATAAATGTTAAAAAGGGACAATTTTTAGCTCCTTGGGACATGGTAAATGTTACAAAAAAAATATCAGACTCAGGAAACACCAATATTCTTGTTACTGAAAGAGGTGCAAGTTTTGGATACAACACTTTGGTTTCTGATATGAGATCTTTACCTATTATGGCTAAAAATGGTTACCCAGTTATTTTTGATGCAACGCATTCAGTTCAACAACCTGGTGGACAGGGCGAGGCCTCTGGAGGTCAAAGAGAATTTGTTGAGTATCTTGCTAGAGCAGCTGTTGCTGTAGGGGTTGCTGGTGTGTTTATAGAAACTCATCAAGATCCTGATAATGCACCATCTGATGGACCCAACATGGTTCCTCTAGATAAACTAGAAAATTTACTAAAACAGTTAACCGAAATTGATAAACTTATTAAGTGAGTAAAATAATAAAAGTTAAAGCACGACAAGTTTTTGATAGTCGAGGAAATCCAACAGTAGAAGCCGAGGTTTACACAAATAATTTCAGTGCGTCTGCAATATGCCCATCAGGTGCATCAACCGGCACATACGAAGCTTTTGAAAAAAGAGATAAAAATAATAAAAAATATTTAGGTAAAAGTGTTTTAAAAGCTATTGAATTAGTAAATTCAAAAATCTCAAAAAAATTAAAAGGACAAAACGTTCATAATCAAGAGAGAATTGATGCCTTGTTGATTAATTTAGACGGTACTAGACAAAAAACTAATCTAGGTGCGAATGCTATGCTTGCTGTATCAATGGCAGTAAAAAAACTTTCTGCAAAAGTAAAAAAACTACCTCTCTACAAAACTTTTTTTTTAAAAAATAATTTTCAATTACCTTATCCATTAATGAATATTATTAATGGTGGAGCTCATGCCAACAATGGTCTTAGAATTCAAGAATTTATGATAAGACCTGATAGAGCAAAAAGTTTCTCAGAGGCAATGAGGATTTGTTTTGTTGTGATTAAAAACCTAAGTATTTTAATAAAAAACAAAGGTTATTCTACATCAGTTGGTGATGAAGGTGGCTTTGCACCTATGATTAGTAGCAATAATCAAGCTCTTGATTTGATTGTTTCAGCAATTAAGAAATCTGGATTTGTTAATGGCAAAGATGTTTCAATTTGTTTAGATGTAGCAGCAAATGAACTATTAAAAAAAAACAAATATTCTATTCATTCAAAAAGTTTTGTTTCTGTTGAAAAATCAATAAAAGAATACCAGAAAATTATTAAGAAATATAAAATTAAATCGATAGAAGATCCTTTTGCTGAAAATGATTGGTTAGCTTGGAACAAATTAATGCGTTCGGTGAAAAAAGTTCAGATTGTGGGAGACGATCTTTATGTCACAAATCTTGAGAGACTTAAAAAAGGTTTCTTAAATATTTCATCAAATTCTATATTAATTAAACTTAATCAAATTGGTACTGTTTCAGAAACTCTAGATGTTATTAAATTTGCTCAAACTATCGGCTATAAAACAATAATTTCACATAGATCCGGAGATAGTGAGGATACATTCATTGCTGATTTAGCCGTTGGAACAAATTCTAACCAAATCAAAACTGGATCTTTAGCACGTTCAGAAAGAGTTGCTAAATATAATCAATTAATTCGGATTGAAGAAGAACTTGGAAATAAGGCAAGAATGAATAAAATCAATTAATGTTTAGATTAATAAAAAGAAATTATTTTTTATTAACATCAATTTTTTTAATATTTTATTTTATTTTTAATCTAGTTTCTGGAGAAAGGGGTCTTTTTTCATATTTCCAAAAAAAAGAACTTTTGTCTAACTTGAAAAATGAAGAAGCATTATTAATTAGTAAAATAGAAGATATTGATCATAAAAATTCTTTGTTGAGTACAAATCTAGATTTAGATTATGTAGAAATCTTAATTAGAGAAAGATTTTTATTCGGCAAAAATGGCGAAACAATTTATTTAATTAAAAAAGATGAAAAGTAGACATCCTGAAAAAAAAAATAATCCGATAAACCCAATTAAAAAAAAACCAGATTGGATCAGATCGAAGCTTACAAATAGTAAAGAATTTTTTTTAACAAAAACAATAGTTAACAATAACAATCTTGTAACTGTTTGTCAGGAAGCAAACTGCCCAAATATCACTGAGTGCTGGAGCAAAAGACATGCAACTTTTATGATAATGGGTGATACTTGCACAAGAGCATGTGCTTTCTGTGATGTTAAAACAGGAGTTCCAGGTAATTTAGATCCATTAGAACCAATTAAAATTGCAGAAGCGGTAAAAAAATTGAACTTAAAACATGTCGTAATAACCTCAGTTGATAGAGATGATCTAGATGATGGAGGTTCTGAACATTTTTATGACGTTATTAATCAAACAAGAAAATTAAATCCAAATACAACTATAGAAGTTTTAACACCAGATTTTTTAAGAAAAGGGGAAGCGTATAAAAAAGTTATTGATGCTAAACCAGATGTTTTTAATCACAATATTGAGACTGTCCCCAGTCTTTATTTAAAAGTGAGACCTGGATCTAGATATTTTGCATCTTTAGAACTTTTAAAAAACGCAAAGAAAATTGATAAAAATATTTTTACTAAATCTGGAATCATGGTTGGGTTAGGAGAAACAAGAGATGAAATATTACAAGTTATGGATGATTTAAGAGCGGCTGATGTAGACTTTATAACTATCGGCCAATACTTGCAGCCATCAACAAAACATTTTCCACTAGATAGATATTATACGCCAAAAGAATTTGACGATTTAGGAACTATAGCAAAAGCAAAAGGGTTTTTATTAGTTTCGTCATCACCTTTAACAAGATCTTCCTATCATGCTGATGAAGATTTTGCTAAGCTTCAACAAAACAGATTAAAAAGTAATTAATGCCCAAAGCATCAGTTACACGTCTTATTGCGCGTGATAAACAAACATTAATTAATTTTGTTTTGGATATTGAAAAATATCCTGAATTTATTCCATTTTGTATAGACTCAAAAGTTTATGAAACAAATGATGAAGGTAATGTAAAAAAAATAATCGCTGATCTGACCATTGGCAAAAGACCCTTTGTTGATACTTATAAAAGCGATGTTAGATATGATAAAAAAAACGACTCTATTTATGTAACTAATATTGATGGTCCCTTAAAACATCTTGAAAATAATTGGAAATTTATAGAGAAAGAAAAATTAACTGAAGTACAATTTGATGTTGATTTTGAAATTAAGAATAAGTTTTTAAATTTAATAATGGAAAAATCATTTCAATTTGGTTTAAATAAAATAGCTGATGCTTTTCAAAAAAGAGCTGAAAATCTCTAAGAAATAATTTTTGTAATTTTTTTTAATACTTCTCTTACCGTAATTTTTTGAATATTTGATCTATTTTTTTTTCCAAATTTGTTCTCTAAAATTAATAAATATTTTCCGAATTTAATTCCAATGTAGACAAGACCGATCGGTTTATCTTTAGTTCCACCACCAGGTCCAGCTATACCAGTAATTGAAACATTGATTTTGCTTTTCGAAATTTTTGATAAATTCTTTACCATTGATTCACAACATTCTTTGCTTACAGCGCCATATTTTTTAATGATTTTTCTATTTACTTTTAAGATTTTGATTTTTGCTTCATTAGAGTAAGTAATTAAACCCATTTGAAAGTATTTTGATGAATTTGCTAGTTTTGTAAGATTATAAGCTAACAATCCACCTGTACAGGATTCAGCTACAGAGATAGTTAATTTTTTATCAATTAATTTTTTATGAAGTTTATTTAAATTCATTAAAAGACTAAACTAACTAAATAAATTATAATCATTGAATATAAACCAGCCATTATATCATCCATTATTATTCCAAAATAATTTTTATGATTTTTATCAAAATAGCTTACTGGAAATGGCTTCAAAATATCAAAAAATCTAAACGATAATAAGGAAATAATATAATAAAATTCAATACTGATATTAATTTGATTAGTTTGATTTAAATATAGCAAAAGTATTAAGGGCATTGACTGTCCTAACACTTCATCTATTACAATTTGTCTTGGATCTTTATTTTCAAATTCAGTTTCAGTATCTTTGACTGCATAAAACGAATAGCAAAATAAAATAACGAAAAAAACTATTGAGAATTTTAAACTTGTATAATCAAGAATTTCGTAGGCTATATAAATAAATACTGTTGTAACAACCGATGTAACAGTGCCTGGCATCTTTGTTAGATATCCATAACCAAAGAAAGTTGAGATTAAAACATTAATTTTTTTCATTTTGATATTGAACAAATCACTTCACAGGCAATTGCTTTTTCCTTTCCTATTAATCCAAGTTTTTCTGTAGTTTTTCCTTTTAAATTAATTAACTCCTTGTTTAAATCTAATAAATTTGAGAGTGATGTAATTATTTTATCTCTGTGTTTCGATATCTTTGGTTGCTCACATATCAAATTAATATCTAAATTATTAATAAAATAATTACTTGAATTTAATAATTTTAAAACTGGTTTTAACATTTTTGGGGATCTTATGTTTTTAAACTTATTTGTATTGTCTGGAAAAAAAGTGCCGATATCTTTTTTTCTCATAGCTCCTAATATCGAGTCAATTACAGAGTGAATAATTACATCACCGTCAGAGTGTCCCTTTAAACCTGAATGATAAGGTATTTTTAAACCACCTAAATAAAGTTTTTTTCCTTTAATTAATCTATGTATATCAAATCCTATGCCAAAGTAGGTTCTTTTTTCTTTAATATCTTCTTTAAAAGTAATTTTGGTATTTAAATTTTCACCTTGAATAAATTTTACTTTCAGATTGTTTTCAATAAATAATGTAGCTTCGTCTGTAATCACTTTTTTTTGTTTTATTGACAAGTTATATAAGTCTTTGAACTTAAAAGCCTGAGGGGTTTGAGTTAAAATAGAATTATCTCTATTTAAATTAAATATTTGATTTCTAATCCTATATTTAATTGAATCTTTTGATTTAATTGCAGGTATTACAGCCTTATGATTTTTTAACATGCTGATTAATTTTTTTAAAAGATGTAAAGTAAAATTTGGTCTTGCTGCATCGTGTATAAGAACATTGGTAGGTTTGTATTTTTTAATAAAGTTTAAAGCAATTAATGAAGAGTCAGATCTTTCTTTACCACCTTTTATAATTAAAATATTTTTTGAAAATTTTTCTTTAATTTTTTTTTTATCATTAACTACAATTATTATTTTTTTAAAAAGCTTTGATTTTAAAGCCTTATCCAAAGAGTGTCTAAATAGAGATTTACCCTCATAAATGTTGTATTGTTTTGGTTTTTTAGAATTAAATCTTTTGCTTTGTCCTGAAGCTAGTATTATAAAATAGTTATTCATAATTTTAGAAATTTTATACCTAAGTGACAGATTTTATTAAAAAAAACATTTTCTTAATAATATTATTTATTATCACATTATCGATAGGTTTTTTAACATTTTTAACTTTTATTGATAAAGGTTTTATAAAACTAACTGACACAAATTTACAATATCTTTTAATAGTAAATATCCTACTTCTAACTTCACTTTTTGTATTTATTTTTTTTGAAATCAGAAGAGCTATAAAGACAGATATAGACAAAGATGGTTTAAAATCTAATAAAAAATATATTACAGTATTTGCTTTATTTACTTTAATACCCTCGGTTTTAATTTCTATTTTTTCTTTATTTCTTTTTTCTTTCGCTTTAGAAAAATATTTTGATAAAAAAGTTACAACTGTTGTTAATAATTCATACGAGCTTGCAAAAAATTATGTTGATGAAATCAGAAACAAGATTCAATCAGATATAGTGTTAATAGCTTTTGATATTAATAAAAGTAAAAAATTTTTAAATGATAATATAAATGAATATCGTCGTTTTTTAAATACTCAAAAATTAATTCGAGATGTAGATGAAGTGCACGTAATTGATATAAATAAAAAATTATTATTTACCACTTTAAAAGATAATCAGCCATATTTACCACCATTAGATGGAGCATTGTCACTTGTAATCGATGATGATCGTCCCTTAAAAATTTTAAATGCACCAGAAAATATATCCGCTGCTATAATGAGATTACAAAATTTCGATAATAGATTTTTATATGTAGTTAAATTTTTAGATAAAAATATTTCAAAATATTTAACAGAATCTGAAGAAGCGATTAATTTTTATTATACAGTTGAAGAAAAAAGTACAGGTATCAAAATTTCTTTTGCTATTATCTACATAATTGTTGTTAGTGTTTTACTATTCGTATCTATTTCTATAGCTATTAGATTTTCATCAAGATTTTTTAGATCTATTAATAATTTAATTTACGCTTCTGTATCTATAGGAGAGGGTAAATTTGACACTAAAGTTCCAGAGGTAAAAACTGACAAGGATTTAGAAATTTTGAATAAAAATTTCAACTTAATGATTGATAGACTCAGAAATCAACAAGAAAAATTAATAATTAATGAAAGGCACGAGGCGTGGAGTAATTTAGCAAGAAAATTAGCTCACGAAATTAAAAATCCATTAACTCCAATTCAATTAACGATCGATAGAATGAAATCAAAATATTCCAATCAAGTTAATGAAAATGAAAGAAAAAACTTTGATGAAAATTTAAAGATAATTAATAATCAAATTAAGCAAATTGGAAATCTTGTTAATGAATTTTCTGATTTTGCAAGAATGCCAAAACCTATTTTAAAAGAAAATAATTTGATTCAAATAATAAATGAAAATGTAAAGTTGTTAAAAGAATTGGATAAAACTATTGATATTAACTTTAACAAAAATAAAGAAGAAATTTTTTTAAATAGTGATAGAGAACAAATGGCAAGAGTTTTCTTTAACTTAATTAAAAATTCTATCGAAAGTATTCAGCAAAGAGCAGAAAATGATAGTAATATAGAGAAAAAAATCACTATTGAAGTTAATGAAGAAAATAACCACATCATAATCAATATTTTCGATAGTGGTATAGGATTTGGAATATTTGCAGCAAATATCAAAGATATTTTAAATCCATACTTTACTACTAAAAAAAATGGAACTGGATTGGGACTTTCAATAGTAAGTAAAATTATAAATGATCATAATGGAAAAATTGAATTTATACCTTTGGATGAAGGTGCAAAAATTAAAATAGATTTTATTAAATAGAATGAGCTCTGAGATTTTAATCGTAGATGATAATGTTGATATAAGAAATATTATTAACGAGTTAATTATAGATGCTGGTTACAAAACAAGACTAGCTGCTAATTATAATCAAGCATTATCCGAAATAGATAAAAAATTACCAGATGTTGCTATTCTCGATGTTAAACTAGACAAAGGTGATAATGATGGAATTGAGTTGTTGTCTCACATCAAATCAAAAGATAAAGACGTTCCTGTAATTATAATTTCAGGCCATGCAAACATTGAAATGGCTGTAAAATCACTTCATGAAGGTGCTTTCGAATTTATTGAAAAACCCTTCGATCAAGAGAGATTGCTGAATTTTGTAAAAAGAGCAGTTGAAAACTACAATCTTAAAAAGCAAAATAAAGAATATGAAACCAAATTATTTTCATCCTATGAGCTTATTGGAAATAGTAAAAATATTATAAATATAAATGATCAAATTAACAAAATTTCAATTACAGAGAGCAGAGTGTTTATAAATGGTCCATCAGGATCTGGAAAAGAATTGATAGCGAGAAAAATTCACAAACTATCTAATAGAAATAAAAATCCTTTCATAGTTTTGAATGGAGCTTTATTAGATTCAAATAAATATGAATTGGAATTATTTGGAGAAGAAAAAGATAATGGTTCAATATCATATGGTGCGTTAGAAAAAGCCAACAAGGGAACTTTATTGATTGACCAAGTTTCAGAAATACCTTTGGATATTCAGTCAAAAATTTTAAGAGTTTTAACTGATCAAAAGTTCAAAAGAGTCAATGGTTCAAATGACGTAAGTGTAAATGTTAGATTAATATGTTCCTCAAGCAAGGACTTGAAGAAAGAAATTGAATTAGGAAATTTTAGAGAAGATCTTTTTCACAGGTTAAATGTATTTGAAATAAATGTTGAACCATTAAATCAACGTATTTCAGATATTCCACTTTTGATTAAATATTTTTCAAAAAAAATATCTGAAAATTATAATATTAACAAATTAGAAATAGATGAAAATAACACCTATATCTTAAATCATGATTGGCATGGTAATGTAAGAGAACTTAGAAACTTGATAGAAAGAATTGCAATATTACAACCTGAAACAAAGGAAAAAATATCAAACATAATTAAAGAATCTCTAAAAAATATAAATTTCAATGAACAACTTGCTGAAAACAGCCTATCTGTGCCATTAAAAGAGGCTAGAGAAAAGTTTGAAAAAGAGTATTTAACTATTCAATTGAAAAAATTTAATGGAAATATTTCAAAAACAGCAAATTTTGTTGGAATGGAAAGAACTGCCTTACATAGAAAGTTAAAAGGCTTAGGAATTAAAGAATTTAATTAAATGAATATTATCATTTGTGGCGCAGGAAGAGTAGGTTTCACTATTGCTAAACAGCTTAGTGACCAAGGTCATTCTATAACTGTAATTGATCCATCTAGTGAAGATATTCAAAAAATTGATGATGCTCTTGATGTAAAAGCTATAGTTGGAAAAGGTAGTTATCCATCAATACTTGAAAAAGCAAATGCACAAGAGGCTGATATGATTATAGCAGTAACTCGAAATGACGAAATTAATATGGTTATATGTCAAATTGCATTTTCGATATTTAAAATACCTAAAAAAATTGCAAGAATAAGATCACAAGATTATTTAAATCCTAAGTTCACAACAGTTTATAATAAAGAAAACTTACCAATAGATGTTATTATTTCACCAGAAATTGAAATAGCAAAATCAATTCAAAGAAAACTTGAAGCCCCTGGTGCCTTAGATAGTGTGCCTTTTGCAGAAAATAAAATCAGATTACTTGAAATATTAATCAATGAAAATTGTAATTTGATTAATATAAAATTAAGTGATCTTACAAAAAAATATCCTAACCTTAATGCAAATGTAATAGGTATCATAAGGGAAGATAGGTTTTTTATTCCTAAAAAATCTGACGAAATTAATATTAATGACAAAATTTATGTAATTATAAATTCAACTCAAATGTCTGAAACATTAGAAGCATTTGGTCATACAGAGAAAATTTCAAAAAAAATACTTATTGTAGGTGGTGGTAATATTGGTTTTAATTTAGCAAAAAATATTGAAGAAAATTTAGATGCTGCAAGAGTAAAAATTATTGAGAAAAACAAAGAACGAGCAGAATTTCTTGCAAATGAATTAAACAATACAATAGTAATCAATGGTAATGCTTTGGATGAAGAGGTTTTATCTGAAGCTAACTTGGAAGAAGCAGAGACTGTTCTTGCTCTCACAAACGATGATGAAGATAATTTAATGGTGAGTGTTTTGGTTGAAAAATTTGCAAAAGATGAAAAAGAAATTTATGACAAAAGAACAATGGCCTTAATTAATAAACCAAACTATTCATTATTACAGAATTCACTTAAAATTGATGATTTGATCGATCCTAGAATGAATACTGTATCGAGTATTTTAAAACATATACATAAAGGCACGATTGAAACAGCTTATACAATAATGAATGGTGAATATGAGGTAATTGAAGCGGAAATTATTGAGACATCCGAATTAATCAACAAAGAATTAAAAAATTCTAATCTTCCAGAAGAAATTCGAATAGGTGCTATTCTTAGAGAGAATAAGGTAATAATACCTAGATCAGACTTTGTATTTCAAAAAGATGATAAAGTTGTTTTTTTAGCCAAAAAAGACTCAATCTCAGTTGTTGAAAACATTTTTAGAATTAGTTCAATTTAATTAAATGCCAATACTTCGGGTAAAATATTTAAGTTTTTTCTTTTTATTAATTTCAGTTTTTTCATTTTTAAATATTATTTACTCTTATTATTTTAATTTATACTTAAACTTAAATACATATTACTTCAGCTTAGTAATCTCTGCTTTAATTGGTTTTTTATTTTATAAAATTGATACCTCAGATAAAAAACCCACGATATTTGAAAAAATATTAACAGTCCTTTTGGGATATTTTGTTATGCCATTGGTATTATCTATCCCATTTTATTTTAGTATTTATAATTTAACATTTTTAAATGCATTATTTGAAACAGTTTCTGGTTTTACTTCAACTGGTTTTACAATCTTTGAAAATATAAAACATATTGACCAAGGCTTAATAATATGGAGATCATCAATTCAATGGATAGGTGGACTATATTTTCTATTTTCTATAATTTTTTTGATTGATATTTATGATGAAAATTTAAAAAAATCTCTTACAAACTTTTTATCATTTAATAAAACCGAAGTTTTAAAACAAACAATTAAAATATTTATTTTATATTCAAGCTTAACATTAGCTATTTTTATAATTCTTAATTTATTTGGAATTAGATCATTTAATTCATTAAATCTAGCAATGACCATTATTTCATCAGGTGGTTTTTTACCCACGAATGATCTCTCAACTATACTTGTCCAAAATTCACAGATAATAATTTTTTCATTATTAATGCTAGTATCTTTCTTCAGTATTTTTTTTGTATACAATTTAATATTTTTAAGAAAAAATATTAATTTTTTTCATGAGGATATTCATTTATTTTTATACTTTATAATAACAGTTGGAATATTTTTTATATTTTTTAGTTACGATAATACTTTTTCTTACAGTTTTTTATCTCTAGTAAGTAGTATTTCCAATATTGGAATTTCATTGAATGTTGAGCAAACCAATCTTCAATTTTTGTATTTACTTTTAGTTATAATTGGAGGTTCATTTATTTCAACAAGTTCAGGATTAAGATTTTTGAAAATTTATTCACTAACAAAATATTCTTTAAATCAAATACTCTCTTTTAGCAGACCAAAAAATGTATTTATGAACAAATTAGTATTTTCTAAAATTAATTTTGCAACTCAAGATATAAATAAATATTTTCTAACAATTATTATTTTTATTATTTCACTTTTTTTATTAACAATTTTTTTATCTTTGAGTGGTATTAATTTTGAATATTCATTTAAGTTAGCTATTTTAACTTTAATGAACACTGTCAACTCTTCAGCTTATGGAATAAGTGATTTTGAATTCCAAAACTTGCATTTTATAACCAAGTATATTCTTATTTTCTTTATGATTATTGGTCGAATTGAATTATTATCTTTATTATTGATAGCTAAAAAATTTCTGTTTAAATATTAATTTTGTAATATATATATTCCAATTATTGCGCCCTTAGCTCAGCTGGATAGAGCATCGGTTTTCTAAACCGAGGGTCGGAGGTTCGAATCCTCCAGGGCGCGCCATTACTTGTTCTTTTAAGCATATCTTTCATATATAATTTCTTCTTGAAGTAGTTTTTTTAAAATGTTTTAATCCTGCAAATTCAAAACTAAGTTTTGAATTATTTGTTAACAAATAAAAATAACTAAAAGGAAGAATAATGTTTAAATACTTAAAACAATTAACTTCATTAGTTGCTATGGTTGCAGTGTTGTTTACTTTTACAACAGAAACTATGGCTGCTAAAAAATCTAAAACACTTAAAAACACTCAAAAGAAGGGTTTTGTAAGATGTGGAGTATCTCAAGGTCTTCCAGGATTTTCTAATGCTGACGCTGCAGGAAATTGGACTGGTGTTGACGTTGATGTATGTAGAGCTGTAGCTGCTGCAGTATTAGGTGATGCAAACAAAGTTAAGTTTACACCACTAAGTGCTAAAGAAAGATTTACTGCTTTAACTTCTAATGAGATTGATATCTTATCAAGAAACACAACTTGGACTCTTTCTAGGGATGCTGACATTGGACTTACTTTCGTAGGTGTAAACTTCTACGATGGTCAAGGTTTTATGGTTAGAAAAAATTCTGGATATACATCTGTGAATGATTTCAAAAACGGTATTTCTGCATGTACAAACCTAGGAACAACAACTGAGCTTAATATGAGAGACTTCTTTAATTCAAAAGGAATTTCTTATGAGCCAGTAACTTTTGAAAAAGCTGACGAAGTTGTTGCTGCGTATGATGCTGGAAGATGTGATACTTACACAACTGATAAATCTGGTTTAGCTGCTCAAAGAATTAAATTGAGTTCTCCAGATGACCACATAGTTTTACCTGAAACTATTTCAAAAGAGCCTTTAGGCCCTGTTGTTAGACAAGGTGATTCTGTTTGGGAAGATATCGTAAGATGGTCTCTAAACGTAATGATCGAAGCTGAAGAGTATGGTGTTACTTCTGCTAACGCTGATTCAATGAAAACTTCTGATAATCCAGCAGTTAAAAGATTAGTTGGTGCAGAAGGTGAACTAGGAGCTGCTTTTGGTCTAGATAATGATTGGAGTTTAAGAATTATCAAGCAAGTTGGTAACTACGGTGAAAGCTACAAAAGAAATATTGCTGACACTGGAATTCTACCTGACAGAGGTCCAAATGAATTATGGACTAAAGGTGGAATACTTTATGTACCACCAGCAAGATAATTTATATCTTTAAATAAAACATAAAAGGGGCTAGATTTTTCTAGCCCTTTTTTTTATAAGTCTTAAAATTATTGTGAATATTAAAAAAATATTACCCCAATTACTTACACTTCTAGTAGTAATCCTAATATTTGGATTTTTTTCATATAACGCACAAGTTAATATGGAGAATAGAGGAATTAGTTTTGGGTATGGTTTTTTATCTCAAGAGTCTTCTTTTGATGTACAATTTTCATTAATTGAATTTGATGGCTCACATTCATATTTTAGAGCTTATCTTGTTGGTTTATTAAATACTATTTTAGTTTCTGTTATCGGGATTATATTTGCAACAATTATTGGAGTTGTTGTTGGAATTGCAAGATTGTCAAATAACTATCTAATTAATAAAACTGCTGCAGTTTATGTAGAATTTTTTAGAAATATCCCATTATTATTACAAATATTTTTTTGGTATTTTGCTGCTTTAAGAGCACTACCATTACCTCAAGATACAGAGCCTATGTTTGGAGTTTTTTTCCTTACTATAAAAGGTTTTTTTGTTCCTGCTATTATTTGGAATAATTTAGATATTTTTATTTATTCAATTATTGCTGCGATAATTTCAATTACTTTTGTCAGAATTTATGCAAGAAAAAAACAAGAGAACGAAGGAATCCAAACACCCGTTTTCTCAATTTCAATAGGACTTTTGCTAATTTTACCTATCTTAACTTTTTTATTTGGCGGGGTTGATGCATCAGTTGAAGTCCCTGTAATTAAACAATTGTCTCAATCTGGTTTCACTTATGAAGGAGGAATAAAATTACCACCTGAATTAATATCTCTTGCTTTAGCTCTATCATTATATACAGCAACTTTTATTGCTGAATGTGTAAGAGCAGGTGTTCAAGGTGTTAGTAAAGGTCAAAAAGAAGCTGCTGCTTCTATAGGATTAACTCCAAACCAAGTATTAAAATTAGTAGTAATGCCGCAAGCTTTAAGGATTATAATTCCACCAACAACTAATCAATATTTAAATTTAACAAAAAATTCATCTCTTGCAGCTGCAATTGCATATCCTGATTTGGTTCTTGTATTTGCAGGAACTGCTTTGATGCAGACAGGTAGAGCAATAGAAATTGTTTCTATAACAATGTTAACATATTTATCTTTGAGTATATCAATTTCAATATTTATGAATTGGTACAATAAAAAAATAGCTATTAAAGAAAAATAATGAACAAATTGAACTTTTTACAACCAGATAAAAATAATCTTAATACCTATTTATATACAGGAACAATTTTAGTTGCTTTAAGTATATTTATAGTTTTTTTAAATTCTTTTTTTAAAAAAGATTTAATTTCTTTTTTACCTGGAACTCTTAGTTTCTTTTTGCCATTAATTTTAGGTTTTATAGGGCTTCATTTAATTAGAATTGAATATTCAGGTTTAAAATTTTTAGATTCAGTAAATAAACATATTAATACTAACAATTTTAATGCTTTTTTATCATTATTAATTGTATTTGTGGTTATCAAATCACTCCCACCATTATTAAGTTGGTTTATTTTAGATGCAAATATTGCAGGTGACTCAAAAGACGTATGTACTGGTACAGGAGCTTGTTGGACTTATATTAAAATTTGGTTTAACAGATTTATGTATGGCATGTATCCGAATGCTGAGCAATGGCGTATTAACTTATCTTTTATAGCTTTAGCTTTTCTCGGTACTATTGGTTTCTTTGCTACTGAAAAATTTAAAAAATATTTGACCCTTTATTATGTAGTTATTTATCCTGTAATTGCTTTTTTCTTTATTTTCTTTTTTATATCTGGTGGTCCAATTTTTTTTGATTTCTCGTATGGAATTATTGCAGCTGTAATTTCAATTATAATTGGTTTTTTTATTCCTTCAAAATTTAAAATGTACTATTTCATCATAGTTCCAATCACACTCTACATATTATTAAAATATGTATTTTTTTATGAAGAGCTTATCGAACTTGGTAAATTAGAAGCATTAGAGTGGGTAGAGACAGGCGCTTGGGGAGGATTGTCTTTAACTTTTATAGTATCATTTTTTTGTTTGATTTTCTGTTTTCCAATAGGCTTGTTTTTATCTTTGGGCAGAAGGTCAGATTTTCCAATAATTAAATATTTTTCAATAGGTATGATTGAATTTTGGAGAGGTGTTCCATTGATTACAGTATTATTTATGTCTTCAGTAATGTTTCCAATGTTTTTACCAGAAGATATGTTTATAGATAAACTAGTTAGAGTAATCATTGCAATTTCATTATTTGAAGCAGCTTATGTTGCTGAAGTTATCAGAGGTGGTTTGCAAGCACTACCTAGAGGCCAATATGATGCAGCTAAATCTTTAGGAATGGGTTATTGGAAAATGCATATTTTAGTAATTTTACCTCAGGCACTTAAACTTGTTATACCTGGTATTGCTAATACTTTTTTAGCACTTGTAAAAGATACTCCTTTAATATTTGTTGTTGGACTTTTAGAAATTGTTGGCATGTTAAATCTTGCTAAAACAAACCCAGAGTGGCTAGGTTTTGCGATGGAAGGTTATGTGTTTGCGTCAGTACTATTTTTTATTATTTGCTATGCAATGAGTAAATATAGTTATAATTTAGAACAAAAATATAAAACGGAAAGATAATGTCAGATAAAATAATACAAATCACTGAAATGAATAAATGGTTTGGTGATTTCCAAGTTTTAAAAAATATAAACCTAGAAGTAGAAAAAAATAAAAAAATTGTAGTGTGTGGACCATCTGGTTCAGGAAAATCAACATTAATAAGATGTATAAACAGATTAGAAGAGCATCAAGAGGGCTCAATCATTGTAGATGGAAATGAATTAACAGCAGATACTAAAGATATAGAGAAAATTAGAGCTGAAGTTGGAATGGTATTTCAACAATTTAATCTCTTTCCTCATCTTTCTATTTTAGATAATTGTACATTGGCACCAATTTGGGTAAAAAAAATGCCAAAAAAAGATGCAGAAGATTTAGCTATTCAACATTTAGAAAAAGTACAAATTGCAGATCAAGCACATAAATACCCAGGACAACTTTCTGGCGGTCAACAACAAAGATGTGCGATTGCTAGAGCATTATGCATGGAGCCAAAAATAATGCTTTTTGATGAACCAACCTCAGCATTAGATCCTGAGATGATTAAAGAAGTTTTAGATGCTATGGTTAATCTAGCAAAAGCAGGAATGACAATGATTGTGGTAACACATGAGATGGGATTTGCTAAAGAGGTTGCTGATGAAGTTATTTTTATGGATGAAGGCATGATAGTAGAAAAAGCAGATACCAAAGAATTTTTTGCAAACCCTAAGAGTGACAGAACTAAGCTGTTTTTAAGTCAAATATTATAAAAAATATATAATTATAAAGCAATTAATTTAAATTAAACAATCGAAATATGTTTATTTTACATGGAACTAATGCTTGACAGTATTTTGAATATTTCAAGTTTCTTAAAAAAAAAAATAAATTTTTCTATTGCAGTAACATTAATAAATAGGTTGAATACACTTTATAAAATTTAATTAAGAGGGGTCTTAATGGAAGATAATTTCAACAAACACTTGGGTAACAAACTCAAGCTAAGAAGATTAGCTTTAGGTTTAACACAAACAAAAGTAGCAAAAGCAATTAACGTAACATTTCAACAAATTCAAAAATATGAAAAAGGGACTAATGGAGTAAGCTCAATAAGATTACTTCAACTTTCTAATTATTTAAAAGTACCGATCAATTATTTTTTTGAAGATTTTTCAGAATATTTAGTTAACTTAGAAAAATCACAAGAAGGACATATGAGTGTTAACTATAATTTTTTAGCAAAAGTTTACTCAGAACTTAATGCTGATCAAAAATTAAAGTTTAACAAAACATTACAAATTTCAGGATCAAATATTTCTAAAGCAGTTTAATCATAATCAAAGCAGGACCCCTTTGGCTTGGTGTTTAATTTTAATATTCGGATTACTTTTTTTGGCTCCTCGGGCAGGACTCGAACCTGCGACCAATTGATTAACAGTCAACTGCTCTACCAACTGAGCTACCGAGGAATGTAAAAATCACAACTTACTTTTTTTTAAAACTAAAACAAGATTTTTTTTGGAGGCAACGCCCGGAATCGAACCGGGATACAAGGATTTGCAATCCTCTGCGTAACCATTCCGCCACGTTGCCAACTTGTTTTAAACGAATAGCTTCAGGGCTTTTTATATTAAATTTTTAATATTAGTCTATTAAATAAAGATCCAAATTGATTATTGTTAAATAAGATTATTAAATTATAAACTTTAAAATCAATGAGTAACGATAAATATATCCATTCTGAAGTTGAAAATAAGATTTATTCATATTGGGAAAAAAACGAATTATTTAAACCAAAAGAACATTCTAAAAAATTTTCAATAGTAATTCCTCCACCAAATGTGACTGGAAGTCTTCATATGGGTCATGCTTTAAATAATTCTATTCAAGATTTATTAGTTCGTTATCACCGAATGAATAATTATGAAACTTTATGGCAACCAGGAACTGACCACGCTGGTATTGCAACACAAGCTTTAGTAGAGAAAAAACTTACATCTGAAAAAATTGATAAGAATGTGATCGGTAGAGATAAATTTATTGAAAAAGTCTGGGAGTGGAAAGAGCAATATGGTGACATAATAATTAACCAATTAAAAAAACTAGGATGCTCTTGTGATTGGTCAAGAAACGCATTCACGATGGATGAAAATTTATCTAAATCAGTTATTAAAGTTTTCGTAGAACTGTATAATAAAGGTTTAATTTACAAAGATAAGAAATTAGTAAATTGGGATACAGTTCTTAAAACGGCTATTTCTGATTTAGAGGTAGATCAAAGAGAGGTAAATTCAAAAATTTACTATATTAAATATCCTATTGATGGAACCAGTGAGTTTATAACCATAGCAACTACAAGACCTGAAACAATGCTAGGAGATACTGCTATCGCTGTTAATCCAAAAGATGATAGATTTAAATCTTTTGTTGGCAAAACAGTAACCATTCCACTTGTTGGAAGAAAAATAAAAATAATTGAAGATGACTATGCTGATCCTGAGCAGGGCACAGGTGCTTTAAAAATAACTCCAGCCCATGACTTTAATGATTATGATGTAGGTCAAAGAAATGATCTTGAAATCATAAATATTTTCACTGAAGAAGGCAAGATTAATGAAAATGCTCCTGCTCATTATAAGGGTCTTGATAGATTTGAAGCGAGAAAAAGAATTCTAAAAGAATTAAAAGAAAAAGAATTATTTGTTAAAGAGGAGAATATTAAAAATAAAGTTCCATACGGAGACAGATCTAATTCTATAATTGAACCTTTTTTAACTGAGCAATGGTTTGCAGATGCTGGTAAATTATCTGTTAAAGCTAAAGAAGTTGTTAATTCAAAGAAAACAAATTTCTTTCCAGAAAATTGGTCAAAAACATATTTTCAATGGATGAACAATATTGAACCTTGGTGCATATCAAGACAATTGTGGTGGGGACATCAAATTCCTGCTTGGTATGGTCCAGATGAAAAAATATTTGTTTCAGAAAATGAAGATGATGCAAAACAACAAGCTAAAAAACATTATAGCAAAGATGTTGAACTAACTCGTGATCCAGATGTTTTAGATACGTGGTTTTCATCTGGCTTATGGCCTTTTGCAACACTTGGTTGGCCTGATGATAATGAATATGTAAAAAAATTTTATCCAACCTCAGTACTTGTAACAGGTTTTGATATTATATTTTTCTGGGTTGCAAGAATGATTATGTTTGGCACTGAATTTTTAAATAAAGAACCGTTTAAAGATATTTATGTTCATGCATTGGTAAGAGATGAGAAAGGACAAAAAATGTCTAAATCTAAAGGAAATGTAATTGATCCTTTGGATTTAATCGAAAAATATAGTGCAGATGCACTTAGATTTACTTTACTTTCAATGGCTTCGCCTGGAACTGATGTAAAATTATCAGAAGATAGAGTGAAAGGTTATAGAAATTTTTTAAATAAATTATGGAATGCAAATAACTTTTTAATAACAAATGAATGTGATTTTAAAGATATTGATGAACTACCTAAATTAAATGTAAATATTAACAAGTGGATATATTCAGAATTAATTGAAACAAAGAACAAAATTCAAAAAAACCTTGAAGATTATAGATTTGATGAGGCTGCTAAAAATGCTTATCAATTTACTTGGCATTCATATTGTGATTGGTACTTAGAATTATCTAAAACTATTCTATTTTCAGACGATAATGATGCAAAAACTGAGGTTAAAAAAGTATCATCTTTTGTATTCAAACAGATATTAATTTTACTTCACCCATTTATTCCTTTCGTAACTGAAGAAATATGGCTCAAAGATCAATTCGATAAAAATGGAAGTGATTATTTAATGCATAAAAATTGGGTAACTGGAGAGGTTGAAAAGGATGACAGTACTGAACAAGTAGAAAATATAATTAATATCGTTTCAGAGCTGAGATCTTTTAAAAATGAGCTAAATGTTAGTCCAGGATCATTTATCGATGTTTCACTAAAAGGAATTAACAATAATCAAAAAGAATTTATCAATAATAATGAAGTAATTTTAAAAAAACTTGGAAGAATAAATAATATACATGATGATGATTTAGATAAACCTGCTGCAACAATGGTTGTTTCAGGTGATTTATTTAAAATTTATTTTGATAAAGACGTAGATTTAAAATTAATCAAAGAGAACTTAACTAATAAACAAAGTAGATTAGAACAAGAAATGAATAAAATTTCTCAAAGATTAGAGAATAAAAGTTTTGTAGACCGTGCACCAAAAGAGATTGTTGAACAAGAAAAAACTAATTATAATAATTTAAAGAATTATATTGAGAAAATATCTGTAACAATAAAGGGTATATAATGGCAAAATTTAATAAAAAGAAACTTCCAAGTAGACATACATCATTAGGACCAGATAGAGCACCACATAGATCTTTTTACTATGCTATGGGTGAAACAGAAAATGATGTTTTAAAACCCTTTGTTGGAGTTGTTTCAACTTGGAATGAAGCAGCACCTTGTAACATTGCATTAATGAGACAAGCGCAATCAGTAAAAAAAGGTGTAAGATCAAATGGTGGGACACCAAGAGAATTTTGTACAATTACAGTTACTGATGGTATTGCAATGGGTCATGAAGGAATGAAGTCTTCATTAATTTCAAGAGAAGTTATTGCAGACTCAGCAGAACTTACAGTTAGAGGACATTGTTATGATGCATTAGTAGGTATTGCGGGATGTGATAAATCTTTACCAGGTTTAATGATGTCAATGGTTAGACTTAATGTACCAAGTGTATTTATTTATGGAGGTTCTATTCTTCCAGGAACTTATAAAGGTAAAGACGTAACAGTTGTTGATGTATTTGAAGCTGTTGGAAAACATTCATCAGGTCAAATGTCTGGAGCTGAACTTAGAAAATTAGAATTAGTTGCTTGTCCAAGTGCAGGTGCATGTGGTGGTCAATTTACAGCAAATACAATGGCGTGTGTATCTGAAGCTATAGGTTTAGCATTACCTTATTCAGCTGGAACTCCTGCTCCTTATGAGGAAAGAGATAAGTACGCAAAAGAAAGTGGTAAAATGGTTATGAATCTTTTGCAGAAAAAAATTAAACCAAGAGATATTGTTACAAGAAAAGCTTTAGAAAATGCCGCAACAGTGGTTGCCGCAACAGGGGGATCTACTAATGCAGGTCTTCATTTACCAGCTATTGCTAATGAAGCAGGAATTAAATTTGATTTAATGGATGTTGCTAAAATATTTAAAAGAACACCTTATCTTGCAGATTTAAAACCTGGTGGAAAATATGTTGCAAAAGACATGTGGCTAGCAGGTGGTGTTCCAATGTTATTAAAAACTTTATATGAAGGCGGATATATCCATGGTGATTGCATGACAGTAACTGGAAAAACTATGAAGGAAAATTTAAAAGGAATTAAATTTAATCCTAAACAAAAAGTAATGAGATCTTATAAAAATCCATTATCACCAACAGGAGGTGTTGTTGGATTAAAAGGAAACTTAGCTCCAGAGGGTGCAATTGTTAAAGTTGCTGGTCTTAAAAAATTACAATTTACTGGAAAAGCAAGATGCTTTGATAATGAGGAGAGCGCAATGAAAGCTGTTCAAAGCAGAAAATATAATGACGGTGATGTGATTATAATTAGATACGAAGGACCTGTAGGAGGTCCTGGTATGAGAGAAATGTTGTCGACAACAAGTGCAATCTATGGTCAAGGAAAAGGGGAGAAAGTGGCTCTTATAACTGACGGAAGGTTCTCTGGTGCTACAAGAGGCTTTTGTGTGGGTCACGTGGGCCCTGAGGCCGCTCTAGGGGGTCCAATAGGCCTTTTACGTACTGGAGATATTATTGATATTGATGCCAAAAAAGGAACGATTAATGTAAGACTTTCTAAAAAAGAAATGGCTGCAAGAAAAAGAAAATGGAAAGCTAGAAAGTCTGACTTTGGATCAGGTACTTTGTGGAAATATGCTCAAACTGTTGGACCAGCATATTTAGGAGCACCAACTCACCCAGGTAAGAAAAAGGAAGTTAAAGACTACTCAGAGATTTAATGAAAATAAGACCAGTTATTTTATGTGGTGGTGCTGGTACTCGACTTTGGCCTAATTCTAAAAATCATCAAGCTAAACAGTTTATTGATTTTGGTAATTGGACTTTACTCGGAAAAACTCTAGAGAGAACAAAAGCTTCAATTTACGATCCTCCAATCATTAGTACAAATAATAAATATTTAAAACAAGTTAAACAGCATTTAAGAAAAAACAAAATAAGCAAATATAAAATTGTTGTTGAGCCTGCAAAAAGAAATACTGCACCAGCTATCTTAAGCACTGCCTTAATTAAAGATATACCTGATAATCAACCTTTGATGTTTTTTACCGCTGATCATTTGATTGAAAAAATGAGTATTTTTAATAGGGCGATAAACAAAAATAAATCAAATCTTAATGAAGAAAATATATTTGTATTTGGTATTAAACCTAAATCTCCAACTAGTGATTATGGATATTTTTTAACTAAAAAAATTAAAGGGAATATAAATAAAGTAACCAGATTTATTGAAAAACCAAAAGAAGCTAAAGCAAAACAAATTATAAAGAATAAAGGTTATTGGAATTCTGGAATGTTCTACCTTAGAAAAGATTCAATCATCAATAACTTTAAAAAACATCAGCCAAAAACATATAGAAATTGTGTTAACGCAGTAAAAAAAGCAAAATATAATTCTAATACTTATTACTTAAATAAAGCTTCATTTATAAAAGCTACAACAAAATCATTTGATTATGCAATTTTAGAAAAAACTAAACAAATTAATGCAATTAAACTAGATTTACCATGGTCAGATCTTGGAAGTTGGAAAGAAATTTTGAAGATGTATTACAAAAATAAAAACAGATATATAAAGAAGAAAAATATTTATTATCGCCCATGGGGTAAATACACAAACTTATTTGAGGGTAAAGAGTTTCTAATTAAAGAATTATATGTAAAACCAAAGGGGATATTAAGTTTACAAAAACATCATCATAGAGCTGAACACTGGTTGGTCACACAAGGAAATGCAAAAATAACGCTTAATAAGGATATTATTACTAAAAAACCTGGAGAACACATATTTATACCATTAGAAGCAATTCATAGAGTTCAAAATCCTGGAAAAAAACCAGTTAAGATTGTTGAGGCTCAAGTAGGATCAATATTAAAAGAAACTGACATTGTAAGATACCAAGACGTTTACGGTAGAGTAAAATAAATAATTAATGGACACCACAGTCTTTTTTGTAATTCTATTAGCAACTATTATGCATGCTATTTGGAATGCGATGGTTAAACATCATCCAGATAAGGCTATCGCGGTTCTAGCTATTGTTTTGGGCCACATACCTTTAGCTTTAATTTGTATCTTTTATTTTCCTCTTCCCGGAAAAGAGTCGCTTCCGTATATAGTTGCCAGCGTATTAGCTCACCAAGGTTATCAATGGTATATGCTGAATTCTTACAAAGTAGGCGAGTATACAAATGTCTATCCAATATTTAGAGGCTTTGGTCCTTTATTGGCTACATTAATTTCAATAATATTTCTTGGTGTTGTGTTTAAAATAGCAACACTAGTTTCAATATTGTTAATTTGTGCAGGAATAATGTTTCTTGGATTATTTGGTTCAAAAAACCAAAATCAAATTGAAATAATTAAATACTCACTGCTCACTGGATCATTTATAGGCCTTTATTCGTTGATCGATGGATATGGAGCAAGAGTAAGTACATCAGCAATATCCTATATTAGTTTTTCCTTTTTATTTAGTGCTTTAGTTTTTCCTATCATTTTAAAATTTAATAAACATGAGAATATTTTCTCAAAGGTTTTTAAAGATGCAAAAATGATATTTTGTGTAGGGGGATCTATATCTTTTATTATCTATGTAATTGTTGTTTGGGGTTTCACAAAGGCGCCAATTCCTCTAGTAGCAGCCCTTAGGGAAACGAGTATTTTTTTCTCAATATTTATTGGTTATTTCTTCTTAAAAGAAACTATCAATCTTAAAAAAATTATCTCTATTGTGCTTATTGTTATTGGGGTGATTGGGATTAAGCTATTTTAAATATAGTTGAATAATTTAAGAATTATTATTGTATTTAAAAGCAAATGCATTTTA
>CACDRL010000012.1 GCA_902555435.1 uncultured Pelagibacteraceae bacterium
TTAAATTCGTGTCAGGTTTTAAGGGTAAAAAAGCTTTAGAAAATTTTGTAAATTCTAAAAAATATAATTTAGCATTTAGATTATTTCCTACTGATATTTCGCAAGTTTTATCTTTTGCGGAAAAGAAAAAATTTATGCCTCAAAAATCCACATGGTTTCATCCAAAGCCACTTGATGGACTAATTTCCTCAAGAATTATTACTTAAATAACTCTTTTAAACCCTTATTTGATGCTTCTGAAATACCCCTTTCGGTAATCAATCCTGTAACATATTTTGCAGGTGTAACATCAAAAGCTAAATTCATTGCCTTGCTTTTATTAGGGTAAATTAAAACTTTCTTAATTTCATTATTCTCATCAATGCCTTCGATATGAGATAATTCTTCTGAATTTCTCTCCTCTATTGGAATATCTTTTGCATTTTTAATTTCCCAATCGATTGTTGAGCTAGGAAGTGCTACATAAAAAGGAACATTGTTATCATAAGCTGCTAATGCTTTAAGATAAGTTCCAATTTTATTACATACATCTCCATTTGACAAAGTTCTATCTGTTCCAACAATACACATATCAACCTCACCTCTTTGCATTAAAATACCTCCGGTATTATCAGCAATAATGGTATTAGGAATTTCTTCTTCATTTAATTCATATGAGGTTAAATTAGCACCTTGGTTTCTTGGTCTTGTTTCATCTACCCAAACATGGACTGGAATTCCTTTTTTGTGTGCATGATAAATGGGTGATGTGGCTGTACCCCAATTAATTGTTGCTAACCATCCCGCATTACAATGTGTTAATATGTTTACTGTATCCTTTTTTTTATTATAAATTTCTTCAATTATTTTTAATCCATTGATACCAATATTTTCACAAAACTTTTCATCTTCATCGCATATTTCTTTTGCTTCATTTAGGGCAATACTTAATATTTGATCACTATTAATTCCTGATAATTTTTTCGTCATACGATCTACAGCCCATTTCAAATTAATAGCGGTAGGTCTTGATTGAATTAAGTCTTCTGCACTTTTTTTTATAAATTCAGGATTATTATTTTCTTGAATTGCCAAAACTAAACCGTAAGCAGCTGTTCCTCCTATTAGAGGTGCTCCTCTTACTTCCATTATTTTAATGGCATTGATTGCATCATTTACTGATTTAAGTTCTTTTATTATAAATTGATGAGGAAGTTTGGTTTGATCAATTATTTTAACAATATTTCCCTCATACCATATTGTTCGATATTCTTTACCTTCTATTTTCATTAGAAATTATCCCTGTTCTACAATATATTTTTTTAAAATTTTTTTTGTTTCATTAATTCTGCAGTCTTTTCTATAAGTATTGTGACCCTCACCGCATTTGTACGCTATAATATTAACTGTATCTGGTGATTTTTCCTTAAGAAACATAAGTTCTTTTGATCTGTTAAATTTATCATCTTCATATGCAAAAATAAGAGCTTTAATTAAATCTGCTTCTTTTATTTGCTTTACCTGCTTAGGTCTAATTTCTTTTCTCCATACTGGATATTTATTAATTTCATGCCTTGGTCCACAACATGCTGGAGCAAAAACAATTGCTGAATTAAATTTTATCCCTACTTTTGGCATCAACATTAGAGAAGACCAGCCTCCTGCAGAAACTCCAGAAAGAAAAATATTTTTAGGCTTGATACCACTATCTAATAATTGATCTAAAACATTTTCAATTTCATTAACTCTTTTTTCAATATAAGACCCTGGTTTGTTGCCATCAGTTGCCTTAGAACACAAATAATAAAAGAAAACGTTATTAATTTCAGTTAAGCTTAATAAAGAATTTGGAATAGCATTATATTTTCTTTTACATTTTTCTTTTTTTTGAGGCCTAGTTGTTCCATGAGAGAATATTATAATTTTTATATTTTCTGAATTATTTAAACTTATATTAGGTGTTTTTCCTTTATAAGATTTTGAAATTGGCTGTAAACTAAATTTATTCTTCTCATTATCAATAACAAATCCACTTAGGTTTTTTGAGTAAGAGCAAGAAATAAATAAAAAGTAAATTAAAATTGTATAAATTATTTTTTTCACTTGTTTAAGACTCTGCCAGCTACTGTTTTAAGTTTCTCAATTGTTTTTTGGGTTCGTTTTTCTGGAGCAGTAATAATAGCTACATCTAAGCAATTATTAGTTGGATCATTTGGATCTATATAGTTCTCGAAATTATCAATTAAATTTTTAATCATCACTTTTGCTTTTTCAGCATTTCCTAATAAAACTTTTATTACTTGTTGAACATCAACGTTTTCATGATCTGGATGCCAACAATCAAAATCAGTCACCATTGATACAGATGCATATCTTATTTCAGCTTCTCTAGCTAATTTTGCTTCAGGCATATTGGTCATTCCAATTACATCTGCTTTCCAAGATCTGTATAAATTAGATTCTGCCAATGTTGAAAATTGAGGACCTTCCATAACAACATAAGTTCCATTTCTTTGATAATCTATATTTGATTTTTTAATTGCATCTTCACAAGCATTCATTAGTCCATTTGATGTAGGATGTGCCATTGAAACATGAGCAACAATTTCATCATCAAAAAAAGTTTTCACTCGTGCAAATGTTCTGTCAATAAATTGATCAACAATAACAAATTTTCCAGGTGGCAATTCTTCTTTCAAAGATCCTACAGCTGAAACTGAAACAATATCAGTGACACCCAATTGTTTAAGAGCATGAATGTTTGCTCTAAAATTTATATTTGAAGGTGAAAAAAAGTGTCCTCTCCCATGTCTGGGTAAAAAATAAACTTCTTTATTGTTGTAATTAGTTTTTAAAATTTGGTCAGATGGTTTGCCCCAAGGAGTATTAATTTCTAATAATTCTCTGTTTGTAAATTCCTCAACATCGTAAAGGCCACTTCCACCAATTATTGCTAATTTATTTGTTGTCATAATTTAAAATATATTTATTTATAATTAAGTATTATGAATTTAAAAGATCATATTAGATCAATTCCTGATTACCCTAAAAAAGGTATTTTATTTAGAGATATAACTACTCTTATCAAAAACGAGGAAGCTTTTGCTGAAACAATCAATCAAATTATTGAAAGATCTAAAAAATATAAAATTGATAAGATTGCTGCAATAGAATCTAGAGGTTTCGTATTTGCCTCGGCAGTTTCTTATATCCTTAAAAAACCTTTTATAATGTTTAGAAAAAAAAATAAATTACCAGCTGAGGTATATTCTGTAGATTTTGAATTAGAGTACGGAACAGCAACTATTGAAGTTCACAAAGATTCTATTTTAAAAGATGAATCTGTTTTAATAATTGATGATCTAATTGCAACTGGAGGAACTGCAGAAGCGGCTGCAAAATTGGTGGAAATGTGTGAGGCTAAAGTTGCAGCCTTTGTTTTTGTAATAAATTTATTTGATTTAGGTGGATCTGATAATTTAATTAAAAAAAATTATAAAGTTGAAAATTTAATTGATTTTCCAGGACATTAATTGGTAGCGGGAAGTGGGATCGAACCACTGACCTCGGGCTTATGAGTCCCGCGCTCTAACCAACTGAGCTACCCCGCCATTAAATTAACGTTGACTTATACTACTTATTTTTTTTCTTTCAAACAAGAAATCTAGTAATTGCATTTAATAAGGGTTTCTCTGTGGACCGTGAGTGGACCAAAACTGGACCAGAATTTCTGGTGACGTAGAGACCCGAGGGTGATCATAATTAAAGCAAACTGTCTATCTTTTGTCTAATAGGAAATTTAATTTTTGATTTTTCAGGATAAGGATAATTAAATAATTTAAGAAATTTTAATGTTCCTCTAAAACTACCTTCATCTTCAAGTTTTTTATAATTATATTCTCTTAAAACACCAAATTTAATTAAATTTATAAACCAAATTTTAGATAACCAACTAATAGCTAACTTATAGGGATTTATATATGTGCTTTTTGTTAAGAAAAAACCTTTAAAAGTTTCTTCACCTTTTTTTAAATTCATGTTTTCAATTTCAGAATTCAGTGAAGATTGGCTAGAAATACCATAATTATTCAAATGTAACTTTGAACAATTTAAAAAATCTTGTTTATTTAATTTATTATAAATTAATCTAACATTATGATTTTCAAGCTTCCCTTCTTTATTAAAATTCGCATTGTCACCAATAATTTCTCCAATTTTAATTTTAGACCATAATCCATGCAAATTTATATTGCTAAACGAAAAAAATTTATGAGGCTCATTAAGTAGATAATAATTCGATAAATAGACATTAACTTTATTTTTAAGGAAAGAATTTTTTGAAAAAGCTAGATGATTATCTTCAATGATAAAAGCTCTACAATATCTATGCATACAATGAGCTAAATGCATAAAAAGATACTTTAATTTAACAGCATAAATCTCGGATTTCATAACTTTTGAGGATGTATAATTTAAAATTCTATATTCCTGAAATCTATGTTTAAAAGATTTTTCTATTTCTTCTGCGTTAAGTGTTTGAACAGCAACATTAAAACTTAAATTAGGAATTAAAGTTGTATATTGTTGTTGTCTTTGATCTATATCCTCTGCTATTCCAACTTTGTACCCTTGGTTTAGTTGTGTGGTTATGTATATGTACATTATCTATATTTAGATCTAGTTCTCTCATTTATTTGATCTAAATAGACTCTTATTTTTTCTTTTTCTGTAACGTATTTTGCCTCTTTTATTTGCTCTTCTATTTTTCTCTGTTTAAGTTTTTTTTGATACGAATAGAAAATTGGCATGACAACCGAAAGTCCGACAATAACAATAGCTAATATTATTTCCCAATTATTTATCATTGATTTGAAAAATACCACACAAGACTAGCAAGTTCAAAAGCTATTAAAATCTCAAGCATTTTTAAGTGTAAATAGTTTTAAAGAAATAAACTCTCTTCTTGTCATTTGTTTCTTCAACACTGGGATATATTTTTTTATATTTTTTAAGAAATGCCTATATTCCCATAATCTTAATATCCCTACAGTTTTTTTAACTACCATAGCAGCACAAAGTCCAATTAAAACGTTTAAAATTGTTATTGAAATTAATTTTGTAGATAATGCAAATGCGGCTACACCCGTGGCACCTCTTATTGCTGCCCACTTCATTTTTCTTAAAGTTTCTTTGTTTTTAGTTTTTGTGTACGTGTATCCAAGAGCTGCTATAGAACCAATTGTACCAATTGGATCACCATAAACAAAACTCGAAGATAACATTCCTGAAGCAATCTCAGTGAATTCAGTTTTTTCTACTTTATTCCATCTAAAAACTAATGCTAAAGCACTAACAGAAGAAGATAATAATTCCTCAAATTCAACTAACTTAATATCGTTTATCCATTGTTTTGGAACTGTTATGCTCGAATGAAGAAAAGTGCTTAAATAAGGAACAGAACTTAATTTTAAATTCATGTTTATTATTATATAAAAGAAATATGGCAAAAAAAGACAGTTTGTTAGGTTCAATTATTAAAGGAACAGTTGATTTAACAGCTTCTACTATAAAAACAGCATATGACGCTGCTGAAGAAATAGCAAAGGTTGGTTATGAGGTTGCCACATCTAAACAGGCTAAAGAAATTTATAAAAAAACTGGCAGTGTAGTCGGGGATTTATTGCGTTTCACACCCCCTAAAGACAAAATTTCAAAACAGAAACTTGTTAATTATTTAACTGTTGAGGAAGAGCATATAAAAGATACTTATAATTCTTTATTAAAAAATCATATTAAGCAAAAACCATCAAAAAAATTATATGAAAACTTTAAACTTCACTGGAGAGCAATTTGTGCTCAAATTGTTTTTGGTGCTCTAGCAAAAACTAGAGATAATTCATCTTATATTGAAATGCGAGAATATTTAATTAACGAATTAGATAAAAAAGACTCACAAATTATGCAATTGGTCAAACATGGATATAGCCAAGCCTATGCAAGAGGTGGCTCCGAAATTCCAAGAATTTTAAACAATCAATGCTTTGATGGAGAAATGTCTGAGTCAGCAATCGAAGAATTTGATAGAGGTTTTGCAATGATACAAGAGGCAATGATACAGGGTCTCAAGATTTAATTTTTTAATAACTTAATTTTAAATTTAGGTGTATTTCTTTATAGCATCAGCTGTATCATTTAAAAATTTAACATCATCTTTAAATTCTAATAATTCGTTTATATTATAGTATAAATCTATAACTCTTTTTCCAGCTGTAGCCCCTATAAAAGCTGTAAAACCCTTATTATCTTTTTTAAAGCTAATCTCAACATTGGAATAATAACCTGAAGAGAAAAATTTTTTAAATTTGGCTACATAAATAATTAAATCTACTTTTTTATTTTTTTTAATTTCATGCCATGCGCTTAATGTGTTATATGGGTCTTCAATCATTCTTTCCCATATAACCTTAATGTGATTAACAGGAACTTCTCCAAATGTTAAAGCTGAACCATCAGACATGAGGTCTCCTAAATCGAACGGCCAAACTTTTTTTTCAAAATATTTATTATTTAGATGATTTAAGCCTATTTCTATATCTTTTATATCTCTAGAGTTTAATCTTGCGGGTTTAATATTCATCTAAACATCTTATCAGTGGACCACCAGTGGACCAATATTTATGTTAGCTTAAATTAATTAGGAAATTTAGGGGATCGAACCACTGACCTCGGGCTTATGAGTCCCGCGCTCTAACCAACTGAGCTACCCCGCCATAAAAACGTTACTTTTATTATAAATCAATAATTTTTCAATACACTTTTAATCTAAACTAAATCAATAGATAAGCGATTAATCCACTAACAAGTGCTAATAAAATAGCGCTAAAGAAAAGTTTTTTTCTTAAAGATTTTTTTTTATCTAATCGAACTCTATTAAGGAGAATATTTACATTAGTAGTTTTATAAGAATCTAAATATAAATCTTTTCTTGGCTCTAAATCATTTTCATACAGACTAGGATCTCGATCTTTATTTCTCACAATAATATTTAATCAGGTGTTTGATATTAATGCAAACTTAAACTAATTATTTTTAAAATTAGTTTTTTTCAATGGTTTGAAGATAATTTCAGCTGGATATTTAATTTTTTCAATTTCTATTGAAATATTACAATTTAAAAGTTCATCATCTGAAAAGTCATTATTTATATAACCAAATGCAAGATTTTTTTTGAAATTAAAAGAATAATTGCCAGATGTAGTTCTTCCAACAATTTTATCATCTTTATAAATTGGCTCATCATGAAGTAGAAGAGGTTTTCCAGGTTCATTGTTTTTAAGAACAAACATGGCAAACTTTCTATCAATTTTTTTATCTTTTATTTTTTCCAGTGCTTCTCTTCCAATAAAATTAAAATCTTTCTTGTAACTAATAGTGAAATTAAGACCTGCTTGGTATTGATTTTCCTCAGGTGAAATATCATGACCCCAATGTAAAAAACCACTTTCCATTCTCATTGTATCTAATGCATGCATTCCACAATTAGATAAATTATATTTTTTTCCTTTTTCTATTAATTTCTCATATATATTTTTAGTTTCAGAAATTTTAACATAAAGTTCATAACCTAACTCACCAACATAAGATAATCTTTGTGTCCATATTTTAGTACCATCAATTTTTATATATTTTGAATTTGCAAATTTAAAATTTTCATTAGTAAAATCATCTAAACTTAAATCCTGCATTAACAATCTACTTTTTGGACCAAATATTCCTAACACGCAATAATCATCAGTAACATCAATTAACTCAACACCTTCGGATAAATGTTTTTTAATATGAAATTTATCTCTTTCTCTTGTTTCTGCTGAACTAATAATTCTAAAATGGTTTTGTTCAATACAAACCACTGTAAGATCTGTTTCTATTCCTCCATCTTTATTAAGCATATGAGTATAAGTGCATTTTCCAGGTTCTTGCTTTATATTTGATGTACAAATTCTCTGAAGGTCTTCATGAGCTTTCTTGGATTTAATTTCAAATTTAGAAAACGGAGACAAGTCATATAGCCCAACATTTGTTAGGGTGTTGTTAGTTTCGTATTCAACTGATGGATACCAGTTTTGGTAATTATAACTGTATTGATACTCAGCTTTTTCACCATCAAGAGCAAACCACATTGGTCTTTCATATCCAGCTGAAACCCCAAAGCACGCACCAAAACTTTTTAATTCATCGTGGTATGGTAATTTTTTTACATTTCTTGATGTTGTGTGTTGCTTATATGGCCAGTGCATCCCGTATAAATCTCCAAGGGACTCTGTAATACGATCTTTAATAAAACCTAAATCTGAATGAAACTTTTGAAATCTTTTTATATCATAATTAAAAATATCTTCATTAATATGACCTGTCATTAACCATTCAGCTGTAACCTTTCCAACACCACCCCCACTTCCAATACCAATACTATTTAAACCACAACTAACAAATAAATTTTTAACCTCAGGAACTTCACCTAATAAAGAATTTGTATCCGGCGTAAAAGATTCTGGTCCTGAAAAAAACTTTCTAATTCCAGCTTGTTCTAAAATTGGAAATCGTTTTATAGATTTTTCTAAATAAGGTTCAAAATGATCAAAATTTTCTGGAAATTCACCAAATGAAAAATCTTCTGGAACTTTATTTATTTTGTTAAATGCTGGAATTGATTTTCCCTCAAATATTCCAATTAAAAGTTTTCCAGCATCTTCTTTTATATATGTGCTACTATCAAAATCCCTTATAACAGGTAATGTCGGTGAAAGATTTTCAATCGGTTCTGTGATTATATAAAAATGTTCAGCTGGATACAAAGGAATACTTACTCCTATTTTTTCTCCTATTTGTCTAGACCACATACCTGTTGCAAGAACAACATATTCACATTCAATATTTTGTCCATTAACTCTGACACCACTGACTCTTCCATTTTTAGTTAAAATCGTTTCAACAGGTGATTGCTCAAATATTTTCGCTCCACCCAATCTTGCACCTTTTGCTAACATATGAGTAACACCACTTGGATCTGCAGCACCATCACCTGGCATTAACACTCCACCTTTTAAATCCTCTGTATGCATGATTGGATAATTTTTCTTTATTTGATCTTTATCTAAAATCTTAATATCTACATCATACAATTGAGCGGTAGTTGCTTGTCTTTGAAGCTCTTGCCATCTAGCATCTGTCTGAGCGATAGATAATGCTCCATTAATTCTTAAACCTGCAGAGTGATCAACTTCTTTTTCTAATTTTTTATAAAGATCTAAAGTATATTTTCTAATTTTTGTAACTGCAGCTGTTGGTCCTAATTGACTAACTAATCCCGCTGCGTGCCAAGTTGTACCTGAAGTTAATTGATCTCTTTCTAAAAGAACAACATCTTTCCAACCAAATTTTGTTAAGTGATAAGCAACAGAACAACCAATAACCCCACCTCCAACAACAACTACTTTTGTGCTAGAAGGATATTTCTTTTCCATTACTAATGTTTGACAGCTTCTCCTGGTTCTACAAAGTTGTGACCAAATACATCTGCAACTGCTTTATAAGTAACCATTCCTTTATGGACATTTAATCCAGCTAAAAAGTTTTTATCTTCACTTAATGCTTTCTGGTAACCATTGTTTGCAAGTTTGACTAGATAAGGTAGCGTTGCATTGTTCAACGCTAAAGTAGAAGTTCTTGGAACTCCACCTGGCATATTTGCTACACAATAATGAACAACATCATCAACAATATAAGTTGGTTCTCCATGAGTGGTTGGTTTACTTGTTTCAACACATCCACCTTGGTCAATTGCAACATCAACAATTACAGAACCTCTTTTCATACTTTTGATCATATCTTTGGTAACTAATTTTGGAGCTTCTGCACCTGGAATTAAAACTCCTCCAACTAATAAATCTGCTTCAGAAACTAATTTTGGAAGATCAATTTTATCACTTTGCTCTGGAATAATTTTATCTCCAAACATTTCAACTAATTCTTTTAATCTAGCTTCTGATTTATCAACGATATGCACTTTAGCTTGCATACCTGTTGCGATCACTGCAGCATTTTCACCCA
This sequence comes from uncultured Pelagibacteraceae bacterium, assembly GCA_902555435.1. Classification (GTDB taxonomy): domain Bacteria; phylum Pseudomonadota; class Alphaproteobacteria; order Pelagibacterales; family Pelagibacteraceae; genus Pelagibacter. The sequence goes on from CACDRL010000012.1 coordinate 10,090, forward strand.
CAACACCACCACCTAAAATTACTACAGTTCCTCCAGTAACTCCTGGAGCACCTCCCAATAAAAGTCCTCTTCCACTTTGATTTTTTTCTAAACAATGAGCGCCAGCTTGTACTGACATTCTTCCAGCAACTGCACTCATGGGAGCTAACAATGGTAATCTTCCATTATCATCTGTTACAGTTTCATAAGCTATATTAACACTCTTTGATTTAATTAAACCGTCAGTTAATTCTTTTGCAGCTGCTAGGTGAAGATATGTATAGACGATTTGGTTTTCTCTAATCATATCAACCTCAATTTTTTGAGGCTCTTTAACTTTAACAATTATATCTGCATCATTAAAAATATCAGCAGCTGTGCTTGCTATTTTTGCACCAGCATTTGTATATTGATCATTTTCAAATCCAGCTTCGAAGCCACCGTTGTTTTCAACAATAACTTCATGACCTTCAGAAACTAAAGTTTTTACACTATCAGGTGTTAATCCTATTCTATTTTCTTGAGGTTTTATCTCCTTAGGTACGCCTATCTTCATAAGCACTCTCCGTGTAATAAAATAAACTAATTAGTTCTTTTGGTTTTTTTGATAGTTCGTAATACCTGTTCTAAGTTTATCGATAATCTCATCAATATGTTTTTCTTCACATATAAACTGAGGAGCAATAATTAAACAGTCTCCAGTTGCTTTAAAGTTAACACCTGCTTCGTAACAAGCTTTAAAACATTCATAACCTGCTTTACCTGGTTTGGTATTCATTTTCATATCAATACCACCCATCATTCCATAACCTCTTATGTTTTCAACAGACTCTAAATCTTGAAGAGAAAATAACCCTTTTTGGAAATAAGGTGCTAAATTTTTTGCTCTGTTAAATATATCATCTTTTTCAAAAATATCTTGAACAGCTAAACCTGCTGCTACTGCAACTGGTATTCCTGAATAAGTGTAACCATGAAACAATTCAACAGATCCCATTGGAGAAGCATCCATAACTGCATCATAAATTTCGTCTTTACACGCAACTACACCCATAGGAACAACTCCGTTAGTTGTTGCTTTAGCCATAGTCATTAGATCTGGAGTAACGCCAAACTCATGACTTGCAAAAGAAGAACCAGTTCTTCCCCAGCCTGTAATTACTTCATCAAAAATTAAAAGTATTCCATGCTTGTCACAAATTTCTCTTAATCTTTGCAAGTATCCTTTTGGAGGAACTAAAGTTCCAGTAGATCCAGCAATAGGTTCAACTATACAAGCTGCAATATTTTCTGGTCCAAAGTTACTTGCAATTCTCTCTAGATCGTCCGCAAGATCTCCACCTGTTTCAGGCTGACCACTTACAAATTTATGTTCTGGTAAATGTGTGTGTCTCATGTGTTGAACACCTGGCATTAAAATACTTGCAAATGTTTTAACATTATTAATCATTCCACCAACTGAAACACATCCGATATTCATTCCGTGATAACCTCTTTCACGTCCTACAAATCTAAATCTATGAGCATTTCCTTTTGCTCTGTGATAAGCAATAGCAATCTTAATTGCAGTCTCAACAGCAGTTGATCCACAAATAGTAAAAAACATTTTATTTAAATCACCTGGAGTGTGTTTTGAAATTTTTGTAGCTAATTCAAATGAACCACCAAAACCTTGTTGGAATGGTTGTGCGTAATCTAATGTTTCAAGTTGTTTAGTAACTGCTTCTGTAATTTCTCTTCTTCCATGTCCTAATGGATTACAAAATAATCCTGAGCTCGCATCAATTTGTGTTTTTCCATGGTGAGTTTTTAAATACACTCCTTTTGCTTCAGTAATTAATCTTGGGTTTGCTTTAAAATCTTTATTCGACGTAAACGGCATCCAATGTTCATTTAATGAATTTGGAACTGAAGTTCTTGTTTCTGAGCTCATATAATTTTTTTCTCTTTTAATTGACTGTTATTAATATTTCCAACTATTAGACTAAATGAATTAGTTTGCTAGAAATATTTTGACCACCCAAAATGATGCGTCATAAATATACAACTTATGATTGAACATATCTTTTTGTTTTACAACCGTACGAAATTGAATTTAAATGGCGCTAATTTAATTAAATTAACATAGGGGAATAAATGAAAAAAATACTAAGTTTTATTCTAGGATCTATATTTGCTCTAAACCTTTCAATTTCAGTTGCAAACTCTGCAGCTAATGAAGTTAGAGTTGCATACTTTCTAGAATGGCCAAGTCCAAATCTAGAGGACATGCAGAAGAAAAATTTTGCAAAAGCTCTTGGTGTACCAGTTAAATGGACAAACTTCACTAACGGTGGAGCTATGACTGATGCAATGTTAGCTGGAGATATTGATATTTCTTACTCACAAGGTTTAGTACCTTTTATCAACGCTGTAAAATCTAATGCGCCAATCAAATTAGTTGATATCGCTATGGAATACGGAATGGGTGGAACTACTTGTGTAACATCAAATGCATCTGGAATTACAAAAGCTAACGCTACTGAATTAGAAGGTAAGAAAGTTGCTGTTCCACTAGGAACAATGGCTGAATACGTTTTTGATGAAAGTATGAAAGTTGTTGGTGCTGACAGAGGCAAAATGGACATCATTCAAATGGACCCTGAAGAAGGTGCTGCTGCATTAGTTAGCGGTGATGTTGTAATGGCATGTTTATTTGGTGGTAACTCTATTAAAGCAGCAACTGCAGTTGGTTCAAGATTATTAACTGTAGATGAAGCAAGAGCTGCTGGTATCTTAGGTATAGATATCACATCTGTTACAGATAAATTCATGAAAGAAAATCCAGGAATGTTAAGAACTTTCATCGAAGTAACTCACGAAGCAAACGATAGATACAGAGCAGGTAAATCTGATATGAATTCTATGGCAAAAGCTTCTGAAATGAAAGTTGCTGATATGAAAGAAACTTTAGGTGGATTTAAATTCTTAACTCCAGAAGAAACTAAAGCATCTATGGAGAGCGGAAACTTAGATGGTTTCTTAAAAGGAATGGGAACTCCATCTGGTAACGTAGATACAAGTTTCTTACCTTTATAATTCTAAAGGTTTAAAACTTTTTAAATAGGCACTGATTTAAATAATTAGTGCCTATTTTTTTTAAAAAATTCTAATATAAGGGCGCTATGAGTGATCTTGTTTCTCAAAATCTAAATATGATTTTTAAAACTCCAAAAGGAGAAACGGTTCATGCATTAAAAGATGTTAGTTTTACCTTAAAAAAAGGAGAGCTACTTACAGTTCTTGGTCCTTCTGGTTGTGGAAAAACAACTTTACTTAATATTACTGCTGGTTTTTTAAGACCGACTTCAGGAAAAATTACTTTAAACAATAATGAGATAGATGGACCTGGTGTTGAAAGAGGAATGGTATTTCAACAAGGTGCTTTATTTGAATGGTTAACAGTTGCTGAAAACGTGAACTTTGGTCTTCGTATGAAAAAAGAAAATCCAGAAATAACAGCAAAAAAAGTTGAGGAATGGCTAGATATAGTTGGATTAAAAGGATTTGGTAACACTCCAACTTATCAATTATCTGGCGGTATGCAGCAAAGAGTTGCTCTTGCAAGATGTCTTATAAATGATCCTGATTTAATTTTAATGGATGAACCGTTAGGTGCTTTAGATGCATTAACAAGAGAAAAGATGCAGTCTTTAGTTTTAAAAATTTGGAAAGAAACTGGAAAAACAATTATTTTAATTACTCACTCTGTTGAAGAAGCTCTTTTACTTGGCGAAAGATTATATGTAATGGCACCAAGACCTGGAAGAATACATAAAGAATATAATCTTCCATTTGCTGAAATGGGACTTACTCAGGATTTAAGAGAAATTAAAAAAAATAAAGAATTTTCATCTACTAGAGAAGAAATTTTATCCATGATCTGGAATATGGAAGAAGAAATAATGGGGAAAGATAACTAATGTTAACCCAATTTGTAACAATACTAATTATCGTTTCAGTTATTGGATGTATTCTCTATGGAAGAAGATTAATAAGAACTGAAAAAGTAGATGCTGTTTTTGGTAACCCAGAGAGAGCTAAAGGTGGAACACACTGGGTAATCGTTGGTAGTAGTGCAATCCTGATGCTGTGGCTTTATTATTCATGGGATATTGCAAAAGGTTTTTATCCAAAATCAGCGAATGAATTATGCCAGGTCGCAAAAATTAATGAGTCATTATTAGGTTTAAAATATCAGTTCCCTATTGAAGAAAGAGAATTCAAAAGTACATCTATCATTAAAATTGAAAATAAAAATCTTATAAAAATTGCAAATGAAATAAAAGGATCTCCAGATCTAAATGATCAACAAAAAACAATCCTTGTAAGTTACATTGATAGAACTTCTAAATTAATTCCATTTTTAACAAGTGAAGAGTTAATGGAAATGGACACCAAAATTAAACTTCAAGAAATGACAGAAGAAATAAAACTTCTAAGTTCCAATTTCCAAAAGAAAGGTTATCCATTTGAAACAGATGCTCAAAAAACTGAAAGACAAAAACTTATTGATGAACAAGGTGGCTGGGGGATTACCACAATAGACTCTGGAACAGGTACAATTGAAAATACTATTGAAATACCAACTGCACCACAAACTATCAAAGGCTTAAAATTTCATGCAGCTGCAGCAGAACTAAAAAAAATTGATGACAAATTTTTTAAATTAAAAAACCATAATCCACAATTCAAAAGCTCAATCAAACAACTTAAAGATGATATTAAAGCTTACAGAAAAGGTTTAGATGACAGTGAAGAAATAGCATCTGACTATGCAAAAAATATTGTTAAAATTGCAAGAAGAATAGAGTTTGCGAGCATCTATCCTCCTAATGCATTAAATGAAATGCAAGCAGCAATCATAGAGTTTGATGAATTACAAAATAAAGAACAAGGTGGATTAAGATTAATTGATATTCTTCTATTTCCAGCAGGAACAATTGTAGCAAGTGGACCAACATGTTCTGAACAAGGTTCAGGTAGATGGTTACCTAAACCATCAGATACATTTAATAAGTTTGTATTGATGTCTAAACCAAGTGTTGGATACAAAAATATTCCTCTTTTATGGATTGAAATGGTTGATGTAAGTAAAATGATAGGCTTCATTTTACCGGATTGGATCGCAGATATGTTGCCTGGTGAATATCCAGTGCATACAAAAGATGGAATTGTAAAAGAAAACTTTAAAAGTAACGTTTTAAAAGTTGTCACTGGTGACTTTAAATTATTTAAAGTACCTGTTCCGTATGGACACATATGGGACTCATTCCTAAGGGTATTTTTAGGTTTAGTTTTTGGAATTCTTATTGGGGTGCCATTAGGATTGTTTATGGGTCTAAATCGATTTGCCAAAGGCTTCTTTGATCCTTTAATCGAATTATACAGACCTGTTCCACCGTTAGCTTGGGCACCATTGATTATTTCAGTTCTTGGAATAGATAATACAGGTAAAATATTTTTATTATTCATGGTCTCACTTTCAATTATGATTATTTCTGCAAGAGCTGGTGCATCAGGAACACAGCTTTCAAAAATACATGCTGCACATTCATTAGGAGCTACTAAAAAACAAATTTTAAGATATGTGATTTTCCCTAATTCACTTCCTGAAATTCTTACAGGAATTAGGGTTGCTGTAGGTATGTGTTGGGGAACACTTGTTGCTGCAGAATTTCTAGCAGGTACAACTGGTATTGGTTTTGTTGAAAATGTTGCAAAAAAGTACTTTCAGTATGAAGTTATTTGGATAACAATTTTCATAATGGGTATGCTGGGTCTTTTATTCGATATATCTTTAAGAAAAATAATAGATAAGACTATTCCTTGGAGAGGCAAAGGTTAAGCAAACTTTTAAAGAACTAGACCTTTTTTATAAAACCAATGGCAGCACCAATGGTAGTCAAAAATCCGGCTAACGGTAGGATAGCGACTGCGTATTTTTTTGGCATATAATTTGGTTTAAACTCAATACCTTGCATACTAATTTCTAAATACCACATTTCCCAATACTTACCTCGCATACCCTCTACAAGTTCAATTCCATAAATAATTAAGACTACACCAATTATCATAATCATAATTTTCCAAAACTGGCGTATGTATAATGAAAGTCGCTCTGGTAATTTTTCGTAAATTAAATTTAAAGCTACATGTTCATTATCTCTAGCTGTTAAAGAGAGCGCTATAAACATTAACCAAATATTACTTAATACTGTTAGCAAATCCCCCCAAACAGGAGGGTTGTTAAATACATATCGCATTGTAACATTGTAAAGTGTGAAACCAACCATAGCAGCCAACAAGAGTGAGCACATAGCTTCCAACATACGATGAATAAAACGATCAATACTATTTAAAAATTTTATCATTAATTACTCAATAAGTTTGGAAGGAACATTGTTAATTCTGGAACAACTAATATAAAAAATAAAAGTAAAAAAAGACCAACAAGATAAGGAATTAAAGCAACAGCTACTTTTTCTAAACGAACTTGTGCTATAGTTGCAGATGTAAAGTACGCAACCCCAACTGGTGGTGTAACTGATCCTATCAAAAATCCTACTATTACAACCATGGCTGCTTGCACCTCAGGAAAACCTGCTTGAGACATAACATTTACAAGCACTGGACCAACAATGATAATGTTAACTGCTGAGTCCATTACCGTTCCAAGAAGAAAAATAAATAATATTAAAGCTAAAATAAATAATATTGGAGAATCCGCTAAGCCTAAAAGCCAAGCTTCAAGATCACCAATTGCTCCAAGAGAAGTAAGTAACCAACTGAAAGGTCCTGAGGCAGCTATTATAATAAAAACCATTGCTGAATTACGGAATGCTCTTCGGAAAGCCCCTGTACAATCTTTCCATTTAATAGTTCGGTAAACAAATACACCCGTAAACAATGCAACTAATGCAGTAATAGCTCCTGCCTCAACAACCGATGCGACACCTCCCATTACTGAACCCACTAAAACTAAAGGTATTAATAGAGCAAATGAAGAACGATATAATTCTTTACCAGCTCGACGAACTGAGAATGGTTCATCGCTACGCTCGAAATTATATTTAACTGCAAAGTAATGATTGATTACCATGATCACAACACCAATCAAGATACCTGGAACAATCCCAGCTGCAAATAATGATGCAATAGAAATCTCAGTTGCATTAGCAAGTACAATCATCATGATACTAGGTGGAATAATTCCTCCTATAGTGGAACTTACACCTGTAACCGCAGCTGAAAATGCAGCAGGATATCCAGCTTTTTTCATAGCTGGTAAAACTAATGCTCCAACTGTTGCAGTATCTGCTACAACAGAACCATTCATGCCCGCAAAAAACATACTCACTAAAACATTAACTTGAGCCAACCCGCCTCTTATACGTCCAATTAATGCTCTACTCAAAGCAACTAAACGGTCAGTGATTGTTGCACTTGTCATTAACTCACCTGTTAACATAAAGAATGCAATAGCAGTCAATGGAACCGAGTCTATGGCGGTAAACATTTGACTAGGAATTAAAACAAGAGGTACAGCATCTGTTAATAGAATATAAACAAATGGTATCAGTATTAATATAAAACCAATAGGAGCTCCTAATAAAATTAGAAAAAGGAGTACTACGAGTAAAATAATACTTTCCATAAATATTTATAAGTTATGATTTTTTTTAGATAAAGACCATCTAATTCTAAAATAGAACTAAATGGTCTTTACATAGTTTTGTTTGAAGATTATAGAGCTCCAGCTTTCTCTAACTGAGCTACAAATCCATCCATACCTTGTTCTAGAAGTACTCTTTTAGCTACTTCTGGTTCAAAAGTACCTTTAGCGTCTAACCAAGCACCGATTGCGCCTGCTCTCCACTTAGTCATTTCCGCTTCTGTTGGTACATACCACTCTTTGGCAGATGCTTTAATTGCATCTTCACCATTTTTAATCCAAGCGTTATCCAACTCGTTTACTTTTTCTCCATAAGCATCAGCTGCTTCGTGTAACCATTTTCTTTGTTGGTCAGACAATGCATTGTACTGTTTAGCATCCATCGCTAAAATATTTCCAGACCACATTCCTCCGATCTCAGTGAAATATTTCGCAACTTCATGAAGTTTTGCTACATGCTGCCATGGACTAGCAACATACTGGCCTTCTACTACACCTGATTGAAGACCTTGATATAATTGGCTCCAGTCATAAGGTGTTGGTGTTGCACCCCAGTTTTTAACTAACATGAACTCAACTGGACTTTTAGTAGTTCTCCACTTAAGTCCTTTCATGTCATCTGGTTCATGAACAGGTTTAGTTGCATTTCCAAGCTGTCTAAATCCTCCACTTGAATATACAGAAAGGCAAATATGACCAGCATTCTCAAGAGCTAGTTTACATTGTCTTTCAGCTAACCATTCATCTGAAATTCTTTTAGCATCCTCTAATGATTTGAAAATAAACGGCAAATCGAAAATTGCTAATTCAGGCCCAAAGTTACCGTAGTTTGCAGTAGAACTAGTCCACAAAGCTATAAGTCCTTGGTTAGCTTGTTCACCACATTTTTGTTCTGCGCATAAGCTTCTTTGATAATGAGGTTCAATTTTCATTTTACCTCCAGATGCTTTCTCCATAGCTGGTATCAGCGCCTGATCTATTGCGTCACCAATTGGCATACCCAATCTACCAGTAGTTCCAAGCTTAAGAGTTATTTCTGCATAAGCAGCTTGTGCAAAGAAAATAATCGCAACCACTTTGATAAGTGTCTTGCTAATTGTTTTAATAAACATTTTATTTCTCCTCTTAGTTAATTAAAAGTTTCAATTTAAATTAATTTAAGCCTAGTTAAGTTTACACAGGAAGTACACACAAAAAAAAACTTGTCTAATCAAAATGGGATTACAATTAAAAGTTGTATTAATAATTTGATGGTTAATCTATTTATTTTAGTTTCAAGGTGCCTTAGACTAAATTTAAAAATAAAATAAATACAATTTATAGGAAAAATTTATGAGCTCAGGTAACAAATATAAAGTAATAGCCAGTAAAATTAAATTTGAGGGAAGAGCATTTATTAACGGAAAATATGTAAATGCAATTGATGGAAAAAAATTTGAAACAATCAATCCTGCAACTGGTAAAAAACTTTGTGCTGTTGCAAGATGTAATCATAAAGATGTTGATTTAGCTGTCAAAGTTTCAAGAAAAGCTTTTAATAGTGGGGTTTGGTCTAAAAGTTCACCAGAGCATAGAAAAGAAGTTTTATTAAAATTTGCTGAGTTACTTAGAAAACATGGTGATGAAAATTCAGTTTTAGAATGTATTGATACAGGTAAACTAATAACAGATTGTATTAATGAAGTTGCAAACGATGCGCCAATGCATTTTCAATGGTATGGAGAATTAATTGATAAGGTATTTGGAAAAGTTGGTCCAACTGAACCATCTATTACTAGTTTAATTGTTAAAGAACCAATTGGGGTTGTCGCTGGAATTGTTCCTTGGAACTTTCCTTTGATGATGGCGGTATGGAAAATGGCACCAGCTCTTGCGGCTGGTTGTTCGGTAATAATTAAGCCAGCAGAAGATACACCTCTTACGGCAATTAGAGTTGCTCAAATTGGAAAAGAAGCAGGAATACCAGATGGAGTTTTGAACGTGCTTCCAGGTTATGGTGATGTTGGTGAAGCTTTGGGTCGACACAAAAATGTTGATGCAGTTTCATTTACAGGTTCAACTGAGGTTGGAGGGTACTTTTTAAAATATTCGAGTGAAAGTAATTTAAAACCTGTTGCATTAGAGATGGGAGGGAAAAGTCCATTTATAGTTTTAGAAGATGCTAAAATAACTGACGACTTAATAGATAATGCTATGAATTCTGCATTTTGGAATGGTGGACAAAACTGTTCAGCAAATATGAGACAGATAGTTCATAAAAAAGTTAAAGATGAATTTTTAGATAAAGTTATTAAAAAAGTTAAAAAGTTAAAAGTAGGAGATCCATTAGATCTTAAATCGAATATGGGATCTATGATTTCAAAAGGTCATTTGCAAACTGTTGATGGATATATTCAAAAAGGTATAGACGAAGGAGCAAAACTTTTATCTGGAGGTGTATCAAGCAAAAGCCAAAAAGGTTTTTATGCAAAACCAACCTTATTTGATGGATTAAAAGAAAATATGACTATAGCTCAAGAGGAAATTTTTGGACCAGTGCTTGGTGTTTTAACTGTAAAAAATGATGAGGAAGCGTTGAAGATTGCAAGTAATTCTAAATACGGATTGCATGCAAGTGTGTTTACTCAAGACATTAACAGAGCATTTCATTTAGCTAAAAGTTTACCTTGTGGAACTGTATCAGTGAATACTTTTTCTGAGGGAGATATTAAAACTCCTTTTGGTGGATATAAGCAATCAGGATCTCTAAGTAGAGATCAAGGTACTGAAGCTTTAAATTCGTTTCTACAAACAAAAACAATCTGGATAAGTCATAATTAATTGATGATCAAACCATATAAGATAAGTGTGCCTAAAAGCACACTTAATAATATCTATAAAAAAGTAAGAGCCTATCCATGGAAGATGATGCAAAATGTAGATGGATGGGAATATGGAACTAATTATAATTTTTTAAAAAAAATATCTAAATATTGGGTTTCAAAATATAATTGGAATAAATTTGAAAACAAAATCAATTCTTTTAAAAACTATAAAACTAATGTTGATGGTATAAATCTACATTTTATTGTTGAAAAAAGTAAAAATCCTAAATCAAGACCATTGTTACTGTTACATGGTTGGCCAGGTAGTGTAATTGAGTTTTTTAACATCATTCCAAGGCTTGCTCATCCTGAAAAGTTTGGTGGAAAAATTGAAGATGGTTTTGACGTCATTGTCCCCTCTTTACCAGGATTTGGTTTTTCTACACCAATTAAAAAAGCTTTAGGTCCTAGAAAGATTGGAAGAATATTAAATAGATTTATGGTCAAAAACTTAGGTCACAAAAATTATATTGTACAAGGTGGAGATTGGGGAGCAACTATTGCTGCATGGATTGGTCTTGATAGTGCAAAAAATTGTAAGGGAATTCATATTAATTGCTTACCAATCAGACATCCTAAAGGGCCAAAAAATAATAAAGAAAAAAAATGGGAAAAAAAATTCAATTTTGATCAAATAATGCAGGAAGGATATAGGACCCAACAAGCAACAAAACCTCAAAGTTTATCTTATGCGATGATAGATAGTCCTGTAGGAACTGCAGCATGGATTTTAGAAAAATTTCACGGTTGGTCTCACTTAAATAAAGGCAAGATAGAAAAAACATTTTCAAATGATGAGCTGATATCCAATATAATGATCTATATAATTACAAATAGTTTTAATACTGCAGCTTGGATATATTTTGGAAGAAGAAAGGAAGGTGGTCGATCTTTTCCAAAAAATTTTAAAAAAATAAAAGTTCCAACAGCAATAGCTGAATTTCCAAAAGAAATGCTAGAATGGCCTCCAAAATCTTATGTTAACAGAATTTTTAATATTAAAAGATGGAAAAAATTTCCTAAAGGTGGTCATTTTGCAGCTTTAGAGGTTCCAAATTTATTAATTAATGATATTAAAAATTTTTTTAACGAAGATTTAAAAATATTCAAATAAGTGAAAACACCTCTATTAAAGAAACAAATAATTAAGATTTTTAAAAAGTATGGTTTAAGTAAAGATCATGCTTTAATTTCAGCTAATGCATTAATCAATGCAGAACTAGTTGGTGCCTACGGTCATGGTTTATCGAGACTTAAAATGTATTGTGATCGAATTTCAAAAAAAGTAATTAACCCTAAACCAAAAATTAAAATTAAAAAAATTTCATCTTCAATTTCCCACATTGATGCAAATAATAGCATTGGATTTGTTGCTGCTGATCTTGGAATTAAAACTGCAATTAAACATGCACAAAAAACTGGTATAGGGATGGTAGCTGTTAAAAACAGTGGTCACTATGGTTTATCTGGTTATTACGCCGAACAAGCTGTTAAGAAAAATTTAATTGTAATGATTTATACAAATGCTCCTCCAGCAGTTGCTCCTCATGGTGCATTAAAAACATTATTTGGAACTAATCCAATTTGTTTTGGAACCCCTACTGGCTCTAAAGTTCCTTTTATTTTAGATACCTCAATCTCAATGATTAACAGAGGTAAAATTAGAGTTGCCGCGAGGAACAATCAAACAATACCTGCAGGTGTGGCATTAGATAAATTTGGAAAACCAACTATTGATGCAAAAAAAGCATTAGCAGGAGTTCAATTGCCAATTGCAGGTTTTAGAGGTTCAGGACTAGCTTGGATGGTTGATATTTTAAGTGGGGTATTAACTGGAGGAAATCATGCAGGTCGAGTTAAAGATCCTTTTGATGATTTTTCAGGACCACAAAATATTGGACACTTGTTTATAACTTTTAAAGCAAATTTATTTCAAAAAAATTATAATCAAAGAATTAAAGAAAATATTAAAACAATTAAAAAACTTCCTAAAATTAAAGGTGTAAAAGAAATAATGTATCCAGGACAAAATAAATTTAATCGTTATAAACAAAATCTTAAAAAAGAAATAAATATTCCAGATATTATTAAAAAAGATTTAGAAACTTTAATAAGTTAAAAAAGTTAAAACTCCTAAAGAAGCAACTACAGAAGAAACTATAATAGTTCTCTTAACTTTTTCTTTTTTTTTCTCTACAATGAGTCTTTGCTTTAGAACATCCACGTTAACCCTTTTTTGAGCATCAACATATTGAGAGGGGGTCTCTACAATCTCGGATGTTCTATTTAAGCTTTCTGTACTCATGTTTATTTTATATAACTAATATTAATCATTATTACCTTTATTTTTACATACTTGGGTTGTCCAAAATGGGTTGACTCCAATTTCACTTTTGTTCATATTGGGTTTTTTTTATAAGCATGAACATTTTACCTAGTATATCCGCTCACATTGATGAAAAGGTAATCAATAAAGTAATTCAAGAAAATTTTGCCGCACTGGCACCCTCTTATTTTACTTTAACCAGTAATTGGTTTGTCAGAGCATATGATCATTACAAAGATATAGATAAATTCATCATCATTATATATCTGATAAATATCAACCTTATATATTTTAGGCAAAATGGATTAAAAATAGACTACGACACTTTTTATAGGGATAAATCAATCGAAATTGAAAAAATTAACATCTCAGACATCTCAAAAGATTTAGGGGTTCCTAAAGAAAGTATTAGAAGAAAAGTTTTAGAATTAGAGAAAGAAGGAACAATCAAAAGGACTGGTAAAAAAATATTTGTTGTAAGAGATACATTGTACTCAGCTAGAGCAACTAATACGCTGACAGAGATTGCAACTATTTTACATGAATTTAATAAAATTTTAAAAAAAGAAAAACTAGTAACTGAAGTTTATTCAGTTAATGAAATAATTTCTGCGATGAAAGAAAATTTCTCTTACTGTTGGTATCAGTTTAATAAATTCTGGTTTATTTATATAAATAGATGGAGAGCTGAGCTTAAAGATTTAGAATATTTAGCTATTGGAATGGTAGTTATAATCAATGCAGTAAAGAATAAAGAATTTTCTTCAAAAAAAAACATACGTTCATACCATAAAGCGGTTATGGGTTCTGATGTAAGAGGTGTAAATGCTATGTCAATTTCTGAGATAACCGGTATTCCAAGACCTACCGTTGTTAGAAAATTAAAATTTTTAATTGATAAAAAATATCTTCATATTAATGAAAAAAAGTTAATTACATTTAATGCTAAAGATAGTGCCTTTCAAAAAACTGGTAAAATGATAAACGAAAACATGCTTAGTTTAGGTAATTTTATCTATAAAATTTTTAATCAAATAAGAATAATAAATCCTTAATTAGATTTTCTTAAAAAAGAAATAAAAATAAATCCAGTGATATACATAATTAGCGCATAAGCACCTGTCGGTAATGCGTATAATATATCAGTGCCAAATATTTGCGTAGAAACAAATAAAGCTAAAGTACCATTTTGCAATCCACATTCTAAAGCGATACACTTCATTTGCTTAACACCCGAAGCAAAAGCTTTTGCAATGTAATATGCAATTACCATCATTGATATATTTAAAATTAAAGCTATTAGACCTGCTTGTTTTATAAAGCTTATAATACTATCTCTTTCTTCATAAAATGCCGCAATGAAAAAAATTACAAACAACACAATGTTAAGTTTGTTAAATATTTCAACTTTAGATAAAATAAAATTTTCAGCAAACCTTCTTATAATCATCCCTAAAATAACAGGCACAGTCACAACTAAAAACATTTTTAAAGCTATTCCTGTCATTGAAATATTTCGAGAAACTTCTGTTATTCCAAGCAAATCTGCAGATGTAAAGATTATAAGAGGAACAGTTATAATGCTAAGTAAACTAATTACAGCAGTTAAAGATATAGATAATGCAACATCACCATCGGCAAATTTTGTCATTACATTAGATGTTACTCCCCCAGGTGCCGCAGCTATAATCATAACCCCTATTGCAATTTCAGGCGGTGTTTTTAAAATTAAAATTAATATGTAAGCTACGATTGGAAGAATTATTAATTGAGAAATAAAACCAACAATAAAATCTTTTGGTGTTTTAAATACTCTTCCAAAATCTTCTAGTTTCAATCCTAGGCCTAAGCCTAACATTATCAAAGCCAATATGATTGGCGCTATCTTAGTTACAATCTCCAAAGACTCCCCTCTCAATTAAATTAACACAAATTTTATGAATTTGATAAGTATAATAAATTTTAAACCTATGAGTGAATTTTGTAATTAAATTGTAACAATTTTCATAAAAACATATTAACTTTTACAACAATATAACTTTAGAGAGAGGATATTTATGAATAAACTATTAAAAATAGCATCTATAGTCCTTCTTTTTTCATTAACAATGTTCGGCTTAACAAACAAAGCTTCTGCTGCAAAATTAACTTTATATTGCAGTGTAGAAATCGACGTTTGTGAAATGCTTGAACAAGCTTATGAAAAAGAGACAGGCACAAAAGTTGCAATGACAAGAGCAAGTAGTGGTGAAACTTTTGCAAAAATCAAAGCAGAGGGATCTAATCCAAAAGGAGATGTTTGGTTTGGTGGAACAGGTGATCCACATTTAACAGCTGCTCAGGAAAATTTAACTGAAAAATATAAATCAAAACACTTTGATGATTTATTACCAGCAGCACAAAACCAAGCTAAAAATGCAGACTATAAATCAGTAGGTATTTATGTTGGTGCGTTAGGTTTTGGATACAACAAAGATCTTTTGGCAAAAAAAGGTCTTCCAGCTCCAAAATCATGGATGGACTTAACTAAACCTATTTATAAAGGTGAAATCCAAGTAGCAAATCCTAATTCATCTGGAACTGCTTACACAACTTTAGCTACAATTCTTCAAATTTTTGGAGAAGATAAAGGTTGGGATTACATGAAGAAACTTCATGCAAATATAAACACTTATACTAAATCTGGTTCTGCTCCAATTAAAGCAACTGGAAGAGGTGAAAACTTAATTGGTATTTGTTTCCAACACGATGGTGTGAAACAAACTAAGAAAGGTTTACCTGTAGTAACAGTTTCTCCAGCTGAGGGAACTGGTTATGAAGTTGGATCAATGAGTATTATTGCTGGTGCAAGAAATATGAAGGAAGCTAAGAAGTTTTATGACTGGGCATTAAGTCCTGCAATACAAACTATGGTGTTCACTTCAGGAAAATCTTTGCAAGTACCATCAAATACTAAAGCAAAAGCTGATCCTGATGCTCCAGATTTATCAACTATAAACTTAATTGATTACAATTTTAAAGTTTATGGAGACAAATCAACAAGAGCGAGTTTGTTATCTAAGTGGGATAACGATGTATCTGTAATTCCTAGATAATTTTAGGAATTAATGAGAGGACTCGTCATTTGTTGGATACTTATAGGTGGAATTGGTTTCTTTATCTTCCCATGGTATGTAACTGGTGACGGGTTTTTCTCAATCAATTGGATTTTAGAATATTCTTTAGAGGATTATGGCTCTGCCCTACCTCAAGTTTTTATAAATAAAAAATACTGGCTATTCCCATTAATTTTTCCACTTTTTTTACCTTTAACCACAATTAAATTAAATCAAACCAATCCCCTTTACTCAAAGGTATTTTTGTACTCAGGTTTATTTGGTTTCTTTTATTTTTTCCTACAAGGGTTCTCGGTTGGGATAAGAGGATGGAATTATGAAATATTCCAATCAATTTTTGGAGATGTAGAAAATCAATTTGGAATGGGTTCAGGCGCAGTATTAACATGTTGTGCATTTATATTTTACATTACTCATGGTCTTTCATCACGTGGTTGGTTAAATGGAGATAATTTCATCGTTGGAAGTATTGGAAGTATAATTATTTTAGTATCTACTTTTGTTTTTTTTCCAATTTTTAGAATGTTTGGAGTTGCCTTTAAAGGTACAGAAGGTGGTTATGAAATAAGTAATTTTTCAGATAAGATTTTTAACAAAGGGATATGGGGATTAGATTGTCTTTATAGTGATTATGCTTGTGGTGTTTTTTGGAATACTATTACCATGGGAACTCTTACTGCTTTTTCATCGACAATTTTAGGTTTAGGTTTTGCCCTTTTAATAGCAAGAACAAGTTTTAAATTTAAAAAAACAGTTAGAATATTATCTGTTTTACCAATTATTACACCTCCATTTGTAATTGGTTTAGCTATCATAATTTTATTTGGACGAACTGGTGTCGTAAGTTCGTTTCTAGAATGGGGATTTAATATTGAACCTTCAAGATGGATCTACGGTTTACCAGGGATTTGGTTTGCGCAAACTCTTGCTTTTACACCTATAGCCTTTTTAGTTTTAATTGGTGTTGTTGAGAGTGTTAGTCCATCTATGGAAGAGGCGTCTCAAACATTGAGAGCATCTAAATGGCAAGTTTTTAAAACAGTTACTTTACCATTAATGAGACCAGGAATAGCAAATGCATTTCTACTTGGTTTCATTGAAAGTTTAGCAGACTTTGGTAACCCGTTAGTACTTGGAGCTGAGTACGATGTTTTATCTACTGAAATATTTTTTGCAATTGTAGGTGCACAGTATGATGAAACTAAAGCAGCAATACTAGCAATGATTTTATTGTCTGTAGTCTTAGTTGTTTTTTATCTTCAAAATCAGTGGTTAGGAAAAAAATCTTATATTTCAATTTCTGGTAAAGGAGATAGCGGAGTTCATCCTGAACTACCAAACAAAACAAAATGGGTAATTTACTCAACAGTGCTACCGTGGGCCTTACTAACTTTTATCATTTACGTCATGATTATGTTTGGTGGATTTGTCGAAATGTGGGGCATTGACCATAGCTTTACTTTAAAGCATTACATTGAAGCCTTTAGTTTTGAATGGGTAGAAGATAGAGGCTTGTTATGGACAGGAACTGCCTGGAACTCATTTAACACAACATTCACAATAGCTCTAATTTCGTCTTTCCCAACAGCTGCAATAGGAATTTTAACAGCGTATCTTCTTACAAGACATAGATTTAAAGGGAAAAATGCATTTGAATTTGGCACCATGTTAAGTTTTGCAATACCAGGTAGTGTTATTGGTGTTAGTTATGTTTTTGCTTTTAACGTTCCACCATTAGAGCTAACAGGAACAGGAATTATTTTAGTAATTGCGTTTGTATTTAGAAATATGCCAGTTGGTGTCAGGGCTGGTATAGCCGCCATGAACCAACTTGATCCTCATTTAGATGAAGCTTCATCAACTTTAAATGCATCAAGTGCTCAAACTTTTAGGAATATAATTCTTCCATTACTTAAACCAGCAATTACAGCCTCGTTAGTATTTAGTTTTGTTAGAGCTATGACAGCAATTAGTGCTGTAATCTTCTTGGTAAGTGCAAATTACGACTTAGCAGTTTCTTATATTTTAGGAAGATTAGAAAATAATGACTATGGTCTAGCGATAGTGTATTCATCTGCTTTAATTGTTGTAATGTTATTTACAATTATGTTGATGCAATTAATAATAGGAAAACGTAAATTAGGAAGAAGAGATCAAAACGCATCAATTTTACAAGGAATTTAGATAATGAAAAAAGCTGAAGTAAAGTTCGAAAATATAACAAAAAAATTTAACGAAACTACAGCAGTTGATAATGTTAGTTGTAAATTTGAAGCTGGAACTTTAACAACGTTGCTTGGTCCATCTGGATGTGGAAAAACAACTTCACTAAGAATTATTGCTGGTCTTGAAAGAGCTACAAGTGGAAAAATTTTAGTTGATGATGAGGACGTAACTTTACTACCTGCAACAGATAGAGATGTATCTATGGTATTTCAATCTTATGCTTTGTTTCCACATATGAGTGTACTAGAAAATGTTTCGTACGGTTTAAAAATGATCAATGTAAATAAAGAAGAATACGTACAAAAATCCCTAGAAACATTAAAACTAGTTAATCTTGAAGGATATGAAAATAGAATGCCTTCAGAATTATCTGGTGGACAACAACAAAGGGTTGCGGTTGCAAGAGCTATTGTATTGGAACCAAAAGTGCTTCTGTTTGATGAACCTCTTTCAAACTTGGATGCAAAATTAAGAAGACAGGTGAGAGAAGATATTAGAGAAATCCAACAAAAATTAGGAGTAACAACTATTTACGTAACACACGATCAAGAAGAGGCATTAGCTATCTCAGACAAAGTAATTGTAATGAATAATGCAGTAATTGCTCAAGAAGGCAGTCCAAAAGATCTTTATAATTTTCCTAGAAACAAATTTGTTGCAAACTTTATTGGTGATGCAAATGTTGTAAAAGCTGAAGTTATAAATAAAAATTCAAATTCATATGATATCAAAATAGCTGAAATGAATATCAAAATTCAAAGTGATAACGAATTAAATGGAGATACTTCTGTTGCCTTAAGACCAGAAAAAATATCAATTGATAGAAATAAAGGTGAGAACTGTATTCAAGCTACTGTAAATAATGCATCATTTGTAGGTAGTAGTTATCAATATATTTTAAATTCAAATGTTGGGAAATTGTATGTTGTATCAGGTGATACAAATGACATTTTTAAAGTTGGAGAAGAAGTTTTCTTGAGTATAAATGAGCAAGAAGTAAAAATTCTTAACGACTAAAATTATGCTTTCAAATAAAGAAATTGTCTGTCCAAATAAACTATTAGATATAGCTCATAAAAAAAAAGGAGTTAAAGTTGCAGTAGTAAATGCTGGTAAACCCCTACCCATGTTGTCTGTTCAAGATGCTGTAAATGAAAATCTAATTGAACCTGTATTTATTGGTCATGAGGTTGAAATACAAAAATGTGCTGAGGACCTTGGTTGGGATATTTCAAAATACGAACTCGTTCATGAACCAGTAGAAAACAATACTGCCAAAATTGCAGCTAAACTTGCAAGCGAAGATAAAGTTAAAATAATTGTTAAAGGACATATTCATACTGATGTCCTAATGAAAGAAGTTTTAAAGCGAGAGTACAACTTATTAGGCAAAACTAGATTAAGTCATATCTGGCATATGACAATTGAAAAAGAAGATAGTCCATTAATAATAACTGATGGCGCTTTAAATGTTTTGCCAAATGTTAAAACTAAAATGCATATTCTTAAAAATGTAATTAATTTTTCAAATCGTATAGGAATTGAAAGACCAAAAGTTTCTATATTATCTGCAACAGAAGAAGTTTTAGAAAGTGTGCCAAGTTCAATTGAAGCGGCTGAAATAACAAAACTTGCAAAAGAGGAAAATTTAAACGCAGATGTATTTGGACCTTTAGCATTTGATAACAGTATTTCTAAAAAATCTGCTGGTATTAAAGGTATTAAAAATTTAGTTGCAGGAGAAGCTGACGTACTATTGGTTCCAAGCGTTGAAACAGGAAATGCTCTGGTTAAAATGATGATTTATTTTATGGGTGCATGTGCTGCAGGAGTTGTGGTTGGAGGAAAGGTCCCAGTTGTAATAACTAGTAGATCTGATGAAGCACAAGCAAGATTAGCTTCTATAGCTGCGGCAGTAGTAGCTTTGGACTAAATGATTAATTGAAATTTATAAGAAATTAACCTAAAAAACTTTAAATTTTAAAAGGAGAGAAATGGCAATTACATATTTAAAAAAATCACCAAAAACATCATCAACTGACGACACAAAAACAAGAGAAATAGTAGAGAATATTCTAAAAGATATTGAGACTAGTAAAGAAGAAGGCTGTAAGGAGCTTTCGAAAAAATTTGATAAATATGAAGGTGATGTAATTGTTTCAAAAGAAAAAATTGAAGAAATAAAAAAAAATCTAGATCAAAAAACTAAAGATGATATTCAGTTCTCTCATGAAAGAGTTAGAAAGTTTGCTGAAGCACAATTAAAAAATTATGGTCAAGACTTTGAAGTTGAATTATCTGACGGTTTATTTGCTGGACAAAAACTTATTCCTGTAAACACAGCAGGTTGTTATGTGCCTGCTGGAAGATACGCTCATATAGCTTCAGCCGTAATGAGTGTAACAACAGCAAAAGTAGCTGGTGTTAAAAATATTCTAGTTTGCAGTTCACCTAAACCTGGAGTTGGTGTACATCCATCAATTGTTTATACAGCTGACTTATGCGGAGCTGATGTGATAATGAATTTAGGTGGTGTACAAGCTATTGCAGCAATGACAAATGGATTATTTGGTAATGCACCTGCAGATATTTTAGTTGGGCCTGGAAACCAATTTGTTGCGGAAGCAAAAAGAATTTTATTTGGAAAAGTTGGTATAGATTTATTTGCAGGACCTACAGAAATTGCAGTAATTGCTGACGAGTCTGCTGATCCTGAGATGGTAGCATATGACTTAGTTGGACAAGCTGAGCATGGGTACAATTCTCCTGCTTGGTTGTTTACTAAAAGTAAAAAAGTTGCAGATTATGTAATGCAAAGAGTTCCAGAATTAATTGCAGATTTACCAGATCTTCCAAGAGAAAATTCAGGTGCTGCATGGAGAGACTATGGTGAAGTAATTCTTTGTGACACTGATGAAGAGATCGCTAAAGTTAGTGATGAATACGCTCCAGAACATTTAGAAGTTCAAACTAAAAATTTACAATGGTACCACGATAGATTAAAAAATTATGGATCTTTATTCATTGGTGAAGAAACAACTGTTGCTTATGGAGATAAATGTTCAGGTACAAATCACATTTTGCCAACAAAAGGTGCGGGTAGATACACAGGAGGTTTATTTGTTGGTAAATTTATTAAAACATTAAGTTTCCAAAGAATGAGTAAGGCTGCAACAAAAGAAGTTGGTGCTGCTTGTGCAAGAATTTCTAGATACGAAGGAATGGAAGCACATGCTAGAACAGGTGATGTGAGATTAAGAAAATACGGTTTTCAAAACTAATAATTTAGGGATTTTAAATGAAAAAATTTGATGAACTTATGAGTGTAGGAAGCGAAATTGAAAACATTACTGCTGAAGATGCAAAGAAAAAATTAAATGATCCTAATGTTCAATTTATTGATGTAAGAGATAAAGATAGTTTTTCTAATGGCACAATAGGAAATGCCATACACATGGACAGAGGATTGCTTGAATTTTATTTAGCAGAAGGAAGTCCCTTAGAAAATGATATTTTTAAAAACAATCCAGATAAAGAGTTTGTAGTTTTTTGTGGTTTAGGTGGACAAGGAACTCTTGCCACAAAAACAATGAAAGACATGGGTGTCAAAAATGTTAAAAACATTACTGGCGGTATGTCTGAGTGGGATAAGTTAAAAGACTAGTCCTTTATTAAATCTAAAACATCAATACCTATTTGCTTAAGTATATGTATTAAGTCTATAGGCACCCAGTTTTCTCTAATTTTACCTTCATGGTGATGGTAAAAATCCATTACTCTCATGGTTACTTTTTGATTATCAGATTTGTAACCTAACCAATCATCTGATCCGTAAACTGCTTGTATGCTATGCCAGCCAGCAGTCATTGAAAAATTACCATCGCCAAGTTCACAGTAATGTCCTAGTTTCCAATAATTTCTTTCTTTAAAAGTTTTTCTGAATGGTAACTGATGGCTATCAACAAATCCCTCTAGATTTCTTCCAGTGCCTATTCCACTTGGCCCATACCATATCATTTTATCATGCCAAAATTCACTTTGAGGATGATTAATTAATTTTTCTTTTAGTTCTTCATCTGAATTAGTTTCTAACTCTGGCTTTATATTCAAACTTCTTTGCATCGTTAGAGATTGGTCTAAACTTTCTTCAGAAACTTTCATATCTTTTTCAAAAAAATTTACACCATCAGTATTTATTGGATTTAGCCAATTTCCTTCTGAACCTCTGGAAGGATTGATTGGATTTATGCCTGTTTGAAATATCAAATCTATTAGATCAATTAAGATATAACTTTCTACAATTTTATCATTTTTCAATTCATGAACTTCGCAACATTTAAGATTTACCATTTTATTAATTGGTTTTATCCCAAAAATAGGCTTTTTGAATGTACCTGAAAGCATAGATACTGTTCCAACTTGAATTTTATCTCTAAATGTACCTCCAATAACTACCTGTTCTCTTCTCTCAATGTCTGGAAAAGCTTCAAATAATGGTAACCAAAATTTTTCTTTAAATGTATTTGCACCTTCAAATTCATTAACAGGGTGAAAACAATTAACTTTTACATCTTTATTGAAAAAATTTTCTATATTTTGATCTAATTTAGATATCCCACCTTCTATAATTGTTTTTAAGTAACCCCTTACTTTTGTTTTATTATTAAAATTTTCTTCAGGTGTAATTTCTAATTTTTTCACACCTTGCTGCTCTTTTAAACCTGTATCAAATTGTTGTATTAGCATTTATTTTAATTTAAGTAGGGTTAATATCATAATTCAATTAGAAAAACATATGAAAAATAGGTTAGCAAAATTTGATGAGTTGATTCCAAGTACTCTACCCTTTGTGGAAGGAAAACTTGAAGGTCATAAAGAGAGAAAAAATTATTCTATAGTTGGACCTGGTGTAGCTGAAGATAGCAAACAATTTATAAAAATTGCTATGCCTCATAGTTTTAATTTAGGTGCTGTGTCAGCATTACCCAAAAATGGATCGGGTTTACATAGTCACACAACTGCAGAAGTATTTATAATTTATTCTGGTAAATGGAGATTTTATTGGGGAGCGGAAGGAAAAGATGAAACAATCTTGAATGCTGGCGACATAATTTCAATGCCAACTAACATGTTTAGAGCATTTGAAAACGCAGGCGATGAAGAAGGGTTAATTTTTGTTGTTTTAGGAGGGGATGATCCTGGAATAATAACTTGGGTACCAGGTGTTTTAGAAAAAGCAAAAAAAACTGGTATGGCGCTTTTAAATGATAACTCCTTAATTGATTTATCTATTAATAAAATTCCAGAAGGAAAAACAATTCTTAAGCCTATTTCTCAAGAAGAAATTAAAACATTTGATAACTATAAACTAAATCAACTAGAAAAATTTATATGTAAAAAAAGTGAAAATTCAAAATATGAAAATAAACTAAATGAGAATATTTATTTAATTCAAATTCTTGGAAATAAATTTGAAAAAAACGAATTCTCTCCAGTAATAAATCAAGAAACCGGGTTTAATCTTTCAATATTAAAATCCAGCAAAAGTCATATAACTAATTTAAAATTTGAAAAACCTACGATAATGTTTTCAAGGACTGGAAAATGGGAAATTATGATTGATGATTTTCAATGTATTTTAAATCCTAAAGATACAATTTCTATTCCAATTAATTCAAATGTTAACATTAAGATAGATGAAAATGAGGATTGTTACTTGAATTGTGTAACACAAATCTAATGAAGGGTTTTGATCCAAAATATAAAAACTTCCCTGATTACATCCTAAAAATAACTAAACAAATTTGGGAAAACAAAGACGTTGAATCTATTGGTCAGTTTTATAGTGATAATATTCCAGTTAGATCACCGTTTGGTGTCACATATGGAAATAAACCTGTAATTGATGCTACCTATGCAACATTAAAAGAATTTCCTAACAGGCAACTGCTTGGAGAAGATGTGATTTGGAATGGAAATGATGATGTGGGTTATCATTCATCCCATAGAATTTTAAGCAAAGGAACACATCTTGGTGATGGTTCGTATGGTAAACCAACTGGTAAAGATATTTATTATAGAGTAATTGCTGATTGTGCATGCAAAAATAATCAAGTCTATGATGAATGGATTGTTCGTGATCAAGGTGCGATGGTAAGACAAATAGGATTTACGCCAAAAGATTTTGCTCAAATACTTATAGATAAAGAAGGTGGTTTTGAAAAAGCAAAACAATTATTTAATTCAAATTCTGAGATGAATTCAGATTACAAACAAGGCGTTGTTCCTGATGATTCTGCTGGAGGTAAATACTCCAAAATATTGACAAATATCTTCAAAGATAATTATGATTTTTCCGATTATGCAAGAGCTGCAACTATTTATTGGCCTGGAAATAAAATTGGACATGGAAGAGAAGATATAATCAAATTTTGGAATGCTTTGAAAAATACTTTGAGCGATATAAAGTTTTCTATAGAGCATATTGGGTATTTGGAAGAACCAGATAAAAATCCTAAAGCGTCAATAAGATGGTTTCTAAATGGTAATCATTCTAAAGACAATGAAGAATTTGGAAAAAAATCAAATAAAAATATTTTCATAATGGGTATAAACCATGCAGAAATAATTGATGGAAATGTTATAAGAGAGTGGGTTTTGTTTGATGAGGTTGCAATTTGGAAACAAATTTTAATGAAATAACTTATGAGTAATATTAAAACTACACATGTAGGAAGTTTACCAAGATCAAATGAATTATCCGATCTGTTATTTAAGAAAGATCAAAAAGAAAAAATAGATTTAAATCAATTTGATGAAATTGTTCAAAGAGATGTAGAAAATATTGTAAAAAAACAAATAGAAGTTGGAATTAATTATATAAGTGATGGTGAAATGTCTAAGATTAGCTATGCTACTTATGTTAAGGATAGAATTGATGGTTTTTCAGGAGAGAGCGAAAGAAAAGCACCAAAAGATTTAGACGACTTCCCATCTTTTAAAGAAAGAATTGCTAGAACAGGTGGTACTCCTACTTACACAAGACCTTGTTGTACAAGTGAATTAAAAATTAAAGACAAAACCTCTTTAACAAAAGATATTAATAATTTTAAGCAATCATTAGAAAAAAATAATCACAAAGACGCTTTTATGAATGCTGCTTCTCCAGGAGTTATTTCAGCTTTCTTACCAAATAAATTTTATAAAAATGATGATGAATATTTAGAAAATTTATCCAACCTAATGAAAGATGAATATGAAGAGATTACATCAAATGGATTAAAACTTCAGTTAGATTGTCCAGATTTAGCATTAGCGAGACACATGACTTTTAAAGATTTATCTGAAGGAGAATTTTTAATTAGAGCAGAAAAACAAATAGAATGTTTAAATAATGCAATTAGTAATATCGATAGCTCCAAAATAAGAATGCACATATGCTGGGGTAATTATGAAGGACCTCACTTACACGACATTGGACTAGAAAAAATTATGCCAATAGCTTTAAAAGCTAATGTACAAACTTATTTAATTGAGTCTTCTAATCCAAGACATTCTCATGAGTGGCAAATTTTTGAAAATTTAAAAATTCCAAAAGATAAAATAATTGCTCCTGGAGTAATTGACTCAACTACAAACTTTGTCGAACATCCCGAGGTTGTAAAAAATAGAATTGTAACTTACTCAAAAGTAATTGAAAAAGATCAGCTAATTGCCGGAACAGATTGTGGCTTTAGCACCTTTGCTGGCTTTGGAAATGTTGATGAAAATATAGTTTATAAGAAACTAGAATCATTGGTGCATGGTGCAGAGCTTGCGTCAAAAGTGATTTAATTTCCTCTTTAATTTAAACTTCCTAATAGATATAGTTTTTGAACTTAAATAATAATTTAACAATTAATATAAAGAGAGAAAACATATGAGAAAAATACTAGTTACTTTATTGTTCTTACTTTTTGGAACTTCTGCTTATGCAGATTGTAACATTAAAAGTGGTTCAATAAATATTTTGGCTAATGATTTTCCTGCATTAAGAACTTTCGTTGAAACTTCTAAACAATGTAAAGGAAGTGCAGATTTTAAAGTGACTCATTCATCAGAGCACAATAAAATCGCAGTGCCAGCTCTTACTGCAAATCCATCTGAATTTTCAGCTAGAATTGCAGCAAACAGTTCAATCGTTCCTTTGATGAACCAAGATTTAATAAGACCTTTAGATGATCTTGTTAAAAAATATGGAAAAGGAATTCAAGACTCTCAATTAATCACAATTGATGGAAAAGTAATGGCTGTAGCATTTATGGCTAACACTCAACACTTATACTACAGAGAAGATGTTTTAAAAGATCTTGGTATAGCTGTTCCAAAAACTTATGAAGAGGTAGTTGCTGCTTCAGAAAAAATTAGAGCTTCTGGAAAAATGCAATATCCATATGCTGCTGCTTACAAAGCTGGTTGGAATTTAGCAGAAGAGTTTGTTAACATGTACATTGGTCATGGTGGTGAATTCTTTAAGTCTGGAAGTGCAAAACCAAATGTAAATAATGCAAAAGGTGTTGCTACTTTAAACATGCTTAAAAAATTATCTGAATTAAGTAACCCAGATTATTTAACACATGATAGTGAGGCTATTAAAGTTGAGTGGGAGTCTGGAAATGTTGCTTTAATGACACTGTGGGCTTCTAGATCAGGTACACTTTTAGATGATGAAGGTGATCCTAATATTACTAAAGCTACAAAACTAACTGGACCAGCTACAGTTGGAGGTGGAAATATCCCTGCTGCAACTTTATGGTGGGATGGTTTCACACTTGCAAAAAACAGATCTGACGCTGATGCAGAAGCTACATTTAGAGCTTTAGCTCACGCTGCATCAAATAAGAAAATGGTTGCTGACGCTGCTGACCAAGCTGTTTGGTTGGTAGAAGGATTTGTTCCAGGACCAAAATCTATTGGTGTAATTGAAGCTGTAAAAATGGGCGCAAAACCATATCCAATGTTACCACAAATGGGTTTAATGCATGGTGCATTAGGAAGTGAGATTGTTGAGTTTTTACAAGGTAAAGAATCAGCTGAACAAGCATTGAAAGATGTTGAGGCTGCTTACACTAGTAAAGCTAAAGAACAAGGCTTTCTATAAAATCTAATCTTTAAGTGGGGACTTGGTCCCCACTTAACAAAAAATTTCAATGCCTAATAAAACTTTTTTTTGGTTTTTTTTACCAACAGGATTAGCAATGGTCCTATTTATTGGGCTTCCTATCATTTCTACAGGAGTTCAATCTTTTTACGCTCAGCATGATCAAGTAGTTAAAGAGGTTAAAAAATGTGATCCATTTGGTTGTACTGTATCAATTGTAGTCGACAATGAAGAAACTACAAAAATTAGAGAAGCAAAACCTCTTGGAAAGTTTAATGGTTTCGGGACGTATGTAGACAGAAACCATTTGGCAACAGAAGAAATAAAAAAATTTTGGAATGAAACAGAAACTTTTGGTGAATTTGTCGATCAAGTAACTAATCTACCATTTTATAAGGCACTAATATTTACATTAACTTATTGTATATTTGTTACCCCAAATGTCTTGTTATTAGGTTTTATTATTGCCTTGAGTTTGAACGCAATCTCAAGAAAAATTAGAGGTCCTTTAATCTTTGGTACTATTTTACCAATGATTGTAACTCCATTAGTTGGATCTTTAGTGTTATTCTGGATGATAGACTCTCAAGGAATAATTGGAGCCAACATTCAAAATTTAATGAATGATCCATATTTATCTTTAAAATCCTCTAAAACTCTTACGTGGATAACAATTATAATATATGGAATTTGGCATCACTCCCCTTTTGCATTTGTAGTTTTCTATGCTGCACTTCAAACAGTACCTCAGGAACCTATTGAAGCTGCAATTATTGATGGTGCTTCAAGATTTCAGAGAATAAAACACATTGTGCTACCTCATATTTACCCAGTGGTAACATTTGTTGCATTAATATCATTGATGGACAATTTTAGAGTTTTTGAACCAATTATAGGTTTTAGTGCCGAAGGTAGTGCACAATCTCTTTCATGGTTAATTTACGACAACCTAGTAAATGAAGAAGTAATTTTGTTTGGTTCGGCTGCAGCAACATCAATGATGACAATCATTGGGATAGCTATTTTGCTTGCTCCTGTATTAGTTAGAACATGGAAAGAATTTAAAACTGCGAGATAAATATGGATTATGGGTTAGATAAAAAAACAAATACTTTAAAAACATTTAATACCATATTTATTATTTCTTGGTTGTTAGTTGCATGTTTTCCATTCATCTGGACTTTTTGGGGATCATTTAAAGTAAGAGCAGATTTTTTTTCAAGATCAGATTGGTGGTATGCAATTTCAGCTTTCAATACATTGATTGAAACTGGTGAAAAGTTTACGACAAATGCTTATCATGAAGCTTGGTTTGAAGGAGAATTTTGGAAAGCATCTAAAAATACAATAATTGTCACTGTATTTGTTGTTAGTATTTCATTGTTTTTAGGAACTTTAGGAGCATACGCTCTTTCAAGATCAACTGAGAAATATGCATTTTGGATTTTAATGGCAGCTTTAATCTTTAGAGCTATGCCACATATAACTTTAGTATCAGGTTATCTATTTCCTTTTTTTGAATTACAAATATGGGGAATACTTCCAACAACTATTGTTGTTTTGGTTGCTATTAATCAACCGTTTACATTATGGTTGCTATATTCATTTTTTAAAACAATACCAAAAGAACTTGATGAAAGTGCGTTGATTGATGGATGTTCATATTTTCAAGCATTTAGACATATCATAATGCCAGTCATGTGGCCCGGGGTTATTACTGCTGGATTATTTAGTTTAATGCTTGCTTACAATGATTTCACTGTAACAGCTTTGCTTCTTAACCAGGAAAATCATACGATGGTTCCAAAAATACAAAGCTATTTAGGAACAAATCAACACGAAGGTAATCTAATGTGGGCAGTATCTGCTGTAGTGTCTGCAACAGCTCCATTGTTTATGCTAGTAATGTTCTTCCAGAGACAAGTCATCAGTGGTTTAACTACTGGGGCTGTAAAAGGTTGAAAAAATATTACAAAGCTTTGTTATTCGGTTCTATTGGAACACTTGTTGAAACTTCTGAAATTCAGAGAAAGTCTTTTAATGAGGCTTTTAAAAAAAAAGGTTTGAATTGGTATTGGACTAAAGAAAAATATATCAAACTACTAAACAAATCAGGTGGTAGCGATAGAATAAAAGAATACGCAAAGAAAAAAAATAGGAAAGTTAATGCGGAGCAATTAAGAGATTTAAAAACTAAACTTTTCAATAATTACTTGAAGAAAAATCATTTAAAATTAAGACCAGGTGTTAAAAGTATAATTAATCTTTGTAATAAAGAAAAAATTAGATTAGCTTTTGTAACCTCTACCTCAAAAAATAATATTAATTCTATTCTTTTCTCATTAAGAAAATCAATTAATC
>CACDRL010000013.1 GCA_902555435.1 uncultured Pelagibacteraceae bacterium
TCAAAATAAAATAAAGTCTTTTTTCATCAATATTTTCTATTTTGTCATTACCTATAATCTCAATTAAAGATAATAAAACTGTTCCAACTTCATTTGCATTTATCAACTCCACTAAATTTTCATCTAGTTCAAAGGGTTTTTGAGAATACAAACTGTCATACTCACTTGGTATTTCAACTCCATCTGATTTGAGACTTTCTATAAAAATTATATCTTTAGTAGACAAGGTTTCATTACTAAAAATTATTCTATCTAGAAATTTTTTTAAATCTTCTTGTATTTCGGATTTTGAATAATCTCCTCTAAAATAATTTACCCACTTAGATTGATGTAAAACATTATTATTGTACTCAATTTTTTTGAACTCTGAATTCTGATTTTTTGAATAGTTATTGTAGAAACTTAAATAATCTGAAGGAACATTATCTACCTCAATTTCGTTCAAGAAGTTATTAAGCTCTATATCAAAAGCTAATCCAATTTTATTGTCCTCAAATAGTTGCTTCAACAACTGTAAAAATTTCAATTTTAATTCTGGTTCACTAGTTAAAAGTGCTCTTTGATAAATTAATGCTCTTGCCTCTACTGGAGAGAGCAACTTGTAAGTATCAGTTGCGCTTAACAATTGATCAATATTAAATTGAAATTTTTTATAATATTCAAACAAGTCTTTTTCTGGAAAAATTTTATAATTTGCAGCTTTTTCAATAATTAAGATTTTGTTTTGATCATTAATATCAACATTACTTAGGTCAGGTAATAAATTTGAATTTGAAAGATATTTCCAAATTAATTGTGGTGTATTTTCATTTGGTTCAAATGAAAAATCTGGATTTGTCCTATGTGCTAAATGAAACTCGAATACTGAACCTTCAGAGATTTCTTTGGATGCCTCCTCAATATAACCAAATAGGTAATTCATTTTATTCTCAAAATATTCATCTTGAAAACCTAACTCTTTTTTAAGATCTAGAATTAATTGTGCTTCTTCATTTTTTCCATAATTAACTAAACAATATAAATTTAATTTTGATAAATATTCATCTTCAACTGGTTCTTTAATTTTTGTAAAAAATTCACAAGTCTTTTTTATATCTGTGTCTGATAAGTAGTTATCTAATAAATGTCTTGTTAATTCAGGATGAGAGCTTACAATTTGATTATTAATCAAAAATTCTTCGATAAGTTCTAAATTAGAATTTTTGATTAACCAATCAGATTTAAACTTTAAAAATTCATTTTCGGTAATATTTTGATTAGGATAATGAGCGTTAGTTAATAATGAGACTTCCATAATTTCTAAAGCATCATTAGAAAGATTAATTTTCTCTAAACTATCAAACAAGCTTTTTAACTTTTGACCATCAGAATTCGTCCACATATCAATAGTCAAACCATGTTCTTCAGGATCATATAATCCTACGATTTTGACTTCTTTCGATATCAAATTTTCATCTAATTCTATAGAGCCAGTATTTTTATCTGACTGCATATCAAAAACACTTATTTGATCGTTATTATTTTCACCTTTCGAAGTAACTGTTTCTTCAACAGTTTCATTTTCTTTTTTTTCAAGATTCCAAATATCAATTGGATTATCTTCAGCATGAATAGGATTTAAAAAAACTAGATAGATAAAAAAAATAAAAAAAAATTTTTTATTTAATAATTTTAAAATTTTCATTTGGAATAATTTTTTCTATTTCCTTTTTAGGGGCAGGAAAATCAATTGAATTAAGAATGAAAACAACACCAAGAACAACTACTAGTCCAAAAATAGATTTAACAACTAGTCCAATTATACTTTTTTTGCTCGAACTTGTATTTTTGTTGAATTGCATATAACTTTAGTTAATTTCAAATTAAGACATATTTGTGTTTTTTCAATATTTAAACTTATGAAATCAAAAAAAAATCTTGTTTTTTTAGGTATGATGGGTTCTGGAAAGAGTTCTATAGGCTCTTTGGTTGCCAAAAAATTTAAATTAAATTTTGTAGATATAGATAAAGAAATTGAGAAAAATTTAAATACAACAATTAGAAAAATATTTGAAACGAAAGGAGAAGAATATTTTAGAAAAATTGAAGAAAAAACTACACTTAAAAAATTAAAACTTAATTCTACTGTGGTCTCTCTAGGAGGAGGTGCTTTTGCAAATAAAAATATAAGAAATGAGGTTTTAAAAAATCATTATTCATTTTGGTTAAATTGGAATGAAAAAATTTTAATTGAAAGAATTAAAAATAGCAAAAAAAGACCTTTAACAATTAATGCTACAGATAGCGATTTAATTGATTTAATCAAAAAAAAGGACTAACATTTATTCTAAAGCGTTATATGAAATCAAATGTGATAATCTCACAAAAAATGAAATCGTAGACAAAATTAAAGAAATTTATGAAACCAATTAAATTAAAAATTGAAACAAAAACACAAAAATATCCAATAATAATTGGATCAAATTTAATTACTAACTTTTCAAAAATAATTAAGAATAATTCTTTAATATTTAATCAATGTCTTCTCGTAGTTGATAAAAATGTGCCAAAAAAATTTATCACTAAAATAAAAAACTCATTAAAAAAAAAGAAAATATATATATGTTTTTTTAATGCCAGCGAGGCTAATAAAACCTTTGGTATTATAAATAAAATACTAGAAATTTTATTAAATAAAAACTTTTCTAGAGATGACTGCTTAATTTCAATAGGCGGAGGTATTACAGGTGATGTAAGTGGTTTTGCATCTAGTATCTTTAAAAGAGGTATGAAATTTATAAATATACCAACAACACTTTTATCCCAAGTAGATTCTTCGATAGGTGGTAAAACAGGTATTAATTCAAATTATGGAAAAAACCTGATTGGTAGTTTTTATCAACCAAACTTAGTTATATCAGACGTTGATTTTCTTAAGTCGCTGCCAAAAAGAGAGATTATTTGTGGATATGGTGAAATTTTAAAACATTCTTTAATTAGAGATAAAAATTTTTTTAAATTTTTGAATAAAAATGTAAGTAAAATTACTCAACTAACTTCTCCATTTATTGAAAAAGCGATTTATGAAAGCTGCAAAATTAAAAAGAGTGTAGTTGAAAAAGACGAGAAAGAAAAACATTTAAGAAAAGTTCTAAATTTTGGACATACATTTGCTCATGCTTATGAAGCGAGTTTAAATTACAGTAAAAAATTAAATCATGGTGAGGCGGTAATTTTAGGTATGAAAACTGCGTTGAGTTTTAGCCTAAGTTTAAAAATGCTTAAAAAAAGGGATTACAATGTAATATTAAATCATATCGATAATTTAAATCTATCAATATCCGTTAATAAATTTTTTACAAAAAAAAATTTAAATAAAATATTATTTTTTATGGCTAAGGATAAAAAAAATAAATCCCAACAAATTAATTTAGTATTGTTGAAAAAAATTGGATCTCCACACATAAATAATGAATATTCAAAAGAAAGATTAAAAAAATTTTTTACCGATTACTTAAGATAGCTGAATTTGAATTGAGTGGATAGTTTCTTTTAACTCTTTATCTAATACTTTATAAATTTTTTTATTACTTTCAATTCTATTCATTTTTTTTAGCTCATCTGAAACTATATTTAATTTTAAATGATATTTGCCCTCTTGATTGCCTTTATGATTTTTATGAAGAAACGATTTATCTTCGATTACTATATTTTGAATATTTATTTGATCTGATAATTTTTTTTTTATAATTGCAATTAATTCATTAATATCCATATAGTAATTATTATATCATGAAAAATATTTGTGACTGGAATAATTGTAATGAAATTGGTGAATATAAGGCACCAATTGAGAAGGATAATAGCAGAAAATATAGAATGCTCTGTCTAGAACATGTTAAAGAATTTAACAAAAACTGGAATTATTTTTCAGGAATGAGTGACAATCAAGTAATCAATTTTTTAAAATCAGATATGACTTGGCATAAACCTACACAGAACTTTAGTTCCTCGGATAATTTTTTTAAAGTTTTATGGAACACAACTTTAAAGGATGAATTTGATAAAGATAAATTTAATGGAGATTATAACCATATGCGTCAATTTAAATTTGATCATAAAGATATTAAAGCATTTGGAATATTGGGAATATCCATAGGTTTAAAGTGGCAAAAAATACAAGAAAAATTCAAAGTGCTTGTTAAAAAATTTCACCCTGATATGAATGCCGGAAATAAAAAATACGAGGAAAAATTAAAACTAATAACTTTAGCATACACTCAGCTAAAAAATACTTATAGGGAAAAAATTGACACCAAATCTTAACATTCAACCTGATATAAAAATTTCTTTAAAACAATCCTTTGGAATAGATTCTGAAATGGAAGTGGATGCTTTTTCAAAAAAAAGCGAATATGTTCCTGAAATAGATAAAAATTATAAATTTGATAGAGATACTACTCTTGCAATCATTTCAGGGTTTGCGTTTAATAAAAGAGTATTGGTTCAAGGATATCATGGAACTGGAAAATCAACACATATAGAACAAATTGCTGCAAGACTAAACTGGCCTTGTATTCGTGTAAATTTAGACAGTCACGTAAGTAGAATAGATCTAATAGGTAAAGATGCAATTGTCCTTAAAGATGGAAAACAAGTAACACAGTTTAATGAGGGTATTCTACCATGGTCAATTCAAAATCCAGTTGCTTTAGTATTCGATGAGTATGATGCTGGAAGACCTGATGTTATGTTCGTTATTCAAAGAGTATTAGAGGCTGAAGGAAATTTCACTTTACTAGATAAAAATAAAGTAATTAGTCAAAATAAATATTTTAGATTATTTGCTACATCTAACACTGTTGGACTTGGAGATACCAGTGGACTTTATCATGGAACACAGCAGATTAACCAAGGTCAAATGGATAGATGGAATATAGTAACAACATTAAACTATCTAAGTCTAGACAGAGAAATGGATATAGTTTTATCAAAAAATAAAAATTTAAATAACGCTAAGGGAAAAGAAAAAGTAGCTAACATGATTAAAGTAGCATCTTTAACCAGAAAAGGTTTTATTGCTGGAGATATCTCTACTGTAATGAGTCCAAGAACAGTTCTTCACTGGGCTGAAAATTCTGAAATTTTTAAAGATACTGGTTATGCTTTTAGAGTAACCTTTTTAAATAAGTGCGATGATATTGAAAAAAATACGATCGCAGAATATTATCAAAGATGTTTTGGTGAAGAGTTGCCTGAATCTTTGATCAATATTCAAATTTAAATGAGCAATAAAGAGACAAATTTAAAAGAAAAATTTAGAATTGCTTTATCTTCAACAGCAAAAGTTATTGCTGACGATATTGATATAAACAATAAATCCTCTGAAGATAAAAAGACTAAAGACACTTCATCTTTTGAAATAAATGATCTAACTAGTCCGAGTGATTTTATAAAATTAAGAGCTGAAACAGACTCTTCAGCACTTAAAAAAAGATTTTCAGATGAAAAAATTTACAGGAAAAATTTACCTACCAACACATCTTCTAGATCTTTATATAATATAGCTGAAAAGATTAGATATGAAGCCCTAGGGGGCAAAATGTTAAAAGGAATTCAAAAAAATTTTTCTGAAAACTATTCCCAAATAATTAATCGTAAAAGAAAAGATCAGCTTAAAACTAAAGAAGACGTTCCTGTTGCTGAGGCATTTGAGCTTTATATGCTTAAAAATTTTCATAATATAGATCTAAATCCTTTAACATCTAGAATGCTTAATTTTTGGGAAAAAGATTTTGAGAAATCAATAAAGCAACATAAAGATTTTTTGATAAATAACCTAGAAAATCAAAATACATATAGTTCAAAATTTTCTCAAATATTTGAAGAAATGGATATTTTTCAAAGTGATGAAGAAGATCAAGAGGAAGAAGAAAATCAAGATCAGGGTCAAGATAATCCCTCAAATGATGACCAAAATAAAGACAATGAAGATAGCAAAGATGAAAATGATGAACAGCAAACAGAAGCATCTGTCGATGCTGATTATAGTATAGACGAGTTTAATTTAGATGAACAGTTATCTGATGTTGAGTCTGATGAACAAAACTCTGAACAAGTAATCCAAAAAAAAATTGATAATATAAATCTTGATTATAAAATATTTACTACTCAATACGATGAGGTTGTTAAGGCTGAAAATCTAGAAAATGCAGATGAGGCAACTAAACTTAGAAAAAATTTAGATCAACAGTTAATTGGTTTCCAAGATGTGATTACAAAGTTAGCCAATAAACTTCAAAGACAATTACTTGCAAAACAAAATAGGGCTTGGGAGTTTGATTTAGAAGAGGGCTTACTTGATAGTTCAAAGTTACCTAGAATAATAATGGATCCATATAACTCTTTGTCATTTAAGAAAGAAAAAGATCTAGACTTTAAAGACACAGTTGTAACTTTGCTTATTGATAATTCTGGTTCTATGAGAGGAAGACCAATAACTATTGCTGCTATTTGTGCAGATATTTTATCAAGAACACTTGAAAGATGTTCGGTCAAAGTTGAAATTTTAGGATTTACAACAAAAAACTGGAAAGGTGGACAGAGTAGAGAATTTTGGACTAAAAATTCAAAACCAAAAACTCCTGGGAGACTTAATGATTTAAGACATATTGTTTATAAAGGTGCGGATACACATTGGAGACAGGCAAAAAATAATTTAGGTCTAATGTTAAAAGAAGGTTTGTTAAAAGAAAATATCGATGGAGAAGCTATTTCTTGGGCATACAACCGTATTAAAAAAAGAAAAGAAGAAAGAAAAATTTTAATGGTAATTTCAGATGGAGCTCCAGTCGACGACTCTACACTTTCAGTAAATTCTGGAGACTTTTTAGAAAAACATTTAAAGAAAATGGTCAAATTTATCGAGAATAAATCAGATATTGAAATTTTAGCTATTGGTATTGGCCATGATGTTTCCAGATATTACGACAGAGCTATAAAAATTACTGATGTAAATGAATTAGGAGATGTAATGATATCTCAACTTAGCTCTTTGTTCGAAACAAAGAAAAAATTTCATTGAATATTAAATAAATCTTTATTTCTCCATTTAATTATTACTTCTGCACCAGATCTTGTTTTAGAGTTTCTACATATTACAGAAGCAAAATTTTTTTCTAACAAAGTTTTTCCTATAAATAAACCTAAGCCAAGTCCTGTTTTTGATTTATCTTGAGGATTATTTGATTTTAAATATGGTTCTCCTATTTTTGACAAAATATCTTTTGGATAACCTGGACCATCATCCTCAATACTTATTTCGGTAAATTCACTATCACTCTTTAAATTTATGAAAACATTATCATCAGAAAATTTATTAGCATTACCTATGAAATTTCTTAATCCATAGACAATTTCTATAGATTTAACTATTTTTTTTGAGTTAGAATCTTGGTCAAAATTAAAAATAAACTTCTTGTTACTTATCTCTTTAAATGAATTTAAAATTTCATTTAAATAATCTTTAATTGAAATATCCTTATCAATAAAATCATCTTCCTCGTCTGGATTTAAAGATAACTTTTTTAATATTTCATTGCATCTTTCAACTTGACTAGATAATAAATTGATATCTTTTTCTACGTCCTTGTTACCTTCGAATTGTTTTAGTAATTCTTGGGTAATTATTTTTATGGTTGAAAGCGGTGTTCCCAATGAATGAGCGGCTGCAGCTGCTTGACCACCTAAGGACAATAGCTCATGTTCCTTAGCCATTACTTCTTCCATTTTGGTTAGAGCTTCTTTTCTTAACCTGGACTGAGTTCCAAAGGTCATTGCAAAATAATTTAAAAAAACAAGAGCAATAATCAAAGCGATTGGGATAGAATAATAATAATACGGACTTACATGAAAATGATCACTAAGTGGAGAAGGTAAGTCTGTGGAATAAAAAGTTAAAAATATAATTGAAAAAGACGTTAACAACACAAGCAAGGTATTAGTTCTAAAACTTAAATTAGAAGATGAAAATACACTTGGAATAATTATAAAAATAACAAAGGGATTAATAATTCCACCTGACAGATAAAGTAAAATAGCAAGTTGTAAAATATCAATTACTAAAAAAATTAAGGCTGATCTATCTGATAATTGAGTTTTTTTATAAATAAAAATTAAATAAAAATTACTTACGATCCCAATAAATATAACTAAATTTGAACTTATAAAATCAAATTTGAAATTTAATACAAAGTATACAAAATTAACTGCAATTAATTGTCCAATTATTCCAATCCATCTTAAAGTAATATAGGTAGATTTTTTAAAAGAATGGTGTTTAGAAGTTTCAAAAAACTTCATTTTTAAATATCAAGATTTTTTACATTAATAGCATTTGAAACTATAAAATCTTTTCTTAACCCAACATCATTTCCCATTAATGTATGTATAAGACTTTGATCTTTTTTATAATCCTTTGAGTACTGAACTTGAAGCAAATTTCTAGTTTCTGGATCCAAAGTTGTATTCCATAACTCTTCTGGATTCATTTCACCAAGACCTTTAAATCTTTGAATGTTCATTTTTGATTTTTCTAAATCTAAGGCATTATAATATTCTTTTGAACCCTTTTTTAATTTTTTTAATTCCTTATTGTTGTTTACGATATGATTCTCTAATTCTTTTTCATCTTTAATATAAATACCTTTCGAACCTTTATTGATTTTAAATAATGGTGGTTGAGCTAAGTAAACATGACCATTTTCAATCAATTTATTAAATGGTTTGTTATTAAAAAAAGTTAATAACAAGGCTCTTATATGAGAACCATCAACATCCGCATCGGTCATTATAATTATTTTACCATATCTTAAATCTTTTAAATCTATTTCCTGAGATTTAGGATCAAGTCCTAATGCATTAATTAATGTCACGATCTCATTTGAAGATATCATTTTTGCAAGAGCCTTTGTTCTTGAATCAGAGCCATTACCATTGCCATTGCCATTGCCATTTTTTTTTAAACTTATGTCTTCAACATAAGTGTTTAAAATCTTACCTCTTAGAGGTAAAACAGCTTGATTAGCTCTATTTCTTCCTTGTTTAGCTGACCCACCGGCTGAGTCTCCCTCAACTATAAACAATTCAGTACCCTCTTGTTTTCCTATCTGACAATCAGCTAATTTTCCCGGTAGTCCACTTAATTCAAGAGCTCCCTTTCTTCTTACATTTTCTCTAGCTTTTCTAGCAACATCTCTTGCCACAGCTGCTTGAATAACTTTGGCTAAAACTATTTTAGCAATCGAAGGATTTTGATCAAACCATATTGATAGTTTTTCATTAACTAATGTTTCAACAATCATCCTTACCTCTGAAGAAACTAGCTTATCTTTAGTTTGTGAAGAAAACTTGGGATCAGGAATTTTAGTTGACAGCACACAGGTTAACCCTTCTTTAATATCGTCACCTGAAATTGCTAATTTATTTTTTTTTAATAAATTATTTTCGTTAGCATATTTATTTACAACTCTTGTGAGAGCACTTCTAAAACCCAATAAATGCGTTCCACCATCTTTTTGATAAATATTATTGGTGTATGGATATATATCTTCTGCATAACCAGCATTCCATTTTAAAGAACACTCTATTTCAATATTATTTTTTTTTCCTTCAATGTAAATGGGTTTTCGAAATAGATCATTACCATTTTTATTTTGTAATTTTTCTCTTTTTTCATCTAAAAAATCTACAAACTCTAAAACACCACCATCATATTTAAATTCAGATGTTTTTTCTTTTTTTTGACTGGCGTCAGTAAAAATTATTTTAATACCTTTATTTAAGAATGCTAACTCTCTCATTCTTTTAATTAAAATATTTGCACTAAATTTAATTGATGAGAATATATCTTTAGAAGGTAAGAATGTTATTTGAGTACCCGTATTTTTAGATTTTCCAACTACTTTTAGAGGTGATTTTGCTTCACCGTTTTTAAATTCTACAAAATGTTTTTTTCCGTCTCTATTTATTTCTAATTCTAGTTTTTCCGACAACGCATTAACAACTGAAACACCGACTCCATGTAGTCCACCAGAAACTTTATATGAGTCATGATCAAACTTACCACCAGCATGAAGTTGAGTCATTATTACCTCAGCTGCAGATTTTTTTTCCCCTTTATGCATGTCTACAGGGATACCTCTTCCATCATCATTTACAGTAATTGTTCCGTCAGAATTAATTTTTACATTTATATTTTTACAATGACCTGCCAACGCCTCATCTATGGAGTTATCTACAACCTCATAAACCATATGATGTAAACCCGTACCATCATCGGTATCTCCAATATACATTCCTGGTCTTTTTCTAACTGCCTCAAGACCTTTTAAAACCTTAATAGAGTCCGCTTGATATGTGTTTTTATTTGTCATTTTTTAAATTTTGGAAAAAAATAATTATAACATTTTTTAAAAAAATTGCTTATTTATCTCAAGATAATCAAGATAAAATGCTTAAATAATTGTTGAAAAGCTTAATTAATTTTATGGCGGAGAGAATGGGATTCGAACCCATGAAAAGATTGCTCCTTTACACGCTTTCCAAGCGTGCGCCTTCAACCACTCGGCCACCTCTCCATTATTAATTGCTAATTAAATATATTATAATTAAACAATAACAACATGAACTTCAAAGAATATAAAGCAAGCTTAGTATTTAGAAAATATAATAACAGCAAAATTATAATAAGATTTATTGAATATAAAATCAAAAATTTTTTTTTAGCTATATTAGCAAAACTTAACATCTTTAAATTTAATTCTAAAAAAATTATAGACATTGGCTCTTTTAAGGATAACAGCTATATAAATTATTTCTTGTTCTCTTTAAAAGATGAATATTCTTTTACTTATAATAACGATGAACATGCAAAAAAATTATTAAGAAGAATTGGTTTTTTTAACTTCTTCAAATTCACAACAGCAAATTCATTTTTTAAAAATAAAAAAAAAATAGAAATAAGCATGAATTCAAATGAGGAAAATAATAAAATTCTAATTGATACAAATTATTTTAACTACTTTTATGATACCAAAAATAATAAAACAAATGACATTGTGATGCCTTATTTTATGTATCCAAGAATCTATAACTCATTTTATAAAAAAATTAATATTTTAAAAAAACCTAATTTTAATATAAGAGTTTATTTTTCTGGATCTGTTAATGTAGAGGGCTACAGTAATTTTTATTGGAAGAAAGAACCCGAAAGATTTCCTAATAGAATAAAAATTATAAATTTAATAGAAAAAGAATTTAAGTCTGAAATTTATTTTATAAATTCAAAAGAAGATTTGAAAAGTTCTGAATTTTTAAAAAAAAGAATAATTTTTTGTTTACATGAAAATGTAATCAAAAAAACAACATATAAATTAAATTTTAAGGAAAACATGAACTTATTAAGTTTATCATGTTTTAATATAAACTGCCCTGGTGTAGTTATGCCATTAAGTCACCATTTAATAGAGGGTATTAAAGTTGGATCAATACCCATAACGAGCTGTAACAATCTAATATATCCTAATTTAACTAATGAAAATTCTTTAATTTATTCTAACTTAGATGAACTTAAAAATAGAATTCATGATGCTTTAAATATGGAAGAAGAGGAAATTATTTTTAAAAGATCAAAGGTACAAGAATATTATAAATTAAATTTATCTCCTGAGAGTTTTAAAAAAAATTTTAATAAAATCATATCTAATGATAACTCTAAAATTATATGTTGTGATGATCACAGGAGTGTTTAAGTAATGAATTAACTTAACTTGATGAAAAAAATTTTTTTAATAAATTTATGTATTTTTCTTCTTCTTGTAATTTTTATTGAAGCAATTTTTGGATACTGGTTTAAAGAGGATAATTTTGGTATCCACATGAGAAAACATAGAAACCAATCTGAAAATTATGAAATAAAGCTCAACAAACAAATATACAAATTCAAGTATAAAAGAAACTTTTATGGGTTTAGAGGCGAAGAAGTTAAAGATTTATCTGAAATCAAATATGTTTTTTTGGGTGGAAGTACAGGCAATGAAAGACTGTTACCTGAAGAGCTTACAATTGTAGGAAAAATAAATTCAAATTTTAAAAATAATAATTTTAAAAAAACTCATATTTATAATGCTTCAGTTGATGGAAAGTCGCTTAGAGGACATATAAATGATTTTGAGTTTTGGTTTTCAAAGCTCAAAAATTTTCAACCAGAGTATTTTATAATTTATGTAGGTATAAATGATACATATTTGGGTAAAGAAACAAAATACGACTCAACTTTTGGAAATAAAAACTATAGAAAAATTTTAGATTACATATCTAATAATAGTATAATTATTGAATTAACTAAAAAAATTAAATGGAATTATTCTAATTCAGTGCAACTAAAATATGAAATTAATAACTTCAATAAAATTTATAATGATGGCTTCGAGTATATAAATTACCAAAAAGCAAAAAAGATTCACAATATTGATAAATTAAAAAGCAAATATTTGTATCTTAGTGAAAGATATTTAAAAAGACTTGAAGCCATATATTACAAATCTAAAAATTTTAATTCTAAACTTATTTTAATTACTCAAGTTAAATTTAATGGCTTAAAAAACGATAAATTATTTTTAGTTAATGAAATAACAAAAGAATTTTCTAAAGATAAAAAAATAAACATTATAAAATTAGACGAACAAT
This sequence comes from uncultured Pelagibacteraceae bacterium, assembly GCA_902555435.1. Classification (GTDB taxonomy): domain Bacteria; phylum Pseudomonadota; class Alphaproteobacteria; order Pelagibacterales; family Pelagibacteraceae; genus Pelagibacter. The sequence continues at coordinate 12,727 of CACDRL010000013.1, forward strand.
ATATTGGAACTAAAAATGATTTTTATGATCATGTTCATACGACTGAACAAGGTTCAAATAAAATATCTGAAATAATTTATAAAGAACTAGTAAAAATTATTTTACCTTAGAAACTTTACAAAAAAAAATTTAATAATATAGTAATAAGAGTATATAAGTTAATAAATATTATTTTTCTTTACTAATTTTTAATACACCGATGAAAGCTTCTTGAGGTATTTCAACTCTTCCAAATTGTTTCGATCTAGCTTTACCTTTTTTTTGTTTTTCTAATAATTTTCTTTTTCTATCTGTAGCTCCACCGCCGTGAATTTTTGTTAAAACATCTTTTTTAAACCCTTTGATAGTTTCTCTAGCAATAATTTTTCCTCCGATTGCGGCTTGGACAGGAATCATAAAATTATGTCTTGGAATTAGGTCTTTTAGTTTTTCACAGACCTCTCTACCAGTTTTTTGAGCAAAATCTTTATGTATCATCATAGCTAAAGCATCAACGGCTTCGCCATTCACTAAAATACCAAGTTTTACTAGATCCCCTTCTCTATGCTCAATTATTTCATAATCAAAACTTGCATATCCACTTGTCATTGACTTAAGTCTATCGTTAAAATCAAATACAACTTCGTTTAAGGGAAGTTCATAATTTACTACTGCTCTATTGCCAGAATAGCTAAGGTTGGTTTGTACTCCTCTTTTGTCCTGACACATTTTAATTATTGAACCTAAGTACTGATCTGGAGTAATAATAGTTGCCTTAATCCATGGTTCTTCAATGTATTTTATTAATGTAGGATCAGGTAAGCTTGATGGATTTTGTAAATCCATCGTATCACCATTATTCAAATGGACTTTATAAACTACACCAGGAGTTGTCGTTAATAAATTAACATCAAATTCTCTTTCAAGTCTCTCTGTTACAATTTCTAGATGAAGCAAACCTAAAAACCCACACCTAAATCCTAATCCTAAAGCTGAAGATGACTCTGGTTCAAAAGAAAAGCTTGCATCATTTAATTGTAACTTTGCTAAACCATCTTTTAATTTTTGAAACTCTGAGCTATCTACAGGAAATAATCCACAAAATACTACAGGTTTACTTGGCTTAAAACCTGGTAATGCTTCTTTTAATGGTTTTGTTGCGTCACAAATTGTATCTCCAACTTTTGTCTCTGATAACACTTTAATCCCTGTTGTGATAAATCCTATTTCTCCTGTTTTTAATTCAGTGATATCAACTGGCTTTGGTGTAAAAACACCAACTTTTTCTACAATATACTCTTGATTAGTAGACATCATTTTGATCTTCATGTGTTTAGAAAGTTTACCATCAATAACTCTAACTAATATGACAACACCTAAATAAGTATCGTACCAACTATCTACTAGTAAACATTTTAAATTAGATGAACTCTCACCTTTTGGTGCTGGTAAAGTAGTTATAATTTGCTCTAAAATATCTCCTATTCCTTCGCCAGTTTTTCCAGAACACGGAATAGCATTCTCAGTATCTATCCCAATAACTTCCTCAATTTGCTTTTTTGTTCTTTCTAAATCAGAAGCTGGTAAATCTACTTTATTTAATACTGGGACAATTTCATGATTTGTATCTAATGCTTGATAAACATTTGCTAAAGTTTGAGCCTCAACACCTTGTGTGCTATCCACAATCAAAATTGAACCTTCACACGCGTATAATGATCTACTTACCTCATAGCTAAAGTCTACATGGCCAGGTGTATCTATAATATTTAAAATATATTCTTTTCCGTTTTTAGCTTTATAATTTAGCTTTACTGTTTGGGCTTTAATGGTGATACCTCTCTCTCGTTCAATATCCATTGAGTCTAAAACTTGAGCTTTCATCTCTCTTTCAGTCAAACCACCACAACTATGAATTATTCTGTCTGCAATAGTAGATTTGCCATGATCAATGTGTGCAATGATTGCAAAATTTCTTATATTATCGATTGAACTCATTGGCTTTAGGATCGAATTTTAGCGCCAGTTTTGTTTTCGACTGTTTCTATAATTGATTTATTAATTTGATCTAAATCAGCATCTTTTAGAGTTTTTTCTTGAGATTGAATTGTAACACTGATCGCAATTGATTTTTGATTTTCTGGAATATTGTCACCCTCATAAACATCAAAAACTTTAATGTTTGATATCAAATTTTTATCAACATTTGATATGACATTTACTAGATCTTGAACATTAATTTTCTTATCAACTATAAAAGCGAAATCCCTTTCTGACTTTTGATAATCTGAAACAGAATATTTTGTTTTTTGATCTTTTAATGATTTTTTTGGTAATTTTAAATTATCAAGAAATATTTCAAAACCTACTAAAGATTCGGTTTTCATATCAATTTGCTTAATAATATTTGGGTGAATTTCACCAAAGTATGCAGCTACATTTTCTCTACCTTTATTCAAAAATAATCTTCCTGATTTACCTGGATGATAATAATCAGGTGTTTCATCATCTATAAAAAATTTTTCTGAATCGTAACCTGCTTCAACTAAAGTTTGAAGTACATCTTTTTTAATATCAAAGACATCAACATTTCTCTCTTTTTCTAACCAAGAAAGACGAGATTTTTTTCCAGCTGCTAAACCACAAACTACTATATTTTGTTCACCAGGTTGCTTTCCAAAAAATGTTGGTCCTATTTCAAAAATAGATAAATCTTTAAATCCTCTATCTATATTTTTACTCATATATATAATTAAATTTGAAAATATTGAATTTCTCAAAACTCCTAATTCTGAACTTATAGGATTCACAATTTTTAATTCATCATTTTGTCCTTTGAAATGATCATTATATTTTGCATCTGTGAAAGACCAAGTAATTGCTTCCAAATAACCTTTTGAGGCAACAGATCTTTGGAGGAAATGAAACAATTTTTGAGTTTGTGTCAGAGTAGATTTTTTTCTCTCTTTGATTGGTTCTTCAATTTTTATTTTATCATACCCAACTATTCTTACCAATTCCTCAACAACATCTATTTCCTGAGTAATATCTGGTCTCCAGGAAGGGATAGTTAATTTAAAAACTTTTTTTATCTTTTTTGCATGTAAAACCTAGGTTATCTAAAATTTTTAACATATCTTTTGTTAAAATTTTAAAACCTGTAACTTTTTCAAATGAATTTGGATCAAATTTAATTATTTGATTTTTAAATGTACTAATTTTTTGGATATCAATCTTACTAATTTCACCACCACAAATTTCTTTAATTAAAAATGCTGCTTTATTTAAGCCTTCTTCAATTGACAATTGGTCTATTCCTCTTTCAAATCTAAATTTTGCATCTGTATCTATATTTAATCTTTTTGCTGTTCTTCTAATTGATCTTGGATCAAAATAAGCTGACTCAATTAAAACATTTTGTGTGCCGATTTCCGTTCCAGATCTTGTGCCTCCGATGATACCACCTAGTCCTAACACGCCTTTGTCATCACTTATAACGCACATGTCATCTTCAAGCTTATAGTTTTTGTTATCTAATGCTGTAAACTCTTCACCAGATTTTGAGTTTCTAACAATTATTCCTTTTTCAATTTTATCTGCATCATAAGCATGTAATGGACGATTAATATCAATCATTACATAATTTGTGATATCAACAATTGCTGAAATAGGTTTTTGACCTATAGAAATTAATTTATCCTTTAACCACTTTGGGCTTTCAGTATTTTTTACATTTGTTACCAAACAGCTTCCAAAAGAAAAACATCCTTGGTTTTTTTCGTTTGTAATTTTTACTTTAATTGTTTGAGATTTTTTCGATTTTATTTTTTGTTCTTTAATATGTTTTAATTTACCAAAGCCTGAAGCTGCTAAATCTCTAGCTATTCCTCTAACACCAAGACAGTCCGGTCTGTTAGGTGTGATTGATAAATCAATCAAATTAGAACTAGATTGAGTAAAAAAACTTTTTCCAATACTTTTGTTGTATTTTGAGGATGAAAGCTCAGTAATTCCATCACTTTCCTCAGACAAATTGAGTTCAGATTCAGAACAAAGCATACCATAAGATGTAACATCTCTAATTTTTGCTATAACTAATTTTGTTTTATTTTTTGGAATAACCGCACCAGGAGGAGCATAAACAGTGATTAAACCTTCTCTAGCATTTGGTGCACCACATACGACCTTTTTAATTTCTTTTTCACCTAGATCAATATCGCAAACTTTTAAACGGTCTGCATTAGGATGTTTTTCGGTTTTTAAAATTTTTGCTATTTTGAATAAATCTAAACCTTCAGATAAATTTTCAACACTTTCAACTTCAAGTCCAATATCAGTTAATTTCTCAAGTAACTTCTCTTCCTTATCACTTACAGATAAATGATCTTTTAACCAATTAAAAGTTATCTTCATCGACTTAGACCTCTATAATTTGTGGGTACATCAAGTGGATCAAATCCAAAGTGATTTAACCATCTATAATCACAGTCAAAGAAAGCTCTTAAATCATTAATACCATATTTTAGCATAGCTAACCTGTCTATACCTATGCCAAATGCATATCCTTGGTATTTAGCAGGATCAACTTTAACGTTTTTTAAAACATTTGGATGAACCATTCCACATCCTAAAATTTCAAGCCACTGATCCCCTTCTCCTATAACAATTTTACCATCTTTAATTTCGTAACCAATATCTACTTCTGCAGATGGTTCTGTAAAAGGAAAATGACTTGGTCTAAATCTCATTTTGATTTTTTCGACTTCAAAGAACTCTTTAATGAAATAATTTAAACATCCCTTTAAATGACCCATGTTAATATTTTTATCTATATGAAGGCCCTCAACCTGATGGAACATTGGTGCATGTGTTTGATCACTATCTGATCTATATGTTCTGCCTGGAGCAATAATTTTAAATGGCGGTTTATTCTTTAACATAGTTCTAATTTGAACCGGTGAAGTGTGCGTTCTTAACAAAACTTCCTTATTTTCGTCTAAATAAAAAGTATCATGCATGTCACGAGCTGGGTGATTATCTGGAGTGTTTAGTGCAGTAAAATTATTATATTCGTTTTCTACATCTGGTCCTTCTTCAACACTAAAACCTATTTCTGAAAATATAGATGAAATCTCATCTATTGTTTGAGATACAGGATGAATTTTTCCTCTAACAAAAGGTCTTCCGGGTAAAGTTATATCAACTCTTTCTTTTTCAAGTTTTTGATTAATTTCTTTTGTCTCAATTTCTTTAATCTTTTCCAAAATCAAAGATTGAAGTTCATCCTTTATTTTATTTAAATCAGCTGCAAAATTTTTTCTATCAGACTCTGGTATTAATCCTACAGTTTTGAATAAAGATGAAATTTGACCATTTTTACCAAACAACTCTGTTTTGATTGAATTGATTTCATCTAAGCTTAATTCATTTTTAAGCTTTGATACAAATTGATCTCTAATATTTTTTATGTCTGACATATTAGTAGATTATTTCCTTAAGAAATAAAAACAATAGAGATTAATTTAAAGCGGATTGAGCTTTTTGTACAATTGTTTTAAATGCTTCTGGACTATCGTAAGCAATTTCAGCTAAAATTTTTCTATCTATTGCAACACCACATTTACTTAAACCATTGATGAATTTTGAATAAGTCATACCCTCTGCTCTTACACCGGCATTAATTCTTTGTATCCATAATGATTTGAAATCTCTTTTTTTATTTCTTCTATCTCTGTAAGCATACTGCATGGATTTCTCCATAGCTTGTTTAGCAACTCTGATAGTATTTTTTCTTCTGCCCCACTGACCTTTTACGGCTTTCAAAACTTTTTTATGTTTTGCTTTACTTGTTACGCCTCTTTTAACTCTTGCCATTGTTACCCTCTTAAACTGTAAGGCATGTATGATTTAACAATTTTGCCATCTTGTTTAGACAAAGTTGTAGTGCCTCTTAATTTTCTAATTTGTGAATTCGTTCGTTTAATCATACCATGTCTTTTACCTGCTTGAGCAGATATAACTTTACCCTTAGCTGATATTTTAAATCTTTTTTTTGCTGAGCTTTTTGTTTTTAATTTTGGCATAATTCTGCGGACTTATACAAAGAATGTTTAAATTTTACAACCTCTATTAAGGCTTATAAAGGTTGAATTACCATAATCATTTGCTTCCCATCAAATTTAGGTTGCAACTCTACTCTACCAATATCCTTCATATCCTCTTTAATTTTACCCATCAGTTCATTCCCTAAATGAGAGTGTTGGAGTTCTCGCCCTTTAAATCTGATAGTAAATTTAACTTTATCTCCCTTGGAGATAAATTTTTTTGCATTTTTGACCTTAAATTCATAATCATGAGTTTCCGTTACAGGTCTCATTTTAATTTCTTTTAATGAAATTATTTTTTGTTTCTTTTTTGCAAGATTTGCTTTTTTTTGAGCATCATATTTATACTTACCCATGTCCATAATTTTACATACAGGTGGGTTTGCATTAGGTGCAATTTCAATTAAATCCAAACCTTGGTTTTTTGCCATTGATATGGCTTCATTAGTGTTGATCACTCCAAGATTTTCACCATCGCTTGCAATAACTTGCACATCTGGTGAAGATATTCTGTTATTAGATCTTGGTCCTCTATCCTTTGTTCTTCTTTGAAAGTAGTTTTGTTTGAAATCTGCCACTTAGTTTGATGATGCTTTGTTTAAAGCAGAGAAAGTTTTTAAAAATAAGTCTATTTCCATATTTTCTTGTTTATTAGAGTCTAACCTTCTAATCGTTACTGAATTGGAGTCAACTTCTTTTTTACCACAAATTAATAAAAGAGGTATTTTTGCTAAAGAATGATCTCTAATTTTATAGTTTAAGTTATTATTTTTAATATCAACTGCAGAACTTATGCCTGCATCTTTAATTTTTTTAGACACTTCTATTGCGTAATCATTAAATTCTTCTGAAATTGGAATTACCATTGTCTGTAAAGGTGAAATCCAAAAAGGAAATTTTCCAGCATAATTTTCAATCAATATTCCAATAAATCTTTCTAAAGAGCCAAACAGCGCTCTATGAAGCATAACAGGAACTTTTTTTGTTCCGTCTTTATCAACATATGATGCATCTAGTCGTCCAGGTAAATTTAAATCAACTTGTAAAGTTCCACATTGCCAATCTCTTCCAATAGCATCTCTTAAAACAAATTCAATTTTTGGTCCGTAGAAAGCACCTTCGCCTTTATTAATACTATATTCTAACTTAGAGGCTTTAACTGCTTCAAGAAGTGAAGCTTCTGCCTTGTCCCAAACCTCATCATCTCCAACTCTAACTTCTGGTCGATCTGCATATTTTAAAATTACATTTTCAAAACCAAGGTCTTTATAAATATCTAAAATTAAATTTGTTACATTTAAACACTCACTCGTAATTTGATCTTCCGCACAAAAAATATGCGCATCATCTTGAGTAAAAGCTCTTACTCTAAGTAAACCATGTAAAGCACCTGATGGTTCATAACGATGAACCTTACCAAATTCTGTGATACGTAATGGAAGATCTCTATAACTTTTTAAGCCCTGATTAAATACTTGTATATGACCAGGACAATTCATTGGTTTTATCGCAAACACTTTTTCATCAGGAGTTTCTGATGTGTACATATTCTCTCCATATTTTTCCCAGTGACCAGATTTTTCCCATAATTGTCGATCTAAAATTTCAGGCGTATTTACCTCTTTATATCCAGCAGCATCTTGTCTGCTTCTCATATAATTAATTAATTTTTGAAATAATGCCCATCCTCTCTCATGCCAAAAAACTGAGCCCGGACTTTCTTCTCTAAAATGAAACAAGTCCATTTCTTTTCCTAATTTTCTATGATCTCTTTTTTCAGCCTCTTCTATTCTTTTTAAATACTCATCTAAATCTTTTTGAGAAGCCCAGCTTGTACCATAAATTCTTTGAAGCATTTCATTGTTTGAATCACCTCTCCAATAAGCTCCTGAAACTTTCATTAATTTAAAGTATTTTCCAATTTTACCTGTTGAAGAAAGATGCGGTCCTCTGCAAAGATCATGCCAATCTCCATGAAAATAAATTGAAACATCTTCATTCTCCGGTATTGCTTCGATTAACTCAGCTTTATAGATTTCACCTTTTTTTTTAAAATGATCTATAGCTTTATTTCTGTCCCAAACTTCCCTTTTAGTAGTCTCGTCTCGATCAACAATTTCTTTCATTTTATTTTCAATCTTTGTTAAATCATCTTCTGTAAACGGATCTTTTCTAGCAAAATCATAATAAAATCCGTTTTCAATTACAGGGCCAATCGTAACTTGTGTTCCTGGAAACAATTCTTGCACTGCCATTGCTAATATGTGAGCAGTATCATGTCTAATGGTTTCTAGACCCTCAGGATTTTTAGATGTAAAAATTTTTACCGAACAGTCTTTCTCAATTAAATGTTCTAAGTCTTTTAACTCGCCATCTACACTTATTACCATTGCTTGTTTAGCTAATGATTTACTAATTTTTTCTGCTACTTCTAATCCAGTAACTTTATTTGGGAAATCAATATTATTTCCATCAGGTAATGTAATTATTGGCATTTAATTTATTAATCTTTTATACTCTGAATAAGTAGAAAAGCACATTTTTTCAACATTAAATTTTTGAACTATATTTTTTCTTCCCTCATTACCAATTAATTTTAATTGAGTTTCGTCAATTGTCAGAGTTTTTAAAATTTTCTGACTTAAAGACTTTGCGTCACCCGCTTTAAATAAATAGCCTGTTTTTTCATCAACGACCGTCTCATTAGATCCACCAATATTACTCGCAATAATTGGTTTCTCCATAGATTGGGCCTCTACGGAAACTCTACCAAAAGCTTCTGGTTCAATAGAAGCTGAAACAATTATATCAGAAACTTTGTAAGCTAATGCCATATCTTTACAGTGATCTATAAATCTTAGCTGTTTAGTCAACCTATATTGTTCTGAAAGCCTTATTAGTTTTTTTTTATACAAATCTCTTCCCTGATCACTTCCAAGGATAACAGCATAAAATGCCTCATAACCTAATTCAATATTTACAAGATTGATTGCTTCAATAAATACCTCTTGTCCCTTCCAGGTAGTTAATCTACCAGGCAAAAGTATAATCTTTTTATCTTTTTCTATTTCCCATTGTTTTAATAATTTTTTCTCTTCAGTTTCAAGTTTTGTGGTAGGGTCAAAGTAATCAACATTAATTCCTCTAAATACTACTAATAATTTTTTTTTTTGATTTAAGTAATTTGAATAATTTTCTTTGATGTGTGAAAAAATAAAATTTGAACCTGCAATAATTAAGTCAGATCGAACCATTACTGAATTATATAATTTTTTCAAACTACTTTTAAAATTATAAGTTCCATGAAATGTAGTCACAAATTTTCTACTTGTTATCTTGGAGGCTATTAAACAAGACCATGCAGGCGCTCTGCTTCTGGCGTGTACTATCGAAATATTATTAAATAAAATGATAAAAGTTAAAATTATTGCATTAATTAAAATTAATATTGGATTTTTACTTTGAACTGGAAGTCTAAAAACTTTTACTTTCTTTTTATCTACAAATTTAAGTAATTCACCACCACTAGTAACTATAAATGATTTACAACCGTTTTCTGGCAAATAGTGAGCAATATCATAACACCCTGTCTCCGCTCCGCCATAGCCAAGTTTTGGAATTACTTGCAAAACTTTTAAATTAGATGACATTTGATATGATTATATATTAATTAACAAATCTTATAAACGACTATGGCAAATTTCAGATTCCATAAAATTTCAAAGACTAAGAAAATTAGACATATTTGTAAAATTTATAAAAATTCTCCATTCATAGTTTTTTTACATGGATTTATGTCAGATCTTGAGGGAAAAAAACCAGAGGCTTTTTTAAGGTTTGCAATCAAAAATAAAATAAGTTTTCTTGCTTTAGAATATTCTGGTCATGGAAAATCTACAGGTAAATTTACAAATGGAAATATTTCAAAATGGAGTAAAGAGACTTCCATATTAATAAAGAAATACGTAAAAAATAATAATTTTTATATCATTGGTTCCAGCATGGGTGCATGGATTGCTTTAAGACAATTCAAACTATTTAAAAAACAAATTATAGGATTTTTAGGTATTGGGTCGGCACCTGAGTTTTTAGAAAATTTGATGTGGAAAAAATTCTCCAAAAAAATAAAGCAAGAAACAACACAAAAAGGTATATATCACTTAAAACATGGGAATTATGAGTATCCAATCACTTATCAGCTTATAAAAGATGGAAGAAAAAATAGAGTTTTAAATAAAAAAATAAATTTAAAAATTAATATTACCATGGTGCATGGTGAATATGACGAAGCTGTACCAGTAAGTTATTCGAGAAAAGTTTTAAAAATATTTCCTAAAGCAAAAAAGAAATTAATCATTGTAAAAAAAGGTGACCATAGCCTATCAAATAAGAAATGGCTCAATATAATTTTAAAAGAATTAAAATTATTAATTAACTAACTTCTTTTATAACTTTTTTTAGACTGATAGGGTTTTTTAGTTTATCTAACATTTCTTTAGGACAAACTTGAATGAAATTATTAATTTCATTATCATAATTTTCAATTATTTCTTTAGATAACAAAGATCCTGTCTCTTCATGGTGCTCTTTGATTAAATTTTTTAAATTCTCTTTCCAATAATCTGTTTCAACATTCTGCCAAACAACTGATTCTGGGTTTACTTTTTTTTTCAAATTCTTGTGATTTGTCATAGATAAATGCCATACCACCTGTCATACCAGCAGCAAAGTTATCTCCAACATCTCCAAGAATTACTACAGTTCCACCAGTCATATATTCACAGCCATTAGAGTCACATCCCTCAATAACCGTAACCGCACCTGAATTTCTTACAGAGAATCTTTCACCGGCTTGACCAGCTGCAAAAAGTTTTCCAGATGTTGCTCCGTATAGAACTGTATTTCCTAAAATAGTATTTTCATTCGAAACTAAGTTACTTTCCTCTGGTAGTCTTATAGAAATTGTAGCTCCTGAAAGACCTTTTCCAACATAATCGTTTGCATCACCTTTTAATACTAACTTCAAACCTTTGGATGAAAAGGCTCCAAAAGATTGACCAGCTGACCCTTTAAAATTTAATACTAAAAAATTATCATCAAGTTTTTCATAACCATATTTTTTATATAAATGGTGAGAAATTCTTGTTCCAACTGCTCTGTGAGTATTTTTAATTAAATATTCTTTTTCAATTTTTTCAGAATTATCTAAAGCTTTTTCAATCTCAGGCCATATTTCTTGGTCTAGAGTATCTGGCACCGAATTAATTTCTTGGGTTTCACAGTATCTAGCATTGTTTCCAGAATCTGCTTGAACAAACAAAGGATTTAAATCTAAATCATCTAAATTAGGTGAACCCTTACTAACTTGTCTAAGTAAGTCAGTTCTACCTATGATGTCATTTAATGATTTAAAGCCCAATTTAGCTAAAATTTCTCTAACCTCAGTTGCTATAAACGTAAATAGATTAACAACCTTATCTGGTGTTCCGGTAAATTTTTCTCTTAATTTTTCATCTTGAGTACAGACACCAACGGGGCATGTATTTGAATGACATTGTCTTACCATTATGCATCCCATTGCAACTAAAGCAGTTGTTGCAACTCCATACTCTTCTGCTCCCATCATGGCTGCTATAACAACATCTCTACCTGTTTTAATTCCTCCATCAGTTCTGAGTGTAACTGTGTGTCTAAGATTATTTAATGTTAAAACCTGATTAGCCTCTGTTAATCCCATCTCCCAAGGGATACCTACGTATTTTACACTTGTTTGCGGTGTAGCTCCAGTTCCACCATTATGTCCTGAAATTAGTATTATATCTGCTTTTGCTTTAGCAACTCCTGCAGCAATAGTCCCAACTCCTGAGGATGCAACCAGTTTTACTCCAACTCTTGCTTTTGGATTAATCTGTTTTAAATCATAAATAAGCTGTGCAAGATCTTCAATTGAATAAATATCGTGGTGTGGTGGAGGAGAAATTAGTGTTACTCCAGGTGTTGAGTGTCTTAACTTTGCTATTTCATCAGTTACTTTGAAGCCTGGAAGTTGTCCACCTTCTCCAGGCTTTGCACCTTGTGCAATTTTTATTTCAATCTCATTACAATTATTTAAATAATTAACTGTTACACCAAATCTTGCTGAGGCTATTTGTTTTACTCTTGAGTTTGCGCTATCTCCATTATCTAACACTTTAAATCTTTTTTCATCTTCACCACCTTCACCACTACAAGAAGCTCCTTTAATTCTATTCATGCCTGTAGCCAAAGTTTCATGCGCCTCTTTAGATAAAGCACCATGAGACATGCTTCCACTTCCAAATCTTTTTAAAATATTTTCTATTGGTTCTACTTCTGAAATATCTATAGATCCTCTTAATTTTTTTTCTCTAAAATCAATTAGGTCCCTTAAATTTATTGGCGGTAAATTATAAATACCCTCCGCATATCTTTTGTAAGCGTCATAAGAATTAGAACCAACTGCACTTTGGAGTAAATGTATAAGTTTCCCTTGGTATTGGTGTGTTTCTCCATTTTTTCTATATCTATAAATCCCTCCAATAGGAAGGATTGTTTCAGTGCTTTCAAATGCTTCTTTATGAATTGCTCTTATTTTTTTTTCAATTCCAGTAAGTCCAATACCAGAAATTTTAGACACAACTCCTGGAAAATAATCCGAAACAATAGTTCTACTTAATCCAACAGTCTCGAAATTGCATCCACCTCTGTAAGAACTTAAAACAGAGATACCCATCTTAGACATGATTTTTAATAAACCTGCATTGACAGATTTAATGTATCTTTCAACGCATTCTTCAAAACTAAACTTTCCAAATAATTTTTTTTCAAATCTTTGATATAAGCTATCAAATGCCAAATAAGGATTGACCGTTGTTGCTCCAACACCAATTAAAGTTGCAAAAGAGTGTGTATCTAATGCTTCTCCAGATTGGACATTGATTGACACATAGCCTCTTAATTTTTTCTCAATTAAATACGAGTTAATTGCACCAACTGCAAGTAGCATCGGAATTGGAAGTTTTGAGATTGACAAATCTTTATCGCTAAGAATTAATTGCGTAACACCCTGTCTAACAGCAATTTCTGCATCTTTTTGAATTTTTTTAATAGCATCGTACAAACTATTATTTTCTGCAAAGGTACAATCAATTATTGCTGAGTTGTTTCCAAAAAAATCAATGAATTTTTCAAACTGAGAATTAGATAAGATTGGGCTATTAAGAACATAAATATTCTGTTTTGTTAAATTATCAAAATCTAGAATATTGCCAAGATTTCCAAATCTTGTTTTTAGACTCATTACTTTATTTTCTCTCAACGAGTCTATTGGTGGATTTGTAACTTGACTAAAATTTTGTCTAAAAAAATGATAAAGAGGTCTATATTTATCTGATAGCACAGCTAAAGGGGTATCATCACCCATAGACCCTGTTGCCTCTTTTGCATCCTCTGCCATAGGGTGTAAAATTAATTCAAGATCCTCTAAACTAATTCCAAAAGTATATTGTCTTCTTCTTAAATCATCACCTAAATAAGAATTTTTTTCATCCTCAATCGTTAGCTTGTCATCTAAATCAATAATTTGTGAATTAAAATGCTTGTACTCTTTTGCTAAATAATCCTTAATTTGTTTATTAGTAAATACTTTTCCTTTTTCAATTCTTACTCCAATAATTTCTCCAGGACCTAATCTTCCTTTTGATAAAATTCTTTTTTCATTTAGCTCAATCATCCCAGTTTCTGAGCCTGCAAACAATAATTTATCCTTTGTGATTGCATATCTTAAAGGTCTTAGTCCATTTCTATCATTCGCAGCAATAACCCACTCGTTGTCAGTTCCAGCTATAGCAGCAGGTCCATCCCAAGGTTCCATCGTGCTATTTAAAAAGTTAAATAATTGCTGATGATCTTTTGGCAAGGTTTTATTTTTCTTGGACCATGCATCAGGAACTAACATTAGTTTAGCCAATGGTGCAGGTTGACCTGAAATATTTAATAATTCGAAAACATTATCTAGAGCTGCAGAATCTGAGGCTCCTTGTTGAATAACTGGCTTAAGATTTTCTACGTTATCAAATAATGGACTATTCATTTCTTGTTCATGAACTTTCATCCAATTTTTATTTCCCCTATAAGTATTAATTTCTCCATTATGTGCAATTGCTCTGAATGGTTGAGCAAGATTCCAACTTGGAGCTGTATTGGTTGAAAACCGCTGATGAAATATTGCATATCTTGATACAAATCTTTCATCACTTAAATCTAGATAAAATTCTGAAATTGCTTCAGCTAAAAACATTCCTTTGTAAATAATTGACTTTGAACTTAACGAACAAATATAAAAATTATTCAATGATTTTTTGAAGGCTTCATTTTCTATTTTTCTTCTTGTCTCATAAATTTTTCTCTCCAAATCTTTATTTGTGAGTTCTTTATTGTGGGGTTTAAAAAGTACCTGAATAATCTCAGGCATAGTATGAAAAGCTTTTTCACCTAAAACCTTTGGATTAACAGGAACTTGTCTCCAGCCATAAATATTAAAATCATTTTTCGTTAGTTCACTTTCAACGATTGTTTTACAACTCTCTTGTGCTGCATAGTCGTTACGTGGAAGAAAAATCATTCCTACGCAGATGTCAGAACTATCATGCGTATGTCCCGTAACCTCAATTTTCTCAATAAAAAAATCTTTTGGAATTTCTAGGTGAATTCCCGCTCCATCTCCTGTTTTCCCATCGGCATCTACTGCACCCCTATGCCAAACTGCTTTTAAAGCTTCAATTCCATATTCAACCACATTCCTAGATTTTTTCCCCTCTGTTGAAGCTATTAAACCTACTCCACAAGCATCATGTTCCATATCCTCAGAATAGACATTGTTTTTCTTAAGTAGATCAAAATTTTTTTTATAGGTTTTCATTAAGCTACTTTTTTTTCATTTTTGGATTTGATTTCTAAATGATTTTTTATGGAATTCGCTGCATCTCTCCCATCTTTAATTGCCCAAACAACTAATGAAGCTCCTCTAACTATATCCCCAGCAGCAAAAACACCACTTAGATTGGTTTCCATAGTATCAAAATCAGTCTTTATTGTTCCCCATTTTGTAACTTGAAGTTCATTGCTATCAAATAAATTAGGTAAATCCTCAGGATCAAATCCAAGAGCTTTAATAACCATATCTGCTTTTATTTCATAGCTTGATCCTTCTTGAACTTCAGGTTTTCTTCTTCCAGTTTCATCTGGTTCACCTAGCTTTATTTGATCTACAACTAAATTTTCTACCTTATTAGTTCCTTTAAATTCTTTAGGACTAGATAACCAAACAAATTCAACACCTTCTTCTTCTGCATTTGCAACTTCTCTAGCTGAACCAGGCATATTTTCTTTATCTCTTCTGTACAAGCATTTTACTGATTTTGCTTTTTGTCTTACTGAAGTTCTCACACAATCCATTGCTGTATCACCTCCACCAATTACAACAACATCTTTTCCTTCTGCATTTAAAATTCCCTTGTCAAATAATTCAACCTCATCACCCAATCCTTTCTTGTTTGATGCTGTAAGAAAATCCATTGCTGGAAAAATATTATCTAAATCATTTCCTGGTAAATTAACTTCTCTTGCTTTGTAAACTCCTGTTGCAATTAATACTGCATCATGTTTTTTTCTTAATTGCTCTAAACTTGCATCCTTGCCAACTTCGAAATTTTGTATGAATTCTATTCCACCGTCTTTTAAAAGTTTTGTTCGTCTTTCAACTATTTCTTTTTCTAATTTAAAATTTGGAATTCCATATATTAACAATCCTCCAGCTCTATCATAACGATCGTAAACTGTAATTTTATACCCATTTTTTCTTAACTGTTCTGCCGCCGCTAATCCAGCAGGACCAGCTCCTATAATTCCAACACTTTGATTTTTTTCATTTGTAACTTCAATTGGTTTAACCCAACCTTGTTCCCAGGCGTTATCTGTTATATATTTTTCGACAGAACCAATTGTAACTGTTCCATGACCCGACTGTTCAATTACACAATTCCCCTCACACAATCTATCTTGCGGACATATTCTTCCACAAACCTCAGGCATATTGTTAGTGCTTTGGGATAGCTCGTATGCTTCTTTTAATCTTCCCTCCGCAGTTAACTTTAGCCAATCTGGAATATTGTTACTTAAAGGACAATGAACCTGACAGAATGGAACTCCACACTGAGAACATCTACTTGATTGTTCTTTCGCTTTTTCATTGATATATTCGTCATATATCTCGTTAAAATCCTTTTTTCTTTGATCAACTTCCCTTTTAGGTGGAGTTTGTTGACCTATTTTTACAAATTTTAACATTTTGTCAGTCATAAAAAATATAAGTTTCGGCAAATTATATAATGATTTTATTTAATAAAGGATTAAATAGGTCATATTTATTGACCTTTAATCTCTCATTTTCGTTATAAATAAACAGGTTTCGAATAAATGCATAGCTACTATGATCAAATCGTATTGTTTGAAATATAAACTTTATAAGTTACGAAGAAATTATGTTTCAGAATATTATAGAAGTTTTAATCCTTTCAGCAATTCAAGGGATCTCGGAATTTCTTCCAATAAGTTCTTCTGCCCATTTAATTTTAGTTTCAAGTTTATATGAATTTAAATCTAGCTCATTACTAATTGATATTAGTCTTCATTTAGGATCTCTTGTTGCAATAGTTTATTATTTCAAAGAAGAGCTATTAAACATCAATAAAAATAAGAGATTAATAAGTTTAATTATTATTGGATCTATTCCATTAATAATCTTTGGATATATTTTATATACTACAGGATTAATTTACAGCTTACGAAACATTGAAACTATTGCATGGACAACTTTAATATTTGCAATTGTTTTATATATTTCAGACAAAAGTCGCTTTGATAAAAAAATTTCCTCAAATTTAAATATTCAATCAATTCTATTTATAGGAATAATGCAAATTTTATCTTTAATACCAGGGGTAAGCAGAGCGGGTGTTACAATAACAGCTGCGAGGATTTTGAAATTTAATAGAGTGGATTCGAGTAAAATATCTTTTTTACTATCTATCCCAGCATTAGCTGGTGCAAGTGTACTTAGTTTAAAAGATATTTTTAATCAACCAACAGAATTTAATTATTTGGTAATAATTGCAATTATATCTTCTTTTATTTTTTCTTTTTTAACAGTTAAATATTTTTTAATTTTTATAAATAAGTTTTCTATGAATGCATTTGTAATTTATAGAATTATAATTGCTTTAGTATTGTTTAGTTTAATTTATTAAATTTTTTTTCTTTTTATAAGAGGAAGTAATTGTGACAATAAAACTCCACACAAAATAAAAAAGCATCCAAGTATATTATTTATATCTAATACTTGATTTAAAATAAACCATGCCGCTACAGTTGCAAATACACCTTCAAGAGAGAAAATAATTGCTGCTGGTGCAGGTGTAATATTTTTTTGTGCATAAATCTGTAATACAAATGCAAAGCCTCCGGATAATATTCCAGCATATAATATAGAATATATTTCCATTAGAATGTTATTCCAAACAAATTCTTCATAAAGAATTCCAATTAAAAAAGATAAAATAGCTACAATTAAAGTTTGAATTGCTCCAATTGTAAGTGGAAGATTATATTTAAAAATAATAATACCAGTAAATATAATATGTGTGCTCCAAAATAAAGCTCCAAGTACAACTAAAGTATCACCCAACCTAACTGTTGCATCGTAAAAATTTGTTAATAAATATCCTCCAATTAAACACAAAATTACTGAAGGCCAAACACTCCAGTGAATTGATTTTTTTCCAAACAGATAAATTATGATAGGCACCATAGGCACATAAAAGATTGTAAAAAAGGCTGCATTTGCGACATCT
This sequence comes from uncultured Pelagibacteraceae bacterium, assembly GCA_902555435.1. Classification (GTDB taxonomy): domain Bacteria; phylum Pseudomonadota; class Alphaproteobacteria; order Pelagibacterales; family Pelagibacteraceae; genus Pelagibacter. The sequence continues at coordinate 30,737 of CACDRL010000013.1, forward strand.
GTATAGAGCAAAGCAACCTGTTGTAATGCAGAACCTAAAAATAAGGATAGTCCTATTAAAGACACATAAATTATAAATGTTTTTTTATCTGTTTTTAATTCTGATTTAAAATTTTTTAACTCAAATAAAATTACGAGTGGGGTAATAGCTAAAAAACCAACAAAGAATCTGACAGCATTAAATGTAAAAGGACCAATATTGTCCATCCCAGTATCTTGAGCAATAAAAGTTGTGCCCCATATAAAAGTGCATAACAAAGCACTAAATAGGGAAATGGACTTAGACATTTTTGATTATACAGCTAGCTTATAAGCAAAATTTTTGCCTAAATTTTCTTTAAGGTCATTGTTAAATCTTGCAGCTTCAGCACCATCAATGATTCTATGATCATAAGACAAAGAAATCGGCAGCATTGTTCTAACTTGAAACTTTCCATTTATATAAATTTGTTTTTTCTCTGACCTGCCTACTCCTAAAATTGCTACTTCAGGATAATTTATTATTGGTGTAAAAAATGACCCACCTATTCCTCCTAGGCTAGTAATGGTCATTGAACCACCAAACAATTCCTTTTTATCTATTTTTAAATTTCTACAAAGCTCGCTTACCTCCCTTAACTCTCTACTAATATGAGAAATTTTTTTATTATTAGCATTTCTAATTTTTGGAACCATTAGTCCATTTGGAGTATCTACAGCTATACCTATATGATAATATTTTTTCATTGTCATTTTACCTGTTTCAATTTCATCAATAGAAGAATTAAAACTTGGAAATTTTTTTAATGAGGCAACTAAAGCTTTTATGATAAATGCTAAAGGAGTAATTTTAATTTTTTCTCCTGTATAAATATCAGTCAAAGAATTTCTAAAGCTTTCCATTTCTGTAATATCAGCCTCATCATGATTTGTAACATGAGGTATAGTGGTCCATGAATTTGATAGATACTTTGATGATAATTTTTTTACTCTTGGTATATCTTCGATCTCTATTTCACCAAAATCTGAGTGTTCAAATTCATTTTTAATTTTGTTTGGTTTTTTTTCCTCAATAACTTCAGTGTTATTGTTTGATCTTAATGCTACAAATTTTTTTATATCGTCTTCGACTACTCTTCCATCTCTCTCACTTCCTAAAACTTTATTTATATCTACACCAAGTTCTCTAGCAAATTTTCTAGCTTTTGGGCTTGCTGATGAAATGTTAGATACATTATTTAAAACTTTAGTTTGTTGTTGAATTTCAGGTTTTATTGCTTCAATTTTTTTAAACTCTTTTTCTATTATTGGTTTTTCTTCATCTTTTTGATTTATCTGTGATGATTTTTCTAAAGTTAAAATTAAATCTCCTTCGGATACTTTATCTCCAACTTTTATATTTAATTTAGAAATTTTACCCTCAAAACTAGATGGTATTTCTACGCTAGACTTGTCACTTTCTATTGTAATTAAAGGGTCATTTTTTTTAATTGATTGACCTTTTTTTACTAATACCTCAATAACCTCGACATCTTTAAAATCTCCTATATTTGGTACCTTAATTTCAATATCTGACATTATAATTTTGTCGGCATAGGTTTATCGCCATCAATTTTGTATTTTTTCATAGCATCTTTCGCATATTTTGAAGCTATCAATTGTTCTTTCGCTAAAATGCTTAATCCATAAGCAACTAAATGTTCTTTATCTACCTCAAAGAATTTTCTTAAATTTTTTCTAGTATCACTTCTTCCAAAACCATCCGCACCTAACGAATAAAAGCTCTTATTGTTTGTGTAAGGTCTTATTTGATCAGAATTCATTCTCATATAATCAGATGCTGCCATAATTGGACCTTCGGTACTTCCAAGACATTGCTCTACATATGATTTTTTAGGAGTTTTGTCTGGATTTAAAAGATTATATCTTTCAACTTCCATTCCATCTTTTCTTAACTCATTAAAACTTGTAACGCTCCATATTTCACTATCAATTTGATAGTCGTTTTGTAAAATTTCAGCTGCTGACATCATCTCTCTTAATATTGTTCCTGAGCCTAAAAGTTGAAGTTTTGTTTTTTTATATTTGTTAAATTCCTTTATCTTATACATTCCTTTAAGAATTCCTTCTTCGCAATTTTTATCCTTAGGCATTTCAGGATGTGAATAATTTTCGTTCATTGTTGTAATATAATAAAAAACATTTTCTTTCTTTTCATGCATTCTTCTTAGACCTTCTCTAAAAATAGTTGCTAATTCATAATGAAATGTAGGATCATAAGTTACACAATTAGGAATTGTTGATGCAATTAAATGACTATGTCCATCTTGATGTTGTAATCCTTCACCTGCTAATGTTGTTCTTCCAGCTGTTGCACCAACTAAAAAACCTCTAGCCTGGCTATCACCAGCAGCCCAAGCTAAATCTCCAATTCTTTGAAATCCAAACATAGAATAAAAAATATATATTGGAATCATTTCAATATCATGATTTGTGTAAGCAGTTGCAGCTGCTATCCAAGAAGACATCGCTCCTGCCTCATTAATTCCTTCTTCAAGTACCTGTCCACTTTTATCTTCTCTATAAGAACTTAGTTGTGCAGCATCTTCGGGCTCATATTTCTGTCCTTCGTGAGCGTATATTCCGATTTTTTGAAAAAATCCTTCCATACCGAATGTTCTTGCTTCATCTGGGATAATTGGAACTAATCTAGGCGAAATATTTTTATCTCTTAACAAATTAGTTAACATTCTCACGAGAGCCATTGTAGTAGACATTTCTTTTTCACCAGTTGAAACTTTCATAAAATCAAAAATATCTTTTGATGGCGCTTTAATAGGTTTTGCAAAGGTTGATCTCTCTGGCAAATAACCTCCCAATTTAAGTCTTCTCTCTTTTATGTATTTAATCTCTGGAGATTTCTCATCAGGCCTAAAATATTCTATATTTCTCACTTGTTCATCATTTAGAGGAACATCAAAACGATCTCTATAATACATAAGATCATCCACATCTAATTTTTTGGTTTGGTGAGTAGTGTTTACACTTTCACCTGTTTTTCCCATTCCATATCCTTTGATTGTTTTTGCAATAATAACTGTTGGACTTCCTTCGTTTTTAATTGCTTTATCATAAGCTGCATATACCTTATGGGGATCATGTCCTCCTCGATTTAATCTCCAAATATCTTTATCTGACATAGATGAAACCAACTCCAAGGTATCTGGATTTTTTCCAAAAAACTTTGCTCGCACATATGCACCATCTCTTGCTTTCATAGCCTGATATTCACCATCTACAGTTTCATTCATAATTTTTACTAATTGACCAGTTTTGTCATTAGCTAACAATGAGTCCCAGTATGAACCCCAAATAACTTTTATTACATTCCATCCAGCGCCTCTAAAGCTACCTTCAAGTTCTTGAATAATTTTTCCATTTCCTCTTACAGGGCCGTCAAGTCTTTGGAGATTACAGTTAATTACAAAAATTAAATTATCTAATTTTTCTCTGGCTGCTAATCCAATTGCACCCATGGATTCTGGTTCATCCATTTCACCGTCTCCTAAAAAGGCCCAGACCTTTCGTCCCTCATCTTTAATCAATCCTCTATTGATTAAATATTTCATGTATCTTGCTTGATAAATTGCAAGCATTGGTCCTAACCCCATCGAAACAGTTGGAAATTGCCAAAAATTTGGCATCAGCCACGGGTGGGGGTATGAAGATAATCCTCCAGGTTTTACTTCCTGTCTAAAGCTGTCTAATTGTTTCTCGCTTAATCTGCCCTCTAAAAATGCTCTAGCATACATTCCGGGTGCGCTATGTCCTTGAAAATATATCAGATCACCTCCAAATTTGTTATTTTTTGCTCTCCAAAAATGATTCATTCCAACATCATATAAAGTTGCAGCAGATGCAAAGGTTCCTATGTGTCCACCTAATTCTGGAAACTTTTTATTAGCTCTTACTACCATTGCAGCTGCATTCCATCTGATCAGAGATCTTATTCTTCTCTCAATATTTTGATCTCCATTTGATTTTATTTCAGCCTCAGGGGGAATGGTATTTATATACGGAGTATTTTGAGTGTAAGGGATATTTGCTCCTTCGCGATAGGCTTTGTTAATTAATTCCTTAATTAAAAAATGAGCTCTTTGATTTCCATCTTTTGAAATTACTGCAGATAAAGACTCTAGCCAATCTTGAGTTTCTAAAGGATCTGTATCTAATCCATTTGCAACTTGAATTATAGATTGTTTTTTTTCTTTAGCTGGCTCTGGAACATTCACCAGCTCCTCTTTATTCACAGCCATAGCTTCTTCAGCTTGTTTAATAATATTTTCAGTATCTTTAGGAAGATTGCTCTCTGGGAGACTTTTAGTTGAATTGCTTATACTTAAAAGTAAATCACCTTTTGAAACTTTATCCCCTACTTTAACATTAATGGTATCAATTTTCCCTGAAATCGTTGATGGGATTTCAACACTGGATTTATCACTTTCAATTGTAACTATTGGATCATTTTTCTTTATTGTATCTCCAGGTTTTACAAGTAATTCAATAACCTCAACATTCTCAAAATCACCGATATCAGGAACAAGTAGTTTTTCGCTCATTATTTAAAAAGGCTTATACACTCAAATAAATTATATTTTTATGTTATTTTATCACATTAATTAATCTTTTTTTGCAAAGCTGTGTTTTAATTGAACAAAATTTGTTAATAAAACTAAAAAAAACAGTAACTTTAATAAAATCAATTTTTTGGACCGCTGGCCAAATTGGATAAGGCGCTCGGCTACGAACCGGGAGATTCCAGAT
>CACDRL010000014.1 GCA_902555435.1 uncultured Pelagibacteraceae bacterium
TAAAATTAATAAAAAAAAGTAAATTAATATTTTTTTACTTTTTCTTTGATGCATCTTTTAAAATCCATTCAATTAATTTCAAAAAGCTTATTCCTTTATAAGAAGCTATTTCAGGGACAAGAGATAATTTAGTCATACCTGGCTGTGTGTTAATTTCTAAGAGATAAAATCTTCCCTTAAAATATTTAAAATCTGAACGAGTTACACCAGAACAACCAATAATCTTGTGTGCTTTAAAAGCAATATTCAATACTTGATTTAATTTTTTATTTGGTAAATCAACAGGGATTATATGTTTAGTTTTTGCATTTGTGTTGTACTTTGCTTGATAATCATAGAAAGCTCTTTTGGGTTTTAATTCAATTGCTCCAAGTTTTTTATTACCCATAATTGCTACTTGAATTTCTCTGCCTCCAATAAATTCCTCAATCATAATTTTTTTGTAATCTTTTAATGATTTAACTTTTTGTGTTAGATTAGATTTGTTGCATATAAATACATTAACACTTGAACCCTCATTTAAAGGTTTTATGACAACAGGAAATTTTAGTTTTGACTGAATTTTTTTTTTTAAGGTAGATGATTTATAACCATAATTATAAACAAAAAATTTTGGTGTATTAATTTTATTTTTTATAAAAATTTTTTTTGAAATTTCTTTATCCATAGCAATAGATGAAGCAACAACACCAGAATGGGTATATGGAATTTTAAATTTCTCTAAAATACTTTGGATATATCCATCCTCTCCAAATTGACCATGCAATGCATTAAAAATTATATCAGGTTTAAATTTTTTGATATTTAAAGATAAAGATCTATCTGGTTCAGAAATCTGAATTTTATATCCATTTTTTTTCAGCTCTTTGGCAACCTGCTTACCTGTATCAAGACTTATTAATCTCTCCTTTGATATTCCACCCGAAAGTATTAGTATTTTTTTTTTCAATTTATTCTAAAATTTTAATTTCAGTTTCTAACTTTACGCCTGTTTTCTCAAAGACATTTTTTGAGACATATTCGATCAAATTCTTCATGTCTTTAAATTTAGCATTACCTTTATTTACAAAAAAATTACAGTGTTTTTCTGAAATATATGCATCACCAAAAGAAATATCTAATGGAACAGACTCTTTTATTAGTTCCCAAACCTTTTTTTCAGATTGATCTAAAGGGTTTTTAAAAGTACTTCCGCTGGTTTTAATTCTTGTTGGTTGTGCTTTTTCTTTTTTTTCTTTTAAAAAATTCATTTCATTTTGGATTAATTCTTTTTCTTTCTTAAACCCTTTAAAGGAGGCGCTTAAAAAAATAAGGTCATCAGATAAACCGCTATCTCTGTATTTAAAATTTATATCTTTAGCAGGTATAGTTATTACCTGGCCAGATTTAGTAACTGCTTGAATCGAAATTAGAATATCTTTAAATTCTCTATTAAAACAACCGGCATTCATTTTAATTCCACCGCCAACTGTACCTGGTATACAAGACAAAAATTCAAAACCACCTAAACTATTTTCTAATGCAAATTCTGATAATGCTTTGTCACTAACAATACTTCCTGCAATAATTATATCATCTGACAGAACTGATAAATTATTAAAATTATTTGCAAGCTTGATTACTACACCGTCATATTTATCATCAGTTATTAATGTGTTTGATCCTCCACCTAAGATAAAAATATTTTCTTTATTTTCTATAATTTTTAAAAATTTGATTAAATCTTTTAAATTATCTGCTTTAAAATAAATTTTAGCTTTACCACCAATATTAAACCAATTTTTTTTTTTTAAATCACAGTCTAGCTTTAAGTTTTGGCCAAACTCTTCTGACAGTTCTCTCAAATTAGTTTTCATTATAAATATTTGGGTAATTCTCTCATCCAGCTTGAAATTGAACCAGCGCCCATACCAATGACAATTTTTTTTCCATAAATATTACTTTTTACATATTTTGCTAATTGCAATTGGTCCTTGATCATTAATAATTCAACTCTCGAATTTTTGATAATTTGTTTTGCAAAACTAAGATAACTAAATCCGAGTTTCATTTTTTCACCAGCATTATAAATTGGAAATAAAATTACTTTATCAGCATCTCTAAAAGCGAAACTAAACTCTTTTTTTAAATCTTTTACTCTTGATATTCTATGGGGTTGAAAAATACATATCTTCTCATAACCTTTATAAACTTTCATTACCCCATTAAGTACTTCTCTTATCTCAGTTGGGTGATGTGCATAGTCATCAAAAAAATCGACATTATTAAAAGAAAAAATTTTATTAAATCTTCTTTGAACACCTTTAAAATTTTTAAGTCCTTTTTTTATGTCAAATATTGATATTCCAACAGTAAACGATACTGCAAGAGCAGCAACTGCATTTTTAATATTATGATTTCCAAGTAGAGGGATTATTATATTTTTTAAATATCGATTTTTTTTATTTGGTAATTTTATTAATAAATCAAATTTTGAAAATTCTTTAAATTGATTTATATTTTTTATAGAAAAGTTCGATTTAGGATCTTCACCGTATGTATAGAAATTTTTCTTTTTAATCTTTTTAATTAGATTTTTGTTATTCTTATCATCTAAACAGATAAATGATTTTCCAAAAGATGGAACCCTCTCAACAAAATCAATAAAATATTTATTTAATTTTTTCATCGAATTATAAAAATCCATGTGCTCTCTATCAATGTTAGTTATGATAGAGTAAGTTGGGGGAATAAATATAAAGCTACCATCAGACTCATCTGCCTCCAAAATAGACCAATCACTTTTACCTAATTTTGCTGTATTATTGATTGAATTTATAACTCCTCCATTAATAATCGTCGGGTCTATTTTTGTATTTTGAAAAATTGATGCAATTAAAGAAGTGGTTGTTGTTTTGCCGTGAGATCCGACAACTACAATATTTTTAGAAAGAGACACAATGTTTGCTAGCATTTCGCCTCTTTTGTATATTGGTAGACCTTTTGATTTTGCTTCAATTAATTCCGGGTTATTTTGTTTAATTGCTGAAGAAACAACCAAAATTGTAGCCTTACTTATATTCTGTTTTTTATGTCCAACGTAAACTTTAATTTTTTCTTTTCTAATCCTATTAATATTTTTATTATTTAAGATATCACTTCCTTGAACTTTAAAACCTTTTCTCTTCATAATCATTGAAAGGCCACTCATCCCTATCCCTCCTATACCGACAAAATGAATAACTTCTGATTTAGCTAATTCAATTTTCATTTAAAATTTCCAATAAATTTTGATTAACATTATTCCAAGTATTTTGATAATTTAATTTTTTTAGATTTCCTTTTTTTGTGACATAATCTTCGTCTTTCTTTGATATTTTTAACAACAATTCTTCAAATTTCTTTTTATCAAATTTTTTTTGATCAATGATCCAGCAACAATCTTTATCATAATAATATTTAGCATTTTCATATTGATGATTATCCTTAGAACTAGGAAGTGGTATGGCGATAAAAGGAACATTCATTAATGACATTTCAGCTAAGCTTGAAGCGCCTGACCTTGATATACATAAATCAGACTGTTTCATAAGTTCATTTAAATTTTGATCAAAACTAAAAACATTGCTTTCTATATTATTATTTTTATAAAAATTTTTTAAATAGTTTATGTTTTTTTCACTAGTTTGATGGATTACATTAATTAAGCAAGATTTTGAGACACTCAAAATTGTTTCATTAATAAGTGTATCAAAAATTTTAGCTCCTTGACTACCTCCAATAATCATGATGGTAAATAAATTTACATCTTTTTTATATAAATTTGCTTCATAATATTTTTTTCTTATAAAAGGTTTTGAAATTTTTTTCTGATTTTCAAATTTTTTTGGATAATTTTTTAAGTTTATTGAATAACAAATTAATTTTTTAGAAAAATTTAAAAAAAATTTATTCGCTCTTCCTAAAATCATATTTGGTTCAATTAAAAAAATTTTAATATTTAGAATTTTTGCTGCTAAACATAAAGGTAAGGACATGTACCCACCCGTTGAAATTAAGTAAGAAATTTTTTCTTTTTTTAATATTTTTAGAGAATTAACTGTTAATATTAAGACTTTAAATAATGTAAAAGGAAAAAGTATTAAGCTATTAAACTTTGGTGTATCTATTAAAATAGATCTATAATCATTTTTTTCTAAGTATTTTAATCCTCTAGAATCTGTTGAGATTATTGTGTCATATTTTTCTTTTAAATGGTCATGAATTGTAATTGCAGGAATGACATGTCCTCCAGAACCTCCTGTGGAAATTAATACTTTTTCTCTCACTTATTATATTTTTCTTTTTGTTAAGTTTAAAATTATACCTGTCAATATTGAGGTACTTACAATTGAAGAGCCGCCATAACTCAAAAAAGGTAATGTCATTCCAGTTGTTGGAAATAATCTTATATTAACTCCAATATGAATTGTGGCCTGCATAAGAATTAAACTTACTGATCCAATTAGAATAAGTTTATTTTGCTCCTCAGTTTCAAAACTAATTTTTTTAAAAATCATATAAATTAGGACTAAAAACAAAATTAAGATTAAAATTATGGCAATCACACCAAACTCTTCAGAAATTACTGAAATAATATAATCAGTATGCGCTTCTGGTACTCTATTTTTTAGTGTTCCTTCTCCTATCCCTTTTCCAAAAAAACCTCCACTTGTTATTGACTCTATTGCTTTATCTGATTGAAAATTATGAGTACCTGTTTCTTTATCAAAAAATGAAAAAATTCTAGCTTTAATATAATTAAATTTTGGTATGTAAATAATCATATAAGACAAAAAAATTAATCCAATAGAAGAGATTGTGAGCAAAAAATATAAATTGATACCTGAGCAAAATATCAAAACAGCCCATGAAAAAACTACTAATAATGTTTGGCCAATGTCTGGCTGAATTATCAGTAGCAAAGAAACTAAAGTCATTAAAATTGTTGATGCTAAATATTTGAATAAAATATTGGTTTCATTTTTACATAAAATAATTGCAAGAATTACAATCAAGAAAGGTTTCACTATTTCTATGGGTTGAAATCTTGGTAAAAAAAATAAATCGATCCATCTCCTTGATCCCTTAACTTCTATGCCAATTATAGGTACTAAAAACAAAGAGAGTAATGAAATAAAAAAGAGAATTATTGAAAATTTATACAATTTATCTTGATTTAAAGATGAAAAAATAAAAATAAAAATTACTCCGATAATTACATAAATTAAATGTTTAAAAAAAAAGAAATAATTGTTGGTATCTAATTTGTCTGAAGCTATGAGTGATGTTGATACTAAAGAGAAAAAAAGTCCAATAGTGAATAGAATGCTAACTAAAAACAATATAGGTTTGTCTATATTTTTCCACCACTGGTAATAAAATTTATAAATTATGCTATTACTTTGCATAAATTAATTTTTTAACTATTTTATTGAAGTAATTGCCTCTATCTTCAAAATTTTTAAAACTATCAAATGATGCACCGGCAGGACTAAAAAAAATTATATTTTTTTTAATTTCTTGATCTTTTATCTCTAAGAAAATTGTACGTAAGGTTTCATTTAAAGTTTTATATTTTTTAACCTTTAATTTATTTCTCAAAACTTTATGAAACTTATTTCGATATGAACCAAAAATGAACGCTTTTATATTTTTACATTTTATTTTAGATAATTTGAACTTATCATTTTTTTTTGGTATTCCTCCCAAAATCCAATAAACATCATTCAAATTATTTAATATATTTTCTGAAGAAGCAAAGCTTGTTGATTTGGAGTCGTTTATTATTGTTAAATTTTTTTTATCAAAAACAATTTGTTGTCTATAATTAAGACCTTTAAAATTATTAATTGTTTGGATTAATCTGTTTTTAGAAAGTTTCAATTTAGGTGCAATTTCAAAAATAAAAGAAAGATTTTCTCTATTACCGTCGGAAGCAAAGTATTTATTGCTAATCTTATCAATTATGTTTTTCAAATTTGAGATATCAACTTTATAAATTTTTGAATTAAATTTATTTTTTTTAATTTTTTTTGAAATTAATGAATCATTTTTTTTAACGTACGCAAAATTTCCCTTAACTTGAGACTCGATTAATTTAAATTTTGCATTAACGTAATTTTTTAGGTTCTTATGTCTTTCAATATGATCTGCTGAAATATTTAGAATTAAGCTATATTTTGATCTAAAAATCTTTGAATAATCTAGCTGATACGAAGAAGCTTCAATCACAAAAATCGTTTTTTTTGTTATTCTTTTCTCTGCAAGCGCTGGGTTTCCTATGTTCCCAATTAATCGAGCATCTTTTTTTTGATCAACTAAAGCATCATGTAGTATTTTTGCTGTAGTTGATTTCCCATTAGTACCTGTGATTGTTATGCTCAAATTATCATAAAAAGAGTACAAAACATCAAGGTCTGTATAAATTTTTTGTAAATTTTTTTTCAAGAACATTGATAATTTACATTTCGAAATATCTATTCCTGGACTAATAATAATTACATCAAAACTTATTTTTGAAATTTTACTTAAACTAATTAATTTTTTATTTATTTTTAAATTATCATCGAAAAGATAAACATCTGCTTTTTTTTTTAAAAATTTGTATGAAGACATTCCACTTTTGCCTAATCCATATATTAATATTTTTTTTCTTAAAAAAATATTTTTTTTACTTTTCATTATCTTAATTTTAATGTAGCAAGTCCTATCATTGCTAAAATTATTGAGATAATCCAAAATCTAATAACTACGGTAGACTCAGGCCAACCTTTTTTTTCAAAATGATGGTGTATGGGTGCCATTCTAAAAATTCTCTTTCCTGTAAGTTTAAATGAAATTACCTGAACCATTACAGAGACTGCTTCTAAAACAAAAAGACCTCCTGTTATTGCTAAAACAATCTCATGTTTTGTTATAATACCTACCGCTCCTAAAGAACCACCTAAAGATAAAGAGCCTGTGTCTCCCATAAAAATTTTAGCTGGAGGAGCATTAAACCATAAAAATCCTAAGCAAGCTCCAATGATTGCTCCACAAAAAATTGCAACTTCACCTGTACCTTCAATGTAAGGAATTTGTAAATAATTTGAAAAAACAATATTTCCAGTTACATAGCTTATAAATGCAAAACAAGCTGCCACTAATATTACTGGTACCGTTGCTAAACCGTCTAGACCATCTGTAAGATTTACAGCATTAGAAGAACCTATTATTACAAATATAGCAAAAGGTATAAAAAACCATCCAAGATTAATTATTAAATTTTTAAAAAAAGGAAAATATAAATTATTTAAATCTTGATAATCATTAAAATAAACAAACAAACCTACTCCTATTAACGCTAAAATAATTTGTACAGTTATTTTAAATTTTGATGAAATTCCAGAGGAATTGCTTTTCTTAATTTTTTTGAAATCGTCAAAGGCACCAAGTAATCCAAATGAAAAAGCAATGTATAAACAAAATAAAATATTATTATTTGTTAAATCTGCCCATAAAATAACTGAAATTATTAGGCCGAGTAAAATGATAATTCCACCCATTGTTGGAGTTCCAATTTTTTTAACTATGTGATCTTCAGGTCCATCATCTCTAATTGGATTAAAAATTTTTTGATTTGAAAAAAGTTTTATAAAAGGACCCCCAATAAACAAAACTATTACTAATGACGTAAAAAAGGATAAACCAGTTCTGAAAGTTAAATATTTAAAGACGTTTAAAAAGCCAAAATTATCAACAAAATTTAATAGAAATTGGTACAGCATTTAATTTAAACCTTTTATTTCATTAACTATCTTATTGAAACCTGTCGCAAGTGAGGCTTTAATCATCAAATAATCATTGTTTTTAATATCATTTTTAATCAAATCATCTATTTGAGAATTGTTAATTAATATTTTACCTTTTTTGCTGTTAGATATTTTTTTATATATCAAAGAAGCCATTTTTCCTTTTACAAAAACCTTATGAATTTTAGTTTGATTTATTAATGGAGCAATAGATTCATGAAGTTTTTTGGAATAACTACCAAGCTCCAACATATCTCCAAGCAACAAATATTTTTTAGACTTATTTAATTTTATTTTATCAAAATTTTTAATAGCAGAACTTAATGATAGCGGGTTTGAGTTATAACTTTGATCAATTAAATTTATTTTTTTATTATTAATTTTTATTATTGAATGGTCTCCACGTCCATCAGGAATTCTAAAATTCAAAAAAATATATTTATTTAAATTAAATACATTTAAATTCACACTGATAACGGCTAATGCAGATAGAATATTATAAATATTATTTTGATAATCATTAGAGATTATAAAGTATTTAATTTTATTCATAAATTTAATTTTAATTTTAAAATTTTTTCCAAACGATTTAATATCTATCAACTTGATGTCTGCTCTATTACTTTTTATACCAAATGAAATTAATTTAAGATTTTTCTTTTGAGAAATTTTTTTATGAAGTTTGAAAAATTTATCATCTGCATTTAAGATAATAGAACCATTTGATTTAATATTATTTATAATCTCTGATTTTGCTAAGGCAATCTGTTTTATATTTTTAAAATTTTTTGCATGTGCATAATTTATATTTGTAATAACTCCAATATTTGGCTCAATTATTCTTGTTAGATAATCAATCTCACCTTTTTTATCCATTCCTACTTCTAAAATTCCATATTGATCATTTTCTTTAATATTAAGAAGACTTAAAGGAACCCCAAATTTATTGTTATAAGACTTTGGTGATATGCTTGTATATGAAATTTTTCCCATCACACTTCCCAACAATTCCTTGAGTGTTGTCTTCCCACAACTACCTGTAATAGCTATAATGTTAGTACTTATATTTTTTCTGTATACTTTTGAAACATTTGTTAAAAATTTTAAGGTGTTTTTAACTTTTATCTGTCGTTTAACATCTAGATTATTTTGAATTTTATTTACAATTGCTAATGATGCTTTCTTCTTAAATGATTGTGAAACAAAATTATTTCCATCATTTACTTTTCCTTTAATAGCAAAAAATACATCGTTCTTATTCACTTCATTAGAATTAATTCTTGCCTTATTTATAGAAATAGACTTTGATAATTTTTGAGTTTTAGAAAGTTCTTTTATAATATTTATCTTTAGTTGATTGGACAAACTCTTATTTTTTTTTTGGATTTCAGTTAGGATTTTTTTTCTATCGGAAAATTTGATTTTCTTTTTACCAATTTCTTGTAAGTTTTCGTGGCCTTTTCCTGCAACTACTAAAACATCTCCACTTTTTAAATTTTTAATGGCCTCAGATATTGCTATTGATCTATTAGAAATTTCTTTAATTTTCTTAAATTTAATACCTTTTTTAATATCTTTTCTAATTTTTACTGGATTTTCTAAACGAGGATTGTCATCTGTAAGGTAGATATTATCTGCATAAATACTTGCAATTTTACCCATTTTCATTCTTTTGTTTTGATCTCTATTTCCACCGCAACCAAATAAAAGGTTTAACTTTTTACCAGGAAATTGCTCCCTAATATTTAAAAGGCAAAACTTTAAAGCATCAGGAGTGTGTGCATAATCAAGGATAACAATCGAATTATTTTTAATTGTTCCAATTTTTTCTAATCTACCTTCAACTGGTTTTAATTCTGGTAAGACTTTTAAAATATTTTCAAAATTTAAATTACTTTTTTGTGCTGCAGTTACAGCCATCAATATATTCTTAATTTGAATTTTACCTATTAAATTTAAATTAATTTCCTTAATTGAATCTTTATGTTTTACTTTAATCAATTGATTTTCATTCTCATATCTATGAGATAATATTTGAAAATTATTTTGTTTTTCATTTATTGCTGATATTTTTAATTTTTTCTTTAATGATATTTGCTTGATTGTTTTATATTGAGGTATATCTTTATCTGTAATTATATTTCCTTTTTTTTCTATTAAATTTTCAAATAAATAAAGTTTTGCTTTAAAATAATTTTTTAAATTTTTATGATAATCAAGATGATCTTGTGATAAATTTGTAAAAATTCCAGATTTAAATTTTAATCCATCTAATCTATATTGTTTTAATCCATGACTGGAAGCTTCCATGATAACATTTTCAACTTTTTCTTTTTTTAATTTTTGTAAGATCTGACCTAAATTAATTGGATCAGTTGTTGTATTAAATAAATTTAAATTTATATTTTTTGATTTAACCCCCAGTGTTCCAATTGAAGCAACCTTTTTTTTATTTAATTGCATTATTTGAAGATAAAATTCAGCAACTGAAGATTTTCCATTAGTTCCTGTAACAGCAACTAAATTTTTTGGTATTTTGTTATAAATTTTAAATGAGACTTCTGCTAATAATTTTCTTATATTTTTTGTTCTTATAAACAAAATTCCATTACGATAATCTTTTATTTTTTGTTCTGTTACAATTATTTTAGAACCTTTTTCTATAGCTTTAGAAATGAATTTATTTCCATCTATACTATTTCCCTTAATTGCAAAGAAAATATTATTTTTTTTTAGCGATCTAGTATTAAAAGATATGCCTGAAAAAAATAATTTTTTATAATTTTTGTGGATACCATCAAAATAATTTCCAAGTAACATTATTAGTAAACTTGTATATATTTTGTGGCTAAAATAGGCCCAATTTTATCAATTACTTTTCCTGCTACCTCTACTGATGTCCACCCAGCTGTATTATAAAGTGTTCCCTTCCATCCACCTTTTCTATGCCTATACTTGTAATAATAATCTTTTGATTTTTTAGGTGTATCTAACATCACAACAAATACAAATTGAGGATTTGATGTTGGAAATACCGAACTAAAAGTATTTATTTTTGCCTCTGAATATTTTCCTGCTTCTGGTTGGTCGGCTGTGCCTGTTTTGCCTCCAATTTCATAATTTTGAACATCTGCAAATCTAGCAGTACCCTCCTCTGTATTAACAATTTTTCTTAAAGCATTAACAACTTGTTCTGAAATTCCTTTATTAATTATTCTTTTGTTATTATTTTTTTTATTATCTTCCTTAAAAACCAATGTTGGTTTTACATCATAGCCACCATTAGCCAAAATAGCATATCCTTTTGCTAGTTGAAGAATGGTTGTTGCTACTCCATGACCAAAAGAAGCTGTTGCTAATCTACATTTTCCAAAATCATAATCAATTTGGGGTGCCACCTCTTCAATATCAAAATCAATTTGTCTCAATACTCCAATATCCTCTAAAAAAGATTTAAATTTTTCTGGACCAACTTTTTGAGCAATTCGTACAGATCCTATGTTTCCAGATCTAACTAAAATTTGCTCAGCAGTTAAATCTGAAGGTATTTCATTGTCATATTCTCCAATTCTGTATCTGTCACACTTAATTGATTTTGGTAAATCTAAAAATTCAGTGTTGGGTTCAATTAATTTTTCATTTAATGCGCTTGCAAAAGTAAAAACTTTAAAAACAGAGCCTAGTTCGTAAGTTCCCTTTGTTACTCTATTAATATAATTTACATCCGATATATTTTTTCTCTCATTTGGATTAAAATCAGGTAATGAAACTAAAGAGAGTATATTGCCATTATTCACGTCCATTAAAATTGCTGCACTTCCTTTGCTTTTAAAAATTTCCTGATATTTTAATAATTCTTTTCTAATTAAAAATTGAATGTCTTTATCAACAGTTAATTTTATTGGATCTCTGGATAATCTGAGATTTTCATTTAATGATTTTTCTAATCCAGAAATACCATTGTTATCATTATCTATTTGTCCTAAAATATGACTAAAAAGATTTTTCTGTGGATACATTCTAAGCACTTTTTCTTCAGGGATAAGAGATTTATCTCCCAATTTCATAATTTGCTCATATTTTTCCTCTGAAATTTTTTTCTCTATATAAAAAAATTTTTTGTTTTCTATTTTTTTTTCAATTTCTTTAAAATCTTTGTATGGGAAAATAATTTTTAGACTTAACAGTAATTTTTCTTTACTAATTACATCTGAAGTTTTAAGACCAATATCAATTGATTTAACCGTCTTTGCTAAATAATTTCCATTAATATCTAGAATATCTGCTCTATAAAGATCACTGCTGACAGGAAGCTTGTTATTTGTATTTTCAAGCTTTGCCTGTCGAGACCCCAAATGAATTAAATGTATTGTGAATATTGAATAAATAACAAAAAAGACAAAAAAAATAAAAGCAACTCGATTAAATTGAATATTTAATCCAGTATTGCTTTTTTTATAATCAAAATCATTTTTGTGATCTTCAATTGTTAATCTTTTTTTAAAATTGCTCATTTTTCCTTAGTTATTTTATATTCCTCTAATTTATTTACATTTTCTGAAATATTATAAATTTTAATATCTTCCATTTTTTTTTGAACTAATTGATCTTCAAAATATATAGATTGATATTCCAATAATTTTTCAGCAGAACTTAGATAATCATATTCTAACTGAATATTTTCTAAATCTGATTTTAAAAGTCTTACACTTTCTTTATAAGCAAATATTTTATCTTCAATTTTTTTTGTGGTATTTTTGATAATTGCTGTAGTTAAAACTAAAATTATAATCGTAAACGCTAATAATAATTTTTTCAAAGTTTATCTCCAAACTTTTCAATTTCTAAAAAGTTTTTAAATTTTTCCTCTATATCGGTATCAAAATTAAAGAAATCACTTTTCTTAATTGCATATCTTAGTTTTGCAGATCTAGAAGGAGGATTTTCTCTTATCTCAAGATCAGATGGAACGATTGGTTTTTTTTGATTTAAATTGAAAAGAGTTTCCTTTTGATCTGTTTGAGGTGTGTATCTTGAGATACTTATATTTTGGGAAAGACTTTTTAAGAAATATTTTACAATTTTATCTTCTAAAGAGTGAAATGTAACAACGACTAAAACACCTCCTTTTTTTAATACTTTTGTAGCATTTATCAGTCCATAAATTAATTCACTTATTTCTTTATTTACAAAAATTCTAAGAGCTTGAAAAACTTTAGTTGAATTATGGACTTTGAAATTTTTTCTTATTTTTGAATTATCAATAATTTTAATTAAACTTTGTGTATCAATTTTCTTATTTAATCTTTCTTTAACAATATTTTTTGAAATATATTTTGCATCTTTTTCATCTCCAAAGTATTTAAAAATTTTCTCTAACTCTTTTGCATCAAGCTTATTAACAGCATCATCAGCAGAAAAGTTATTTAAACCCAATTGCATATTTAAATCTGTTTTTGAGTTAAAAGATAATCCTTTTTTTGGATCTTTCATTTGTGTTAATGAGTATCCAAGATCAAAAATTACACCTTTGATATTTTCATTTTTAATTTTTAAATTTGTTAATTGACTAAATTTTAAATTTTTGAAAATAAATCTATCTTCAAAATTTTCTAAAATTGAGTTTGCAACTTTTTGACTTTCAATATCCCTATCAAGTCCTATTACTTTTGTATTTTCAAACTCTAATATTTTTTTTGAATATCCACCTTGACCAAATGTACAATCTATAAATGTGCCACCATGTTGAGGGGTAATAACGCTAATAATTTCTTCTAGCAGTACTGGATAATGTTTTTGAACATCCGGTACTATGGTGGCTTCCATTTATTTCTTTGAAGACCATTAATTTTTTTGTCTTCTTAGGAAAGCAGGGATTTCAAGATCATCTTCATCTTCTTGATCTTCAGAATTTAACAAATCTGAAGGAGAAGAGTTTTCACTTTCAGAGCTAAATAAATCAGGTGAATCTGAATCTACACCAAATTCCTTAAGATCATTTGATGGTTCTTCTTGAATATTTTCATCATGATTATTTTCTTCAAATGTTTCTACTGCTTCTTGAGTAAATGATTTTTCCATTTCATTTACAGTGCTGTCTTGTAAAATGTTTTCTGTTACTTCACTGTTTTCTGTAGCAAAATTTTCATTCATCATGTTATTTTCAACACTTACTTGCTCTTGTTCTTGAGCCATTTCATTCTCAACCTTAAGAGCGTTAGCGCCATGAGTAATTGGGCTTGATGAATTTGAAAAATTAAATGCTGGAGAGCCCATATTTGAAAAATCAGAGTAACCTGGATTACGATTTTGTATTCTGTGAACCATATTTACCACTGATTTAGATTCTGGTTGTTGTCCATCTAATGAAGTTGCAACAATTGAAACTCTCATTTTTCCATCTAAGTCAGCATCTGTTATTGCTCCTATAATTAACTCAGCCTCTGGATCAACTTCTGCTCTTACTTTGTTAACTGCTTCATCAACTTCAAAAAGTTTAAGGTCTTTACCACCAGTGATATTTACTAGCAATCCTTTAGCGCCCTTTAAAGTGTAATCGTCAATTAATGGATTGCTGATTGCCATCTCCGCCGCTTTAAGTGCTCTACCTTCACCTTCGGCTTCTCCAGTGCCCATCATTGCTTTACCCATTGAGGCCATTACAGTTTCAACATCAGCAAAATCTAGATTAATTAATCCAGGTCTTACCATTAAATCTGTAATACTCTGAACTCCATGCATCAAAACGTTATTTGATAAATTAAAAGACTCTTCAAAAGTTGTTTGTTCATTTGCAATTTTAAATAAGTTTTGGTTTGGAATTACAATTATAGTATCCACATGTTTTCTTAATTCTTCCAATCCTTGTTGTGCTCTTCTCATTCTAGAGGGGCCTTCATATAAAAATGGAAGAGTCACAACACCTACAGTTAATATATTTAATTCTTTAGCAGCTCTAGCGATGACATGAGCAGCACCAGTGCCCGTTCCACCACCCATACCAGCTGCAATAAAAACCATATTTGCACCTTGAAGTGTATTAACAATTTCATTTAAAGATTCGTCAGCAGCTGCTTGTCCTATATCTAATTTTGCACCCGCACCTAAACCCTTCGTTAAATTTAAACCAATTTGAATTCTTGTTTTTGCTTTACTTAACTTTAAATCTTGAGCATCTGTGTTAACTGCAATAAATTCTACACCCTGAAGTTTATTATCAATCATTTCATTTATTGCATTACCTCCCGCTCCACCTACTCCTAAAACTAAAAGTCGTGGCTGAAGTTCTTTTATCTCTGGTGCTTTAAAGTTAATTGTCATCTTATTTCCCCTCGTTGTTGTTTAAATGTTTTTCCCATTTAAGACTTGCTCGATTTAAATTTGCTTTTTTTCTTGCTGATGTCTTAAATTTTTCAAATGCTGTTGGTTCCCAAATTTGAAAGGTTTGACCTTGACCAACAAACAACATGCTATTTTTTATTTTTGCATGTTTTAATAATTTTGATGAAAGAGAAATTCTACCTTCACTATCAAACTGTAAATTAGTACTTTCAGCTAATATTGATGTTGCAAAATAATCTCTTTTTTCCTCAAAAGGATTTAAAGAGTCTATTGCTGAGGAAATTTTTTCAATTCTGTCTTGAGAACATGCTTCTATCGAAGAATTATTAAATGAAGGATAACAAATAACACTATTATAACCTAAATTTGACAAATGAGATCTAAAGCTAGCAGGCACAGATACTCTCCCTTTTTTGTCTAATCTGTTCTCGTAAGTAGATAAAAACATGTATTTTTAATTTTATAAATTCCATAAATGGGAATATATGGGAATATATGGGTATTTAAAATGATAGTCAAATGTTGATTCTTTACTTAATTAAAGTCATTTTATGAGGGAAAATTTAATATAATCATTGGAAATTGATCAGTTCTTTTTTATTATAGTTGCTAAGATAGTGAGGATGCTTATTCATGCCTCATTAAAATTTATGCTTCTATTTACAAAAATAATCGAATTAATATTTTGTTTTTTCGTTTTTCAAATTGTGAAGTGCCAGATAAACTATAAGCCGGGTTCTGTCATTTAAACCTATCATTTGTCTAGGCTTAAGATCACTCTTAAGCTCAAGCAACTAACCCTGATGACTAGCCAAGGACGGCTTTTAGTTTTACAACAATGTCATCTCTACTTAGTCTTGCTCCCAGTGGGGTTTTCCAGCGTTCATTGTTACCAATAGAACCGGTGTGCTCTTACCACACCTTTTCACCCTTGCCATGTTATGGCGGTTTATTTTCTGTGGCACTATCCCTAGGGTTTCCCCCGCCAGGCATTACCTGGCACTGTGTCCTTGTAGAGCCCGGACTTTCCTCTTTAAAATTAATTAAAGCGATAAGTCATTTATCTGGCAATGTGAACTTATTATTAAACTTAAAAATTACAAGATAAATTAATTTAGCTTTTTTATTAGGTTTTCGCTTATTAATAAACATTCTTTGTCAATTTTACCATTTACTAGTTCTTGTCTAAATCTCCTCTGAAATGCAAAAGTGATAATTTTATCATATTTATTTTTATTTATTTTTGAGCTTCTAGGATAACCAATTTTAAAAAGATTATTTATAAATTTTAATTTCAATGTAGTTGAAATTTTTAATCCTCTTTCTTTTTTTATTTTGTTTTGATTTAAATCATGCCAAATTCCAATTTTATTTTTTGATAAAAATGCCCATGGAAATTTCTCACCAGGGTCTAATTTTCTCTCTGGTGCTATGTCTGAATGACCTAATATTGATTTTGAATTAATTTTAAATTTTTTAATTAAATACTTTGTTAGTTTTATTATTGAAGAAATTTGTTTTTTTGAAAATTTTTTATATTTAAATTCATGACCAGGATTAGTTATTTCAATCCCTATAGAGTTTTTGTTTAAAGATTTAAATTTTTTCCAACTAGAAATTCCTGCGTGCCAAGCTTGATAAATTTCAGGTACCATTTTTATAATATCACCATTATTTTTAATTAAATAATGACAACTAACTTTAGAGTTGTAATCTAATAATTTATCTATCGCTTTTTTTTCAGATTTCATTCCTGTGTAATGAAAAACAATAAATTTGATCTCACTTTTTTTCCTTTTTTTAGCATCAAAGTTTGGAGAAAAATTTAGTATTATTTTCATAATCAATTTGGAGACAAATTTAGGCAATTTATAAACAATTTATCGTCACTATTTAAATTTAATTCTACTTTAATAACAATTTTTATATAATATAATTTAGCATGTTGAAAAAACTAACTATTTTACTATTTTCTATATTCTTAATTGCATTTAATGCTAATGCAGGTTCAGACGGGGAGCTAGCTTTAGAAAAAAATAAATCCGAAGCTCAAAACACGAAGGATTGTTTTGAAAAGTTAAATAGAGCTACATTTGCTTTCAATCAAGGTCTTGATAAGGCGGTAATTAAACCCATTGCAGAAGGTTATAGAAAACTTCCAGATAATGTTCAAAAAGGAACTTCTAATGCGGTAAAAAATCTTTCTACTCTAATTACTATCCCTAATAATGTATTACAGGGAGATGTTAAGACAGCAATTATAAATACAGCTCGATTGGCTGTTAACACAACTGTGGGGCTATTAGGTACAATCGATGTTGCTAACAAAATGGGTTTTCCAAAATATGAAAAAGAAGATTATGGTCAAACTTTAGGTAAATGGGGTTTTGGACCAGGTTGTTATTTAGTGCTTCCAGTTCTAGGTCCCTCTACCATTCGAGATACAACGGGATCCTTTGCAAATATAATGGGTGGCGACCCTTGGTATAATGCTTCAGTACATGGAAACAATGAATTTTTAAGTGAAGGTCTTTACATAACCTCAAAGGGAATTAGCGGTATTGAGTTTAGAGCTAACAATATTGAGTCATTTGAAAATCTTGAAGAAAATTCTATAGATTTTTACGCATCAGTCAGAAGTTTATACTTACAGGATAGAGAAAATAAAATTAAAAACAATCAACGAGGAAATATCGATGTCATTTATGAAGATGATGAAGATTGGGAAGAAATAGAAAACAAATAATCAAAATAATATAAATAAATCATGAAAAAACTATTAATATTACTTTTTTTATTAAATTTACTAACAGGAAATTCTCATTCTATAGAACCTGATGTATTTGTTCAGTCAACTGTAAATAGAGCATCAGAAATTCTTTCAAAAGATATTTCAAAAGAAAAAAAAATAAATCAACTTAAAGTAATAGCAAAAGAGACCGTAGATATAAGAGGAGTAGGTTTTTATTCTCTTGGTTCAGCAAGAAAAAATCTTGATGACAATCAAAAAAATAAATATTTAGAGTTTTTTGAGGATTATTTTTTAAAAAGTTTTTCAAGTAGATTGTCAGAATATTCTAATCCTAAAATAGATGTTCAAGATAAAGATGTATTAAATAAAAATTATACAATTGTTAAAAGTGTATTGGTTGCAACATCTGACAGACCAGAAATTAAAATTGATTGGAGAATTTATACGAAAAATCCAGATAATCCTTTAATTAGAGATTTGATTATAGAAGGACTAAGCTTAGCAAGAACGCAAAAAGAAGAATTTGCATCAATTTTGAATTCTAACGATGGTGATATTAATGCACTATATGAAGCGTTAGAAAAATTTGCCAACAATTAATTTGGTGGGCCCGCCAGGACTCGAACCTGGGACCAATACATTATGAGTGTACTGCTCTAACCAACTGAGCTACAGGCCCAAATATTTATTTAGTTATATCATTTTTAATAAGTTATCAATTAAAGATAAATTAATAATGGTGGGCCGTGTTGGTTACGCTCCAACTACCCCTGCAATGTCAATGCAGTACTCTACTATTGAGCTAACGGCCCTAGTTTTTTAACTTTCTAAGAAACTTTTTAGTTGTTTAGATCTGCTTGGATGTTTTAATTTTCTGAGCGCCTTGGCCTCTATCTGCCTAATTCTTTCTCTAGTAACTGAGAACTGTAATCCAACTTCTTCAAGTGTATGATCTGTATTCATGCCAACACCAAATCTCATTCTTAAAACTCTTTCTTCTCTAGGAGTTAAGGTAGATAATATCTTTGTAGTTGCTTCTCCTAAGTTTGATTTGATGGCTTGCTCTAATGGAGCTAAAGCTTTTGTATCCTCAATAAAATCTCCTAAACTACTATCTTCTTCATCACCAACTGGTTTCTCAAGAGAAACTGGTTCTTTAGAAATTTTTAAAACTTTTCTAACTTTATCTAATGGCATTCTTAATTTTTGCGCCAACTCCTCTGGGGTTGCTTCTCTCCCAAATTCACTTAGAATTAGCCTTTGTGTTCTTACTATTTTATTAATAGTCTCAATCATATGAACAGGTATACGAATTGTTCTTGCTTGGTCTGCAATTGATCTTGTGATTGCTTGTCTAATCCACCAAGTTGCATATGTAGAAAATTTATATCCTCTTCTATACTCAAACTTATCAACTGCTTTCATTAATCCAATATTTCCTTCTTGAATTAAATCTAAAAATTGTAATCCTCTATTCGTATATTTTTTTGCAATTGAAATTACTAATCTAAGATTGGCTTCAACCATCTCTTTTTTAGCTATTCTAGACTCTTTTTCACCTTTTTGAACTCTGCTTACTAATTTCTTGAAATCAGTTACAGAAATTCCAAGTTTGTGACTAATTTCAATAAGTCTCTCTCTGATATTTTTAAATTCCTCTTTATTTTTTACAAAAAATTGCTTCCAAACTAAATTTGTATCTAAAAATTTCTTAAGATTAGGATTTATTTCGTTCCCAACATAAAACTTTATAAATTCATTTCTTGGTATTTTTTGATCCATCGCAAGTCTTAAAAGATTTCCTTCTAAAGAAATGATTTTTTTATTTTCAACATAATGTTTTTGAACAAGTTCCTCTAATACAGATGGGGAAAGTTGAAGTGATTTAATATTTTCTAAAATATCATTTACAATTTTTTCATAACCTTTTTCCTTTGCGGGTGTAAAATTTTGAGAATTTAAAACACAATCTAACTTTTCTTTCTGATATTTAATTAATTTTGTGTATTCTTTAGCTAATGTGTTTACCGTTTTTAATACTTTTGGTTTAATTTCTGTCTCCATTGCTGCTAGAGTTGGATTAAAGTCATCATCTTCATCTGAAGATCCATCCTCTTTGTCAGTTTCACCAGCATTTTTTTGTTTAGCACTAGGTCCTGTTGACTCATCCTCCATATAATTTGTGTCAATATCTATAATTTCTCTAACTAATATTTCATCTTTTTGAAGTTTATCATTCCATTCAAAGAATTGTTGCGCTGTAATTGGGCTCTGTGACAACGCAATTAACATTACATCCTTTCCAGCCTCTATTCTTTTTGCAATTGCAATTTCACCTTCTCTTGAAAGTAACTCAACACCTCCCATTTCACGTAGATACATTCTGATAGGATCGTCACTTTTTTCAATTGTTTTACCTTCTTCTTTATTTGAATTTTCCTTTTTTCTAAGAACTTTAAAATCTGATTTTTTTTCAACTAATGAAATGTTTTCGTCTAATATATGAATGAATGCTTGTGCAAGATTTTCGTCTGATAGATTTCTTTTGCCTAAAGATTTACTTAATTCTTCATAGGTTATAAAACCCCTATGGGTTCCTCGGCCCATTAACCTAGCAAATGATTTTGTAATAATTCTTTCCACAGCGATAAAGTTGAATGTCTTATATAATGTCAAATTTGTAAAAATCCATTACAAATTTGTCCAGATTAATTGAGATTCTGCTTTTTTTTGAGCTCTTTTAGCTCATTAAATGTGCTCTCACTCATATCAACTGAGAACCTCGATTCTAATTCTTGAATTCTAAACTCAAGATCATAATTCATGAGATCTCTTGAAATATCTTCAAGCAATTCGATGATTTTCTGCTCATCTTCAGAATTATTTTTTAAAATATATTTTATAGGTGCAAATTTATTTATTTTTTCAATTATCTGACTATCCAAATTCAAGTCCTGAATAGTTGGTTGATCTCCGGATTTTAAACTTTCAATTATTTGACTAAAGATTTTTTTATTAACTTCTGTAAATAATTTAATATTTTCAATCAAATGAATATTTAATTGTATTAAGTTTAAATTATTAATTACCAGATAGATTAAAGAAAATTCTTTAAGTTCAACTCCAGACAAAGATTGGCTTTCGTTGTAATACTTCTTAGTAGCATCTAAAGATTTAGTTGGTTTTTTATAAGATTTTTTATTTTTTTGATTTGAATGAGGTGTTAACTCTGCAATTTTTTCTAAAAAATATTCTAATACGTATTTTTTTATAAAATCATCCCTAATAGTATTTGCCACATCTCTTAATCTTTTTTCAAAAATAGCCATAGAAGAAGGGTTATTTTCAGTTTGTTTCTTATAGTGACTAAAAATAAATTGATGAATTGATAACTTAGATTGTTTTGTAAATTCTATGAAATTAGCTTTTCCATTTTTATTTACATAGCTGTCAGGATCTTCTTTATTTGGTAAAAATAAAAATGAAATTTGTTTTTCTGGTTTTAATTCTTTAATAGAATTTTCTGCAGCTCTTAATGCTGCTTTATAACCACTTTCGTCACCATCAAAGCATATAATGATATCATCAAAAAATTGGTTAAGTATTTGAATTTGTTTATCAGTTAGTGAGGTTCCAAGATTAGCTACAACATTATCAATTCCGTTTTTACTTAACCCAACAACATCCATATAGCCTTCAACTAAGTAAATATGATCTACTTTGTTTGATAATTTTCTAGCTATATCTAGATTATATAAATTTGATCCTTTTTTAAAAAATGAAGTTTCAGGTGAGTTAATATATTTTGCAAGATAATCTAGGTTTTCTATTATTCTCCCACCTAAAGCAATTGGTTGACCAGTTATGTTGTTAATTGGAAAAATTAATCTTCCTCTAAATCTTTCTACATAAGTATTCTTTTTTTCATCTAAATAAAACAATCCAGTTTCAACTAAGGTTTGTTCGCTATGTTTATTTTTTAATTGTTCAAAAATCTTTGGATTTTTTTCTACATATCCTATTTTAAATTTTTTCACTTCATCTTTGTTTAAAGATCGGTTTTTCAAATATTCTCTAGCATTGGAATGTTGTTCGTTTTTGATCAACTCATTATGGTAAAAATCAACATATTCAGTATAGATTGATTTATATTCATTCCATTTTTTTTCTCTCTCTTCGTCTTTTTTTGAAAACATATATGGTTGCATGCCCGCTAAATGGGCCAAATGTTTAACAGCCTCTCCGAACTTTAAATTTTGAGTTTTCATTACAAAATCAAAAATATTTCCATGTTCTGAGGTGGCAAAACAATGATAAAATTCTTTTTCATCATTAACTGTAAATGAAGGTGTTTTTTCGTTTTTAAATGGAGATAAACCTACAAATTCTTTACCTCTTTTTTTTAATGAGACTGTTTTTGAAACAACTGTTGATACTTTCAACCGTGTCTTAATTTCATCTAAATACTCTTTGGGGTATTTCATTAACTATTCAATAATTCCTTAATTATTGATCCAGCTTTAGAAAAATCAATTTCATCAGAATAAGATTTCTTTAACTCGCCCATTATTTTTCCCATATCTTTAACAGAACTAGCACCTAACTTAGCTATTAAGTCAGCACATAATTTTTTAGTGTCTTCTTCGCTCATTTGTTTAGGCAGAAAACTTGTTAAAATATCATATTCATTCTGCTCAACTTCTAATAAATCTGTTCTGTTATTTTTTTTATAAATCTCAATAGATTCGGCTCTTTGTTTAACCATTTTTTTAAGAAGCTTTTTAATATCCTCATCATCTGTATCTTTTTTGTTAGGCCCAGAGCGATTAGCGATGTCTAAATCTTTAATAGAAGATAAAATTAACCTGTAGGTTGATATTTTGTTTTTATCTTTTGATTTTAGAGCATTTTTGTATTCGTTTTCGATAGTGTTCTTTAATGACATAATTTTTTTAATCTACTTCAAAGAAAAAATTCTTCAAAAGAAAAATTGTTTTTTTACAATTTTATAATACATCTCTGTTGCGATAATAAAGCAATTATTGTATTAACCTTTAACTCATGAGTTGTAATTGATCAAAAATTCAAAAAAAATTAACTCAAAAAATATTCATCAAATTATTACTGGCGTTTTAGTTCTTGAAAATAAGAAGATATTCAAAGGAATTGGCATTGGCTATGAAGGAGAAGCTACTGGAGAAGTATGTTTCAATACTTCTTTAACAGGTTACCAGGAAATAATCTCAGATCCTTCTTATGCGGGTCAAATTATCAATTTTACCTTCCCACATATTGGAAACGTTGGAACTAATAAAGAAGATATAGAGTCTGATAAGATATGGACTAAAGGAGTAATTTTAAATTCGGAAATAACTGATCCATCAAACTATAGAGCTTTTTTACATCTAGATGCATGGCTAAAGAAAAACAAAATTGTTGGTCTCACTGGTCTTGATACTAGAAGTTTAACTAATTTTATTCGAGATAGAGGAGCACCAAAAGGAACGATTGCTTTCTCAAAAAAACAAAAATTTAACTTAAGTAAATTAACAAACACCACTTTAAAATGGAGTGGGTTAAAGAATCTTGATCTAGCTAAAGAGGTATCAACATCAAAAAATTATATTTGGAAAGGTTTTAAAACTTGGAAAAAGAAAGATGGATTTGTAAAAAATAAAAAAAATCACTTTCATGTTGTAGCAATAGATTATGGAATTAAAAAAAATATTTTGAGATATTTTTCTGATTTTAACTGTAAAGTCACGGTAGTACACTGTAAAACACCTGCTGAAAAAATTTTAAGTCTTAAACCAAATGGAATATTTTTATCAAATGGCCCTGGAGATCCAGCTGCTACAGGAAGGTATGCAATAAATATAATTAAAAACCTTATTAAAAAAAACATTCCAATATTTGGCATTTGTTTAGGTCACCAGATTCTTGCTTTAGCACTTGGTGGAAAAACAAAAAAAATGAAGTTAGGTCATAGAGGTGCAAATCATCCTGTAAAAAATTTAATTCATGACAACGTAGAGATCACTAGTCAAAACCATGGCTTTGAAGTTGTTAAAGAAACTTTGCCAAAAAATATTGTAGTAACTCATAAATCATTATTTGATAATAGCATTGAGGGTATTAAGTTAAAAAATAAACCTGTATTTTCAGTTCAATATCACCCCGAGTCAAACCCTGGACCACAAGATAGTGTCTATTTATTTAAAGAATTTATTAACAATATGAAAAAAAATGCCAAAAAGAAAAGATCTTAAAAAAATATTAGTAGTAGGTGCTGGTCCAATTATTATTGGTCAAGCATGTGAGTTTGATTATTCAGGAACTCAAGCGTGCAAAGCATTAAAAGATGAAGGTTATAGAGTCGTTTTGATAAACTCAAATCCTGCAACTATAATGACTGACCCTGATGTTGCGGATAAAACATATATTGAACCCATTACTTTAGAAGTTTTAGAAAAAATACTTAAAAAAGAAAAACCTGATGCAATCCTTCCAACAATGGGTGGTCAAACTGCACTTAACCTTGCAATGGAAGCAGAAAAAAAAGGAATACTAAAAAAATATAAAATTGAACTTATTGGTGCGAATTCCAAAGCCATTTCTAACGCTGAAGATAGGAAGAAATTTAGAAAAAATATGATTGATATTGGTTTAGATTTACCAAAATCTGAAATTGTCAATAATATCAATCAAGCTTCTAAAGTTCTAAATAAAATTGGTTTACCTGCAATCATAAGACCTGCATTTACTCTAGGTGGTCTAGGTGGTGGAATAGCAAAGAATAAAAAAGAATATCTAAAAATTATAAAAAATGGATTACACGAGTCACCAGTTAGCCAGGTTCTTGTAGAAGAGTGTTTAGAGGGTTGGAAAGAATTTGAGATGGAAGTTGTAAGAGATAAAAAAGACAACTGTATCATCATTTGCTCAATAGAAAATATTGATCCGATGGGAATTCACACAGGAGATTCTGTAACTGTTGCTCCAGCTTTAACTCTTACTGATAAAGAATATCAAGTTATGAGAAATGCCTCTATTGCATGTTTAAGAAAAATTGGAGTTGAGACAGGTGGGTCCAATGTTCAATTTGCAATCAATCCAAAAAATGGACGAATGGTTGTTATTGAAATGAATCCAAGAGTATCTAGATCATCAGCACTTGCATCTAAAGCAACTGGGTTTCCAATTGCAAAAGTAGCAGCTAAGCTCGCAGTTGGTTATGCTTTAGACGAACTTAAAAATGAGATTACAAAAGTAACACCTGCTTCTTTTGAACCAAGTATTGATTATGTGGTAACAAAAATTCCAAGATTCACTTTCGAAAAATTTTCAACTTCTCCAGCTACATTAGGAACTTCTATGAAATCAGTTGGTGAAGCAATGGCAATTGGTAGAAATTTTAAAGAGTCATTACAAAAAGCTCTTGTTTCCCTTGAAACCGGGTTTTCAGGTTTAGATAGAGTTTTTGATTTGAATAAAAAACAAATTGAGAAAAAATTAAAAGAGAATATCCCAAATAAAATTCTACTAGTTGCAGAAGCAATGAGGAAAAAAATCAGTTTAAAAACAATTTACAGATTATCTAAAATTGATCCTTGGTTTTTAGAACAAATTAAAGAAATTGTAGACAATGAAATTAATATAAAAAACAAAGGATTACCAAAAAATTTTAATGAGTTTAATCGAATAAAATCAATTGGATTTTCAGATAAAAAACTATCTGAATTAACAAACTTATCTGAAGATAATGTTAGACGAAAAAGAATGGCTCTAAAAATATTACCTGTGTTTAAAAAAGTAGACACTTGTGCTGCTGAATTCAAATCATTCACTCCTTATATGTATTCTACATATCAAAGGAATTTTTCAATTAACTCTGAATGTGAAGCGGATCCAACACAAAGAAAAAAAATAATTATACTTGGTGGTGGCCCAAACAGAATAGGTCAAGGAATTGAGTTTGATTATTGCTGCTGTCAGGCTAGTTTTTCATTGAAAGATGTGGGTTTTGAAACAATCATGGTTAACTGTAACCCTGAAACTGTATCAACAGATTATGACACTAGTGATCGATTATATTTTGAACCATTAAAAGAAGAATATGTTTTTAATATAATTAAAAAAGAAAAAGAAAAAGGAAACTTATTTGGTGTGATTGCTCAGTTCGGTGGTCAAACTCCTATAAAACTTGCAAAATTCTTACATGATAACAATTTACCAATTTTAGGAACACAATATAGTTCAATTGATTTAGCAGAAGACAGAGACAGATTCAGAGATTTATTAAACAAACTAAAATTAAAACAAGCAGAAAGTGGAATTGCCAAAACTTTCAAGCAAGCAATTCAAATAGCCGAAAAAATTGGTCTACCTTTGATGGTTAGACCATCTTATGTATTGGGTGGAAGAGCAATGGAAATTGTTCACGAAAAAGGTCAACTTAAAAATTTTGTTGAAGAAGCTTTTAAAGCTGCTGAAGAAAATCCAATTCTTATTGATAAATTTATTGACCATGCAATGGAAGTAGATGTTGATGCGATATCAGACGGAAAGCAAGTTCATGTTGCTGGAATTATGCAACATATTGAAGAAGCAGGAATTCACTCTGGGGATTCCGCATGCAGTTTACCTCCAGTATCTATTAAACCATACTTAATTAAAGAAATAGAAAATCAAACTAAAAAATTAGCTATAGCTTTAAAAGTTAAAGGTTTCATGAATGTTCAATTTGCAATCAAAAAAGATGAAATTTATGTAATTGAAGTAAATCCAAGAGCAAGTAGAACAGTACCATTTGTATCGAAAGCTAAAGGTCTTCCGCTAGCTAAAATTGCATCACGTATAATGGCTGGTGAAAAAATATCTAAATTTGATTTAAAAGATAAATCAAAAGGAATGTATGCAGTAAAAGAAGCTGTATTTCCTTTTAATAAATTTCCAAATAGTGATTTACTTTTAGGGCCTGAGATGAAGTCAACAGGTGAAGTTATGGGATTTGATAAAAACTTTGGAATGGCATTTGCAAAAAGTCAAATTGGGGCTGCAAATTCTTTACCTAAACAAGGGCTAGCTTTTGTATCATTAAAAGACTCTCACAAAGATGAGGGAATAGATTTAGCTAAAGAGTTAATCAAATTAAACTTCACACTTTGTGCAACTAAAGGTACTGCAGAATACATTAGAAAGCATGGAATGAAATGTAAAGTAATCAACAAAGTAAGCAGTGGTTCTCCTCATATTGTGGATGTTTTAGACTCAAAAAAAATTGCACTCGTTATCAACACTGGGGGAGGAAACTCAGAGCATAGATTAAGTGATGCAATTGCCCTTAGAAGAGCGACACTAAAAAACAAAGTTCCATATTGTACAAATATGTCTACCGCACATGCTTGTTTAGAGGCAATAAGATCGCTTAAAACAAAAAAATTAGAAGTTACTTCACTCCAAGATATTTAAGAATTTACTTTCCAGTCAGTTTCAAAAGTTACATAGTTTACTTGAATG
>CACDRL010000015.1 GCA_902555435.1 uncultured Pelagibacteraceae bacterium
ACAATAATTATATCCAAGCCTCTAACTTTATCAGCTCTATCGAAACTAACTTCAGGGAATATGATATGTTCCTTTATACCAAAAGTATAATTTCCAAATTTGTCAAAACCTTTTGGCGACAATCCTCTAAAATCTTTAATTCTTGGAAGAGCAATATTTACCAACCTATCTAAAAATTCATACATTTTATTTTTTCTTAATGTTACTTTTAAACCTGCATTTGATCCTTTTCTTGTTTTAAAGTTAGCTACAGATTTTTTAAATTTTGTAGTTACAGGTTTTTGACCCGTTATCTTTGCCATATCCTCTTCACATGATTTAAGAATTTTAGAGTCTGAAGCATCTAAACCAAGACCCATATTCAAAACAATTTTCTCAATTCTTGGTGTCATATAAATATTTTTGAAACCAAATTGATCTTTTAAAGCTGGTTGTATTTCTTTATTAAAAATTTCTTTTAATCTTGGAGTCATTATTTCTTAGCCTCTTTTTTCTTTTCTGCTTTTTCATCTATTAATTTTAGATTTGATAAATGAATAAAACTTTCTTTTGAAAAAATACCACCTTTTTTCTCTTTTGTTGTTTTAACGTGTTTTTTAACCATATTAATTTCTTTTACTTTGGCTCTATTATTCGCTCTGTCTATTTCAATAACTTCACCTTCTTTTTTTTTATCTTTTCCAGTTAGCACTCTTACTTTTAAACCTTTTTTAATCATCTTATAAAACCTCCGGCGCTAGTGAAATTATTTTCATTTGCCCTCTACTTCTTAACTCTCTAGTTACAGGGCCAAATATTCTAGTACCAACAGGTTCACCCTTATCGTCAACTAATACTGCAGCATTGTTATCAAATTTTACTTTTGACCCATCGTTTCTATGTATTCCTTTTTTAACTCTCACTACTACAGCTTTATGAACAGTTCCTTTTTTTACTTTACCCTTAGGGATAGCCTCTTTCACAGCAATTACAATTGTATCTCCAATACTGGCGTATCTTCTCTTAGATCCACCCAGTACTTTGATACATTCTATTTTTTTTGCACCAGTATTGTCAGCAACTTGTAATTCTGTCTGTACACCAATCATTATTTATTATTCTCCATAACTTGAAATTTTTTATTTTTTGAAAATGGTTTGCTTTCAATAATTGAAACTTTATCACCTGTTTTAAATGTATTATTTTCATCATGAGCATTGTAATTTTTTCTAACTCTAATGACTTTTTTCAATACAGGGTGTGAATATTTTCTCTCTACCATAACTGTAACTGTTTTATTAGGTTTGTCGCTTATCACCACTCCTGTTAATATTTTTTTAGGCATTTGTTTTCCCTTTTAAAATTGTTTTCAACCTAGCAATTGTTTTTCTTGTTTCTCCAATTTTTGCAGGATTAGTTATTTGAGAATTCATTTTTTGAAATCGAAAATTAAATAAGTCTTTTTTAAGCTTATCAATATTTTTGATAACTTCATCTTTGCTCAATTTTTTAATCTCTTGTTTTTTCATTTATGCAAATCTCTTAATTGTCTTTGTCTTTATTGGTAATTTTGCCGAAGCTTTATAAAGTGCCTCTTTAGCAATTTGTTCAGAAACACCATCAACTTCAAATAAAATTCTTCCAGGTTTAACTCTACAAGCAAAATATTCTGGTGATCCTTTTCCTTTACCCATTCTAACTTCTATTGGTTTTTTTGAAACTGGAATATTTGGAAAAACTCTTGTCCATACTCTTCCTTGTCTTTTCATGTGTCTAGTTAAAGCAACCCTAGCAGCTTCAATTTGTTTTCCAGTAACTCTTTCAGGCTGTAATGCCTTCAAAGCATATGCACCGTAATTAATAGTACTTGCTCTAGTAGCATTACCATGAATTCTTCCTTTATGAGCTTTTCTCCATTTAGTTCTTACTGGCTGAAGCATTATTGTTTACCTTCCTT
The DNA here is from genome assembly GCA_902555435.1 of uncultured Pelagibacteraceae bacterium. Lineage (GTDB taxonomy): Bacteria > Pseudomonadota > Alphaproteobacteria > Pelagibacterales > Pelagibacteraceae > Pelagibacter. Next base: position 1,937 of record CACDRL010000015.1, read on the forward strand.
TGGAGTTACTTTGTTTGTTTCCTGGCTAAATTCTCTTGCAAAAACTTCTCCCTTATAGATCCAAACCTTAATTCCAATAATTCCATATGTTGTAAGAGCTTCCGCTTCTGCATAATCTATATCTGCTCTTAAAGTGTGTGATGGTATACTACCATCTCTTAACCATTCAGTTCTAGCGATCTCATTACCACCTAATCTTCCACTAACTGAAACTTTAATCCCTTTTGCACCTAGTCTGATGCATGATTGCATAGCTCTTTTCATGGCTCTTCTGTATGAAATTCTTTTTACTAACTGTTGTGCAATGTTTTCAGCAACTAAATATGCGTTTGTTTCAGGTTTTTTAACCTCTTTTATATTTAAGTTAACTTCATTTGTTGTAAATTTTGATAAGTTATTTTTAATTTTATCAATATCACTTCCTTTTTTACCAATTACAAATCCAGGTCTAGATGTGTAAATTGTAACGTAACATTTGTTTGATGTTCTCTCTATCATCACTTTAGATACACCCGAATTAATTACATTTTTCTTGATGTATTCTCTTATTTTAAAATCTTCAATTAGATAGTTGCCAAAATCCTTTTTCTTAGCATACCAAACAGAGTCCCAACCTCTGTTTACACCTAATCTAAAACCTACAGGATTAACCTTTTGTCCCATGTTTCTCCATTTGTTTTGCCTCTGATAAAATTATAGTTACTGTTGACCAAGGTTTTAAAATTGGTGCCGCTCTACCTTTTGCTCTTGGTCTAAATCTTTTCATAACAATTTTTTTTCCACAATACGCTTCTTTGACAATTAAATTATCAATATCATACTGAAAGTTATTTTCAGCGTTTGCAACAGCTGAGCTAATTGTTTTTCTAATATCTCTGGTAACTCTTTTTTCCGAAAACTGTAGATCTCTAATAGCTACATCAACCTTTTTACCAACAATACTTTTTAAAATTGGATTAATCTTTCTTACGCTAGATCTAATTCCATTATTTATAGACTTTACAGTCTTATCGTTATTTTTATCAATTTTCTTTTTCTTGCCCATAATTATTTTTTCTCTGCTGGTTTAGCTTTCTTATCAGCTGGTGTGTGTCCAAAGAAAGTTCTTGTTGGCGCAAACTCTCCTAATTTATGACCCACCATATCCTCTGATACTGTTATTGGAATAAATTTTTTACCGTTATATATTTGAAAAGCTACACCTACAAAATCTGGAAGAATAGTTGATTTTCTAGACCATGTTTTAATTGGAATTTTCTTCGGATCATCTTTGTACTTGTCTACTTTTTTCATCAAGCTTTCTTCAACAAATGGTCCTTTCCATACAGCTCTAGCCATTACTTAGTATCCTTCCTTTTATTTCTTCTCTTAACTATAAATTTATCTGTTCTCTTATTATCTCTAGTTTTTAAACCTTTTGCTGATTGTCCTGTTGGAGACACCGGATGTCTTCCTCCTGCTGACTTACCTTCACCACCTCCATGTGGGTGATCTACTGGGTTTTTAACAACACCTCTAGTATGAGGTCTTCTTCCCAACCATCTTGATCTACCAGCTTTTCCAATTTTAATATTTTTTTGATCAGGATTACTTAAAATTCCAATAGTAGCTAAAGCTCTAGAGTCTATTTTACGTACTTCACCTGAAGCTAATTTAATTAAACTATAATTTCCATCTAATCCACTGATTGTAACTGATGAACCAGCAGCTCTAGCTATTTTACCACCGCCACCTGGTTGAATTTCAACGTTATGAATGTTGATACCTACTGGTATATCTTGTAACGGCATGCAATTTCCAATTTTAATTTCTTTTTTTGATCCACTCTCAATTTTATCTCCAACTTTAATTTTTTGAGGAGCTAAAAAATACGAATGTGTTCCATCTTCAAATTTAACCAACATTATGTAACATGATCTATTTGGATCATATTCTATTCTTTCAACAGTAGCCTCCATGTCAAATTTTTTTCTATAAAAATCAACATGCCTATACATTTTTTTATGTCCACCAGCTCTGTTAATTGAAGTGATGTGTCCATTATTATTTCTTCCCTTCATGGCATTTTTTGGAGAAACAAGTGTTTTGAATGGTTTACCTTTCCAAAGACCAGTTCTATCAACTAAAATAGTGCCTCTGGTAGATTTTGTGTATGGTTTAAAAGTTTTTAATGCCATTTCTTAAATTCCTGTTGTTAGATCAATGCTTTGACCTTTTTTTAGAGTTATGATTGCTTTTTTGTATCCTGAAACTTTCACTTTTTTACCTCTAGTGAGTTTAGTTCTATTTTGTTTATTAATGATGTTAATTTTAGTGACATTAACTTTAAAAATTTTTTCAATATTTTTTTTTAGGTTTTTTTTATTAGCACCGTCAGGAACTTTGAATGTAATTTTATTCAATTCTGATAAGTTTGTTGATTTCTCAGTTACAACTGGGAAAAGAATTTTGTCGTATAAATGAATTTTATCCATATTAAGAATACCTTTTCTCCAATTCTTTTACTGAACTTTCAGTAAAAACTACTTTCTTAAATTTTATAATATCGTATGCACTAAAATGATTTACGTCAGTAACTTTTACGTTTGGAATATTTCTTACAGATTTTTCTATCTTATCTTTTGAATTTTTATCAAGAATAATTAGTGAATTAGAAATTTCTAGTTTGTTAATTATTGAATTCATTTCTTTTGTTTTTTTAATTTCAGAATTAAAATCATTTAAAATTAATAAGTTCTTATTATTATTTTTTTCAGTAATTAAAGAAGCAACACTTTGTTTCTTTTCATTTTTATTCAACTTTCTTTTTTTGTAAGCTAATTCACCTTTTGGACCATGAGCTATACCACCACCAACAAATATAGGAGCCTTTCTACTAGCGTGTCTTGCTCCACCAGTTCCTTTTTGTGCATAAATTTTTGATGTTGGACCTTTTACTTCATTTTGTTGTTTAGTCTTAGCGTGTCGGCCTTTGTAATTGGCATTTGTTTTGTAAAGAACAGCACTTACCAACTTGTGGTTAATTTTCGCTGAAAAAATATTATCTAAAACTTCAATACTATCTTTTTTTCCGTCTATGCTAATTTTATCTAATTTCATTATTTTTTCTTCTTATCTGGTGTTTTTTTTGCTTCTTCAGCAGCAGCTTGTTTTTCACTTATTGTCATTTTACTTATATTTTTTACTGATTTTTTAACCATAACTTCAGCATTTTTTGATCCTGGAATAGATCCTTTTAAATAAAGTAGTTCATTTTCTAAATCTGTTTTTATAATTTCAATATTTAGCATTGTTCTTAATTTATCACCCATATGACCAGCCATTTTTTTTCCTTTAAAAACTTTACCTGGATCTTGGCTGTGTCCTGTTGAACCATGAGCTCTATGAGAAATAGAAACACCGTGGCTGGCTCTTAAGCCACCGAAATTATGTCTCTTCATAGCACCGGCGAAACCTTTACCGATAGTTTTTGACCTTGTGTCTACAAATTTTATATCTTTGAAAATTTCTAAACCAAACTCATTTCCTTCTTTATAAGCAGAAGTATCGTTTACTCTAAATTCTTTTAGTTTTTTCTTAGCTTCAGTGTTTTTCTTTGCAAAAACACCTTTCATTGCTTTTGTTAATTTTGAATTTTTTATTTTTCCGTATCCAAGTTGAACGGCTTTGTAACCTCTATTTTCTTCTTCAATTACTTGAATAACTCTGGCTTTTTCAACTTTAAGAACTGTAACAGGTACTAATTGACCAGACTTATAAAATTCTCTAGTCATGCCGATTTTCTTACCTAATAAAGCTATCTCGCTCATAATTATATTTTTATCTCCACATCTACACCAGAAGCTAAATCAAGCTTCATTAATGCCTCTACAGTTTGTGGCGTTGGTTCTATAATATCGATCAATCTTTTGTGAGTTCTAGACTCAAATTGCTCTCTACTTTTTTTATCAATGTGTGGAGATCTTAAAACTGTATATCTTTCTATTCTTGTAGGAAGTGGTATTGGACCTTTTATTGTAGCTCCAGTTCTTTTAACTGTATTCACTATTTCTTCAGTAGAAGCATCTAGAACTTTATTGTCATATGCTCTTAATTTAATTCTAATATTTTGTTTTTCCATAATTAACCTGCAATCTTCTTAGTTACTTCGTCTTGAACATTTTGAGGAACTTTGGAATAATGATCAAAAAACATTGAATATTGTGCTCTTCCTTGTGACATTGATCTTAAATTATTTATGTAACCAAACATATTAGCTAAAGGAACCATTGCTGTAATTACAGTTGCATTACCTCTTTGTTCTTGAGTACTAATTTGACCCCTTCGACTGTTTAAATCACCTATTACATCACCCATGTAATCTTCTGGAGTTACTACCTCAACTCTCATTACTGGTTCTAATAATTTTAAACCACCTTTTGTACATGCCTCTTTAAAGCAAGCTCTACTTGCTAATTCAAAAGCTAATACACTAGAGTCAACATCGTGATGTAAACCATCTAGGATAGTTACTTTATAATCAATCATTGGAAAACCAGCTAAAATTCCAGAATCTGAAACTGTTTCTATACCTTTTTCAACACCAGGGATAAATTCTTTTGGAATTGCGCCACCTTTAATTTTGCTCTCAACATCTCGACCTTTACCAGGTTCTTGAGGCTCTACTAAAAGTTTAACTTTTGCAAATTGACCAGCACCACCACTTTGTTTTTTGTGAGTGTATTCAACCTCTGAAGCAGCTTCTATAGTTTCTCTATAAGCAACTTGTGGAGCACCGACGTTTGCTTCTACTTTAAATTCTCTTTTCATTCTATCAACAATAATATCTAAGTGTAATTCACCCATTCCTTTTATAATAGTTTGTCCAGACTCTTCGTCTGATGTAACTCTAAAGGAAGGATCTTCCTTAGCTAACCTACCTAAAGCTTCTCCCATTTTTTCTTGGTCAGCTTTTGTTTTTGGTTCTACTGCAATTTCAATTACTGGATCAGGGAATTCCATTGGTTCAAGAAGCACTGAATTTTCTTTATCGCATAAAGTGTGTCCTGTAATAGTATTTTTTAATCCAGCTAAAGCTACTATGTCGCCTGCATTAGCTTCTTTAATATCTTCTCTAGAGTTAGCGTGCATTAAAAGCATACGACCAACTCTTTCCTCTTTCTCTTTAGAAGAATTGAAGACGGCAGTACCAGTTTTGATTGTGCCTGAATAAATTCTAATAAAAGTTAATGAGCCAACAAATGGATCGTTAGCCACTTTAAAAGCTAAAGCAGAAAATGGAACACTGTCTTCAAATTTCATTTCCATTTCATCTTCACTGCCTAATTTAGTTCCCTTGATAGAACCAATATCTACTGGGCTTGGTAAATAATTCACAACAGCATCAAGTAAAGGCTGAACACCTTTGTTTTTGAATGCTGAACCTGTTAAAACTGGAACAAAACTAAAATTAAGTGTTCCTTTTCTTATACATTTAACTAAATCTTCTTCTTTAATTTCATCGCCATTTAAATAAGCCTCCATTAGCTTTTCGTCTTGTTCAACGGCTGTTTCTACTAATTCTGTTCTATATTTTTCTGAAATTTCTTTTAGATCATCAGGTATATCTTTATACTCCCACTCTGCACCTAATGCTTCATTTTTCCATACTTGTGCTTTCATTTTAACTAGGTCAACAACACCAGTTAAAGAAGCTTCAGCACCTATAGGGACTTGTACAACCAAAGGTTTGGCACCCAATCTGTCTCTTATCATATCTACACATCTAAAGAAATCAGCGCCTGTTCTATCTAATTTATTAACAAAGCAAATTCTTGGTACTTTATACTTATCAGCTTGTCTCCATACAGTTTCAGATTGAGGTTCTACGCCTGCTACACCATCAAAAACGGCAACAGCACCGTCTAAAACTTTTAAAGATCGTTCTACTTCAATAGTAAAATCTACATGACCAGGAGTGTCTATGATATTAATTCTATGATCATTCCAAAAACAAGTAGTAGCCGCAGATGTAATTGTAATTCCTCTTTCTTGTTCTTGCTCCATCCAATCCATTGTTGCAGCACCATCATGTACTTCACCAATTTTGTGACTTTTTCCAGTATAGTATAGAACTCTTTCTGTAGTAGTTGTTTTGCCAGCATCTATATGGGCCATGATCCCAATATTTCTGTATTTATCTAATGTATGAGTTCTAGCCATAATTTATTACCACCTAAAATGAGCAAATGCCTTATTAGACTCTGCCATTTTATGAACATCCTCTCTTTTTTTAACTGCAGCACCTTTTTTTTCATAAGCATCATACAGTTCGTTAAAAATTTTATCTGACATGTGTTTATCTTTTCTTTTTCTAGCTGAATCAACTAGCCATCTTATTGCAAGTGCTTGAGCTCTTTTACTTTTAACTTCGACAGGTACTTGATAAGTTGCACCACCAACTCTTCGTGATCTGACTTCTACAGTTGGTTTGATATTGTTAATTGCTTCATTAAAAATATTTATAGGTTCATCTTTAGTTTTTGTTTTTATTTTTTCAATTGCTTCATAAACTATTTTTGCGGCAATACCTCTTTTACCGTCATACATAATATTGTTGATCAATTTTGGAATTATAGTTGAATTAAATTTTGGATCAGGAACTACATTTTTTTTAGGTTGAGTTTTTTTTCTAGACATTATTTACCTTTTTTGGTTCCGTACAAAGATCTTCTTTGTTTCCTATTAGCAACACCTTGTGTATCTAAATTTCCTCTTAAAATATGATATCTGACACCAGGTAAATCCTTAACCCTACCACCTCTAATTAGAACTACTGAGTGTTCTTGTAAATTATGACCTTCACCTGGAATATAAGCGGTTACTTCAAAACCGTTTGACAATCTAACTCTTGCAACTTTTCTTAATGCGGAGTTTGGTTTTTTTGGAGTGGTTGTATAAACTTTAACACAAACACCTCTTTTTAAAGGTTGCTTTTGTAAAGCAGGAACTTTGTTCCTAGAAACTTGTTTAACTCTTTTTTTTCTTAACAACTGATTAATAGTTGGCATAATATTTTTTAAAATTAATTAATTTATTTTTGAGATGAAAATAACTGACAGGTTATTTTGTGGCAGCGTTTAGTACCTCAAGAGCACTACATTCCAACCAAAAACATCGCCAAAATACTTATTAATCAGCTATTGTCAAACTAAAACTGCAATTTTTAGGTGATTTTTTTATTGATTTACTTGCGTTTCTTCAGGCTCAGAAGCTTCAAGTTTATCCTGCTCTGCTAAGAAGCTATTATCATCTTCTAAGGCCTTGTTGTTCCATCTGTTCTTGATATTACCCGTACCAGCAGGAACTAATCTTCCAACAATTACGTTCTCTTTTAAACCGTTTAATGGATCAACTTTCCCTTTAATTGCAGCATCTGTTAATACTCTTGTTGTCTCTTGGAAAGACGCAGCAGAAATGAATGACTCTGTTTGAAGTGAAGCTTTAGTAATACCCATTAGTACTCTTTCTCCAACAGCCTGGGTTTTGCCTTCAGCAACTAATTTTTCGTTAGTATTATCAAATTTTATTCTATCAACCACTTCACCTGGTAAATAACTTGAGTCCCCAGATACTTTGACTTCGACTTTTTTAAGCATTTGTCTTAGAATTGTTTCGATATGTTTATCATTAATAATTACACCTTGTAATCGATATACTTCTTGAACTTGATTAACAAAATATTCTGTTAATTCTTTAATACCTAAAATTCTTAAAATATCATGCGGTAATGGCTGACCATCTAAAAGGTATTCACCTTTTTGAATTTTTTCACCAGGATTAAAGTTAATGTGTTTTCCTTTTGGAATTAAATAATTTGATGGTTCTGATCCGTCTTCAGGAACAATCGAAACTCTTTGTTTACCTCTAACTTCCTTTCCAAAAACAACGCTTCCATCATTTTCAGCAATTATAGCACTGTCCTTAGCTTTTCTAGCTTCGAAAAGTTCAGCTACTCTTGGAAGACCTCCAGTAATATCTTTAGTTTTTGTTGTTTCTTTAGGTAATCTTGCAATAACATCACCAGCATAAACTTTTTGACCGTCTTTAATTGATAAAATTGAATCTGGTACTAAATAATATCTAGCTTCATTATCATCTGCTTTTTTAATTACATTCCCTTTTTCGTCTCTTAAAGTAATTCTTGGTTTTAAATCTGTGCTCTTAGATTGACCTCTCCAATCAATTACAGATTTTGATGATATTCCTGTTGCGTCATCTGTAGTTTCTTGAATTGAAACACCATCTATCAAATCTACATAACTAGCAATACCACTCTTTTCAGCAATAACTGGTGTTGTATATGGATCCCACTCACAAATTTTAGTATTTGCTTTAACTTTGTCTCCATTATTAAAGAATAATCTTGATCCATAAGCAACTTTATAAACTGCTATTTGAACTCCTTTATCATCCTCTATAGAAAGTTGAGTATTTCTACCCATAACAATTAAATTCTTTTTAGAATCTTCTAAAATATTTGAATTAATAATTTTTAATGTTCCATCACTTTTGCTAATAATTTGGTTATCTTGTTTAACTGAAGCTGTTCCTCCAACGTGGAATGTTCTCATTGTTAACTGCGTACCTGGTTCTCCAATTGATTGAGCTGAAATCATACCAATAGCTTCACCCACATGTACCATTTTACCTCTAGATAAATCTCTTCCGTAACAAGTAGAGCAAACTCCTTCTTTAGAACTACAAGTCATTACCGAATAAACTTTTATAGATTTAACACCCGCAGCATCAATTTTATCACAACCTGCCTCGTCAATCATTTCTGATTTTTTAATTATCACTTCACCACTTAAAGGATTTTTTACCTCAGCAGCTGTAACTCTACCTAATGCTCTTTCTGCCAAACTCACAACTACGTTTCCACCTTCTAAAATTTCTGAGAGTTCAATAAAGCCAGGTTCTTCACATTTAACTTTTGTTACTGTTAAATCTTGAGCAACATCACACAATCTTCTTGTTAAATAACCAGAACTTGCTGTTTTAAGTGCAGTGTCAGCTAATCCTTTTCTGGCTCCGTGTGTAGAGTTGAAATATTCTAAAGCCGTTAAACCTTCTTTAAAATTAGAGATAATTGGACTTTCAATAATTTCACCTGAGGGTTTTGCAATTAATCCTCTCATACCAGCTAATTGTTTCATTTGTGCTGCTGAACCTCTTGCACCGCTATCAGCCATCATAAATACTGAGTTTATTTTTAATCCTTCATCTGTTTTTTCAGTTGCAGAAATTCTTTTCATCATTTCACCCGCAACTTTATCTGTACATTTAGACCATGCATCAACAACCTTGTTGTACTTCTCACCTCTTGTAATCAAACCTTCAGCATATTGAGTTTCATAATCAGCAATTAATTTTTTAGTATCATCAATTAATTGCGTTTTGTTTTCAGGAATAATTAAATCATCTTTTCCAAATGAAATTCCTGCTTTAAATGCATGTTTAAATCCTAAATCTTTAAGTTTATCACAGAAAATAACTGTCGTTTTCTGACCACAGAATCTGAAAACCACATCAATTATTTCAGAAACAACTTTTTTTGGTAGCAATCTATCAACTAATGAGAATTTAATATTACTATTTTTAGGTAATAGGTTAGCTAATAAAAATCTTCCTGCAGTTGATGTATATTTTTCAATCTTCTTATTTCCTTGTTCATCAACAGTTTCATATCTTGAAATAATAGTGCTATGTACGTTAATTTCACCTGAGGATAATGCAAATTCTATTTGATCAGAGTTAGTAAAGTATCCAGATGGTTTATCCGATACCGGTTCCTGTGAAAGATAATATATTCCTAAAATCATGTCCTGACTCGGAACGATAATAGGTTTACCATTTGAGGGTGATAAAATGTTGTTTGTTGATAGCATTAATATTCTTGCTTCCAACTGAGCTTCTAAACTTAACGGAACGTGAACAGCCATTTGGTCACCATCAAAGTCAGCATTAAATGCTGCACAAGTTAAAGGATGTAATTCAATAGCGTCACCTTCAATTAATTTTGGTTCAAAAGCTTGAACGCCAAGTCTATGAAGTGTAGGCGCTCTATTTAATAAAACTGGGTGCTCTCGTACAATTAACTCTAATGCATCCCATACAGCATTAGTTTCTTTCTCTACTAATTTTTTAGCTTGTTTAATTGTAGATGCTAAACCTAATTTGTTTAATCTTGCGTATAAAAATGGTTTAAATAACTCTAAAGCCATTTTTTTTGGTAATCCGCACTCATGTAATTTTAAGTCTGGACCAACAACAATTACTGACCTTCCAGAGTAATCTACCCTTTTTCCTAATAAGTTTTGTCTAAATCTACCTTGCTTACCTTTAAGCATTTCTGCAAGAGATTTAAGTGGTCTTTTACCTGTTCCAGTAATAACTCGACCTCTTCTTCCATTGTCAAAAAGAGCATCAACCGATTCTTGTAGCATTCTTTTTTCATTTCTAACAATGATATCTGGAGCTTTAAGATCCATTAATCTTTTTAATCTATTATTTCTGTTAATAACTCTTCTGTATAGGTCGTTAAGATCTGAAGTAGCAAATCTACCGCCATCAAGAGGAACTAAAGGTCTTAATTCAGGTGGAATAACTGGAACTACAGTCATAATCATCCACTCTGGTTTTTGACCAGTTTCAATAAATGACTCTATTAGTTTTAATCTCTTAATTGCTCTTTCTTCATTAACTTTAGATTTAGTCTCTTTAATGAAGCTAACAAGATTTTTTCTTTCTAATTCTAAGTCAAGATTTTTTAACATCTCTAGAACAGCTTCTGCTCCAATACCTGCTGTAAAGCTTTCCTCTCCAAATTCATCTTGGTATTTTGCTAATTCTTCCTCATTTAAAAGTTGGTTTTTTTGTAAACCAGTTAATCCTGGTTCAATTACTATAAAGTTTTCAAAGTAGAGAACTCTCTCGATTTCTTTTAACTTCATATCTACTGCAAGTGCAATTCTACTTGGTAAAGATTTTAAGAACCATATATGCGCCACAGGAGTTGCAAGATTAATGTGACCCATTCTTTCTCTTCTTACATTTGATTTTGTTACCTCAACTCCACATTTTTCACAAATAATTCCTCTAAATTTCATTCGTTTATACTTTCCGCATAAACATTCATAATCTTTGATTGGACCAAAAATTCTTGCACAGAATAGACCGTCTTTTTCTGGTCTAAAAGTTCTATAATTTATAGTTTCTGGTTTTTTTATTTCTCCAAATGTCCAAGATTTAATTTTTTCAGGACTAGCTAAAGAAATTTTTATACTATTAAAATTTTGTGCTTCTGAAATTTCACTTCCTTTAAATAAATCTGTTAATTCTTTTTTCATTAATTAAGCTCCACATTTAATGCTAATGATTTAATTTCTTTTACTAAAACGTTAAAAGACTCTGGAATACCAGATTCAAAATTCTCTTCACCTTTAACTATAGTTTCGTAAACTTTGACTCTTCCAGCAACATCATCCGATTTTACTGTCAAAATTTCTTGTAAAGTGTAAGAAGCTCCGTAAGCTTCAAGAGCCCACACTTCCATTTCTCCAAATCTTTGACCACCTAATTGAGCTTTACCACCAAGAGGTTGTTGTGTAACCAAACTGTAAGGACCTGTGGATCTAGCATGAATTTTATCTTCAACCAAGTGGTGAAGTTTTAACATATAAATTATTCCAACAGTAACTGGTCTGTCAAATTTTTCTCCAGTTCTTCCATCCCACAAGTAAGTTTGACCAGATCCAGGTAGACTAGCTAACTCTAACATGTCTGTTACATTTTTCTCTTTAGCGCCATCAAAAACAGGAGTTGATATTGCAATACCATTTTGTAAATTTTCACACAGGTCTTTAAACTCACTCTTACTTAATTTGTCTACTTTTTCATTAAACGTATCTTCTCCATAAACAGATTTTAAAAATTTTTCTATTTTCTCAGTTCTTTCAATTTTTTTATTATTTTCGTTAACTAAATTTTTAATTTGTTCACCGAATTCTTTACAAGCCCAACCTAGGTGAGTTTCTAAAATTTGACCTACATTCATCCTACTTGGAACACCTAGAGGGTTTAAAACAATATCAACCGGTCTACCATCTTCTCTATATGGCATATCTTCAACTGGTACTATTTTACTAACAACACCCTTGTTACCGTGTCTTCCTGACATTTTATCACCTGGTCTTAATCTTCTCTTAATAGCTACAAAAACTTTTACCATTTTCATAACACTTGGTAATAAATCATCACCACTTCTAATTTTTAAAACTTTATCCTCAAATCTTTCCGTAATGTCTTGTTTTGCTTTATTGTATTGATCTTTTAGTTGTGCCAATGTCGCTTCATCATTTGCATTACCAACTGTTATTTTAAATATATCATTTATAGAAAGATTATTGATTGCATCAAAATCAAGTTTTGCTCCTTCGGATAAATCTTTAATTTTTTTAGTTAATGAAGAGCCTGATAAAATTTGTGAAGCTCTTTGCTTGATACTTCTTTCTAAAATTTCTTCCTCTACTAATTTATCTTGTTGAACTTGTTCAATTTCAGCTCTTTCAATTGTTATTGATCTTTCATCTTTTTCAATACCATGTCTGTTAAACACTCTCACATCAACAACGGTACCACTAGCACCTCTTGACATCCTCAAAGATGTATCAGTGACATCAATAGCTTTTTCTCCAAAAATTGATCTTAGTAGTTTTTCTTCTGGTCCAGATGCTGAATCGCCTTTTGGAGTAACTTTTCCAACTAAAATATCGCCAGCGTTTACTTCAGCTCCAATATAAACTATTCCAGATTCGTCAAGATTTTTTAAAGCTTCCTCGTTAACATTAGGAATATCTCTTGTAATTTCTTCCTCTCCTAGTTTAGTGTCTCTTGCCATTATTTCATATTCTTCAATATGAACTGAAGTAAATACGTCATCAGTTACACATCTTTCTGAAATCAAAATAGAGTCTTCAAAATTGTAACCTTGCCATGGCATAAATGCTACTGTTACATTTTTACCAAGCGCAAGTTCACCTAATTTTGTTGATGGACCGTCTGCAATAATATCACCAGATTTAACTTTATCACCAACTCTAACAAGTGGTCTTTGATTAATACATGTATTTTGGTTTGATCTTTTAAATTTTTGTAAGTTGTAAATATCTACACCTGATTCACTGAAATCAGTTTCTTCTGTTACTTTAATTACAATTCTCTTACCATCAATTTTATCAACAACGCCATCTCTCTTTGCAACAATCGTTACACCAGAGTCTAAAGCTACATCGCTTTCAATCCCTGTACCAACTAATGGAGATTCTGGTTTTAAAAGAGGAACAGCTTGTCTCATCATATTAGAACCCATTAGAGCTCTGTTGGCGTCATCATTTTCTAAGAAAGGTATTAAAGATGCTGCAACAGAAACAAGTTGTTTTGGTGAAACATCGATATAATCAATTGCATCTGGTTTGGATAAAAGGAAATTTAAATTTTGTCTACAAGAAACTAATTCCTCAACTATCTTTGCATTTTTATCTAACTTCGTATTTGCTTGAGCAATTGTAAATTTTGTTTCTTCCATGGCAGATAAGTACTCAACTTTATCTTGCACAACCCCATCTTTTACTTTTTTGTATGGGCTTTCAATAAAACCATATTTATTTATTTTTGCATAAGTAGATAAACTATTTATCAAACCAATGTTTGGTCCTTCTGGAGTCTCAATTGGACAAATTCTTCCGTAATGGGTTGGGTGTACGTCACGAACTTCAAATCCTGCTCTTTCTCTAGTTAGTCCACCTGGTCCTAAAGCTGAAACTCTTCTTTTGTGGGTTATTTCAGATAATGGATTTGTTTGATCCATAAACTGTGAAAGTTGGGAGCTAGCAAAGAAATCTTTTAGTGAAACAGTTAAAGGTTTTGCGTTAATTAAATCTTGTGGCATTGCAGACTCTACATCAAGAGTTGTCATCTTTTCTTTAATTGCTCTTTCCATTCTGTAAACACCAATTCTTGCCTGGTTTTCAACCAATTCACCCACAGAACGTACTCTTCTATTTCCTAGATGATCAATATCATCAACATCATCTTTACCATCTCGCAAATCTAACATTTTATGAATAATAGATATAATGTCGTCATTTCTTAAGATGGTAATTTTATCTGAGCACTCTTGGTTCAATCTTGAGTTCATTTTAACTCTACCCACATCAGACAAATCATATCTATCTGAGCTAAAGAAAAGATTATTGAATATTTGAGTGGCAATCTCTATTGTTGGTGGCTCGCCCGGTCTTAGCATTTTATATATTTCCGTTATGGCTTCGTCTTTGGAGTTATTTTTGTCTGCTAAAATTGTTGTTAATAAATATGGTCCCTTATTTATAGAATTTGTTACAGATATTTCTAATGAATGAATATTAGCATCTAATATTTGCTGAATAATTGTATCATTAAGTTCAGTACCAATTTTTAATGTACCTTCTTCTTCATCGCTTATTTTAGTATCTCTGTGTAAGAATTTTCCAAAAAGAGATTCACTTGAAACCAAGATATCTTTAAGTCCTTCGTTAGCTAATTTTTTAGCATTTAAAAAATTTATTTTATCGCCTAATTTTATTACTACATCACCATTTTTTGCATCAATTACTTCTTCAGAAAAATTTTTTGCTTTATAATTCTCAGGGTTGAATTTAGTTTTCCATTTTTCTGTTTTGATATCATAAGTATATTTCTCACTATCATAAAACTCATCAACAATTTCTGATTTTGAAAAACCTAAAGCTAAAAGTAGTGTTGAAGCAAATATTTTTTTCTTTCTATCAATTTTAAAATATAAAAAATCTTTTACATCATATTCAAAATCTAACCATGATCCCCTGTTAGGTATTACTCTACAATTAAATAATAATTTTCCACTTGCATGAGTTTTTCCTTTATCATGATCAAAGAAAACACCTGGGCTTCTATGCATTTGGTTTACTACAACACGTTGAACACCATTGGTAATGAACGTTCCACTATTTGTCATCATAGGAACTTCACCCATGTAAACTTCTTGTTCTTTTGCTGATAAAATATCTTTAGTATTATTTTCTTGATCTATTTCGTAAACAACTAATCTTAATGTACATTTAAGAGCTGAAGAATAAGTTAAACCTCTTGTTATACATTCTTCAACATCAAATTTTGGCTTTTCTAATCTGTAAGAAACATATTCAAGAGTTGCCTTGTCATTCAGATCTTCAATTGGAAAAATACTCTTAAATACCCTGTCAAACCCTTTAGTAAGTTCTGTTTCAGCGTTGAATTCTGTTAATTCTTTGTAAGAATTTTTTTGAACTTCTATAAGATTTGGTATTGATAAACTCTCTTTTAATTTACCAAAACTTTTTCTAATGTTTTTCTTTTCAGTAAAAGATAATTGCATCTATATTTATTAATACTGATCAAAAATAATCAGTATTTGAATTCTTTCTAATTAATTTATTTAAGTTCTACTTTTGCGCCAGCAGCTTCTAATTTAGCTTTGATCTCTTCGGCATCTTTTTTGTTAACACCAGATTTAACTTCTTTTGGTGCTCCCTCTACAAGATCTTTAGCTTCTTTTAAACCTAATGAAGTGGCTGCTCTTACTTCTTTGATAACATTAATTTTTTTATCACCTGCAGAAACTAGCATGATAGTGAAATCATCTTTTTCTTCTGCTGGAGCTGCACCACCTGCTGCAACTGGAGCTGCTGCTGCCATTGGAGTTACACCCCACTTTTCTTCCAAATGTTTTGAAAGTTCAGCTGCTTCAGCGACAGTCAAACTTGATAGGTCTTCAATAATTTTATTTAGGTCAGGCATATTTTTCTACTCTTTGGGTTGTGTTTCAGAATTTTCTGCGGACAAACTACTCATTTTTTCCGAATGTGCAAGCAAAATACTAATTAATTTTGATGCTGGAGCGTTTAAAATACCCACAATATTGGCTCTTGCTTCATCCAGTGTAGGTAAACTAGCAACATTTTGGACACCGGCCTGATCCAAGACCTCATCATCCATTATTCCACCAATTAATTTAAGATTCTCGTTATCTTTAGCAAATTTAGATAATATCCTTGCAGACATTATTGCATCTTCACCAAATGCAACTGCTGTTGGACCTGTGAAAAGATTAGATAAATCTTTACACTTAGTTTTTTCCAATGCTAATTTTGTAATTCTGTTTTTAGTGATCTTAAAGACGATACCATGCTCTCTCATTTTTGCTCTTAAATCATCTAACTGAGTCATTGTTAAGCCTTGATAGTGTGTAACCATTACTGCTTTACTACTCTCAAATTTAGAAGTCATTTCTTCAATATAATTTTTCTTTTGTTCTTTGTTCATCATAACTATATCGATTTTCCTAATTTAACTTTGTAAGAAACACCCATTGTAGAAGTTGCAAATACACCTTTAATTAAATCTCCTTTTAGAGTGTTGTTGGACTTTTCTTTTTCTAGTGCATCTATTATTGCATTATAATTTTTTAATAATTGATCATCACTGAATGATTTTTTTCCAATACTTACTCCAATGTTTCCATCTTTATCATTTCTAATTTCAACTTGTCCTGATTTTGCATCAGTAACTGCTTGTTTAATATTTTCTGATACTGATCCAAGTTTTGGATTTGGCATTAATCCTTTTGGACCTAAAACTTTACCTAATTTCGAAAGTTTAATCATCATTCCTGGTGTGCAAATTAATTTTTCAAAATTTAAATCTCCACCTTTGATTTGTTCAACAAATTCATCTCCACCAACAATATCAGCGCCTGCATCCTTTGCTTCTTGTACTTTATTATCTTCACAAACAACAGCAACTTTTACTTTCTTACCTGTCCCACCTGGAAGATTTACTACAGTCCTAATGTTAACTTCACTCTTCTTTTGTTTGTTGTTTATTTGGAAACTTAAATCTAAAGACTCATCAAATTTTGTTGTACAGTTTTTTTTAAGCTCAGGTAATAATTTTTCTATAGACTCTGCATTTAAATCTTTGGTTTTCTCAGGAAGTTTTTTATATCTCTTTGAAGCCATTATTCTTTTACCTCTATACCCATTGATCTCGCTGAACCTGCAATTATTTTTACTGCTTCATTTATATCGTGAGCATTTAAATCATTCATTTTTTCTTTAGCAATATCTTCTAACTGTTTTTTTGAAATTGAAGCTACAATGTTTCTTCCTGGCTCTTTTGATCCACCTTTTAATTTCACAGCTTCTTTAATATAGAACGATGCTGGTGGAGATTTTATTTTAAAATCAAATTTTTTATCTTTGTAAACAGTAATTTCAACCGGAACAGGTTTTCCTGCCATAGATTTTGTCTTGTCATTAAATGCTTTACAAAATTCCATTATATTAACTCCTCGTTGTCCTAACGCAGGACCAACAGGAGGAGCAGGATTTGCTTGCCCACCTTTAATTTGTAATTTTATAAATCCACTTATCTCTTTTGCCATTAACTTACTTTCTCTACTTGGTTATATTCTAAATCTACCGGAGTTGGACGACCAAATATAGAAACTGACACCTTAAGTCTAGCTTTTTCTTCATCAATTTCCTCAATCATTCCATTAAACGATGCAAATGGTCCGTCAACTACCTGAACTTTTTCTCCAACGCTGTAATCTATACCAGATTTTGGCTGTGCCACACCATCTTTAATTTGACCTAAAATTTTCTCAACTTCTTTATCAGAGACTGGTACTGGGATACCTTTTGATCCAAGAAATCCGCTTACTCTCTTTATACCTTTGATCATATGGTAGATATTATTATCCATCTCACTTTTTATCAGCACATATCCTGGAAAGTATTTCTTTTTTCTTTGAATTCTTTTTCCTCTTTTAACTTCTGTAACATCATGAGTTGGAACGATGATTTCCTCGAATTTCTCACTTATTTTGGCTTTATCAGCTTCTTCCTTAATTAATAAAGCAACTTTATTTTCAAAACTAGAGTGTGATTGAACAATGTACCAATTTTTCATCAAATACTTACCTTTAATAACAATTCTAAGAAAAATTTAAGAACCTGATCCAACAGAAGAAAAAATAATGACATTATAACGGCCATAACGAATACCATTAAGGCGCCTTGCAAAGTTTCTTTCCAAGTAGGCCAGGTAACTTTAAAAGCCTCTTGTTTTACTTCCTGTATAAATTTAATCGGGTTCTTCATAATTTTTTAGCTCAAATTGGCAGGAGCGGAGGGACTCGAACCCTCAGCCTCCGGTTTTGGAGACCGGCGCTCTACCAATTGAGCTACACTCCTATTTATAGAGTTACTCTATAATTTTAGTTACTACTCCTGCTCCAACAGTTCTTCCACCTTCTCTAATAGCAAAATTTAATTTTTCTGCCATAGCAATAGGCGTAATAAGTTTAACAGTGAACTTAGCATCATCACCCGGCATAACCATTTCCGTACCCGATGGTAATTCAACTTCTCCTGTTACGTCTGTTGTTCTAAAATAAAACTGTGGTCTATATTTTGTAAAGAAAGGAGTATGCCTTCCACCCTCGTCTTTTTTGAGAATATAAGCTTGAGCTTCAAATTTAGTGTGAGGAGTTATTGATCCAGGCTTACAAAGAACTTGACCTCTTTCAATGTCAGTTCTTTCAATACCTCTCAATAAAATTCCTACATTATCTCCTGCTTCACCAGAATCCAAAAGTTTTCTAAACATTTCTACTCCAGTACAAACTGATTTTTTTGTTTCTCTAATTCCAACGATCTCAACTTCTTCACCAGTTTTAACTACACCCGATTCAACTCTTCCGGTTGCAACCGTTCCTCTTCCTGATATTGAAAATACGTCTTCAACTGGCATCAAGAATGGTTTGTCAACTTCTCTAGCTGGTTGCGGAATATGTTCATCAACAGCTTTCATTAATTCTAAAATTGAATTTTTTCCAATTTCATCATCTCTTTTTTCAACTGCTGCTAAAGCTGAACCTTTAACG
This sequence comes from uncultured Pelagibacteraceae bacterium, assembly GCA_902555435.1. Lineage (GTDB taxonomy): Bacteria > Pseudomonadota > Alphaproteobacteria > Pelagibacterales > Pelagibacteraceae > Pelagibacter. Next base: position 20,985 of record CACDRL010000015.1, read on the forward strand.
ATTGGAGTTGTATCTCCAGGATATTTGTAAGAAGTTAAAAGTTCTCTAATCTCTTCTTCTACAAGTTCAATCATATCTTTATCATCAACTTGGTCTACTTTATTTAAGTAAACAACAATTGCTGGAATACCTACCTGTCTTCCTAAAAGTATATGTTCTCTTGTTTGTGGCATAGGACCATCAGCTGCATTAACAACCAATATTGCTCCATCCATTTGTGCTGCACCAGTAATCATATTTTTTACGTAGTCAGCGTGACCAGGACAGTCCACGTGTGCATAGTGTCTTTTTTCAGTTTCATATTCAACGTGTGCAGTTGAAATTGTAATTCCTCTTTCTTTTTCTTCTGGAGCTTTATCGATTTGATCGTAAGCTACAGCTGTTCCACCACCAGCTTCAGCTAATACATTTGTGATAGCAGCAGTAAGAGTTGTTTTACCATGGTCTACATGACCAATAGTCCCAATGTTACAGTGGGGTTTGCTTCGTACGAATTTTTCTTTTGACATTTCTTTTTAACCTCAGTTTTTTTTTTTTGTTTCTTACTTTATTTTCTTGGAGCGGGTAAAGGGAATCGAACCCTTACATCCAGCTTGGAAGGCTAGCGTTCTACCATTGAACTACACCCGCACAACCCCAAGAGTAACACTCCATTGTTATTTGAAATCATATTAAATGGTGGAGGGGGAAAGATTCGAACTTTCGAAGACCGAAGTCAACGGGTTTACAGCCCGCCCCATTTGACCGCTCTGGAACCCCTCCTTTGGGGAAGTGTCCCCTTGTTCAATATAGCTTCAAATAACAAGCGTTTTATATATTTTATTTATCCAAATGCAACACGTGATTTATTAAGAAAAACTATTAAAAAACGTGTAAAACACATCATAATTTTATGAATAAATCATCTTTTTTTATTGTTGGTCAACATGCGGTAATGGAAGCATTACGTAATCCGAGGAGGAAGGTTTTAAGAGTGTTTTTAACAGAAGATGCAAAAAAAAATATCCATAGAAAAAATCCAAACAAGAATCTTTTGGAAGACGTAAAAGTTTATTTTAAGTCAAAAAAAGAATTGGACAAATACTCATCAAAAGAACAATTAATGCATAATGGATATGTTGCAGAGATTGAACATATAGATCAACCAGATCTAAAAGAGTTTATTAAAGAAAAAAAAAATTTAACCTTTGTGTGTTTAGATGAGGTTACTGATCCAAGAAATATAGGCTCACTTATTAGAAGTGCAGCATCCTTTTATATTGATGGTGTAATTATTAAAGAGAGGCATTTTCCAAAGGATAGCAAATTAATGTATAAATCAGCAAGTGGATGTATGGAGCACGTAAATATTTTTGAAGTGTCAAATATAAATTCTACATTAAAAAATTTAAGAGAAAAAAATTTCTGGATTTATGGTTTTGACTCAAAAGGTCAAAAAGATTTTACTAATGTTAAATGGGAAGGAAATAATGTTTTGTTATTTGGCTCGGAAGGATTTGGAATGAGACAACACACAGGTAAATATGCAGATTTTTTTGTCAAAATTGATATGAATGAAGAGATTGAAAGTTTAAATATATCAAATAGTGCAGCAATTGTATTTCATCACCTTAGTTATTTAAAAAAAAAGAGTTGATTATTTTACAAATAATTAATAATTATTGCGCATGCCCTTGTAGCTCAGTTGGTAGAGCAATTGATTTGTAATCAATAGGTCCGCGGTTCGAATCCGTGCGGGGGCACCATCACTCAATAAAATCAACACTAATTATTTTTGCTTAATTTAAATTTTTTTAATATTGTGATAATACATTAATTTTTTGAACTAATTTTTATAATGATAAATAAACTAGAAAAGTTTCTTTCTTTTAAAATTTCACTAAGATTTTTTATTGTATTTTTAATTTTATTTATTTTATTTTTAATATTTTTTTCTGGCGTTGTAAGACACACTACTATCGGTGGTAAAAAATTTGGAAAATTTGGTGACTTTGCTGAGTCTGTAGCAAAATTTCCAAGGGATGTTGGTATTATTATTAATAGAGGGATAAACAGGTATCTTAACAATATGTCAGTAGTTCCTTTAAAAGATGACGAAAACGAATCTGGAGAATTAAAGGTCTTCAATAAAAATAAGTTTGACGGCGGGTATATTGTTTTTTCTGCTTACTCAACAGACTATGAAAGAAATATTGTTTATCTTTATGATTTAAATCAAAAAAAATATATTTGGAAATGGGTACCTGATCCAGCTGCTGTTTTGAAAAATGAACCTCTATCTAAAACCGGACAACTAAAATACCAACTTAACATTGGATGGAACGCAGATGATCTTCAATATTCAACCAAAATTTTTCATCCAAGACACCCTCTATTGATGAAAGATGGAAGTGTAATTTTTCATCCTGGAGCTGGTGCACCTCTTTTAAAACTATCCGCATGTAGTGAAATGGAATGGATTAATTATAATTTTTTTCATCATAGTGTTGAAAAAATTAATGAAGATAAAATTATGACTACCATAACCACAGAAATAAATAAAAAAAATGACATTGGAAAATTTTTTAAAGATGATGGATATGCAATTGTTGATACAAAAAGTGGAATTATATTAAAAGAAGAATCAATAATAGATATTTTAATTGAAAATGACTACGAATATTTAGTTTTGGGAAGACCGTGGTCAACTAATGTTATACATTTAAACGACTCTCAACCAATTTTTGTAAGTGATGATTATGTTAAGGAAGGAGATATAGCTTTCAGCTCAAGACATTTATCAACCGTTTTTTTATATAGACCAGAAGAAAAAAAAATTGTTTGGCTAAAAAGTGGACCTTGGTTAGCGCAACATGATATAGATTATTTGGGTGAAGGGATATTCTCAATATATGGAAATAATAATTATCTAAATATGCCAGGCTATAAAATTGATAGAGTAAATCCAAATTCAAAAAATAAAACTAAATTATATTTTTACGATACAAAGAATGACACTGTGTCTTTACCATTTGAAAAACCTATGAATACTAATGATTTTAATAGATCGTCAAGTGGAACTCAAAGAGTAATAGACAAAAATAAACTGTTTATAGATATAGACTACTCACTTTATTTTATGGATAAAGAAGAGATAATTTGGAAATTCGACAAATTAGTGGGAAATACGAATAAATCTTTTTTTAGATGGAGCACATATTTTAAAAATGAAGAAATAAATTTGAATTGGATAAACAAAACAAAATGCAAATAATATTTTTAATAACTTTTATTTTTTTAATCGACTCATTTAATTATGCTGCAGCTTATTTTGGTCCAGGAGTTGCCTTGCCTGTTTTACTTTTGATAATAGGAATAGTTTTAGCAGTATTATTTTTAATATTAGTAATTTTTTATTATCCCTTAAAGAAGTTTTTTAAAAAAAATAAAAAATAATGATCTAATGCATTATTCTTTTTTAGATAGATTATTATTTAAAATATTTTTAGATAATAATATTTTCCAGGAAGTATTATTTGATGTTGATAAGTTTTTTTTTTATAAAAAAAAAAAGACTATTAAATCCTTATTTATTACAGGATTGCCTAGATCTGGAACAACAATATTATTAAATGAGCTTTATAAAACTAGAAAATTTTCATCATTAACATTTCAAGATCTTCCATTTTTACTTTCACCAAATATTTTTAATTTTTTAAAAAAATATTTTAAAATATTTTTATTAATCAATTTTTGGGAAAAATTTATAAGAAAAAATAAAAAAAAAAAATATAAAAGAGTCCATGATGATGGCATACTAGTTTCTGATGAAATGCCTGAAGCATTTGATGAAATTTTCTGGAGGGTTTTTAAAGATAGGAAATATATCAATAAAAATAATATTTTAACGCATAATATTAATAAATTTGAATTAGATGAATATCATAAATATATAAACATAATAACCCACAGAGAAAATAAAGATCTTTATATTACAAAAAATAATATTAATGTTTTAAGGCTAAATAATTTTAGTAATTTAAAAAATATTTTTTTAATTGTAACTTTTAGAGACCCATTGTTTCATTCATATTCACTTTCAAAAACACATAAAATTATATCTTCAAAACAAAAAAGAAATCCATTTATATTAAATTATATGAATTATTTAGTACATCATGAGTTTGGGTTAAATTTGAAAACTTTAAATTTTAAAAAAAGCTTTGTTACAAACTATGAGGATACAAATATAAATTTTTGGCTTTCATATTGGATTTACGTTTATGAGAATATTTTAAAAAATTACAAATATACAAATAATATTAAATTTCTTGCATATGAAAAATTTGATACAAATTTAATTAAAATTTTAAACAATTTTGATTTAAATTTATCAATTAAGCGTAAATTTAAATTTACAAATAAAAATCTTTCTAAAAAAATAGAAAAGATTAAATTTGAAAAAAAATTAGTAATTAAAGCAAAGAAAATTTATTCAGAAATTTCTAAATTATAAGTTATTTTATACCTAGTGCTGCAATAACCGATTTATCATCCTCTTTTAACAAATGTAAAACTGAACAAGAATTATTCATTTGTTCTAAACATCTATTTTTAGAGTTTTGTAAATTTTTTCCATAAAGTTCTTCATAACCGTCTGGACTTGTAGGCATATTAGTCTCATATTTAAGAAGCGAATTTCTCAATTCAGGATAAAAATTAATTATTGCAACATCTTCTTTTTCACAAGTGCAATTTATTTCTTTTGGTGCGGTTGCTAAAATATTGTAATCTTTATAAAAATATTTTGGTATTCTGTATATTATTTTAGTAGATCTACTTATATATATATTCTCAATTTTATAGCTTTTAAGATCTTTTTCTGAAATTTCTAAAATTTGATTTAAACCTAAGTAGATCGGATCGGTGTCAAACTGGGAAAAATTTAGTTTGTAAGGGCTGTCTTTGTTAAAATTAAAAAATTTATAAAAATCGTTTGAGTATACAACCATAGTAAAAATTATTAATAATATATTAATAATTTTAGAATTTTTATAAGTTTCCAAAAAAATAAAACTCAATATTATTATGTATAGATAAATATAGTACCTTGTGAAAAAAGTATGCTGTATAAATTGTGGAACAGTATTAAAAAATAAAATTGAAAAAATAAATATCGTCAAAAAAATTAAATATAAAGAAATTTTTTTATTATTATGAAAATTCTTAATCAAAATAATAAAACACAACAAAAATACTAATAATAGTCCTTTTATTTCAAATAGTCTTAAAAATACTAAATCAAAGAAATTTTGATCTAAATGTTCAAATCCATAATTCTTGATTTTAATGGGTTGCCATCTTTGATAAATGTTTTCTCTAATATATGAATAATAAGAAGTATTAAATATTGTCAAACTGCTTAGAAAAATTAGTGATATTTTTTTTGAAAATTTTTTTTCTTCTAATAAGTAAAAAAAAACAAATATAGGAATGAATAAAGAAATTTGTGATTTGAAACAAGATCCAATACTTAGAAAAACAATTGTTAAAAATATTCTATCAAACTTATATTTAAAAAAATTTTCTAAAGCTAAAAATAAAAAAATTATTGCCCAAGGCTCAGTGCTGGCACCAGCATGTAAATAAATAAATTGAGGATACCAGGCATAAAAAATTATGAATGGAATTATTTTTATATCTAAATTTTCATTTAAAAAAATTGGTCTTAATAAAGTTGCCCATAATATTATAGAAATAAGGTTAGTTATACGTAAAGTATCTAAAAGATTAAGATCAAAAAAATAAAAAATTAAATTTGAAAAAA
>CACDRL010000016.1 GCA_902555435.1 uncultured Pelagibacteraceae bacterium
CCCACGTTTTAAACCTTTATACAAGTTACCTTTATCTAAAATTTCTATTTCAGTTATATCGAAGCTAAATTGTTCTTGCGCTTGTACTAAGCTTGCAAAACCTAAACTAAACAAAAAAATTGATACGAAATTAAATAAATAATTATTTTTCATTTATTTTATTCAGCATTAAAAAATTTACAAAACTAAGGATTAGCAAAGGAACAAAAACTGCTAATTGTACCCCTATCTTTTCAGTACTTCCCAAAACATAAAAAAAATTATTTAAATAATAAATTATTACAGAAAAAAATAAACCCAAAGTAATTTGTAATGTAGTACTAGATAAGTGTTTTACCCTTAACATTAGTATTGATGAAAATAGACACATTAAAACTAAAAAAATAGGTAGAGTTAATAACTTTAATATCTGAAGATCTACCTCAATAATTGAATAGTTAAGTTTTTTATAGTTTTCTCTAAGTTCGTAAAGTTCAAATAAGTTTAGAGAACCCAGATTTGAATATAATGAATTAATGCGTTTAAGATCAAAATTTGTATATAGCGAAAAATTTTCATAAGTTGAATAATTATTTTTTTCATAAACTTTTGCATCAAAAATCATCCATTTCTTTTTACTTACATCGATTTTGTCACTCTTAATATTTTTTATTACGTTATAATCTTTATCAAATTCTGTGATAAAATTTTCAATTAAAAAGTTTTTATCAATCAATCTTGAATTTATTACTAATGTTTTTTCATTTATTTTATCTCTAATCCACAAACCATTTTGTGTAACAACTGCAAGATATTTACCATCATTTGAAAAAGGTGATTTTAGTTCAAGATATAAATTTTTAAAATTTGATGAAAAATAATAAAATATTGTTGATGTAAAAATTCCAGTTAAAAATGAAATTAAGATTAAAATTTTAATTATCTGTGAATTTTTTAGGCCAGAATATTTAAAAGTAGCTAATTCATTATTATTGAATAGTTTCACAAAAAATAATTGAGATGTAATTAAGAAAATAAATGGAGCCATATCAACAATCATCGCAGGAGAATTCAGTAATGATAAAAATAGAGTAAAATTTGTTTTAATTTCAATTTTTTCAAAATATTCCAATTCTCCTAAGTAATTTAAAATAAATACTAAGCTAAACATTATGACCAAAACATATAGTAAAGACTTAAAAAAAAGTGTTGTTAAGAATCTAATATAAATTTTCATTAGTTTTTAAATTTTAATTTAAATAAAAACATTAAATATAAGAATAAGAAAAACATAATTGGAGTAAAAAAGATTAATAGATTATTGAAAAATTCTAATGATAAAAATCTAATTACGCCTTCAGATAAAATTATTGTTATTACTCCTATTAAAAAAGTTATTATTTTTAATTTTGAGTAATTTTTTTTTTCTTTTGAAGATAAAATTAAAAAATAAGGGATTAGCATTAAAACTGGTATATAGAATGGAACTATAAGTCTTTTATATAATTCTTTTAATAAGTTAATTTTATTATTTTCATTACAGTTTATAATTTCACTAATATTTTTAGGAATAATTTTCAATTTTAATTCATATAAAGAGGTTAAACATGCAATAACATCTGTTGTTTTCATTTCTTGATTTTTTTGCTGTGTTATTGTGTTTGCTTTGAGATCTCTTAATAAAAAATCTGATTTAGAAAATCTAAAATTTGTAATTTTGTTATCTTTGTTTCTTATAGTTTCTCCATTATATAGTATTAAAATTGGAACCCCTTTAGTCTGTTTAAATTTACCTTTATTTGCGTAAGTAATTTCAAATTCATTGGGCATTTCTTTTTTTTCTTTTTTAATGTACAAATTATACAGGTTACCATTGAGATCCCTATTTTCTGCGTAAATAGTTACTCCATCTATAGTGTCATTAAATCTTTTTGGCTTAACAAAGTTTCCTAAAAAATTCACTTCAGAATCTCTTAAAAAAGATCTTGCCTTATCTTGACTGCTAGGAACTATCAAACTTGTAAATGAAATTTGTATTAAAAACAAAAATAGGGAGACAAACAAAATAAAGTTTACAAATTTAACTTTATTTTCTCCAAAATTCCAAAAAATCATTAGTTCATTGCTTAATTCATATTTAGATAAGACGTAGAAAATACTAAAAAATAATACAAATGGAAAAAGCCTACTAATTATTTTTGGAAAATTGAGTAAAGAATAATTAATGTAAACTGAGTATTCTCTTCCATCTTCTATCATAATATCAAGGAAATTAACTGCTTGAAAAACCCATATGATTAAAGAAGAGCTAAAAAGAGCAATTAAAAAAAAACTCATATAATCTTTTAGTAGTTTTCTATAAATTAATTTTTTCATTGAAATATTGTATTTTTGCTCATATATAGCACCAGTCTTTAGCTTATAGAATTTAAATTTATGAATGTTGTAATTAATTATAGATCTATTGTCTCAAAAAAAAGTCCTATAAATCAAGTATTATTTGTAGATGACAGTTTTAATATTTCAAAAAGCAAAAAATTCTTTTTAAGTAAAGAGTTTTCGTTTGTGTCTGACTTACTTAAATCTAAAGATCTTAAAAAAAAATTTATTACTTTAGACTTAAGTTCAAAAAAAAAAATTATTTTAGTCTCAATTAAAAAAGATATTAAGAGCTCGGAACTAGAGAATCTAGGTGGAAAATTCTTTAATATATTTAAAGAGTCTAAAATAAATGAATTTATTATTAACTCAGAAACTTTAAGTTTAAATTTAAAAAATGCTGTAGGATTTTTTTTACATGGTATCAAGTTAAAATCTTACTCTTTTGATAAATATAAAACTAAAAAAAATAAAAAAAATATTACAATATTTGTTACTGGGAAAAACGTACCTTCATTAAATGATCAGCTTAAATTTAAATCTTTAGAGAATGGAACTTTTTATACTAGAGATTTAGTATCAGAACCTGGCAATGTTTTACATCCAGATGAATATGCTAAGAGATTAAGTTTATTAAAAAAAGATGGTTTAAAAGTAACTATTTATGATCAAAAAAAATTAAAAAAATTAGGAATGAATACTTTGCTTGGTGTTGGTCAAGGTAGTGTCAGAGGTTCTTATCTGGTTACTCTAGAATGGAAAGGATTAAAAAATAACTCTAAGCCTTTAGCTTTTGTTGGTAAAGGAGTTTGTTTTGACACTGGAGGAATTTCACTTAAGCCTGCAAAATTTATGGAAGATATGACTTATGATATGGCTGGCTCTGCAGTTGTAGTAGGTTTAATGAAAAGTTTAGCTCTTAGAAAAGCAAAAGTTAATGCAGTAGGTGTAGTTGGATTAGTAGAAAATATGCCAGGTGGGAACGCTCAAAGACCAGGAGATATTGTAAAATCCTACAGTGGAAAAACAGTTGAAATTTTGAATACAGATGCTGAAGGTAGACTAGTTCTTGCAGATGCACTTACTTACACAGAAGAAAAATTTAAACCTAAATTTATTATTGATCTAGCAACTTTAACTGGTGCAATTATTGTTTCACTTGGATCAGAGTATGCAGGATTATTTTCAAATGATGATAAATTGTCAAAACAACTAATCGAAGCTGGTGAAAAAGTAGAAGAAAAAGTTTGGAGAATGCCTTTAAACAAAAACTTTGATAAATTAATTGATTCTAAAAATGCAGATATGCAAAATATTAATTATGTAGGTGGTGCAGGCTCGACGACAGCTGCTCAATTTTTACAAAGATTTATTTTAAATAAAACACCGTGGGCTCACTTAGATATAGCAGGCATGGCATTTTCTAAATATGGAGGTGCATTAAACTCAGGTGGAGCCACTGGTTATGGAGTAAGATTATTAAATAAACTAATAGAGGAAAAATATGAGTAATATTGAACAAACCTTATCAATTATAAAACCTGATGCAGTGGAGAGAAATCTAGAGAATGAAATAAAAGAAATGTTTAAAAATGATGGTTTTTCAATTTTAAAAGAAAAGAAAATTCAAATTGAAAAATCTGAAGCTGAGAATTTTTATAAAGTTCATGAAACTAAGCCATTTTATAATGATTTGTGTGAATACCTATCTTCAGGTCCGATAGTGGTAATGGTACTTGAGAAAAAAAACGCAGTATTGGGAAATAGAGAATTGATGGGTGCAACAGATCCTAAAAATGCTGAAGATGGTACAATTAGAAAGAAATATGGTATTTCAATTGATAAAAACTCTGTGCATGGATCTGACAGTGTTGAAAATGCTAAAATTGAAATTGATTTCTTTTTCAAAGACTAAAGATTTTTAAAATAGCTTTTGGAAATAATTTATGCTCTTGAGCTAAAATTCTTTCAGCAAGACTATCTGGAGTGTCTTTTTTATAAATATTAACTCTTTTTTGAAGAATTATTTTTCCAGAATCTAATTTTGCATTTACAAAATGTACAGTACATCCTGAATATTTATCTTTATTTTCGATAGCTTTTTTGTGAGTATTTAATCCTTTATATTTTGGTAATAGGGAAGGGTGAATATTTAAAATTTTACCTTTGAAATTTTTAATAAAATTTTTTGAAAGTATTTTCATAAATCCTGCCAAGCAAATCAATTCAATTTTATTTTTTTTAAGCTCATTAAATATTTTTTTTTCAGCAATTTCTTTATTTTTGAAATTAATTATTTTATTTTTAATTTTAAAAATGGCTCCATATTTCAAACCTTTAGCCAATTTATTATTTGTAATTATTAAGTTAATAGAGATAGGTGATTTCTTCAATTTAGAAAACTTAATAAGTGATTTTAAATTACTTCCTGTTCCGGAGATAAATACCGCAGTTTTTATTTTATTTGTTCCAGTTGATAGAACCATTTAATTTTACTTTATTTTTACCATTTATAATTTTTCCAATTACATACGGTTTATATTCTTTTGGAAAAAAACTTTGAATTTTAAATAAGTTTTTTTTGTTTATAATTAAACAAAAACCAACACCACAGTTGAATGTTTTTAACATTTCATTTTCTGATATTCCATTTTTTTTAAGCCAGTTAAATATTTTTAAAGTTTTAATCTTATTTAAATCAATATCAGCTACCAAATTATCAGGCATAACTCTTTTGATGTTATCAGCAAGTCCACCCCCTGTGATGTTGGCACACCCATAAATTAGATTTTTTGAAATTAGATTAATTACTTCTTTAACATATATTTTTGTAGGTTTTATAAGCTCTGATTTTAAAAATCTATTTTTATTTAGTTTAATTTTTTTTTTATTAATTAGATATCTTACTAGTGAGTACCCATTTGAGTGTAATCCACTAGATGGAATTGCCAATATTAAATTACTTTTTTTGATTTTATTTTTATTTAAAATTTTATTTTTACTAACAATACCAACAGCAAAACCTGCTATATCGAATTTCCCTTTAGAATATGTGCCAGGCATTTCTGCTGTTTCACCACCAACAAGTTCACACTCAGATAGCCTACATCCTTTAACAATTCCTTTGATAATTGATTTTAGTTTTGACAAATCAATCTTGTTAATTGAAATATAATCTAAAAAAAGTAGAGGTTTTGCACCTTGAACTATTAAATCGTTTACACTCATAGCTACAAGATCAATACCAATTGTATCAAATTTATTTATTGCATTAGCTATTTCAATTTTAGTTCCAACTCCATCTGTACAAGCAACTATTTGAGGTTGTTTAATATTGCTTGGAATATTTGAAATAGAGCCAAAACCCCCAATATTAGAAAACTTTTTTTTGCCCTTTTTTTTTGATGATACTGATGAAATGAAATTTACAAATTTATCGGCTGCTTTAATGTTAACACCACTTTTTTTATAGGTAAATTTTTTATTATTCATTACAATATTTTATGAGGTGTTTTTTAAATTTTATTAAATTAAAGACTTTATATAATTTTTTTCTATTTCTTGCTTTATTAAATATTTTTTTTTCCACAGAAAATAGTATTGCAAAAACATTTTCTATAAAAGAAATCGAAATTTCATCTCCATTTGACGCCTCATTTGATAAAAATAAGATAATAAACCGAGGTTTTGTAGAAGCGTATGAAGAACTAGTTCTAACCATTGTGCAAAGCAAAGATCAAAAAAAGCTTCAAAATTTTTCAATAAAGGAAGTTAAAAGTTTAGTTGAAACATTTTCGATTGTTCAGGAAAGTTTTATTGATGAAATATACAATCTTACTTTAAATGTAGAATTTGATAAAAGAAGTTTTTTTGATTTATTAGAAAAAAAAAATATATTTCCATCATCAATTATTAAAAAAGATTTAATTTTTTTTCCAATAGAAGTAGATGAAGAAACAAACGAAATATTTCTTTTTTCAGAAAGTCAATTGTTTAAAAATTGGAATTTAAAAAAAGAAAAATATCATCAATTAAATTATATTTTACCCAATGAGGATATTGATGATTATAATTTAATAAAAAAAAATATTAATAATTTAGAAGATTTTGATTTTAGTCAAATTTCAAAAAAATATAATTTTGAAGATTTCATTATAATAATTGTTTTTAAAAATAATCAAGAAGTTCGAATTCTTAATCAAATAGTATTTAACAACAATGAAAATTTAACAAATTTTAAATTTAAAAATATTAACTTTGAAAATTTAAATGATCTAGAAAACTTTATAGATAAACAAAAAATTCTTTTTGAAGACTATTGGAAATTAAAAAACATAATAAATACATCAATTAAATTAGATTTAACTATCTCAGTTGATAATAGCAATATACTTAAAATTGATCAGTTTGAAGAAACACTTTCAAACATAGATTTAATTAATAATTTTAACATATTTAAATTTGATAATAAACAAAACATTTATAAAATAATCTTTAGTGGAACACGAGATCAATTTTTAAATGTGATGGAAAATTATAATTATTTTTTTGAAATAAAAAATAAAATTTGGGCTCTAAAATGAAATCTTTAAATCAAGAAATTTTAAAATTTGACTATGATCAAAATTTTAAGGATCAGGATTTTTATGTTTCTAAATCTAACGAATTTTCATTTCTATTATTAAATAGTTGGCCTAAGTGGGAAAAAAATTTTATAAATCTTATTGGTGAAAAATTTTCAGGAAAATCTCATTTAATTAATATTTTTTTAGATAAATTTAGAGGTATTAAAATAAATGCTGCTGATATCAGCAATGAATATTTAAAAAAAATTAAAATTTATCAAAATATAATTATTGAGGATTTAGATATATATATTGATGAAAAGTTATTATTCACTTTTTTGAATAATATAGAGCAAGACAACAAATATTTAATTATTACCTCAACAAAGCCCATTGTTGATTACTCTTTTGAATTAAATGATTTAAATTCTCGAGCTAAAAATTTCATCTTATCTAAGATTGACAAACCAGAGGATGATTTATTGTATGCATTAATATTAAAAAATCTTTCCGATCGTCAGATATCAATCGATAAAAAATTGATAGATTTTATCGTAAAAAGAATAGATAGATCCTATGGCAAAATATCTGAATTCATATATAAGATCGACGAAATTAGTTTAAAAAGAAAAAAATCAATCGATTTTAAAATTATTAAAGAGGCTTTAGGAGATTAATTGAGCAAATATAGAACACATACTTGTAACGAATTAAGAAAAGATGATGTAGATAAAAAAGTATTTCTTTCAGGCTGGATTAATAAAAAAAGAGATCATGGTAACTTATTGTTTATAGATTTAAGAGACAATTATGGTGTTACCCAATGCATTATTGATAAAGATAATAAAAATTTTATAAATTTAGAAAAAACTCAATTAGAAACTGTTGTTAAAATTGAAGGTAAGGTAGTAGCTCGATCTGGAGATACAGTTAACAAAGAAATAGGTACTGGAGAAATTGAGGTAACAATCGATAGTTACGAAGTGTTAGGTTCCTGCAAAGAATTACCAATGCCAGTTTTCAGTGATCAAGAATATGCTGAAGAAATAAGATTAAAATATAGATTTTTAGATTTAAGAAGAAAAAAAATACATGAAAATATAATCTTAAGATCAAAGGTAATTTCTCACATAAGAAATGAAATGACTAAATTAGGTTTTTTGGAATTTCAAACACCAATACTGACATCTTCTAGTCCCGAGGGAGCTAGAGATTTTTTAGTGCCAAGTAGATTAAATCCAGGAAAATTTTATGCGTTACCCCAAGCGCCACAACAATTTAAACAATTAATTATGGTATCTGGTTTTGATAGGTATTTTCAAATTGCACCTTGCTTTAGGGATGAGGATGCAAGAGCAGACAGAAGTCCGGGTGAATTTTATCAATTAGATTTAGAAATGTCTTTTGTAGATCAAGAAGATATTTTTAATGTTGTAGAAAAATTAATGGTTAATACTTTTAAAACATTTTCTCATAAAAAATTGTTAAGTGAAAAATTCCCAAGAATTACTTACAAAGATGCAATGCTAAAGTATGGAAGTGATAAACCTGATTTAAGAAATCCACTTATAATAAATGATATTACTGAAATATTTACAAGGGAAGATGTATCTTTTGAAATTTTTAAAAAGTTAGTAAAATCAGGTTCAAAAGTAAGATGCGTAATAACAAAAAATACGAAAGATAAACCAAGAAGCTTTTTTGATAACATTGATAAATGGGCCAAAGAACAAGGGGCTTCTGGTTTAGCTTATTTTACATTTGAGAAAGATCCTGAATTATCTGGAAAAGGACCGATAGGAAAATTTTTTTCTAAAGAAGCGTTGTTTGAAATAATGAACTTAACTAATGCAGAAGTAGGAGATAGTATTTTTCTAGCCTGTGGTAAACAAAATGAATTAGAAAAAATAACTTCTCAGGCAAGAAATAAAATTGCAGAAGATCTAAATTTAATAGATGAAGATGTCTTTGCATTTTGTTGGATAGTTGATTATCCTATGTTTGAAAAAGATGAAGTGACCAATAAAATTGAATTTAGTCATAATCCATTTTCTATGCCACAGGGGGATTTGACAGAAAAAAAACTTGAAAATCCTCTAGAATTATTAGCTTATCAATACGATATAGTTTGTAATGGTATTGAATTATCATCTGGCGCTATTAGAAATCATAAACCAGAACTTATGTACAAGCTATTCTCACTTGCTGGATATGACAAGAAGCAAGTAGATGAAAAATTTAGCGGTATGATAAATGCATTAAGTTATGGCGCTCCACCTCATGGTGGTATTGCTCCTGGTATAGATAGAATTGTTATGTTGTTAGCTAACGAAAAGAATATTAGAGAAGTAACAATGTTTCCAATGAACCAAAATGCTCAGGATTTGATGATGAATGCCCCATCAGAAGTTAATCCCGAACAATTGAAAGAACTAAACTTGTCTTTAAAAAATAAAAAATAAAATTATTTTTTACCTTTAAGACTTATTTTAACATCAGATAAATCAACTAGATTTTTTTTATAGTTATTTCTAACAAATCCTTTGCTAGTAATATCTTTTACAATTTTTAATAATTGATTTTGATCATCATTTTCTTGTTCATTAGAATCGTTTTCACCAATTGCAGGTGTGTGTGCAAGATCTTCTCTATTTTGATAAGATATGGCTAACTCTCTAAAAATATAATCTAAAATAGAAGTAGCACTCAAAATTCTATCGTTTCCATGCACTTTACCTGATGGTTCAAATTTTGTTCCCACAAATGCACTTATAAATTCATCTAAAGGCACTCCGTATTGAAGACCTAAAGACACTGCTATAGCAAAGTTGTTCATTAATGCCTTAACTAACTCACCTTCTTTACTTGTATCGATAAATATTTCTCCAATTTTTCCATCCTCATATTCACCTGTATGAAGATAGACTTTATGATCTCCGATCGTAGCTTTTTGGATATAGCCTTTTCGTCTATCAGGCATACTAAATCTTTTTCCACCTTTTTCTGAGGTTGTGTTTAGGTTTTGAACAATTGTTTCTTTACTTATAGAATTTTCACTCTCACTTTTTGAGACAATTTCAATTTTTTTATTTTCAATTACTTTTTTATTATTTGGATCTAAACTTTTAGTTTTTCTGTTATCTAATTTGACATCTAAAACTTCGAATTTACCATCGTCTCTTTTTTCTAAGTTTTTAAGCTCAGTTTCATTGATATCGTCTAAGTAATGATTCACTTTAAAAGTACAAGTGTAATAAGTTTCTACAAGATATTTTGCCATTTTACCTCAGTTTAAAATTAGTTTGAAAATAGATTCTTTTAATTTATATACTTATTCAAATTTTAGTCTAATTTAATTTTTACAATTTTTAATTGAATTAAAAAATAAAATAACATGTTGACACTTTTTAAAAAAATTTTCACTTGGTGGAATCAAGATACTTTTGGCACAAGATTAAAAACAATTTTTTTTGGAAAACTTGCTGGTACAGATCAGTTTGGAAATAAATATTACGAGGATAAAAAAGGAAAAAGATGGGTAATATATTCTGATGTTATCGATGCATCAAAAATCCCAGTTGAGTGGTATTCGTGGATACATTTTACACCTAACAAAATAGAAAAAAAACATGAGCTTGAAAAATATGAATGGCAAAAACCTCATCAATCAAACTTAACAGGAACTGAAGAAGCTTATTACCCAAATAAAAATAAAGATGGTGTTAAAAAAAAATATACTAGCTGGAAACAATAGTTTTTTTCTTTATTTCCTGATCTTTTTTTTTCTATTTACATCTATTTCATATTCTAAAGGTCAACTTGAGGGTTCTTTTACTGAAATTAAAATTTTAGATAAAATTAGTTCTAAAAATACCTCATTGAAACTTAAAAATGGTCAATTACTAAAATTTAAAGACTTATCAATTCAAAGTTTAAAATGTAAAAATTCTGAATTTGACGACAATCCAGAAATTACAGCTTATATAAAAGTCAGAGATTTATCAAATCAAAATAATGATGAAGTTTTTGTTTTTAATGGATGGATGTTTTCATCTAGCCCTTCAATAACTCCGTTTGATCATCCAATTTATGATGTGTGGTTAGTAAAATGTTATTAAACTATATTATCCTTATCTAGCCAGCTTACATTAAAATCAGAATTGATAAACTTTTTGTGATTTAACAATTTTTTATGAAGTGGAATTG
Organism: uncultured Pelagibacteraceae bacterium; assembly: GCA_902555435.1. GTDB lineage: Bacteria > Pseudomonadota > Alphaproteobacteria > Pelagibacterales > Pelagibacteraceae > Pelagibacter. The sequence goes on from CACDRL010000016.1 coordinate 11,130, forward strand.
TGGTTATTATACCTTCAATTACAAATTCATCTAAAGATCTGTTCATTCTTTGAATAGCTTCAGTTCTATTTCGTCCATGACAAATTAATTTACAAACCATGCTGTCATAATATGGTGTAACTTTGTAACCTTGAAATATAGCGCCATCCACTCTTGTTCTAAATCCAGATGGTTGGTGACACATACTTATAACTCCTGGTGATGGTTGAAAATTTTTACTAGCATCTTCGGCATTTATCCTACATTCAATAGCATGACCTCTTGGACTAATGTCGCTTTGTTTTAGTGCTGTTTCTTCAGAAAATGCTATCCAAATTTGTTCTTTAATAATATCTACCCCTGTTACCATCTCTGTCACTGGGTGTTCTACTTGAACTCTAGTATTCATCTCTAGAAAATAAAACTTTCCATCCTCATAAATAAATTCCACAGTACCTGCACCCATATATCCAATTTTAGAGACCATATTTACAGTTTTTTCAAAAAGATCTTTTCTAATTTCATCATTCAGAACAGGACTAGGAGTTTCTTCAATAAGTTTTTGATGTCTTCTTTGAACAGAGCAATCTCTTTCGTGTAAATGCACAACTCTGTTTTTTCCAGCAAGAATTTGCACTTCTATATGCCTTGGATTTTGAAAGAATTTCTCAATATACACTTCATCATTACCAAAGTATTTTTTCGCTTCTGATTTAGCTGTAGAAAACAAGGTTTCAAATTCTTCTTCTTTATGAACAATTTTCATTCCTTTTCCACCTCCTCCACCTGAGGCTTTAATTAAAACAGGAAAACCAATTTTTTTACAAAGATCTTTTGCTTCATTAATATCAGTAACACCACCTTCAGATCCTTCAATAACCGGTAAACCATTTTCTTTAGCTATTCTTTTGGCTTGAATTTTATCTCCCATCATCTCGATGTGTTTCGAAGATGCACCAATAAATTTAATTTTATTTTCTTCTAAAATTTTAGCAAAGTTAGCATTTTCTGATAAGAAACCATAACCTGGATGAACAGCATCTGCATTAGTCAGTTCTATCGCAGACATTAAAGCAGGAATATTTAAATAACTATTTGCTGGTTGGTGAGAACCTATGCAGACACTTTCATCTGCCATTCTTACATGCATGCTCTCTCTATCAACATCTGAATGGACTGCTACAGTTGCTATACCCCATTCTTTACATGCTCTTATAATTCTAACTGCAATTTCCCCTCGGTTTGCAATTAAAATTTTTTTGAACATTACTTATTCTAAGATAATTATTGTTTGACCAAACTCAACTGGCTGTCCATCATCAACACAAATTTCTTTTACAACACCATCATGCGTAGAGGGCACGTGATTCATTGTCTTCATTGCTTCAACAATCATTATTGTGTCACCTTTTTTAATTTTTTTACCGACTTCAACAAATTTTTTTGCTCCAGGTTCTGGTGCATGATAAGCAGTTCCAATTATTGGAGAGGTAATTTCTATTCCAGACTTAACACTTTCAATAGTTTGCGAAGTGGTAGTTGAATTTGAATTACTCATAGAAGCTGGAATTGTTTGATTGCTAATTGATACATTATTTTTTGAAACTTTAATTTTAGTATCTTTTTCAGTAATTTCTATTTCAGTTAAATTAAACTCATCTAAATAATTACTAAGTTCTTTAATTATGTTTTTATCTATCTTCATTTTGTAAAAGCTTTTGTAATGAAATTATGGCCAAAATATATCCTTCAATACCTAATCCAAAAATCCCACCTGTTGCAACTCCACTAATAAGTGATTTATGTCTGAATTCTTCTCTTTTATAGATATTTGATATATGCATTTCAATTATTGGTTTCTTGAATAATTCAAGTGCATCTCTTATTGCTACTGAAGTGTGCGTGAATGCAGCAGCATTTATAATCATTCCATCATAGATTTTACGTGCATCTTGAATTAAATTTACTAAATCTCCCTCCAAATTTGATTGGATAAATTCGCAGTCCAGTCCAATTTCTTTTGATTTTTTTAAACAAATTTCTTTAAGCTGTTCATAGTTACCTGATCCATATTGTGATTGTTCTCTTTCACCTAATAGATTAAGATTTGGACCATTAATAATAATTATTTTATTACTCATTCAGCATTTATATACGATGAAAAAAATAAAAATCAAAGTAAATGGTAAAATCAGATCAATATCTGAAAAGCATAAACTTTCAGATTTAATAAAACACCTTAAAATACCAATGAAAAAAGTAGCAATTGAACTTAATGAAGAAATAATAGATAAAAAAAATGTTAACAAAATTAAATTAAATCAAAACGACAAAATTGAGATTGTTCATTTTATAGGAGGAGGATAACATGAAAAAAGATAATCTCATTATTGCTAAAAAAAAATTTAATTCTAGATTAATTGTTGGTACCGGAAAGTATAAAACGATGTCTGAATGTGCGAAAGCCATTAAATTGTCAGGTGCAGAGATTGTAACTGTTGCTGTTAGAAGAGTAAATATTTCTGATAAAAATAAACCTTTGTTAATGGATTATATTGATCCAAAGAAAATTACTTATTTACCTAATACAGCAGGTTGTTTTAATTCTAAAGAAGCTCTTAGAACTTTGAGGTTAGCTAGAGAAATTGGTGGGTGGAAATTAGTTAAATTAGAAGTTTTAGGAGATAAGGAAAATTTATTTCCAGATATGATTGAAACTTTAGAATCCACTGAAGTTCTTACCAAAGAGGGATTTAAAGTTATGGTTTATTGTAACGATGATCCATTAATGGCAAAAAGATTAGAAAATGTTGGAGCCGCTGCGATAATGCCACTAGCAGCACCAATTGGATCAGGTTTAGGAATACAAAATAAAATTAATATTCAAATAATCAGGAAACAAACAAAACTTCCATTAATAATTGATGCGGGTCTAGGACAAGCTTCAGATGCTACAATTGCAATGGAGCTGGGTTGTGATGGAGTATTGGTAAACACTGCAATTGCAAAAGCAAAAAAACCATTTGAGATGGCTCTTGCGTTTAAAAATGCTGTTATTGCTGGAAGGCAATCATACAATTCAGGAAGAATAGATAAAACTTTAATGGGAAACCCTTCTTCTCCATTAAAAGGTATTATTTAGTTTTTTTATAATATTTCGTTTTTTTTTTATAATTTTTTTTTATTTTTATAACTTCTTTTTTTTGAGAAATTTTATTTTCTTTATTTTGGGTTTCTAAGTTTTTTAATTTTTCATAATGCTCAACAAGCTCAATTGTTTTTTTTGATTTGTTTTGAATATTAATAATATATTCTGGTATTATTAAAGAATTGTCGCTAATGATATCGATAGTCATTTTATTTTTTTTTTCAAAGTAAGTTAAATCGTTAACAAAGTTTTCTTTTAGAAAATCTGAAACTTTTTCACATACTTTTACTTCAACAAATTTTGCTTTATTAATTACAGCCTTTAATTCAACAATTTTTAACAATTTTTGTGCAAAAGACTCATCTGTTAAAGTCACCTTCCATTTGACAGCACTTTCTCTTAATCTTTGTCTAGACATTTCTAAAAGGCCGAAATTACTTATTCTTCCAATTTGAATTCTAGCTCTATCTGATCTACATTTTTCCTTAAGCTTTCTCTCTACTAAGCGTCGGTTGCCATAACTAAGCATATCAATGAAGTCTATAATTATTAATCCTGATAAATCTCTTATTTTTATTTGTCTTGCAATTTCTTCTGCTGCTTCAATATTTGTGTCTAAAGCTGTGCTCTCAACATTTTTACCTTTAATAGAGCTACCTGAGTTAATATCAATTGATACAAGCGCTTCTGTAGGATTAATAACCAAGTATCCTCCAGATTTTAGTTTAATTTCTGAGTCAAAAATTTGATTTAATTTTTGTTCAATATTTTCCTCAATAAATAGTGGTATTCTTCCTCTATATTTTTTAACTTTTTTTACACTTGATGGCATCATTGTTTTCATAAAAGATTGGGCTTTTTTATAACCTTCATTTCCTTCAACAATAATTTGGTTAGTATTATCATCGTACATATCTCTTAAAGTTCTTTTAATTATTTCACTTTCTTGATGAATTAAAGAGGGAGCTATAGAATTAATTGCATTATCTTTTATCTGTCCCCAAGAATTAATAAGAGTTGTTAAGTCACTACTGATTTCATTTTTTGTTTTGTTGCTACCTGCTGTTCTTACAATTAAACCCATCTCTTTAGGAATTTCAATTTCATTTAGAATAGATCTAATTTTTTTTCTATCTGCAGGATTAAATATTTTTCTTGAAATTCCACCACCTTTAGGTGTGTTTGGCATCAACACTATGTATTTTCCTGCTATTGAAATAAATGTGCTTAGCGCAGCACCTTTTTGACCTCTCTCGTCTTTAATTACTTGGACAAGAATTACTTGATTAGGTTTAATTACTTCTTGAATTTTGTATCTTTTAAATTTAAATCTTTTCTCAGTTTTTTTTTCAATTTTTTCTTCTATATCTGAATTTTCTTTAGCCTCTACTTCTTCTTTATCAGATTCAACATCTTCAACTTTTTCCTCTATTGGATCATCTATTTCAAGTTTGCCCTCAGCAATATTTTCTTCCTCTTTTGCTTCAACTTGTTTTGAAAGTTCTTCCCTTGCTTTTTCTTCCTCTTCTTTTATTTTTTCAAGGTCAGCTTTTGGTATTTGATAATAATCTGACTGAATATCATTAAATGACAAAAATCCATGTCTTTCTCTACCAAAGTCAACAAAGGCTGCTTGGAGAGAAGGTTCAATCCTACTTACCTTTCCTAAATAAATATTATTTTTAATTAAATTGTTTTTTAAACCTTCGTATTCGTAGTCTTCAATATTTTCGCCTGATTTAAGTACAACTCTAGTTTCATTTGGATGCGATGCATCGATATATAAATTTTTTTCCATAATATGTTGATTGTTAAGTTCATTAAATTTTTTTTAGTAATAAATTTTGTTTAATTCTGATGCCTTATCTTTAACAAATTCCAAGATATAATGGAAACAAAATGAGTAAATTATTTAAAAATATTCTATTATTTTCCTCAACTATTTTAATATTATTAGGTATTTTAATATTTAGTATCTTATGGAAATACTCAAACGATATTCCAGATTATAAATTTCTCAAGAGTTATAAGCCACCAGTTTCAAGCAAAGTTTATTCAAGAAATGGAGAATTAGTTGCAGATTTTTCAAAAGAAAAAAGAGTTTTTGTTCCGTACAATGCTATACCAAAAAACGTAATTAACTCATTTTTATCTGCAGAAGATAAAAATTTCTTCTCTCACCCTGGGGTAGACGCAAAAGGTGTTATAAGAGCAGTTATCAACAATATTTCAAATATAATGGCTTCTAAAAGACTAGAAGGTGCATCAACTATTACTCAACAAGTAGCAAAAAATTTTTTATTAACAAATGAAGTAAGTCTAAATAGAAAAATAAAAGAAGCAATTTTAGCATTTAGGATTGAGAGAGCGTTATCTAAAGAAAGAATATTAGAACTTTATTTAAATCAAATTTATCTTGGTAGTGGAGCCTATGGTGTAGCCGCCGCAAGTTTGGAATACTTTGATAAATCTATAAGAGAACTTAATTATTCAGAAGCTGCATTGTTGGCTGCTTTACCTAAAGCACCAAGTAAATATAATCCTTATCAAGATAAAGATTTAGCAAAATTTAGAAGAAATTTAGTTTTAAAAAATTTATATGAAAATAATTATATTACATATGAATGGTTAGAGAAATTAAGTAATCAAGAAATTAAATTAAAAAAAAAACAAAAAATATACTTAGAAGATGCACAATATTATATTGAAGATGTTAGAAAGAATGTCATAGAAAGTTTGAGTTATGACAAAGTTTATAAACAAGGCCTAAATATCAATACTCCAATAGACTTAGATTTACAAAAAATAGCAACTAATTCTTTAAGATCTGGATTAATCTCATATGATGAAAGAAAAGGTTGGAGGGGAGCATTAATTAACAAACCTTACAATTCAAATTGGCACAAAGATTTAGATAAATACAAACTTGAAAAATCAATTAATTGGAAATTAGCAATTGTAAAAAAATTAAATAAATTTTCAGCAATTATAGAAACGATTGATAAAGATGATGGTGTTATTGAATATAAAGATATTTCTTGGACAAAAAAAGAGTTTAACAAATTGTTAAAAATTGGTGACATAATTTATGTTAAACAAATAAAAGATAAAAAATACAGTTTACAACAATTACCAAAAATAAATGGAGGAATTGTTGTAATGGATCCTTATACAGGAAGAGTTTTGGCTCTTAATGGTGGTTTTAGTTTTAAAAAAAGTGAGTTTAATCGAGCAACACAAGCAAAAAGACAACCAGGTTCTGCATTTAAACCATTTGTTTATGCTCTTGCTTTAGAAAATAATTATACTCCTACTTCATTAGTTTTGGATGCACCTTTAGTTTTAGATCAAGGGGATGATTTAAAGTTATGGAAACCAGAAAATTATGGAAAAAAATTTTACGGACCATCTACTATCAGAACTGGATTGGAAAAATCAAGAAATTTAATGACAGTTAGAATAGCTCAAGATTTAGGATTAGATAAAATTATTAACTATTCTAGAAAACTTTCTATTTATGAAAATCCTGAGGAACTTTTATCAATTTCCTTAGGTTCTGCTGAAACTACTTTATTGCAGCTTACATCGGCTTATTCTGTTTTTGTCAATGGGGGTAAGCTTGTTGAACCAGTATTGATTGATAGGATACAAGATAGTGAAGGAAACACTATTTATAATAATGATAAGAGATCTTGTCTTAATTGTGATGCAATATCCTATCTTAGTAATGATTATCCTGAGTTAAAAAATAAATATAAGCAAATTTTTTCTGAAGAAACCGCATATCAAATGACATCAATTCTTGAAGGGGTAGTTCAAAGAGGAACTGCAAAAAAATTAAGAGATTTAAAATTAAATATAGCAGGAAAAACTGGAACCACGAATAATAATACTGATACATGGTTCATTGGTTTCACATCTAACTTATTAGTAGGTGTTTATGTAGGAATGGATACTCCAACACCACTTGGTAAATTTGAAACAGGATCAAAAACAGCCCTACCTATATTTAAAAATTTTATAAAAAATTCTGTTAAAAAGTCTGAGGCTAGACCATTTAAAGCAGCAAAAGATACAGTAATGATGGTTGTAGATGCTTCAACAGGTCAAAAAGCTAAATTTACGTCAAAAAATACAATAATTGAGGTTTTTAAAAAGAAAAATGTTGTAGATGGTAAAGTTCTTTATTCAAATTCTGATAGAATGGATATAAACAATATATTAAAATTTTACTAATGAATAACAATTACCAAAGTTACAAAGAAGAAATTAATAAGATTAATCAAAGAATTAAGGAGTATCTTTGAAAACAATAAAATTTACTCAAAACTTAATAAACTAAATTCCACAATGTTGGATGCCAATTTTTGGCAAGATAAAGATAATTCAAAAAAAGTTATAAAAGAGAAAAAACTCTACGAAGATTTAGTAAATTCTTTAAATCAGTCTATCCAAAAGTTAAATGATTTTGATGATTTGAATGAGCTTGCTTTAGAGGAAAATAATCTAGCAGTTCAGGAAGAAACGTTACAAAATATTCAAGATTTAAAAAAAGAAGTAAAAAAAAATGAAATTAAATGTTTTTTATCAGACGAAGCAGACTCACTAGATTGTTATATAGAAATACATGCAGGTGCTGGAGGCACTGAAAGTCAAGATTGGGCAGATATGTTAAGAAGGATGTATTTGAAGTGGTCTGATAAAAAAAGTTTTACATCAAATTTAATCAGCGAACATAAAGGAGATGAAGCTGGCATTAAATCAGCAACAATAAAAATTGAAGGTGATTACGTTTTTGGTTGGTTGAAAAAAGAGTCAGGTATTCATCGTTTGGTTAGAATTTCACCATTTGACTCAGGAGCAAGAAGACACACAAGTTTCGCAAGTGTCTGGATTTATCCAGTTGTAGATGAAAATATAAATGTTGAAATTCTAGAGAAAGATCTGAGAATAGATACTTATAGATCAAGTGGTGCTGGTGGACAGCATGTAAATACAACTGATAGTGCTGTCAGAATTACTCACATTCCATCGAAAATAGTAGTCCAATGTCAAAATGAGAGATCACAACATAAAAATAAAGAAACTTGTATGAATATGTTAAAGGCAAGATTGTACGATTTTGAAATTAAAAAAAGGGAAGAAGAGAACCAAAGTACAGAAAACAGTAAATCAGAAATTGGCTGGGGTCATCAAATACGATCTTATGTTTTGCAACCTTATAGATTAGTAAAAGACAACAGAACAAACTTTGAAAGTACTAGTCCAGATAAAATACTTGACGGAGAATTAGATGATTTTTTGGAACAGTCTCTTTATAAAATTAAATGAAAATAAATATTTTTAAATACTTTTTATTATTTCTAGGATTTTTAATATCGCTGATATTTTATTTAAGTATTGTTGGAATAGAAACTGACAAATTTAATCAACAGATAAAAGACGCAGTTGTTCATAGTAATAATAATTTAGATGTATCTTTAAAAAAAGTAAAATTAATTCTTGATCCTTTTAAACTTCAAATAAATGCAAAAACTATTGGTGCAAACATCTATTATGAAAATAGACCACTTGAGCTTGAATATATAAAAACTCAAGTATCACTTGATTCTATTCTTAAAAATAAATTAGTTTCTTCTAATTTTGAGGTGGCTACAAAGTCAATATTATTAAAAGATTTTGTAAAATTTATAAGAGCCACAATTAACAAACCAGAATTATTAATTTTAGAAACTTTTATTAAAAAAGGACATATAATTTTAGATCTAAA
>CACDRL010000017.1 GCA_902555435.1 uncultured Pelagibacteraceae bacterium
TACTTGCTTTCTGAAATTGTATTCACATTAAATAAAGAGGAAAAATTAGATCAAAAATTAGAAAAAATAACAAACATAATAAAAAAAAGAAATTTTACTGAAGCGGCACTTAATTTTAGTGTATCAGATACATCAGGTAATGGTGGTGATTTAGGCTGGATAAAAGAAAATGTACTTAATAAAAAAATAAAAAATGAATTAAAAAATATCAATACGGGTGAATTCACAAGCCCAATTACAATACCAGGAGGATTTTTAATTTTATATAAAAAAGACTCTAGAGAAATTAAAAATAGTTTAGATGTTAATGATGAAATAAAAAGTATAATTAACAGAAAGACTAATGATCAATTAAATAGATTTTCAAATATTTATCTAAATAAATTAAGAAAAAATATACAAATAGATGAATTCTAATTTTATACTTGTTGTTAATGGGGAACCTAATAGCGTTTTTTCTGAAATTTTTATAAAATCTATAAGTAAAATAAAAGTAAAAACACCAATAATTTATATTTTTTCAGAAAAATTATTAAAAAAACAAATGAAAAAATTGAAATTAAATAAAAAAATACAATTAATTAATGTTAATAAATTAAAATTAAATGAGTACAAACTAGATAACAATTCTATTAATTTAATTAATATTGATTATAAACAAAAGAAATCCTTTAAAAAAATTTCAAATAAATCTCAACAATTCATAAAAAAATCTTTCGATACAGCTTTTAAAATTATAAAGAAAGAAAAAATAAGAAAATTAATAAATGGACCAATTTCAAAAAAAGATTTTTTAAATAAAAAGTATTTAGGCATGACAGAATATATTTCGGATTATTTTTCAAAAAAAAATACATGCATGTTAATTTTCAATAAAAAATTATCAGTATGCCCTTTAACTACTCATCTTCCACTTTCATTAGTTTCCAAAAAAATAAATAAGAAAGACTTAAAAAATAAAATAATTTTAATACAAAACTTTTATAAAAGATTTTTAAATATAAAACCGAGGATAGGTGTTTTGGGATTAAATCCACATTGTGAAAGTGTTCTCCAAATAAATGAAGACCAAAAAATAATTAAACCTATAGTTAATAATATGAAAAAAAAAGGCTATAAAATAAGTGGCCCTTTTGCTGCTGACACGGCTTTTTTAAAAAATAACCGTAAAAAGTTCGATGTTATAATAGGGATGTACCACGATCAAGTTTTAACACCTATAAAAACTCTATTTGAATATGATGCCATTAATATAACTTTAGGATTACCATTTTTAAGAATATCTCCTGATCATGGTCCAAATGAAAAAATGATGGGGAAAAATTTATCAAACCCTTTAAGCTTGATCCAGGCAATAAAATTTTTAGATAAAAATTGATAAAAGCAAAAAAAAGTTTAGGTCAAAATTTTTTAATAGATAACAATATTCTAGAATTAATTGTCAATATTATAGATATCAAAAATAAAAGTGTTATAGAAATTGGTCCTGGAACTGGAAATTTAACAAATTATATTTTAAAAAAAAATCCTGATAAACTTTTAGTGATTGAAAAAGACAATAAACTTGTGGAAGAACTTAGAAATAAATATTCTAGCAATTTACAAATAATAAATGATGATGTTTTGAATGTAAACGAAAGTAATTTGTTTCAAGAAAAAGTAATTGTCTTTGGTAACTTGCCTTATAATATCTCTACTGAAATATTAAGTAAATGGATAGTAAACTTAAGAGATAATTTCTGGTTCGAAGCTCTAGTCTTAATGTTTCAAAAAGAAGTTGCGGACAGAGTTGTGGCTAAATTTAATAACTCAAACTATGGTAGATTATCAATCTTAGCTAATTGGAAGTTAAATATATGTAAAATTTCTGATATAAAACCAAATTCTTTCAAACCAAAACCAAAAGTAGATAGCTCGCTACTTTTTTTTACTCCAAAAAAAGATTTTTATAAAATTAAAGATCCTAAAAATTTAGAAAAAATTACAAGAATATTTTTTAGTAATAGAAGGAAAATGATTAAGAAACCTTACAATCAAATTTTTAATGGTAACTTAAAAGTTTTAGAAAAACTTAAAATAAATTTAAATTTAAGACCTCAAAACTTAAGTCATGATGTTTATTATAAATTAACTGAGGAATATGAAAAATTAATTAGTTAATTTTTCAACATGATCTCTGACAAAATTTAAATCATAATCTTTTGAGCCGTTATTAATTTCTGCTTCTATTAAATTTTCAATTTTTTCAAAGCAACTTTTGATACTTTCATTAATTACGACATAGTCATAATTTATCCAGTGTAAGACATCTCTTTCAAATTGTTTCATTCTTTCCTCTGCAATTAATTTGTCTTTCATATCTCTATTAGAGAGTCTTTGAAATAAAACCTCTTTACTTGGTGGAAGAATAAAAAAAGTTATTAATTTATAATCTAATTTTTTATTTTTAATTTGATCTGCTCCTTGCCAGTCAATATCAAATAAGACATTTTTACCTTTACTTAATTTATCTATTACTGGTGTTCTGGTCGTACCATATAAATTGTTAAATACTTTCGCGTACTCAAGAAATTCCTCATTTTTAATTAATCTTCTAAACTCCTGCTCATCAACAAAGAAATAATCATCGTTCTGTTTCTCATTAGGTCTTGGACTTCTTGTTGTGTGTGAAATGGAAATCTCAAAATTTTTTTTTTGAGATAATAATTTTGCAAGTGTAGTTTTTCCAGCTCCTGATGGAGAGGATAATATTATCATTACCCCATCTTTTTGTGAGGGCATTGAAATATCTAATTTGCTTTTCCTTCGATAAATTTAACTGCATCTCCTACAGTTAAAATTTTCTCTGCTTCACTATCTGAAATTTCAGATCCAAATTCTTCTTCAAAAGCCATCACTAATTCAACTGTATCTAAACTGTCAGCTCCTAAATCATCTATAAAACTTGACTCTTCAGTTACTTTTGCTTCATCGATACCTAAGTGATCTGCTACAATTTTTTTTACTTTGCTTGAAACGTCTTCTGACATATTGATCCTTTTTGTTATATTTCGTTAATAGTTTAAAAACCTATTTTGTCAAGCCATATACATGCCACCATTAACATGCAAGGTTTCACCATTTATATAGCTAGATTGATCTGAACATAAAAAACCTACAGCATTTGCAATATCATCAGGCTCTCCAAGGCGTGCTGAGGGTATCTTAGATATAATGTTCTCTTTGAACTTTTCATCAATCTTTTCTGTCATTGCTGTCTTAATAAATCCTGGTGATATACAATTAACATTAATATTTTTCTTAGCATATTCAATTGCTAAACTTTTAGACATTGCAACTATTCCTGCTTTTGATGCGGTATAGTTAGCTTGACCTAAATTTCCAGTATGCCCAACAACAGAGGTAATATTAACTATTTTTCCTGATTTGTTTTTTAACATTTTTTTTATAGCAAATTTACTCATTAAAAATGTTGAGGTTAAATTAATGTCGATTACTTTTCTCCACTCATCCAAACTCATTCTAATTGCCAAGTTATCTTGGGTTATGCCAGCATTATTTACAATACAATCTAAACCACCACCAAGTTCTTTTGTTGCATTTTCAATAAATTCCTCAATTTTTTCACTTTGAGATATATCAAATTTTAAAATATTTATACTTTTAAATTCTTTTTTTAATTCTTCAAGTTTTTCAATTCTTGTTCCTGAAGCTAAAATATTTGCACCACATTCATATAATTTTTTAACAATTGAGTTTCCTATTCCTCCAGACGCACCTGTAACAATTATATTTTTATCCTTTAAATCTTTCATATTTTTAAGTTTTCAATATCCTCTTGACTGTTTATAGTATTAATTTTAACTTCTCTATTAATTCTTTTTACCAAACCTGACAAAACTTTCCCAGGTCCAATTTCTATAAAATGATCAACATCATTATTTATCATATTTAAGACACTTTCTCTCCATCTTACTCTATTTTCAATTTGTTTAATTAAAAGTGATTTTAAATCTTCAGAATTTGAAATGGGTTCAGCTGTTACATTTGATATCAACTTATTACTTCCATCAGAAAATGAAATTTTGTTTAATTCTTCTGTCATAATCTCTGTTGCTTTACTCATAAGGCTACAGTGAAAAGGAGCACTAACTGGAAGCTTTATATTTTTAATTGAATTCTCTTTTAATAGTTCAGTTAACTTCTCTAAATCTTGAGTTTTTCCACTCAAAACTATTTGCCCTTCTGAATTATCATTTGCTATTTCTGATATAAATTTTGATTTATTATCTTTTAATATTTTTTCTATTACTTCAACAGTTGATCCAAGCACTGCAACCATACTACCCTCTCCCTTCGGCACAGAATTTTGCATAGCATCCCCTCTGATTCTTAAAATTTTTAATGTCTCTGAAAAATTTAAATAACCAGCGCAGGATAAAGCTGAATACTCCCCTAAAGAATGACCAGCGAAATACTTTGCTTTATTTAAATTAATATTAAATTCTTTTTTAATAATGTTAAATATAGAATAGCTTATCAAAAAAATTGCTGGCTGTGTGTTTACGGTTAAATCAAGCTCTTCTTTAGGTCCTTCTAATATTAGCTTTGAAATTGAATAATTTAATGTCTCGTCTGCCTTTTTAAAAAGACTTTTCACAAGCTCAAATTTGTCATAAAACTCTTTTCCCATTCCAACTATTTGAGATCCTTGACCTGGAAATATTACTGAAAACATATAAAAATATTACTAATTTTGTGTTTTTATCTATTGTAATTGAACTTTTATAATAGTATATCCTCACTTTTTATTAAAGAACATAAATGAACTTATACGAACACACTATAATAGCCAGACAAGATACTTCTCCAAGTGAGTTAAAGCAGTTAACTGAAAAATATTCTAAGATTGTTGAAAAAAATGAGGGTGAAGTTGTAAAAACTGAGAACTGGGGCCTTCTTAACCTTTCCTATCTAATTAAAAAAAATAAAAAAGGAAGTTACATTCACTTTAAAATTAAAGGAAAAGGTAAAGTAGTTGAAGAATTAGAAAAAAACGAAGCCATTGATAAAAAATTATTAAGATATCTAACAGTTAGAGTAAAAGAATTTGATTTAGATACTAACTACTTTGGTAAAAAAGACGATATCGAAAACAAAGAAAGTGCTAAAAACTAATGCCAAAAAGACAAAGTGGAAATAAAAAAGGAAAGCAAAGTAACTTTGCAAAGTTAAGTATTTTTCAACCGAATAAATATAAATTTAAAAAAACTTGCCCACTCTCTGTAAAAGGTGCTCCTAAAGTTGATTATAAAAATATCAAACTTTTGAAAAGGTATGTTTCTGAAAACGGAAAAATTTTACCTTCAAGAATTACTAATGTGTCTCAAAAAAAACAAAGAGAGTTATCTCTGTCAATTAAAAGAGCAAGAAATTTAGCTTTATTATAATGAAAGTTATTTTATTAGAAAACGTTAAAAGAATTGGATCTATTGGTGAAGTTATAGATGTAAAAAGAGGCTTTGCTAGAAACTTTTTAATAGCTAACAAAAAAGCACTTTATGCGTCTAAAGAAAATATTAAAGAAGTTGAAAAAATAAAAGCTGATTTATCTAAAAAAGACAACGAGAAGAAACAAGAGGCAGCTAAGATTGCAGAACAAATCAATAATAAAGAATACTCAGTTCAAAAATTAAATACTGAAAATAACGAACTTTATGGTTCAGTGAAGCCAACTGAAATTTCAAAACTTATTCAAGAAGAAAATAAAATTGAAATCAAACCTTCAATGATACAACCAGTTGAAGAAATCAAGTCTTTAGGAAAATTCAAAGTTAAAATTTCTTTACACTCTGAGGTTGATGCTGAAATAGTTGTTAAAGTTATATCAGCAGATACAATTCAATAATTATACATTCTTTTCAACAGCTAAAAATTAAAATTTAAATACTAAAATTTTTCTATAAATTTTGATTTGTGGAAAATAATTTAAGTATCGTCAAAGATAAATTCAAAGAATTACCAAACAACATTGAAGCGGAACAAGCTGTAATTGGATCTATTCTAGTTAGTAATGATATTTTTGACGAAATTAATACCATTGTTTCTTCTATTAATTTTTATGATCCTATGCATCAAAAGATATTTGAAGCAATTGAAAGTCTTATCTACAAAGGTATGCTTGCCAATCCCATAACTTTGAAAAATTATTTTGAAGATGAAAAAGATGAAATTAATGTTCCAGAGTATTTAGTAAAAGTAACTAAATTTTCTACATCTGTAAGACAAGCTATAGAATATTCAAAAATTATATATGATATGTTTGTTAGAAGAGAGCTGATAAAAATTTCTGAAGAAACTATTGATAGTGCTAAATTAAATGATCTTGATACAAGTGGTCAAACTATAATTGAAAATTCTGAACGACAACTATTTGATTTAGCTGAAAAAGGCTCTTTTAATTCTTCTTTAATAAAGTTTGATGATGCAATGAAACAAACTATAGAAATGGCTTCAGCTGCATATAAAAACGAAGAAGGAATTGTAGGAGTTCCAACTGGACTTAGAGATTTAGATGATAAACTTGGAGGTTTACATCAATCTGATTTAATTATTATTGCAGGTCGTCCATCAATGGGTAAAACCTCGCTTGCTACAAATATCGCTTTTAATGCAGCGCAAAAATTACAAGATAATGGTAAAAAATCTTCTATTGCTTTTTTCTCTTTGGAAATGTCGTCTGAACAGCTTTCAACAAGAATAATTTCTGAACAAGCAAGAATTAGTTCTAATGACATTAGAAGGGGAAGAATTTCAGATGATCAATTTGATAAATTTTTAGAAACTTCTAAAAATATAGCCGAACTTCCACTTTATATCGATGAAACACCAGCAATCAGCATTGCTGCTTTAAGTAATAGAGCAAGAAGAATAAAAAGATTATTTGGATTGGATATGATTGTTGTTGATTATATTCAATTAATGAGAGGAACCACCTACAATAAAGATGGTCGAGTTCAGGAGATATCTCAAATCACTCAAGGACTAAAAGCAATAGCAAAAGAGCTTGCAGTTCCTGTTGTTGCACTATCACAGTTATCAAGACAAGTAGAACAAAGAGATGATCATAAGCCTCAATTAGCAGATTTAAGAGAATCAGGTTCAATCGAACAAGATGCTGATGTTGTAATGTTTGTTTACAGAGAAGGATATTATCTATCAAGAAAAGAACCAAGAGAAGCGACAGTAGAACATGCTGAATGGCAAGCTAAAATGAATGAGGTGGCTCACTTAGCTCAAATTATTATTGGGAAACAACGACACGGACCAATTGGTAATATTACATTAGAGTTTGAGGAAAGATTTACCAAATTTAAAGATACTCAAACTAATTAATTTCAAATATAAAAGAGTCTATGTTGGCTCAAATGTATCAAAACTTGGTATTAAAGAACCCAAAGGCGGTATTTATATTACTGATAATTTCTATTCTAAGTTTTGGATATTATTCTAAAGATTTTAGGTTAGATGCTTCCTCAGAAACCCTATTAATTGATGGAGATCCAGATTTAGCCTACTTACAGGAAATTTCAGAAAGATACGGTTCTAAAGAATTTTTAATTCTTACATACACTCCTAATGAAGGTATGGTTACAGATTCCTCAATAAATAATCTATTAAGTTTAAAGTACAAAATTCAAAGTTTAGATTGGGTTCATAGTGTTATTACACTTTTAGATATACCACTTTTAAATAATTCAGATGCACCACTTCAGGAAAGATTAGAAAGCTTCAAAACTTTGAAAGATGAAGAAGTGGATAGAGAAAGAGGTTTTAGTGAAATTTTAAACAGTCCTGTATTTAGGAATTTTGTAATTAGTGAAGATGGTAAAACAAGTGGGATTATTGTTAATATAAAACAAAATAAAAAATTAGAAAATATTGAAAGCAAATCTAGAGAAGAAATTGAAAATTATAAAGATCAAATCAAAAAACAAAATCACCAAAATATTTTAGAAATAAGACAAGTAATTCAAAGTTATGGTGATGTTGGAAAAATTTACTTAGGTGGCATTCCAATGATTGCGGATGATATGATGACTTTTATAAAAAGTGATATAATTGTATTTGGTATTGGGGTTTTACTATTTATTATCGCAACTCTTTGGTTTGTTTTTAGAAAACTAATTTGGATTATTGTTCCTATTAGCAGTTGTTTTTTCTCTGTCGTCATCATGATGGGTTTACTAGGATTACTTGGATGGAAAGTAACTGTTATTTCGTCAAACTTTATTGCCTTGATGCTAATTCTTACAATGGCAATGAATATTCATATGAGCACAAGATTTCTACAACTTAAAAAAAACTTTCCATCAAAAAATAACTTTGAAATCATTTCCTTAACAACCAGCAAAATGTTTTGGCCTATATTGTACACAGTTTTAACTACAATTTTAGCTTTCTTGTCTCTGATCTTTAGTGAAATTAAACCCATCATAGATTTTGGATGGATGATGACCTTTGGTTTAATTACATCTTTTATTATTACATTTACTTTACTCCCTACTCTTTTAAGTTTTACTTCAACTGAAAATGTAGCTTTAAAAAAAGAACAAGATTCTAAAGTTACATCGATACTTGGCTCAATTTCTTTAAATAACAAATTTACAATTTTTTCTGTAACGGGAATTATTATTGTCTTAAGTGTAGTTGGTATAAGTAAGCTAGAAGTTGAAAATAGCTTTATAAATTATTTTGATAAAAATACTGAAATCTACAAAGGAATGAAACTAATTGATGAGGAACTAGGTGGAACTACTCCTTTAGAAGTTATTTTAAAATTTCCCAAAAAAGAAGAAGATAAATCTGAAGAAGATGACGAGTTTGAAGATTGGGGAGATGAAGAGGATACAAATGATGAAAAATATTGGTTTACTAAAGATAAAGTTGATAGAATTGCATCTGTACACAATTATTTAGATAGTCTTCCACAAGTTGGTAAAGTTTTATCTTTTTCATCAATCATAGATGTTGCTACTCAACTAAATAATAATAATCCACTTGGTACTTTAGAGATGGGAGTATTGTACTCAAAAATACCTGAAAGTATTAAAATAGAAATAATTGATCCATATCTATCAATAGAAAATAATGAAGCTCGAATTAGTCTAAGAATAATAGACTCACAAGAAAATTTGAGAAGAAATGATCTGATTAATAAAATTAATTTTGATCTAGAAAATGAATTGGGATTAGAAAAAGATGATTACAAATTAGCAGGGGTATTAATATTGTTTAATAATTTACTACAAAGCTTATTTAAGTCACAAATTTTAACTCTGGGTTTGGTTATGATTGGTATTTTCTCAATGTTTATTATTTTATTTAGAAATATAAAACTTTCATTAATTGGTGTTGTACCTAATTTTATTGCTGCATTCTTTATTTTAGGAATTATTGGTTTGTTAGAAATTCCATTGGATATGATGACTATCACAATTGCTGCAATTACAATTGGCATAGCTGTTGATAATAGTATTCACTATATTTATAGATTTAAGGAAGAATTTAATAAATTAAAAGATTACAATAAAACTTTAAAAACTTGTCATTCAACTGTTGGAGTTGCAATTTTAAATACCTCAATCACAATTGTGTTTGGTTTTTCAATTTTAGTAATGTCTAAATTTATACCTACAATTTATTTTGGAATTTTTACAGGTCTTGCAATGCTACTTGCAATGATATCGGTGTTAACTTTACTGCCTGCTTTAATATTGGTAGCTAAACCCTTTGGTAAAGATGCTTAATGTTAGATGCTCTTAAAGATTTTTATGAAGCCTCCTCTATTATTGATTTAATCTATATTACAATAACCATATGGTCTTTGATAAGTTGTTATAGAAAAGGTTTTGTCTTAAGCATCCTCTCAATGGCAAAATGGCTCCTAGCCTACATTATTACAATTATTTTATTTCCACGTGTAAAACCTTATGTAGAAGATATAATCGACAACGAGTATGTTCTCGATGTTGGACTTGGAATCGCAATTTTTATAGTTGTTATATTCTTGGTCTTATTAATTAACAAAGGTGTCAGTAAAGCTGTTAAATATACTGGTATGGGAAGTTTAGACACTACCTTTGGATTCTTTTTTGGGTTTGTAAAAGCATATATTATTTCCGTTTGTATTTTTTCTGGAATTCATATTGTTTATAATCATGATAAATGGCCAATAAATTTAGATAAATCATACACCTTTCCATATTTAGAAAAAGGTAGTAATTATCTGATAAAAGAATTCCCTAATGAAAAAACATATCAAGAGTCTAAAGAAAAAATTGAAGATATTTGATCCAAAATTAAAAGAAGAATGTGGAGTATTTGGCATCAGCAATGCTAAAGACGCTTCTGCTTTAGCTGCTTTAGGTTTGCACGCATTACAACATAGAGGTCAAGAAGGTTGTGGAATAGTTACTTTTGATGGAGAAAAATATTATTCAGAAAAAAGATTTGGGTTAGTTGGAGATAATTTCAATAAAGAAAAAGTTCTAAAAAATCTGAAGGGTAATTACGCAATTGGTCATAATCGATATAGTACTACTGGCAATAATATTTTAAGAAATATTCAACCTTTTTTTGCAGATACTAATGCAGGTGGAATTGGAGTATCTCATAACGGAAACTTAACAAATTCAATATCTTTAAGAAATAAACTAGTAGAAGAAGGAGCAATTTTTTATACTACCTCTGATACTGAAACTATAGTCCAGTTAATTGCTAAATCTAAAAGATCAAAAACCATTGATAAAATAATAGACGCCATATTTCAAATTCAAGGTGGGTATGCATTGGTAATGATGACACAAAAATCTTTAATAGGTGTAAGAGATCCATATGGAATCAGACCATTAATGATTGGAAAATTAGGAAACAGCTATGTACTAGCCTCCGAAACTTGCGCATTAGATATAATTGGTGCAAAATTTATAAGAGAAGTAGAGAATGGAGAAATAGTATTAATTGAAAATGATGAATTAACGAGTATCAAACCCTTCTCTCCTAAAAAAGTAAGACCATGTGTATTTGAGTATATTTATTTTTCGAGACCAGACAGCTTACTTGATAATAAAACAGCTTATGAACATAGAAAGAATTTAGGAAAAGAACTAGCAAAAGAAAATGATCTAAAAGCAGATATAGTTGTACCCGTACCAGATTCAGGAAACGCTGCAGCACTTGGTTTTTCTCAACATTTAAAAATGAATTTTGAACATGGTTTAATTAGAAATCATTATGTTGGAAGAACTTTTATTGAGCCTAGTCAAAAAATAAGAAGCTTAGGTGTAAAATTAAAATTAAATGCAAACCAAAGTACAATTAAAGATAAAAAAATTATTTTAATTGATGACTCACTAGTTAGAGGAACTACATCTTATAAAATTGTTAAAATGTTATATGACGCTGGAGCAAAAGAAGTGCATGTAAGAATAGCTTGTCCTGAGATCAAATATCCTGATTTTTACGGTGTCGATACACCTACTAAAAAAGAATTATTAGCAGCAAATAAATCTAATGATGAAATTTGTGAATATATAGGCGCAAAATCACTTAAATTTTTATCTATTGATGGATTGTATAGGGCAATTGGATTTGACAAAAGAAATGAAGCTTATCCTCAATTAACAGATCATTATTTTACTGGAGATTACCCAGTAAAACCTGTTGATGAACTGGGTGATAATAAAATAACTCAACTTTCTTTATTAAGTACAGCGTCTAATAATTAATTATGAAAACAGTAAATTTTACTGAAATGAAAAATGGTACTAAAGAAGATTATGAGCTATTAGAAAAATTTGAAAAAAATTTTGAAAGGCAAACAGCAGATAGAATTATAAATTATTTATCTAAGCAAACTACAACTCTAGAAGGATATAAAATCACAAGATTAGAACATTCTTTACAAGCTGCAACAAGAGCATTTAAAAACAAAGAAAGTGATGAGATGATTGTTGCAACATTATTACATGACATAGGAGATGATCTTGCACCAATGAATCATTCACAATATGCAGCTTCTATTTTAAGACCTTACGTTTCTGAGAGAACATATTGGATCATTCTTCATCATGGACTTTTTCAAACTTATTATAGCGCTCATCATTTAGGTGGTGATAGAAACGCAAGAGACAAATTTAAAGATCATAAGTACTACCAGGATACGATAGATTTTTGTGAAAAATACGATCAGTGTTCATTTGATCCTGAATATAAAAGTATGTCTTTAGAGGATTTTACGCCATTAATAAGGAAAATATTCTCAAAAGAACCTTATTATTACCTTTAAATTTATTTATAAATCACTAATTAGAAGTCATGATTAAAACTAAAGATCAAATCGTAGAATATTTTCAGTCAGGTATTAAAGTAACAAAAGACTTTAAAATCGGAATTGAACACGAAAAATTTTTGTTCAACACTAAAGATAATAAAAGAATTGATTATCCAAAAGTAAAAGAAATGTTTACAGCCTTGACTGAGTTTGGCTGGAACCCTGTTTTTGAGAAAAAAAATATTATTGGTCTCAATAAAGGTGGTAAAAATATTACATTAGAGCCTGGAAATCAGATTGAATTGTCTGGTGATAAGTTAAACCATATGCACGAAGCTTGTGCAGAGTCTCAAGATTATTTATTTGAATTAAAACAAGTGACAAAAAAATTAGGTATTAAAATAGTTAGTGCAGGCTTTGATCCTATTTCAAAATTAGAAGATATTCCAAAAAATCCAAAGCAACGTTATGAGTTAATGACAAAAGATATGCCTCTAGGTGGAGAACTTAGTTTAGATATGATGTATCGAACATGTGGCACACAATTAAATATTGATTACAATTCAGAGGGAGATTTTATTAAAAAATTTAAATTAGTTAATTCTATTGTTCCAATTTCAATTGCATTGTTTGCAAACTCTTCAATAGTTGAGAAAAAGAATAGTAATTATTTATCCTACAGATCTAAAGTATGGCAGAGTACTTCCAGAGGAGGTTTACCTAAATTATTTTTTGAAAATTTAGATTTTGATAAATATGCAGAATTTGTGATGAACTTTCCAATTCTATTTATTCAACATAATGATCAATATATTTCAGGAAGAAAATATATATTTAAAGATTTTATGGATGGAAAAATTGAAGAGATAGGAAATAGACTTCCGACAAAGCATGATCTTACAACCCACTTAAGCACAATATTTACTGAAAATAGACTGAAGAAATATATTGAGCTTAGATCTATGGATACATGTGGATGGGACTGCCTGTGTGCTGGACCAGCTTTTAATATTGGTATGTTGTACGGAAATTTAGATGAAGCATACGAATTAGTCTCATCGTGGGAAACAGATAAAATAATCAATGCTTATTTAGATGTTCCACAAAAAGGATTTAATACTCAATTAATGGGTAAAGACTTATTGTATTGGACTTCTGCTCTTCTGAACATTTCTAGGAAAGGCTTAGAAAAAAGAGATATCATTAGTAAAAAAGGAAATAACGAAACTATATTCTTAAATCACTTGCAAAATGTAGTTGATAACAAAACTACAAATGCAGATCATATGATTAGTAAATTTTCAAAGAATGAAAATTTAGAAGAATTATATGACAAATAAAATAGTAGCTGTTCAAGGAAATCATCCTTCTACTCTTAACCCTGTAACTGATACTAGTGTTTTTTTAGCTAATGAGATTCAAAACAAATATAAAATTTTTTATTATGATCCAAAAGATCTATCAATAAAAAACGCAAAAGTAATAGCTAAAGGTTTCTTCATTAAGTTCAATTATCGAAATAAGAAATTTTACAAAATTATTAAAGAACAAACTTTAGACCTTACAAAATGTAAGTTTATTTTAATCCGTCAAGATCCACCTTTTAATTTAGAATATATTTCAACTACTTACATTTTAGATTTTATTAAAAATAAAGTTAAAATAATAAATAATCCAACATCTATAAGAAATATGTCTGAAAAACTATATTCAGCAAGATATCTAAAATATATGCCTGATACACTTTTTTCTCAGGATATAAATGAAATCAAAAATTTTATTAAAAAACATAATAAAGTAATTGTTAAACCAATTCATAGTTATAGTGGAAATGATATTCACTTATTAAATAAGTTTAATTCAAAACTTATAAATAAATTTATTAAAAAACATGATCATATTATGTGTCAAAAATTTTTACCTAAGATTAATCAAGGAGATAAAAGAGTTTTTATAATTAATGGAAAAGTTTGCGGTGCAATCTCCAGAGTTCCTATGAAAGGATCTTTTTTAAGTAATATGAGTAAAGGTGCTAAGCCAATGAATATTAATTTAACAAAATTAGAAAATAAAATTTCAAAATTAATTGCAAAAGATTTAAAAAAAGAAAATATTTTTTTTGCAGGAATTGATTTTATAGATCAAAAACTTAATGGAGATATAAATGTAACATCTCCAACTGGGCTTAAAACTCTTTTTGATCTGTCTGGTAAAAATTTAGCTAAAACTTTTTGGAAAGAACTTAAGGTTTGAATAATTTAACTAATCAACAAAAAGGTTCGTTAATGGCTTTCATAGGAGTTATGTTTATAACTCCAGACTCTTTACTGATAAGATTATCAAATATTGATACTTGGGGAATGCTTTTTTACAGGGGAGCGATACCATTTGTGGTAGTTCTAATTGGTCTTCTTTTTTTTTATAAAACTAATTTTTTAAAAGCATTGTTTAAAATTGGCTACCCAGGAATTTTTTATGTAATTAGTTTTTCTATTTGTAATATTACTTTTATTATATCAATACAAAACACCAATGTGGCAAACACTTTATTAATGGTCGCTCTTGCACCAATGCTCTCGGCAATTTTGGGAGCTATTTTTTTAAAAGAAAAACCAGAAAATAAAACTTGGATTGCAATAATAATTACCTTTGTTGCTTGTGTTTATATTTTTTACGACTCTTTAAGTCTTGGCAATTTTTATGGGGATTTATTTGGTTTAATAACTGCTTTTGGATTAGCCTGTAACGCAAACATTGCAAGATATGCAAAATCGACTGATTTAGTACCTGCAGCTGTAATTGGGAAATCGTGTGTTGCAATATTTGCATTTTTCTTTGTTAAAGATTTTGCTTTAGCGGGAAATGATATTTTTTATGTACCTTTAATGTGTGTAATGTGTGTAGCAATACCATTTGTCTTGGTCACCATAGCACCAAGATTTATAACAGCAGCTGAAGTTAATCTATTTTTCCTTCTAGAAACAATTCTTGGACCAATATGGGTTTGGATGGTTATCAAAGAACAGCCTTCTAATGAGACTATCTATGGAGGTATAATTATCATTATCACGATAGCAATTCATTCTTTATTGGCCATAAAAAAAACACAAACCAAAACTACGCAGCCAAAATAATCAAAATTTAAAAACTAAAAATGCAAAAAGAAGTAAAAAAGTCTTGGGCTCTATTTATTGGTATAGGAGTAATGATGATCGCTCATGGTTTGCAAATGCAAGTTATGGGTATTCGATCAGTAATTGAAGATTTTAGTGTCTTTACTACTGGTATCTTTATGTCTGGATATTATGTTGGTTATTTTGTTGGTTCGAGAACTACTCCTAATTTTGTTTCTAAAGTTGGTCACATCAGAGTATTTGCTGCCTTTGCTTCGCTTGCATCTTTAAGCGCATTAGTTGCGGTTGTTTATGTAAATCCATTTATGTGGACAATTAGCAGGTTCATAACAGGTATAAGTTTAGTTAGTTGTTATGTGGTTACTGAAAGCTGGTTGAATGATAGAGCAACCAATAAAAATAGAGGACAACTATTGTCTGCTTATATGATGGTAATCTATTTTGGATTAGCTATAGGTATGTTGCTACTTAATGTTAGCAAACCAGAAGACTACGAACCATTTATTCTAGTTTCTATTTTACTTTCTCTTGCGCTTGTTCCTATTTTATTAACTAAAAGACCTGCTCCTAAATTTAAAAAGATAGAAACAATAAGTATCAAAGAATTGTATAAGATTTCACCACTTGGTTCATTGAGTTCATTCTTTACTGGTATCATTCATGCAGCATTCTTTTCTTTAATATCTGTTTACGCAACACTTGCAAAATTTTCTTTGGTTGAAACATCAATACTTTTATTTATTGCAACAATTGCAGGAGTGATTGGCCAAGGACCAATAGGTTATTTTTCAGATACATTTGATAGAAGAAAAGTAATCGTAATTACAACTTTTGGAAGTTCCGTTTTAGCTTTTGTTTCAATTCTAACTTCAAATGATCCTATTCAAAATATTTATTACATGGATGAATTTGCTTTTAGAAAAATTATATTTTTTATTGCTGTAGGATTATATTCAAGCTTATGTCTTCCTTTGTTTTCACTTAACCTTGCTCACACAAATGACTTTGTTCCAAAATCAAAATTCGTAGCAGCTGGAGGTGGTTTGCAGTTTATCTTTGGTGTAGGTGCAATTAGTGGTCCTATTTTATGTTCTGTGTTTATGGAATGGTTTGGATTAAATGGTTTATTTGTTTTTTTAATTATTGCTCATGCGATTATTGGTGGATTTGGTTTGTATAGGATGAAAGTTAGAGATACTGTTGAAAATCCAGACTCAACATTTACACCAATTCCTGCAACAATTACACCTGCTGGACTAGAATTAGATCCAGACACTCCTGCAACATTGGAAGAAACTTCTATAACTGATAATCCTGAATTTAAAAAATATTAAGCTTAAATATTAATGCGAGTCTAGTACTGCATGAAGGAATTGTTTGGTTCTCTCATTTTGAGGATCTCCAAATAATTTTTCTGGGGGTCCTTCCTCAAATATTTTACCTTCGTTAAAAAAACAAACTCTATCTGAAATCTCACGAGCAAAACCCATTTGGTGAGTGACCATTATCATAGTCAAATTATGCTCTTTATTTAATGAACGTATAACATTTAAAACTTCCCCTACTACCTCAGGATCGAGCGCAGAAGTTATTTCATCTAAAAGCATAACTTTAGGTCTCATAGCAAGAGCTCTAGCTATAGCAACTCTTTGTTGTTGACCTCCTGAAAGTCTACTCGGATGTTGATCTTTTTTATCTGTCAAACCTACTAACTCAAGTAACTCTAAGGCTCTTTCCTCTGCTTCCTCTTTTTTAAGCCCTAAAACTTCAATTGGAGCTTCTATGCAGTTTTGTAAAGCCGTCATGTGGGGAAACAAATTAAATTGCTGAAATACCATTCCAATTTTTGAACGTCTTTCTCTTAAATACTTTTCACTTGCCTCGACAAGATTACCATTTTCACTCATATGTGTTAAGGGCTCACCGTCTAGATTGATTAAACCACCGTTTATTTTTTCTAAAGTCATTAAAACTCTGAGAACTGTAGTTTTGCCTGATCCTGAAGGTCCAATAATTGAAACCATTTCATTTTTTTTAATATCTAAATTTAATTTATCTAAAACTACTAAATCACCATATTGTTTGGTTACTTGATCAAATTTTACAATTATTTCATCAGATGTGTTTTTCATAATTTATTTTTTTATTTTTCCCTGTGCTTTATTAACATCATTTTCTAATTTTCTAACCCACATTGCAGCAGGAATTGAAAGAGTTAAAAATATAATTCCAACCAAAGTATAAGGCTCTAAATATCTATAATTATATCCTCCAACTGCAGTTGCTGCGTGGAATAATTCTGCAACTCCTATTGTTGAAAGTAATGGTGTATCTTTAAAGATACCTACTAAATAATTTCCCATTCCTGGTATAGCTATAGGGAATGCTTGAGGAAGAACTATTCTTCTATAAGTATAAATTGTTGAAAAATTAAGAGCTCTACATGCCTCCCATTGAGATTTTGGAACACCTTCTAAAGCACCTCTATAAACTTCAGATAAATAGGTCCCAAAATGAAGACCAATTGTTATCATTCCACAAACCCAAGCAGATAAAGTAATTCCAAATTGTGGTAATACAAAATAAACAAAAAATAATTGAATTAAAAGTGGTGTTGATCTTATAAATTCTACTATT
>CACDRL010000018.1 GCA_902555435.1 uncultured Pelagibacteraceae bacterium
ATTTGGATTATTTCCATTTGCAGGCATGGGAATTAAATCATTTTCACCCAAAATTCTTGCAACTCTTGTTGTTGGTTTAGCACCTTGACCTAGCCAATATTTGATTCTTTCAGCTTCAAGACCTACTCTTTCTTTTTTATCTTTAGGAAGTAGTGGGTTAAAAAAACCAACCTTTTCTATAAATCTTCCATCTCTTGGGAAACGACTGTCAGCTACAACAACTTTGTAAACTGGTCTCTTTTTAGTGCCTCCCCTTGATAATCTTAATTTTAACATTTGTTCTCCTTATTTTATTATTTTAGTTTATTAAATAGCTCTGGTGGTATCCCTTGATCGGACATACCTTTCAGATTTCCTTTTGACATCTTTTTCATCATTTCAGACATCATTTTAAATTGCTTAAGCAATTTATTGATAGTGGCTGGATCTGTACCAGAGCCATTAGCAATTCTTTTTTTTCTTGAACCATCAATTACTTTTGGATTCTCTCTCTCTTTTTTTGTCATTGATAAAATTATAGCTTCATTTTTTGTAATAATACTCTCGTCAATACCAGCTGAGTCCATTTGAGATTTAATTTTTGATACTCCAGGCATAAATGACATAATCCCTTCAATGCCTCCCATTTTTTTCATTTGTCTTAATTGTGATAGGTAATCCTCCATAGAGAATTGACCTTTTTTTAAATTCTCTTCAGCTTTTTTAATATTCTCTTCACCTAAATCTTGAGCAGCTTTTTCTACAAGAGATACGATATCTCCCATTCCTAAAATTCTATTTGCTATTCTATCTGGATGAAATACCTCAAAATTTTCAATTTTTTCACCTATACCCAAAAATTTTATTGGAACATTTGATACATATTTCATACTAACGGCAGCTCCACCTCTGGCATCACCATCGGCTCTTGTTAATATTATTCCTGACAAGTTAACTGTATTTTTAAACTCTTTTGCAACCGAAGCCGCAACTTGACCTGTAAGAGAGTCTGCTACGAGAAAAGTTTCTGCAGGATTGATTACGCTCTCAATTTGTTTAATTTCGCTCATCATTTGTAAATCAATTTGAGTTCTTCCAGCTGTATCAAATAAAATTATATCTGCTCCATTTAAATTTGCTGCACTCATAGCTCTTTGGCAAATATCAGTTGGTTGCTGGCCTTCAATAATAGGAAGTGTCAAAATATTATTCTGTTCACCTAAAGATCTAAGCTGTTCTTGTGCTGCTGGTCTATATATATCCAAACTGACCATCATGACTTTTTTCTTTTTATTATCTTCTAAATATTTAGCTAATTTTGCAGTCGAAGTTGTTTTACCTGAACCCTGCAAACCAACCATCATCATAGGAACTGGCGGTACAGCATTTAAATTTATATCTGCATTGCTTGATCCTAGTAAGTTTACTAACTCGTCGTAAACTATTTTTACAACCATATCTCCAGGAGAAGTTGATCTTATGATTTCCTGTCCTAAGGCTTTAGGTTTTACGTTTTCAATAAATTCTTTTGCAACATCTAAAGAAACATCTGCCTCAAGCAATGCTTGCCTGATGCTTCTCAAACCCTCATCTACTTGAGCTTCATTTAGAGAAGGTGCTTTTTTTAAAGAAGAAAAAATTTCTTCAAATTTATTTGTTAAATTTTCAAACATATATTTTTTTGTTACGCATAGCAGTAAAGCACTAGTGGGCGAACTCTCGCTGACTAGTGTCGATCTCTTTGTTACCAAAGACACCGCAAAGTTAATGTTTTTGCGGAAACGGCAACAAACTATAATAGAGGTTCAAAAAGTCAATAAATAAGTTAAATATCTAATTATGAATATTAAAGCATTTAAAATGGACGGTTTAGGCAATGATTTTGTAATTATTGATAATAGAGAAAAAGTTACAAATCTTACTAAAGATCAAATAATTAAAATTTGTGACAGAGACTTTATAGGATGCGATCAACTTATATTTATTAATAAAGATCAAAATTACGATGCTTCTATAGAATTTTTTAACTCTGATGGTGGGGTTTCTGGTGCTTGTGGAAATGGCACGAGGTGTGTGGCTGAGCTATTGGGAAAAGAGAAAAATAAAAACACTATTACTTTAACGACTTTATCCGGCCATTTAAAATCTCACATATTAGGAGAAAAATTAGTGTCTACAGAAATTGGCTTGGGTAGAACTAAATGGAATGAAATTCCACTATCTGAAGAATTAGATACGAAAAACTTAAATATAAAAATTGTTGATTCAAATAATAATGAATTTTTTGGAGGAACAGCTGTTAATGTGGGAAACCCTCATATAATTTTTTTTGTGGGAGACAATGAACAATTTGAAATAGAAAAAATTGGTCCAGAGATAGAAAACCACAAACTGTTTCCAGAAAAATGTAACGTTACAGTAGCAACAATAGTTAACAAAGAATTAATAAAAGTTAAAGTCTGGGAAAGAGGAGCTGGTTTGACAAAAGCATGTGGGACTGCAGCTTGTGCTACAACCTATGCTGCTAACCAAGCAGGACTTGTGAGTAATAAAGTTGACATTGAGTTTTCTACTGGAAGATTGACGATATCTATTGATGAAAATAAGAGTATCCACATGAAAGGTCCTGTTTCTGATATAAAAGAAATTAATATAGAAATTTAATGGGAATTTTCGAAAAATTTAAATCAGGATTTAAAAAAAGTGCTTCAGCTTTTACATCAGGATTAAGAGATATAGTTGTCAAAAAAGAAATTGACGATAAAACTTTGGACAAAATTGAGGATTATTTAATTCAATCAGATGTTGGTGTGGCTTCAGCCTCAGAAATTAGAGAATTAATTTCAAAAACAAAAATAGATCCAAACAAAGATTTAACTGTTGAGATAAACAATATTCTTAAAGACTACATTATCTCAGTTATGAAACCTCTAGAAAATAATGAATTTTTTAAAAATAAAGAAAAACTTAATGCTATTTTAGTTTCTGGAGTTAACGGTGTTGGTAAAACAACAACAATTGGGAAAATTAGTAAAATATTAAAAGAAAATGGAAACAAGGTTATGTTGGCTGCATCAGATACATTCAGAGCGGCTGCCATAGAGCAATTAGAAAATTGGGCAAAAAAAATTGATGTTGAAATTACAAAATCTTTACAAGGTTCCGATCCTGCATCTGTAGCCTACAAGGCAATAGAAACTTCGTTATCAAATAATTTTAATCAAGTTTTAATTGATACTGCTGGAAGATTACAAAATAAAAAAAACTTAATGGAAGAATACAAAAAAATTGCAAACGTGACCAAAAAAATAGATGAAAGCGCACCTCATGATGTGCTTTTAGTTTTAGATGCAACTTCAGGTCAAAATGTTATAAATCAAGTTGAGGAATTTAATAAAATCATACCAATTACAGGTTTAGTAATGACAAAATTAGATGGAACAGCTAAAGGGGGAATACTTCTAGCTGTAGCTAAAAAGTATAAAATACCAATTATTGCCCTTGGTTTAGGAGAAAAGGAAGATGATCTGCAAATTTTTGAAGCTGAAAAATTTGCTGATGCGTTTACACAAATCACTTAATTAAAGTGCTTGATATTAAAGGTTTATAGAAACTACATTTATAATTATCCTTAAATCTGTAGTGTCCACAGTCTTTTGCAATAGAGGAAATAATAAAATCAAATTTTCCATTTGCAGGATAAAGCTCTAGTTTTTTATCAATAATATCAAATTTAAAATTGGCTTTTAAACTTTTTACAGCACTAATCATCACTAAAGTTTTGTTATCTTTTAAAAGATAATATGCAAAGTCATCTGGGAAAACCGGAAAGTTATAGTCCTGCAAAAAATATTTTGCAGTTTTTGGAAACCATTCATAAGAAATCAATGGTAATGACTCTTTTGTTTTGTAGTTGTAAATATAAAGGTCCTTTGGAAAATCATTAATGTAATTTGAATTTTCTCCTCGAGCTAAGACAGCTTTTTCACGAGTTTTAAAATATAATGCAAAATTTTCATTATGAGAGTTCATTTGATCAATATGAAAAAGGCTATCTATCGATGCTAAATTTTCTTTGGCATTTGAAAAATTATTAAATGAAAACAAAACAATAAAAAATAAGAATAAATTTTTCATAAATTAAATTAAAAAAAAAATTTGAATTATGTTTGTTTAGATTGTGGCTTAATTTAAACTATCAACAAAAGATTTAAGAGCTAATACAAGTTTGTCGTCATATTCCATCATATGATCGTCATATTTTGTGAAATATGAATATTTAGGTTCACTAGCTAATTTAAAAATTTTTTTACCCATCCAAAATGGAACTATTTGATCAATCTCACCATGCATTACTAATACTGGAATATTTATATTTTTAATTTTTTCATTATTTTCATACTTATCTTTTAAAATTAAACCTACAGGAATATATGGATAAAAATTTTTCGCAGCCTCTATCATTGATGTAAAGGGCGTTTCTAAGATTAATCCTGCAAAATTTTTATTTTGGGAAATTTCAGTAGCAATTCCAGTTCCCAATGACTCTCCATAGACTATTATATCTTCTTCTTTAAGACCTTTTTCTTTAAGCCAGTTTATCGCACTTCTACCATCTGTATAAAGCCCCTCTTCTGTTGGCTTTCCTTTATTTCCACTAAACCCTCTCCATGCAATAATTAAAAAATTAACATCCATGTCTTTAAAATGATTTAATTTATGAATTCTATTTTCAAGTGTTCCGGCATTTCCATGAAAATAAACAATTGTTTTAAAATTTTTTAAATTTTTGTTATGAAACCAGCCTAAAAGATTAATATTATCTGTTGTTTGTATACTTACTTTTTCTATGCCAACTTCTAAATTGTCTCCAGAATAATTATTCTCATCTGGATGGTACATTAAATTTCTTTGATAAAAAAAAAGAAAAATACAAATCAAAACATAAATTAAAAATATAAACAAAAATAAATTGGCTAATGTCATTTTAGTATTAATTTTCATTTTTATTTAAACAGATAAAAAATATATAACTTAATACACAAAGGATTAAAAATACTGAAAATGAAATTCTATAACTACTTACAATGTCAAATCCCTTATTATTACATAAATCAATTACCAATCCTATCCCCCACTGGATAAAAAAAGTTCCAGAAAAAAGAAATACATTATATGAAGTAAGAGATTTGCCAGCTAAATTCTTTGAAAAGTTTAGTGCAATTGCTGGCTGAGTTAAAGAAATTACAATTGATGTCATTATGTATAAAGTAAATAAAAATGCTCCTGCATTATTACCAAAATAAATAATCAGGAATAACGAAAAGTAACTTATAGGCAATCCTAATTTAATTAATTTAATACTGCTAATACCGTGTTCTGAAATTTTTGGTAAAACGTATCCCCAAATTAAAAATGATATCAACATAGTAATATTTATCCAAAATAATCCTGTGGCACTTTGAAGAGGTGTATAACCAGTAATATTTAACATCCATGGACCAGCCCATAGAGTTTGAATTGCTTGAATTCCTCCATAATTAATAAAGGCAAGAGGAATCATACTTATAAAAAATTTATTTTTCCATATTTGGCTTAATGACTCTTTTTCAGATTTTATTGAGGTGCTCTCTTTTTGCTCCCAATTAGGAATTAATAAGAAGATTAAAATTATACTAAATAAAATAAGTATAGCTATTAAAATAAAAATCCATCTCCATCCGATATATGGTAACAGTATTTGAACAGGTAAAGTCGATGACACAAATCCAATATTTGCTACCATCAACATCCAGGAATTCGCTCTTTGTTGATATTTTTCTGCAAACCATACTCTATATCCAGTAAGAGGTCCCATCATACAAGCGCTAACGCCTACGCCAATAAATATTCTGGAAACAAATAATCCAGTAAAACTTTTTGCAAGTGCAAATGATATTGTTCCAATCAATGCTATTATTAAAAAATAACCAATAACCTTTTTTGGGCCAATTTTATCTAATAAGAGCCCCACTGGAATTTGCATTAAAGAAAAGCCAATAAAATATCCTCCTGCCAATAATCCCAGATTTCCTGCGGTCAAGTCAAATTCCAATGTAAGAACAGGAGTTAAGGTTGCGGTTATAGATCTAACCAAATTGGATAATAAAAATCCGAAAGCAAAAACACAGAATATGATAATGCTTTTATTTACTTTATTAATCATTTATATTTTTTGAAATAGATGACTACTATGAATCATAAATCAACAAAAGAAAATGATGCAGTTTGTTCAAATGGAATGGCTGCCACATCGCATCCTTTGGCGACCGAGGAGGCCTTAAATATTTTAAAAAAAGGTGGAAATGCAGTAGACGCTGCAATTACTGCATCAATAATTCTTTCTGTTGTGGAACCAAATGCTACTAGCATTGGTGGTGACTGCTTTGCAATAGTTAAAATGGAAGGCAAAGATCCTGTCTCATACAATGGGTCAGGAATAGCTCCAGAAAAAGCAAATTATAATTTTTTTAAAAGTAAAAATATAGACAAAATAGGTCTTACTAGCCCTCACTCTGTAACAATTCCTGGGGCTGTTGATGCGTGGAAAAAAATTCATGATGACTTCGGCAAACTTGATTTTGAAGAGCTGTTTATCCCTGCAATAAATATAGCAAGAGATGGCTTTAAAGTTACAAAAGTTGTAGCAAATGCATGGAATAAAAGTTTGAAAAAACTAACTGAAGACCAGAATTCAAAAAAAATAATCTTAAATAACGGAAGAAGTTATAAAATTGGAGAAGTAAGAAAATCAGAACCACTTGCAACAACACTAGAATCAATTTCAAAAAAAGGTATTTCTGAATTTTACAACGGTCCAATAGCTGAAGATATTGTTAATACATTAAATAAACTTGGTGGTCTTCATACACTTGAGGACTTTTCAAAACAAACAACAATAAAATCTAAAACTATATCTTCTGAATATAGAAATATAGATGTTCACCAATGTCCTCCAAATGGGCCTGGAGTTACAGTTTTAATTATGATGAAATTGTTACAAAAATTAAAAATAGAAAATTATAAATTTGACGGTATTGAAAGATTCCACTTAGAAGCTGAAGTAACAAAACAAGCATATAAAATTAAAGAAGAACATTTAGGAGATCCAGATTTTATAGATTTAAATCTCGATAAAATCCTATCAGAAGAAACAATAGACGAGATTGCCAATAAAATATCTTTAAACAAATGTTCAGAGGTTGGTGATTTAAATATTCCAAATCACCCGGAAACAGTTTATTTAACTGTTGTAGATAAAGATCTGAATACAGTATCAATAATTAATTCAGTTTGTTATGCATTTGGCTCTGCAATAACAACGGAAAAAACGGGAATAATTTTACATAATAGAGGAACAAACTTCAGAGTGGAAGAAAATCATCCTAATTGTATAGAGGGTTTAAAGAGACCCTTACATACTATTATACCGGGGATGGTAATAGACAAAAATGGAGACCAAGTACTTAGTTATGGTGTAATGGGTGGTCAGTACCAGCCTGTAGGACAAGTACATGTTTTAAATAGTATATTAGATTTTAATCTTTCACCACAACAAGCTATAAGTTTTCCAAGAGCTTTTCATTTTAATAATATTTACAAATTAGAAAGAACTGTTTCTAAAGATGTAATGCAAGGATTAAAAGAAATAGGACATAACGTTGAATATATAGATGAAACTCATGGTGGTGGCCAAGCAATTAGCATTGACCGAAAAAATGGTAATTTAATTGGTGGATCAGATCCTAGAAAAGATGGCTACGCAAAAGGTTATTAATTTAAATGCAAAAAATAGTAAAAAATATTATTGAACATCAAAATAATAATAACATAGCAATTACTTCAACAAGCCATCCACCACTTTATTATAATGAGTTAAAATTATTAATTAACGAAATATCAAGCCAATTGGCAGCAAATGATATTTCCAATAAAGATAGAGCGGCAATTGTTTTGCCTAACGGCCCTCATATGGCTACAAGCTTTTTAGCAATATCAAGTTATATGTCGGCAGCGCCTTTAAACCCTAATTATAAAGCAGAAGAATTTGAATTTTACTTAGGTGATTTAAAACCAAAAATTATAATTGTTGAGCCTAACTCAAAAAATCCAGCTGTAGAAGTTGCAAAGAAACTAAAAATCCCAGTATGTGAAATTAAAACTAAAGAGAATACACCAAGCGGTATGTTTGATTTGTTTAAAAATACTAAAGACTTTGAGCTTCCTAATGAGGAGGATGAGTCTTTGGTGCTTCATACATCTGGAACTACGTCGCGACCAAAGATTGTACCTTTATCAAATAAAAATATTTTCTCGTCCTCTGAAAATATTTCCTCGAGTTTAAATCTTGATGAAAATGATCATTGTTTAAATATAATGCCTTTATTTCACATTCATGGTTTAATAGCAGTTTTAGCATCTTCAATGAGAGTTGGTGCGTCTGTATGTGCTAGCAGTGGTTTTAATGCTTTGAAATTTTTAGATTTAGCAAAATCAGAAAAAATAACATGGTATTCTGGTGTTCCAACTATGCATCAAGCCATATTAATGAGAGCTGATAAAAATTTGGAAATTGCTAAGAATTTAAAACTTAGATTTTTAAGATCATCTTCTGCGTCTTTACCACCAGCAGTGTTTGAAAAATTAAATAAAACTTTTGAATGTCCAGTAATAGAAGCTTATGGGATGACAGAGGCAACTCATCAAATGACATCTAACCCTTTGCCGCCTAAAAAACAAAAACCTGGCTTTGTTGGTATACCTGCTGGTCCTGATGTATGCATTATGGATGAAAAAGGAAAACAATTGGAAAAAGGCTTAGAAGGAGAGGTATGTATTAAAGGGCTGAATGTTACGTTAGGTTATGAAAATAATCCTGAAGCTAATAAAAGTAGTTTTGTAAATGGTTGGTTTAGGACTGGTGATCAAGGTTATTTTGATGATGATGGATATTTAAAAATATCTGGAAGACTTAAAGAAATAATTAACAAAGGTGGTGAAAAAATTTCTCCATTAGAGGTAGATAATGTTTTGATGGACCATCCATCAATCGAACAAGCAGTTTGTTTCGGGTATAATGATGAAATGTTGGGTGAGGATATAGCTACAGCAATCATAGTTAAAGATGGAAAAATCTGTTCCGAAGAGGATGTTAAAAATTATGCGAAAGATAAACTTGCAAAATTTAAAATTCCAAAGAAGATTTTCTTTGTAAATGAAATACCAAAAGGCGCTACGGGAAAATTACAAAGAAATATTTTAGCAAAAAATTTTGGACTCAATAATTAATGACTAAAGTTTGTATCTTTGGTGCAGGTTCCATAGGTGGATATATCGCAGCATGCCTTAAAAAAACTGATGTAGATGTTTCTTTAGTTGCAAGAGGACCACATAAAGAAGCTATAGAAAAAAATGGGCTTACATTCATAAAAAATGAAAAAGTAGAAAATTATAAAGTGAGAGTAACCGATGATGTCAAAAACTTAGATGTTCAAGATTATATATTTATATCAATAAAAGCGCATGGAATTACAAACATTGCTGATTCTCTAAAAAAAATTATGCATGACAAAACAGCTATCATTTCAGCAGTAAATGGACTTCCCTGGTGGTATTTTTATAAAGCTAAGACAGGTACTGAATTAGATGATAAACACATTGAGAGCGTAGATCCCAATGGTAAAATTTGGAATACAATTAAACCTGAGAAAGCCATAGGATGTGTTGTTTATCCAGCGTGTGAAATAATTGAACCTGGAGTAATTAAACATAATTATGGTGAACGTCTTTCCATGGGAGAACCAGATGGAATTAAATCTGAAAGATTAAAAAAAATTGCAAATTTGTTGATTGAAGGTGGACTCAAAGTTCCTCAAAAGAATAATTTAAGAGATGAAATATGGATAAAATTATGGGGTAATTGTTCATTCAATATTATTAGCGCTTTGTATAATAAATCTTTAGATGAAATAGGTAAGGATAAAGATTTATTAAATGTAGTTAGAAAGATGATGGAAGAATGCAAAAATGTAGGAGAAAAAATAGGAGTAAAATTTAATGTATCAATTGATCATAGAATTAATGCTGCAATTTCAATAGTTGGTCATAAACCATCTACTACACAAGATTTATACGCTAAGAGACCATTGGAAATAGATCCTATCATTGGTTCAATTATTGAGGTTGGAAACAAATTAAATGTTGATACTTCAACATTAAAATTAAAAAATAATGAGCTTAAGTTGAAAGCGGAGAAGCTTGGTTTATATAATAGGTCAGATTCAATAGACAAAATAACTATGTAACTAAAAGTTTAATGAAATATCTCTATGAATAGAGTTACACTTTGAGACAAATATTGCCTGTTCTTTAGTTAATTTAGATTGCAATCTTAAACCAATAGTTTCTTTAATTTGATTGTTATATTCTTCAAGTTTAGGCATCAGATTTTGTTTGGCATCCGCTCTCCAACTAACTTCTTTATTAAATAGTTCTATAACTTCTTTTGATTTCGCTCTAACTTCCATAGAATCAACTTCATCTGAGTCTATCATTGATAATAAATCATCTACACTATTTAAAAATTCATCCATTCCAGAAATCTCACTTAGTTTATCGAAAAGTCCATCCATAACTGATATTGAATTTTCATATTCATTTGTATAGCTTTCCTCTGTAATAAATTTCTCAAGTTCTTTAATATCCTTTGACACCTCTTCAAGTCTTGCTCCGTCGTTTATGAACATTGCAAACTGATCAAGTAAATCGTAGGCTTCGTCTACATTCTTTCTGTATCTTTTTGTTGTTGTATTTTTAGCTTTATTTATTTTATCAAATTCTGAATTCTTAGCTTGCCAAGTTTCTGGAATTGAGTTTTGAATTTCCTCAATTTCAAGTTTTGCACCCTCAATTCTTAATTCTATTTTATTTTTCTCATCTAATTCGTCATCATCTAAATTTCTAATTTCTGCTTTATATTTTTCTATTTTTTTATTTAACTTAAGTATTTTCTTTTGCTTTTTTCTTACAGTAAAATGTAGATCCCTGTAATCAACAGCATATGCATTATATTCAACCTCAACTTTTTTTAATTTATCGACTAATGCAAAAGTTCCTAATGCACTATCAAAATGATCTTCTAAAATTTCCATTTTATCATCTGGCAGATTAGTTGGTGCCTCAGATTGGAATTTTAATATTGCATTTTTAATTATCTCACCATTGGTATCAAATCTTGCAAATTTGTACTCTTGCAAACAGTACTGTAATTTGGGGTTCATTGGTGGAGGAGCAACATTCGAAGTTAAATATACTCTATTTGGCAGATAATTTACTAAGCTAGGGTATGCACCGACTATTCCCAATCCTATAAGCTGTAAAATGATAAAAGGCACAACACCTTTCCAAATATCAAGTGTTTGGACAATTTTGGGAGCTACACCTTTTAAATAAAAGAGTGCAAATCCGAATGGTGGCGTTAAGAAGGAAGTTTGCAAGTTAACACCAATCATAACTCCCAGCCAAACGGCTGTGACGTTAGCCCCTGTTTCAGCCAATAATATTGGTGCAATTATTGGAACAACAACAACTGCAATTTCAATAAAGTCTAGGAAAAATCCCAGCAAGAAAATTACAATCATGACAACAACAAATTGTGTCCAAAAACCACCCGGTAAATCTTGTAAAAAGTCTCTTACTAATTCTTCTCCCCCAAAAGCTCTAAATCCTGAAGTAAGCATTGCTGCTCCTAAAAGAATAATAAATACCATTGAAGTAGTCACACAAGTTTCTGTTACAACTTCTTTTAAAACATTTTCTGTTTTAAAAGTTCTCCAAAAACTCCAACCTATTCCGTATACAAGTATGACCACAAAGAAAGCAGTAATAAAGATTGCGCTTAAATCTCTTTCCTCTAAATTTTTTACATTTAATTCATAATTTGATGCAAAGAATGTGATTGGAATTAAAGATCCAATAATTAAAATTAAAGGATAGAACGCACTTTTCTTTCCTTCATATAATCTATAACCAGCCATCAGAGTGGCACCAATTGCTCCAATTGAACCTGCTTGATTTACAGTAGCAATACCCATTAAAATTGAACCTAATACAGCGAATATTAATGCAAGTGGTGGTATGATAATTACAACTACTCGTAACCAAAATTTTAAATCAAAATTTCCTTTAAATGGAACTGGCGGTGCAACACCTTTCTTTATTCTAGCAAAAATAAACACATAGATCATATAAAGAGCAACTAAGACAAGGCCTGGTAAAAGTGCTCCTAAGAACATATCACCTGCACTTGATGAACCTACTCTAAATTCACCTGGCATATTAAATTCACCAGTTAAGGCTTTATAATCATTTTGTCTTAAGTTGTTTGCAACATCAGATGCACTTGCCAACTGGTCAGCAATAATAATTAAAACAATCGATGGAGGAATAATTTGGCCCAATGTTCCTGATGAACAAACTATTCCACTAGCAAGTTGTCTATCATACTTGTTATTTAACATCGTTGGTAGCGAGATTAGTCCCATCGCAATTACAGTTGCTCCAACGATTCCAGTCGTTGCTGCTAATAGAGCTCCAACAAATATAACAGAAATTCCTAAACCACCAGGAATTGGTCCAAATAATTGGCCCATTGTTATTAACAAGTCTTCAGCAATTTTTGATTTTTGAAGCATAATTCCCATGAATATAAATAAAGGAATAGCGATCAAAGTATCTGTTTCTACATCCCAGTAATTACTCCTAAAATTTGTAATACCAGCAACGAGCCATTCTATAGGTCCATCTACAGCAAAATAGGCACTGGAGTCTCCCTCGAACATGTAGCCAAAAAATGCGGCTAAACCAATAGCAATTATAGCTGAACCAGGTAGTGCAAAAGCAACCGGGTAACCTGATGCAAGAGCAACAATCATTATCACAACTAAAACAGCTAAAAAAAATGTTTCCATAATTTAATTTTTGACACCTTTTAAAATTTTGTGACTACTTTCCATAAAATAACTAGTAAATTGAATTAACATCGTAACAGCAAAAACAGCTAAATAAACAGCCATCAAATATAAAAGATAAAGACCATTAGAACCTTGTTGTGTAACTTCAAAAGCTACAACAGGACCATTTATAATGCTGGCTTTTCCATTCAGACCTAAAAATATAACTATTAATGTAAGTGGCACTCCTAGTACTGCCGATCCAACCATATTTGTCCATGCCTTCTTTTTTTCACTAAAAGAAGAATAGAGTACGTCAACTCTTACGTGACCTTCATGAATTAATGCATATGCACTAGCAAATAAATAAAGTGCAGCATACCAAAATCTAACTAGATCCCCTTGGAATGCTTGTTCATATGAAAATATAAATCTGGATAATACAATTACGAATTCACTTACAACAACCAATACCGCTAGCCAAATAAAACCAACTGATTTCGTAAAATATCCAATTACGAAAGAAATTAATATTATTGGAAAGTGAATATACGTAATTCTTACAGGGGCCTTAACCATCAATGCTTTAACTTCAGGACTGAAGACTACTTCCCATAATCTTTCAACAACCATAAAAGATATAACAAAGTCAGCTACGCCAACTAAAAATACTGCCCAAAATGATGACCTAACAAGATATGCTGAAAATCTTGATAAAATTTTTGAATCTTGCTCCAAAGTTTGACTATATGTTTTAAAAACATAAAAAACGACTGCAGCAATACAAATCAAATACAATCCAATTTGCATGTAACCATAATTTAAATCGGATCCCTCTAGAGCTTTTTTCTTATATCCAAACATCTCATGATGTGAAAAAATTTTTTTTATTCCTGGCCAATCACTCCAAACTGTTAAAACATTATTAATTAGAAATGCTAAAGTAAAAGCTAAAACTGAATAACTGATTATTCTGATATATAGAGATAGATTTGAATTTTTTGCCACCATAGTATTTTAAAATACCTAAGTAATACTCGATTTTGTTTTAAAAAAAAGGGCCCAATTAAGGGCCCTTTAATAACTAAATTTAGTTAGATTACATTCCTAATGCTCTGTTTCTTTGAGAAATATAAGGTGAGTCAGACA
>CACDRL010000019.1 GCA_902555435.1 uncultured Pelagibacteraceae bacterium
TTTCAATTAATTCTAGATAAGTGATTTTGTGATTTAACAATAAATTAACCAAATGGTCATTCACAGAAACAAGAACAGTTTCAAAGAGTGAGTCCTTTGCAGGTAATTTGTTAAGCACATTCACAACTGGAAATTTTTTTTTATCAATGTCAGAAAGTTGTAAATTATTTAATTTATTTACATCAATTTTTTTAAACTTTATTTTATCATTTTTAAATTTACCTAAAGTATTATTAATAGGGATCTCCATCGTGGTCTCGTGAGCAACAAAATTAATCATACCATCCTTAAATTTTAAGATAGCATGCAAATAAGAATGAGGATGAACAAATATTGAAATTTGATTATAGTTAAGATCAAAAATTTTTTTTGCTTCAATTACTTCAAAAACTTTATTCATCATTGTTGCTGAATCTACACTAATTTTTGCACCCATTTTCCAATTTGGATGCTTAATTATTTTATTGATTTTTAAATTTCTAAATTTTTTAAGTGGCATTTTTAATAAAGGTCCACCTGATGCAGTAAGATATAATTTTTCAATATTATCCTTAGAGCTATTTCTTAGGTTATGCCAAATCGAAAAGTGTTCTGAGTCTACAGGTATAAACTCTGTATTATTTTTTTTTAGTTCTTTTTTAATTAAATTCCATGCACATATGATTGATTCTTTATTTGCTATTGCAATTTTATCTGTATGTTTGATAATTTTAAATGTTGGAACTAATCCATCCAATCCAACAATAGAACTCATCACATAATCTATTTTATTTTTAAAAATTTTTTCTAAATTTTGAAAATTATTAAAAATATTTATATTCTTTATTTTATTTTTAGATCTTGCTAGATCAAAACATTTTTTGTCTGTTATTATTATATTTTTAACATTAAATTTTTTTGCTTGCTCTAGAATAAGTTGATAATTACTATTTGCTGTTAGTAATGAAATTTTAAATTTTTTTTTATCTTTTGAAATGATATTTAATAAAGATTTTCCAATTGAACCTGTTGATCCAAGTATTGCTAGATTTAATTTCATTAAACAATTTCAAAGAGATTAAATAATATCATTAGATATGCTATTGGAAATGCAAAAATCATACCATCAATTCTATCTAAAAGGCCGCCATGACCAGGTATAATCTTACCTGTATCCTTAATATTTGATGATCTTTTAAAATAAGAAATAAATATATCTCCAAGTTGACTAATCGCAGAGACTATTAAAGTAAATATAATTAATGTTATTAAATTAATATCATTTAAAAAATTAAAAAAAAAATTTATTGGAATAATACTAAAGGAAAGAAAAAAACTACCAAATAAACCAGAATATGTTTTGTTTGGACTATATTTGGTTAATTTTGGACCTTTAAAGGCTTTTCCAAAAATAAACC
Organism: uncultured Pelagibacteraceae bacterium; assembly: GCA_902555435.1. Lineage (GTDB taxonomy): Bacteria > Pseudomonadota > Alphaproteobacteria > Pelagibacterales > Pelagibacteraceae > Pelagibacter. Next base: position 1,398 of record CACDRL010000019.1, read on the forward strand.
CTCCAATATCAGTTAAAATACAAATTATTGTGATTAATAAAAATAATGAAGCGTCATTTGTAAAATCGAACCTCAGTTTGTAAACACAAAATAGTGAAAAAAATAAATATATAAAACCAATAAAATAATATGACTTTTGTTTTGACATATTATGCCATTCTAAAGATGAAATAAAAAAAATTGCTATGAGTAAGATGATAAATAAATATGAACCTTTAATTATACAAAAAAAAGTTAACAGTAAAAGTATAATTGAACTTAAAGTTCTTTTTAATATTTCATTAGTCATTATATCTTTCCAAAATTTCTTTTTATTCTTTTATATTGAGATATAACATTTAAAAAATCTTTAGCCTTAAATTCTGGCCACAATTTTTTTGAAAAAAAAATTTCTGAGTAAGATAATTGCCAAAGCAAAAAATTGCTAAGTCTTTTTGTATTTCCAGTTCTAATTAATAAATCAGGATCAGGTGTATGACTGGTATATAGTGCATTTGAAAGATTTTTTTCGTTAATTTTTGTACCATTCTTATTTAATAATTTTATTGCATTAATTATTTCTTTTTTGGAACCGTAATTGAGAGCTAAATTTATTTGTAATTTTAAATTATTTTTTGTCTTTTTTTCACAAATATTTAAAAGATTATTTAATTTTTTATCAAATTTCTTTTCACCAATAATTTTTAGTTTAATTTGATTTTTATTAAACTCCTTTATTTTTTTTTTTAAAAAACTTTCGAGTAATTTAAAAAGAAAATTAACCTCAGTTTTTGGTCTTTTCCAATTTTCAGTAGAAAAAGCAAATAATGTCAAATAACTAATATTTTGTTCTAAGGCTACTTTGATTGCTGCTTCAACTGTTGCCAATCCAGCTTCATGACCTTTGTTTCTTGAGTTATGATGTTTTATACCCCATCTCCCATTACCATCCATGATAATGGCCACATGTTTTAAAGGGTTCATATTGTCATTATTTCTTTTTCTTTTGAAGATACTTTTTCATCGACAATTTTTATATGCCCATCTGTGATGTTTTGAATTATTTTCTCTTTTGATTTTTCATCATCCTCACTAATTTCTTTAGATTTTAATAATTTTTTTAAATCTTCATTTGCTTCTCTTCTAATATTTCTAATTGAAACTTTACATTTTTCACCAATTGATTTGATTAATTTTTTTAATTCAGATCTCCTTTCCTCATTTAATTCAGGAATTGGAAGTCTAATTAACTGACCATCAATTTGTGGATTTAATCCTAAGTCTGACTTCTTAATAGCTGCATCTAATAAAGGAACATTGTTTATATCCCACACCTGAATATTTATCATTCTTGGTTCAGGTGTAGTTATGCTACCAATTTGATTAATAGGCATTTGTTGCCCATAAACATCAACTTTAATAAGATCTAACATAGCAGCATTTGCTCTACCCGTTCTAAGAGATGATAGCTCTTTTGAAAATACATCTATGGCTTTATCCATTTTCAAACCATAAGATTTTTCGTCAAACATTTATTCTCCTATTTTTATTCTAAAAAATTCCTTAATTTTTAGGTCAGCTATTGAAAGTTCTTTAACAATATCTTGAACTTTTTTCTTAGGCTCCATAACCCAAGCTTGGGTTAAGAGAGCATTTTCTTCTTTAAACTTATTCATTTTACCTGAGCTTATTTTTTTTGCTATTTCCTCAGGCTTGCCAGAATTTTTTAATTCCTCAGCAACAAGCTCTTGCTCTTTATCAATCACAGCTTGGTCAATTAAATTTGATTCTAGTGCTAAAGGATTTGATGCTGCAATATGCATAGATAGTTGTTTACCAAATGACTTAACTGTATCTGATTTGTCACTTGTATCAAGGGATACTAACACTGCTAATTTTGCTACATTATCTTTTATAACCGTATGCAGATAATAGTTATTTATGCCGCTAGTGTTTTCAATTGTTTTTGATTTACCAATTGTAATTTTTTCACCGATTTTTGCAATGAGAGCTACCAAATTATCGTCCACACTTTGTCCATTTTTCATCACAGATTTTTTTAATTCATCTTGATTTGAACCATGTTGATTATTTAATTCACTCAATTCTTTTACAAAGCTTATAAAGTCATCATTCTTAGCAACAAAATCAGTTTCACAATTTACTTCAATTACAGAAGTTTTGTTATGATCTCCAGAAACTACAACAACTCCCTCTTTAGCATCTCTAGACATTTTTTTTGAGGCTTTTGATATTCCTTTAACTCTCAGAATTTCAATTGCTTTATCTAAATCACCACCAGACTCTTTGATTGCTAAATTACAATCTTTAAATCCAGCACCTGTTGCTTCTCTTAATTTTTTTACTTTTTCAATATCACTCATTTTAATTTAACTTTCCTTTATCTTCGTTAGAAAATTTTTTTTCTAATTTTTCTCTATCAATTTCTTGAATAGTTTTATTTTTGCTATCATCATTAACATCCTTTGCTTTTTCTTGCTTAGGCTCAGATGATTGGATTGAACTTTTTGCATTATTGATCGTTTCTTTTATAAGACTACAATATAGATCGATTGATCTTCTTGCATCATCATTTCCAGGTATTGGATAATCAATATTATCAGGGTTAGAATTACTATCTAAAATTGCAATTATAGGAATACCTAATTTAGAGGATTCTGCAATAGCTAGAGATTCATAATTAGTATCAATTACAAAAACTAATTCTGGGACTTTTTTCATTTCCGCTATTCCACCTAGAGATCTTTGTAGCTTATCTTTTTTAACACTCATTTTAAGAAGTTCTTTTTTAGTAAAACCTCTATTTTCAGCAGATAAATCGATCTCTAATTTTTTTAATTTTTTAATCGAATTAGATATTGTTCCCCAATTGGTTAGCATTCCACCTAACCATCTATAGTTTACAAAATACTGATCTGTTTCTTTGGCAACTTCTGCTATAGCATCAGAAGCTTGTTTTTTAGTTGAAACAAATAAAATTTTTCCATTATTAGCAATTGTACTGTAGACCTTTTCTAATGCTACTTTAGTTAACTCAAGTGTTTGAGTTAAATCTATAATGTGAATTGAATCTCTTTTTCCAAAAATGTATTTTTTCATTTTTGGATTCCATCTCAAAGTTTTGTGTCCAAGATGAACACCAGCTTCTAATAATTGTTGAATTGTAACGTTAGGTATTTTCATATTTATTCCCGGTTAAGCCACCACAGTAATTTCCAATTAAGGACCGGAGGTATAAAACCAACAACTGTGTGCGTGTTAATTTAATTTAATGGTTATTTACAAATATTTAGTAAAATTGACAAGTTTTATTTAGTTAATTTCTGCTTGAATTTGTTGTTTTCTTAAAAGATTTAATGATTTTCTATCGAGATTCATTGTTTTTTTTAATTCAAAATTAAAAATTTGATCTTTTGTTGCAAGATTGAATTTTACTCTTGTGCTTCCATCTTGATTTAAAAATTTTGATATCTCTTGAATTTGTTCAATTGATTTAACATTAAAGGATATCTCGTTAATTGGACTATTAAATAAATCTTTTAAAGAAGCTATTTTTTGTACATTAATTCTTTTAAAACGGTTTTCATCGTTAGAAATATTTTTGACTAAGGTTAAAATTAATGAATTACCATCTTTCAAAATTTCTCTATTTAATTCCAACAAATCAGAAAAAATAAATATTTCAAATACACTATTTAAATCTGTTAATTTTAATACAGCATAAGCATTTCCTTTAGCGGTTTTTCTTTCTTGAACCTTAAGCAATGTTGCAGCTACATTAACACTTTCTGAATTATCGTCTAATATAAATTTTGAATAATCGTTAATTTTATAGTCTTCAAATATTTCTGTGAATTGATTTAATGGATGATCAGATATAAAAAACCCAACTGCTTCAAATTCTTTAGATAATCTTTCTTCAAATTTCCAATCTTCTATCTTGGTTAAAATATCCTCCTCTTTTTCATTATTATCAGAAAACAAATCAATTTGATTGGCTAGCTTATTTTCAAAAATATTTTTATTTTTTAAAATTAAATTAGGTATTGAGTTAAAGATTGCTTGTCTATTTGAGTTTAAATTGTCAAATGCACCTGCTTTTACTAATCCTTCTAATTGTAATTTATTTATATCTTTTGGATTAACCCTATTTATAAAGTCATTAATAGATTTAAATTTTCCATTTAAATCTCTCTCTTTTACAATATTAGAAATTGCCTCATAACCTACCGCTTTAATTCCACCTAGTGCATAATAAAATTTTTCATCAATGGTTCTAAAATCAGCAAAGCATTCATTAATATCAGGTCGTATTGTTTCAATATTGAGTCTTTTTAATTCTTCATAAAATTCACTTAATTTATTTTGATTTGAAATATCCATAGTCATTGATGCAGCAATAAATTCTTTAGGATAATAAGTTTTTAAGTATGCGGTTTGATAAGAAATTATTGCATAAGCTGCAGCATGGCTTTTATTAAATCCATATTCTGCAAATGGTTCTATTTTTAAAAAAATTCCTGCCGCAACATCTTTAGCAATTCCATTTTTCACTGCTCCTGCAATAAAGCCTTGTTTTTGTCTCTCTAATTCTGCTCTCTTTTTTTTACCCATTGCTCTTCTTAAAAGATCAGCTTGTCCTGCAGTAAATCCTGATAATTTTTGAGCAATCTGCATTACTTGTTCTTGGTAAATAATTACTCCATAAGTAGGTTTTAATATATCTTCCAATAATGGATGTAAATAATCTGGTTTTTGTTTTCCATGTTTGCAATCATTGTAAGTTGGTATATTGCTCATTGGACCTGGTCTATATAATGCCACAAGTGCAATAATATCCTCAATATGATTTGGCTTCATATGAAGTAATGCTTCTCTCATTCCAGCACTTTCAATTTGAAACAACCCTACAGTTTTACCAGATGACAAAAGATCAAAAACTTTTTGATCATCGTAATTTATTTCTTCGATGTTAAATTTTTTATCTTTTTTTCTAACTAATTTTTGAGTGTTATTTATTACTGTTAGTGTCTTAAGCCCTAAAAAATCAAATTTTATTAAACCAGCATTTTCAGCAGAATACATATCAAATTGTGTTGAGGGTAAAAGTAAATCTGCAGAATTATCTTTATATAAAGGCACAACTTCTGTTAATTTTTTATCTGCAATCACAACTCCTGCTGCATGAGTGGCAACATTTCTATTAAGACCTTCTAACTTCAATGATAATTCTGTTAATTTTTTTACTCTGGTATCCTCATTAATGAGTTTTTGCAATCTTGGTTCTCCAGCTATGCATTGAGTTAGATTTTGAGGCCTAGAAGGATCAAAAGGTATCATTTTTGATATGCTGTCTATAAAACCATAGGGTAATCCCATAACTCTACCAACATCTCTGATCACCATTCTTGCTTTAAGTTTACCAAAAGTAATTATATGAGCGACACTATCTTTGTATTTTTTAGTTAAGTATTCAAAAACAAGGTCTCTTTTATCCTCACAAAAATCTATATCAAAATCAGGCATCGAAATTCGATCTGGATTTAAAAATCTTTCAAATATTAAATTAAATTTAATTGGATCAACATCAGTAATTGATATACACCAAGCAACCAATGATCCGGCTCCCGAACCCCTACCAGGACCAACTGGTATTTCATTTTCTTTGGCCCATTTTATATAATCAGATACAATCAAAAAATAACTCGAATATTTCATTTTAATAATTATTGAAAGCTCATGATCTAATCTTTCTTTATAAAGAAGAAAATTTTTATCATTTTCAAGTTCACTATCTTTAACATTAAAAACTTTTAAAAATTTATCTCTCAATCCCTCCAAAGAATATTTTGTTAAAAGATCATCTGCATTGCCATCTTTGTCAGTACTAATGTTTGGTAATATAGGATTAGAGAATAGTGGTCTAAAATTACATCTTAAAGGAAAGTTATAATTATTTTCTAAAGCTTCTGGAATATCAGCAAATAACTCAATCATTTCTGAGTTAGTTTTTAAATAATGTTGATCACTTAATTTTGATCTATTTTTTTCATTGATATAGGTTTTATTACCAATACAAATCAAAGCATCATGTGCTTCATGCATATCTTTAGATAGATAAAAAACTTCATTAGTAGCAATTATAGGTATTTCAAGTTCAACTGATTGTTTTAGATTAAATTTTTCAAACCCATTTTCATTTGTATCGTTGTGACGTTGAATTTCTAAATAAAACCTATCTCCAAAAACATCTTTAACTTTTGAGTAAATTTCATTTATTTCTTTAAATTTTCCTTTATCGAATAATTGTCCAAAAAAACCTAAAACAGTACCTGAAAAAACCGAAACACCATCAGAACTTTTTAATAATTCATCAAAATTTACATGCGGATCGCTTAATTCATCATTTTCTAAATATGAATTAGAAGATAACTCAATAATGTTTTTATAACCTGTTTCATTCAAAGCAAATAAAGGTAACAATCCAGTTGTATCATTTAGTTTAAAATTTATTTGAGTACCAATAATTGGTTGTGTTCCTGACTTAGAAATTTTTTCTGCAAATTCTAAAGCCCCACATAAATTAGAAGTATCACTTATTCCTAAAGATTTAATTTTGTTTGATTTACAATATTCTTGCAAGTCATCAATCTTAGCCGCACCTTCACATATAGAATATTGTGTATGGACTTTTAGATGATTAAAATTTTGATTTAATGACTCAGACATTAGATGATTTTATAATACCATCTCTCATCTCCAATTGGCAATCAGCCTTATTAGCAAAAAATCTATTGTGAGTTGCAAATATAATTAATCTATCTGTTTTTTTTTGATTATATAAAAGTTTAAATACTTCTTTTGCTGTGTTCATATCTAAACTACCTGTTGGCTCATCCGCTAAGATTATTTCAGGATCATTAACTATAGCTCTTGCTATAGCTACTCTTTGAGCCTCTCCTCCTGAAAGTTGAGAAGGAAAATGATTTGATCTATTGGAAAGACCAATTTTTTTTAATAATTTTTTAGCCTTTGTATTTGCTAATTCTTTGTCATTGCTGTTAGCTAGTGATGCTAAATAAACATTTTCTAGAGCAGTAAAATCAGGCAGAAGGTTGTTTTGTTGATAAACAATACCAATTTTTTTTGACCTAAAAATATCATTTTCTTCTGTACTATTAAAATTAATTTGATTTTCGCTAAACATTATTTGACCTGAGGAAGGTCTGTCTATTAAAGAAATTAAATTTAACAAAGTTGATTTACCTGAACCAGATGGGCCCATGATTGAATAAATTTTACCTTTTTCAAAGTTTTGTGACAAACCTTTTAAAACTTTTATTTTTTTTTCAGTTTCAAAACTTTTAGATATATTTTTTAATTCTAAATATTTATTCATATTTTAAAGATTTGATTGGATCTAATCTAGCCGCTTTAAATGCTGGAAAAATTGATACTAAAATAGTTATAAATATCGAGCAAACTGAGATTAAAATTATTGATGTTGGATTAATTTCAGAAGGCATCTTGCTTAAAAAATATATTTCTTCTGGAAATAAACTTATATTGAAAACTGAACTCAAAAATTGTCTAAAATTTTCTATATAAATAGAAAAAGTTACACCTAAAAAAATACCAAAAATTGTTGCAGAAGTACCAATTGTTACTCCAACTAAGAAAAAAATTTTAATTATTGATTTATTTAATACTCCAATTGATTTTAATATAGCAATATCCCTTGTTTTGTTTTTTACTAAAATAGTTAATCCTGAAATAATATTAAATGCAGCAACAATTATTATTAATGATAAAATGATAAACATAACATTCCGTTCAACTTTTAGAGCTGAAAATAATGAACTATTCATATCTGCCCAACTAAAAACAAACTCATCATCAAAAACTTGTTTCACTATTAATTTTTGGGACTCAATATTATTTGGATTTTTCAGATAAATTTCTAAATTTCTTTCGTTGGGATCGTATCCAAAGAACTCTTCTAAAACATTAAGTTCAATAAATGCAATATTGTTATCAAATTCTGCTAAACCACTATTAAAAATTGAATTAACAATAAAAGTTTTTTGTTTCGGCATACTGCCAATTATTGTTTGAATACCGGATGGTGACATTAGGGTCAATTCATCTCCTGTTTCAAGATTTAGAGAAAAACTTAGTTCGCTTCCAATTGATATAAAATTTTCATCAAATAGACTTAAATCACCTTTAAACTTTTCATTTGTTAATACTTCTAAATTTAAAAGATCATTTTGTTTATAGCCTCGTAACACTATTCCTTTGGTATTATTATTTTGAAGAATAATTGCCTCTCCTGAATTACTAAAAATAATATTCTTAGAAATTGAATTTAATTTATTATTTATTTTATCTTTATCTATTGAATTTGAATAAGGTTTAACAGTTACGTGCGAATTAAATCCAACAATTTTGTTGATTAATTCAGTTCTAAAACCATTCATTACCGACATAACAATAATTAGAACAGCAACACCTAGACTTATTCCAATGAAAGAAAATATTGAAATGACATTTAAAAAGCCATCTTTTTTTCTAGCTTTTAAAAATCTAAAAGTAATTTCTTTTTCTAAAGTAGAAATCAAATTGAATATTTTTGTTTATTAATAATTTCTATAATTTTGTTTAAAGGTAAGTTTTGAGTTTCACCACCTGTTTCTTTGAACTCTAGTAAATCACCCTCACTCTTCTTACCAATGATAATTTGGTACGGAGCCCCAATCAAATTCATTTTTTTGATTTTGGATGAAAAATTTTCATCTGTGTCATCAATAATTGCATCAATATTATTTTTTAATAACTCGTTGTTAATATTATTTGCCTTATCTAGTGCTAAATTATCGTTTTTATTTATCATCGGTATCAAAGCAATATCATATGGAGCAACAGACAATGGCCATTTCATGATTTCATTTTTTTCATCATATTTTGCCTCTATTATTGCCCCAACCAACCTTGATACACCAATTCCGTAGGAACCCATTTTAACAAAATCTTTTTTTCCACCTGGTAAATCTACTGATGCATTCATAGGTTTTGAATATTTGTCGCCAAAATAAAATATGTGGCCTACCTCAATACCTTTTGTGATTAATTGATTTTCCTTAGAAACTATTTTTTCAAATTCATCTTTGTTAAACTTTTCATCAGTCACAGCATAAAATTGCTCATATTTTTTTCTCATTTCTTCTAACGAAGATTTTTCTAATTGAGTATCATCACTATTTAAGTCAAAAATTCTTTTATCAGTAAAAATTTTACTTTCTCCTGTATCTGCTAGGATAATAAATTCATGAGATAAATTTCCTCCAATTGGACCTGTGTCAGCAGCCATAGGTATAGCTGTTAGATCTAATCTTTTAAAAGTTTTTAAATATGAAAGAAAAAATTTATTATATGAAAAAAAGGCTCCTTCGTCTGATACATCAAATGAATAGGCATCTTTCATGTAAAACTCTCTTCCCCTCATTATTCCAAATCTAGGTCTTATCTCGTCTCTAAATTTCCATTGTATGTGATACATAAGTTGGGGTAATGATTTATAAGATTTAATTGAAGATCTAAAAATTTCTGTAACTTGCTCTTCATTAGTAGGTCCATAAAGCATTTCTCTTTTTTGACGATCAGTTATTCTGAGCATCTCTTCACCATAATCATCATATCTACCACTTTCTTTCCAGATCTCGCTGGATTGAATTGTTGGCATCAATATTTCTTGAGCTCCAATTTTATTTTGCTCTTCTCTTACAATTTGTTCTATTTTTTTCATTACCTTGAAGCCTAAAGGTAACCATGAGTATATTCCTGCAGAGGCTTGCTTAATCATGCCAACTCTCAACATTAATTGATGAGATTTAATTTTCGCCTCAGAAGGATTATTTTTTAATATTGGAATAAATGAATTTGATAAAAGCATCTTAAGTAATCATATTTCTTAAATTTAAATATTCAAATTTTATTAGTAAATAAATAATGATAAAAATTACAGTAGTTATACCAGTGCAATACAAGAATTTTTTCAACATTTTCGGGTTTTCAGGCGACCCTGGATCCTCACCATCAATTTTTACAGTTTTTGCTCTGTTTACATCAATAGGAAGTATAGCAAAAAAAACTATCCACCATATAATTACATAGATAATTGCTAAACCAGTTATACTCATTAAATTCTCACTAAATTTATATTAGTGAAAGGTTTTTTTCCGGTTCTTTCCTTAGAAAATTTTCTACAGGCAATTTTCAATGCATCAATTAAATTATGCTCTTGTTGTTTGCTTCCAACTTTAAAAGTTCTAGAAGTTTTTTCTATTTCTTCTTCTAGTCCATAAACAAAATCGTCTCTATCATCTACTGGTAAACCACGAAAAGAAAGAACAGGATTGTTATGAATATTTCCTTTAGGTGTTATCATTAAAGTAACTTCAAGATAACCATTTGCACTCAAATTTTTTCTATCTTTTATTGACTGTGAATCAGGATCAACGCTTACATTGCCATCTAAATACAATCTACCACTTGGAGCTTTGTCGTAAACTTCAGGCTGATTACCAGGATATAACTTAACTATATCACCGTTTTCTACTTGTACAGGATATGGAACCTGCATTTCTTTTGCAAAATTTATATGTTCTATCATGTGTCTATGTTCTCCATGTACAGGTATCACACATTTTGGTTTAACCCACTGGTACATTTCTTTTAAATCTTCTCTGTTAGGATGACCAGAAACATGAACGAATTCAGTTTCTTCAGATATCACTTCAATACCATCTTTAACAAGTTGGTTGTGTAATTTGTAAAGTTTTTTTTCATTACCAGGTATAATTTTTGAAGAAAAAATTACAGCATCACCTTTTTCAATAAAAACATCTGGATGAACATAACTAGAAATTCTCATCATTGCACCCATTGGTTCACCTTGACTTCCAGTACATAAATACACAATTTTTTCTCTTGAAAAATTTTTAGCTTCTCTTGGATCAATTGGCTCAATTGTATTTTTTAAATATCCACATTGACGCGCAGCTTTATAAATACGATGCATTGATCTACCAACTAAAGAGATTTGTCTTCCAGTTTGTTCCGCACAATAAAAAGCTGTCTCCATTCTAGCTACATTTGAGGCAAAAGATGTTATGATAATTCTTTTTTTCAATCGAGACATAACGTTTAACATATTTTTTCTTACATCTAATTCTGAACCTGATCTACCAGCGCTAAAAACATTTGTTGAGTCACAAATCATTGCAAGCACACCTTCTTCACCAATTTCCTTTAATCTTTTTTCGTTTATATTGTCTCCAATCAAAGGATTTGGATCTACCTTCCAATCACCAGTATGCAAAATAACTCCTGCTGGAGTTTTTATTCTAAGTCCGTTTGGTTCTAATATGGAATGCGTTAAAGTTATATATTCAATTTCAAATGGATCTAAGGAAACCTTTCCATTTAACTCAACAATCTTTAAATCATTGGTTATATCGATTTGCTTTTCTCTAAATTTTTCTCTAATTAATACAGCTGTGAAAGGTGTTGCAAAAATTTTGCATTGTAATTTTGGCCATAAATGAGTAATTGCACCAATGTGATCCTCGTGAGCATGTGTTAAAACTATTCCTAGTAAATTATCTTTTCTTTCTACTATAAATCCAGGATCTGGATAAATTAAATCAACACCAGGAATAGTATCATCTGCAAATGTTACCCCTATGTCGACCATAATCCATTTATGATCACTAGGTTGTCCATAACCGAACAAATTCATGTTCATGCCTATTTCACCTGATCCACCTAAGGGACAAAATAATAGTTCATCTTTCATATTATTGAATTAATTTTGAAATCTTTATTAAGCCTTTAATTGTAATATCTTGGTTGTGACTTGCTTTCGTTTTTATTGAGTTTTTAAATAAATCTGAAAATCCACCAGTAATAATTACCTTAAAAGATTTTCCGGTCTCCTTCTTAATTAAATTAATAATATTGTCAATTAAACCAGCATAACCCCAAAAAAAGCCTGATCTAACAGCAGAGATTGTGTTTTTGCCAATGACTTTATTAATCTTTTTTAAATCTATTTTTGGAATTAGAGTTGCTTTATCAGACAAGGTATTAAGAGATAATCTCACACCCGGGGCAATGATTCCTCCAAAATAAGTATTTCTAATTAGTACATCGAAAGTTGTTGCTGTACCAAAATCTAAAATTATAAAATTATTTTTATTGTTCATTAAACTTATAGCATTAGTAATTCTGTCTGAGCCTACCTGTTTATAATCTACTTTAATTTTTATAAGAGATTTTAAGTTTAATTTTTTAACCTCATAGCATTTTAGTTTAACTTTTTTCGATAAAAATTTATTAATTATAGAAAATGTTTTTGGAACAACACTACAAAATAATATTTTTTCAATTTTATTTAATTGAATTTTATTTTTTTTAAATAAAATATTAAGGTGCTTGTTGGTTATAGATTTTGA
>CACDRL010000020.1 GCA_902555435.1 uncultured Pelagibacteraceae bacterium
AGAAAGATTTAAGGCGCAGCAAAAATTATCAAAGTTGCCAAGAAATTCAGCTAAAACAAGAGTGATGAATAGATGTGAGATAACAGGTAGACCACATGGTGTTTACAGAAAATTAAAAATATCAAGAATTGCTCTTAGACAATTAGGATTACAAGGAAAAATACCTGGCTTAGTTAAGTCGAGCTGGTAGGAAGGAAAATTATGAGTTTAAGTGACCCAATAGGAGATATGATAGCTAGAGTTAAGAATGCTCAAGCAAGAAATCATAAAAAAGTAGATCTGCCATCATCAAACTTTAAATCAAAAATTGCAGATATACTTAAAAATGAAGGTTTTATAAAAGATTTTAAAATTAGTTCAGAGGATAATAAACCAACATTGTCTTTAGAACTTAAATACCACTCTGGTAACCCAGTAATCAGTGCATTTGAAAGAGTTTCTAAACCAGGAAGAAGAATTTTTTCTAGTGCTGAAGGTTTACCTAAAATTAATAACGGTCTTGGTATTGCAATAATTTCTACACCAAAAGGTGTAATGACTGATATTGACGCCAGAAAACAACGTGTTGGTGGTGAAATTATTTGTAAGGTATTTTAATGTCTAAAATTGGAAAAATAAATATATCAATCCCTGAAAAAGTTAAAGTTGCTCTAGCTGGTAACATTATAAATATAGAAGGGCCACTAGGAAAGAAATCAATAAATATTGATTTAGATATGTTTAATTTGGATATCAAAGAAGGAAAAGAGATTTCAATAAAACCAAAAAAAATTGACCAAAATTCTAAACGACTTTGGGGTATGAACAGAAGTTTAATTAATAATGCTGTAATTGGTTCAAGTACTGGCTATGAAAAAGTGCTAGAACTTGTAGGTGTTGGATATAGAGCAGCATTAAAAAGAAATCATTTGAATTTACAATTAGGTTACAGTCACGATATTGATTTTGATATTCCAGAAGGAATTAAAATCGCTGTAGAAAAACAAACTACACTTAAGATCACTGGATCTGATAAACAACTAGTTGGTGAAGTTGCATCAAAAATTAAAACATTTAGAAAAATTGAGCCATATAAGGGTAAGGGTGTTAGAGAAAAAGGCCAATATGTTCTTAAAAAAGAAGGTAAGAAAAAATAATGAAATTAAACACTAGTATTAGAAAAAGATTTAGAGTTAGCAATAAGGTAAAAAGAGTTGCACCAAAAGATAGATTTAGATTAAGTATTTCAAGATCTGCCAAAAATATTTCAGCTCAAATAATTGATGATACAAAAAAAGTAACCTTATTATCAGCTTCATCTATTGAGAAAGATTTAAAATCATCTGATAAAATTAATAAAACAGAGTTATCAAAATTAGTGGCCCAAAAGCTTGCAAAAAAAGCTCAAGAAAAAAATATTACAAAAATTTATTTTGATAGAGGATCTTATAAATATCATGGTAGAATAAAAGCATTTGCAGATACATTAAGAGAAAATGGGATGGAATTTTAATTATGGAAAATTACAAAGACAAAAAAACAGACGATATTTTAGAAAAGTTAGTTCATATCAATAGAATTACAAAAGTTGTAAAAGGCGGAAGAAGATTTGGATTTTCAGCTCTAGTAGTGGTGGGAAACCAAGCTGGAAAAATTGGAATAGCTCACGCTAAAGCAAAACAAGTTCCAGATGCAATTAAAAAAGCAAATGAAATGGCTAGAAGAAAATTAACGCATATACCTTTGAGAGAAGGAAGAACAATTCACCATGATGTAAAAGCTAAAGATGGTTCTGGTAGAATAGTTTTAAGAGCAGCATCAAAAGGTACAGGTATTATTGCAGGTGGTCCAGTGAGGGCAGTATGCGAGGTATTGGGTGTAAAAGATATTGTTGCAAAATCAATGGGTACATCTAATGCACATAATGTGATTAGAGCTACCATGAAAGCTCTAATGAAACAAAATTCACCAAAACAAATTTCAGCAATAAGAAATAAAAAAATATCAGAAATTATTGAAAAAAGAGGATAATGATTACATTAAATACAAGACAGAAAATTAACAAACCTAAAATTAGAGTTGGAAGAGGTATTGGATCAGGAAAAGGTAAAACATCTGGGAGAGGTGTTAAAGGTCAAAAATCCAGATCTGGTGTAGCAATAAAAAGTTTTGAAGGTGGTCAAATGCCTTTATACAGAAGATTGCCAAAAAGAGGCTTTAATCCAATTTCAAGAGAAAAAATAGCAATTTTAAACTTAGAAAAAATTCAGTCTTATATTGATAAAAAAAATATAAATCCAAACGAAGTACTAAATTCTTTATCTTTAAAAAAATTAAAATTAATTAACAAAAACTCTACAAAATTAAAAATATTAGGCACTGGAGAGTTAAAGGATAAAATTAATATTGAGGCCGACTTAGCATCAAAATCAGCAATAGAGAAACTAGAAAAAATTGGTGGATCTATTCAATTAAAAAAATAATTTGTTAAATGAGTTCATCATCTTCAACAAATGATCTTAGAAATAGGATAATTTTTACCATAGCAATTCTTGCCGTCTATAGATTTGGTACCTTTGTTCCTTTACCAGGAATTGACCCAGAACAGTTAAAAATCATGATGGATGGTAACCAAAAAGGTTTGCTAGGTATGTTCAATGTTTTTGCTGGAGGTGCTGTGAGTAGAATGGCAATTTTTGCTCTTGGTATAATGCCATACATATCATCAGCTATCATAGTTCAGTTGCTAACAGGTGTTTCAGATTATTTTAAGAATTTAAAGGCACAAGGAGAAACTGGGAGAGCAAAGATTACCCAAATAACTAGATATGGAACAGTTTTACTTGCAACAGTTCAGGGCTATGGCTTGTCTGTTGGTTTAGAATCTTCTGCAGATTTGGTAATTAACCCAGGAGCATTTTTTAAAATTACAACAGTAACAACTATTGTTGCTGGTACAATTTTTCTTATGTGGTTAGGAGAACAAATAACCCAAAGAGGAATTGGAAATGGAATTTCTTTAATTATTTTTGCTGGTATTGTTGCTGAAATACCTAGAGCTTTAGTTACAACTTTTGAACTTGGTAGAACAGGAGCTGTATCAACTTTTATGATCTTAGCAATTTTTGTTCTTTTAATATTGACTATTTTATTTGTTGTTTTTATGGAGAGAGCACTAAGAAAAATTCTTATCAATTACCCTAAAAGACAAATGGGAAACAAAATGTATGGTGGTGAGTCTTCTCATTTACCATTAAAAATTAATCAAGCAGGAGTAATACCAGCAATTTTTGCATCCGCTTTATTATTGTTACCAGTTACTTTTTCTAATTTTTCTTTTTCAAACAATGAAACTTTTTTAAATTTAAGTTCTTATTTTACTCAAGGTCAACCTTTGTACATGTTGCTATATGCATCTGGTATAATATTTTTTACATTTTTCTATACTTCAATTACATTTAACCCAACTGAAACAGCAGAAAACCTAAGAAAACATGGTGGGTTTGTTCCAGGAATTAGACCTGGTGAAAGTACAGCTTTGTATATCGAAAATATTTTAACCAAACTTACTACAATAGGTGCTCTATATTTAACGCTTGTATGTTTAATGCCTGAATTTTTAATAGCTAATTACCCAATTCCTTTTTATTTGGGTGGTGCATCTATTTTAATTGTTGTTGTTGTGGCCATTGATACTGTAACTCAAATTCAAACAAGATTAATGAGCTCTCAATACGAACAATTAATTAAAAAAACTAAATTTGGAAAGTAAGTGAATATAGTTTTGTTTGGACCGCCTGGTGCTGGTAAAGGTACTCAAGCCAAATATTTAGTAAATAAATTAAATTCCTTTCAGATCTCAACTGGTGAACTCTTGAGAGAAGAAATATATAAAAATTCAGATATTGGCAAGACAATTACAAATGATATGAAAAATGGTAAATTTGTAAGTGATGAAATAGTAAATAAGCTGATTGAAAAATTAGTTTTTGACTCGCAAAAAAAAAATAGATTAATATTTGATGGATACCCTAGATCTTTGAGCCAAGCAAAAAATTTAGATATTCTACTAGAGGCATCAAATCAAAAGATAGATCTAATATTGTATCTTAAAGTTGATAAAGATACGGTGGTAAAAAGACTAGAGAAAAGAAAAATTATTGAAAATAGATCAGATGATGAAACAAATACTATACTAAAACGTTTTGATACATATATGAAAACAACAGAGCCAGTTTTGAATTACTACTCAGAGAATCCTAAATTTAAGGAAATTGATGGAAGCTTAGAAATAGACGAAATAACAAGGAAAATAGACACTTTTATAAATGTTTAAGACGTTGACTTTGATTAATCTTCTTATATAAAAGGCACAATTTATCACAAAAATTATGGCTCGTATCGCAGGTATAAACATTCCACAAAATAAACTTGTCCACATTGGACTCACATATATATACGGAATAGGAGATAAATTCTCACAACAAATTTGTTCTTCTCTAGAAATTCCAAGAGCAAAAAGAGTGAATGAGTTAACTGATGATGAAATTTTAAAAATAAGAGAATATATTGATCAAAATTTTAAAGTCGAAGGAGATCTTAGAAGAGATTATTCTTTAAGCATTAAAAGATTAATAGATCTTGCATGTTATCGAGGAACAAGACATAGAAAAAAATTACCTGTAAGGGGTCAAAGAACAAGATGTAATGCAAGAACAAGAAAAGGAAAAGCAATCGCTATTGCAGGGAAGAAATTAACACCAACTAAAAAATAATAATGGCAAAAACAGAAAAAACTGACAATAAAGATCAGAAGGTAGAAAAATCTTCTAAAAAAAGTGCAAAGAGCTCTTATTCAAAGAAGAAAAAGATAAAAAAGAATATTTTAAATGGAATTGCATATGTGCAGTCAACATTTAATAATACAATAATTTCAATTGCTGATACAAATGGAAATGTAATATCCTGGGCATCTGCTGGACAGAAAGGATTTAAAGGATCAAGAAAATCTACACCTTATGCAGCTCAAATAGCAGCAGACTCTGCAGCATCAAAAGCATTAGAGTATGGAATGAAAACCTTATCTGTTGAAGTAAAAGGGCCTGGTTCAGGAAGAGAAACAGCATTAAGAGCTTTACAAGCAAGAGGTTTTAAAATTTTGTCAATTAAAGACACAACACCGATGCCTCATAACGGAACTAGGCCACCAAAAAAAAGGAGAGTTTAATGGAAGTAGAAAATGTTAATGTTAAAAATTGGAAATCTTTGATTAAACCATCTAAATTAGATGTTAAAATTAGTAATGATTTAACTCATGCTAAGATTATAGCTGAACCTTTAGAAAAAGGTTACGGATTAACTCTAGGAAACTCTTTAAGAAGAATTTTGCTTTCTTCAATTAGAGGAGCTGCAGTTACTTCTATCCAAATAGATGGCGTTCTGCATGAATTTACATCAATTAAAGGTGTAAGAGAGGACGTAACAGATATCGTATTAAATGTTAAATCATTGGCCTTAAAATGTAATTCTGAAGGAACAAAAAAATTAGTTTTAGATGCAAAAGGTCCAGGTGAAATAAAAGCTTCAGACATTGCTTCCGTGACAGATGTAGAAATATTAAACCCAGAGTTAGTAATTTGTAACTTAGATGAAAATACGACTTTTCACATGGAAATGAATGTAAACACTGGAAAAGGTTATGTTCCAGCTGAGCTAAACAAACCAGAGGAGCCACCATTAGGTTTAATTGCCATAGACTCTTTATATAGCCCTGTAAAAAAAGTTTCTTATTCTGTTAGCACTGCTAGAGAAGGTAAAGCTCTTGATTACGATAAATTAACGATGGAAGTTGAGACAAATGGTTCAATTTCTGCTGAAGATGCTGTTGCGTATTCTGCTAGAATTTTTCAAGATCAGTTGAAAATGTTTGTTAACTTTGATGAACCAGTTGAAGCTCCGGTAAAAGAAGTTTCATCTGAACCTGAGTTTAATAAGAATTTATTAAGAAAGGTTGATGAACTAGAACTATCTGTAAGATCAATGAATTGCTTAAAAAATGACAATATAATTTATATTGGTGATTTAGTGCAAAAATCTGAGGGTGAAATGTTAAGAACTCCAAATTTCGGTAGAAAATCTTTAAACGAGATCAAAGAAGTTTTAACTGGAATGTCTCTATATTTAGGCATGGAAATACCTAATTGGCCACCAGATAATATTGCAGAAATGTCTAAAAAATTAGAGGAAGCAATTTAATGAGACACGGCTTAGCCAACAAAAAACTAAACAGAACTTCAGAGCATAGAAAAGCTCTATTAAAGAATATGTTAAATTCTTTAATAAAATATGAACAGATCAAAACTACATTGCCAAAAGCAAAGTTCTTAAGGCCTCAGGCTGACAAGATTATTACTTTAGGTAAAAAAGATACATTACAAACAACTAAGATGCTTGTGTCCCAACTGCAGGATATTAAATCAGCTAATAAAGTAAAAAAAACTCTTTCTAAAAGATATACGAATAGAAAAGGTGGTTACACAAGAATTATTAAAGCAGGTTTTAGATATGGTGATAATGCTCCAATGGCAATTATAGAATTTGTAGATAGAGATGTTGAAGCTAAAAGAGTAGACAAGAAGAAAAAAGATACATCAAAAGAAGCACCAAAAACAGAAGAAAATAAACAAGTTACAGCTTAAATCCTAAGTCATGAACAAGTCATACATCGTTGATTCAACGTGTAATGATATGCGTATTGATAGGTGGATGAGATTAAATATTGGAAAAATACCACAAGGTCTAATTGAAAAATATCTTAGGACAGGAAAAATTAAAATTAACAAAAAAAAAATTAAAAGTTCTCACAAAATAAAAAAAGGAGATCAAATAAATATATTTAATATTGAATTTAAAGAAAGAGTAGAACAAAAAAAAATTAAATTTTTACCAACTAAAGAAATAATAAAATCAAATGAAGATCAAATAATTGATGATAATGATAATTTTGTTGTATTAAATAAAGCATCAGGAATATCAGTACAAGGTGGAACAAAATCTAAAAAAAACTTAGTTGATATTTTTGCAAAGAGTGAAATTTTTAAAGGAACAAAACCTTATTCAGTTCATAGATTAGACAAAGATACATCTGGCGTATTTATAATGGCGAAAAATAGAGAGAGCGCACAGTTACTAACATCTTTATTTAGATTAAGAAAAGTACATAAAACTTATCTTGCGATATGCCAAGGAGAAATAAATAAAAACACAGGTGTTTGGGATGATGACCTAATAAGATATGATGGAGATAAAAAGTTAGTAGAGAAAGCAAAAACTATATTTAAAGTAATAGATAAAAATTCTGAAGCATCTTTATTGGAGTTAAAACCAATAACCGGAAGAAAACATCAGTTACGTAAACAACTTTTTGCAATTGGAAATCCTATATTTGGTGATACGAAATACAAACTATCTAACTCGGACAAAGGTATTAATAAAAATCTCATGCTGCACTCATACCAAATTAAATTTAAAATAAATGATATAAAACATACTTATTCAGCCTTATTACCAGAGTATTTTATAAAGTTATTAAAATCAAAAAGACTTAGATTTTCAAATTTGAAATAAAATTTTCAATAATTTCATTATTCAAGTTTGAGTAATCTTGATTTGATATTGTTTTTAAATTTGTAACACCTTTATCAGAAATTCCACATGGTACTATTTTCTTATAATTTTCTAAGTTGTTATCAACATTTATTGCAAATCCATGATACGCAATCCATTTTCTTACTCTAATGCCTATCGCGGCAATTTTTTGAATTTCATTTTTATCTTTATACCAGATACCAATATTTTCTTTATCAGGAAATGTTTCAATATTATATTTTTTTAAACTTTGAATAATTGTTTTTTCAATAGTTGTAATAAATTTTCTAATGTCTTTTTTTTCTCTTAGATCAATAACAAAATAACAAATTAATTGACCTGGACCATGGTACGTAATTTTTCCACCTCTGTTTGTTTTTAATAGATTTATTGATTTATCAATTATTTCATTTTCTTTAAACGAAGTTCCTGCAGTAAAAATTTCAGGATGCTCTAAAATCCAAATTAACTCATTTTCTTTATTAGCTGAAATATTTTTTAATCTAGTCTC
Source organism: uncultured Pelagibacteraceae bacterium (assembly GCA_902555435.1). GTDB lineage: Bacteria > Pseudomonadota > Alphaproteobacteria > Pelagibacterales > Pelagibacteraceae > Pelagibacter. Next base: position 8,138 of record CACDRL010000020.1, read on the forward strand.
TAATACATCAATTGCCTCAAAATAATTTACCGGTTTTATTGACTTTTTGATCTCTATATCCATTTAAAATTTGTAATATTTTAATTATGTATTAATAGTGCACAACTAAATTATAGGTACATTTATGTCTTTAATTAAAAAAACTAAAGATAAAAAAGTAAATTTTGAATTCAATAAAGAATATTTAAGAGTTGTTACTTCAAAAATAGCTAACAATGATGCAAAATTTATTAACGACTCATTTAATGAAATGCACCCTGCTGATGCAGCAGATATAATTGAACATTTAAGTATTGGAGATAGAGAAAGTTTAATTAAATTAAACAATTTTAATATTGATGCAGAGGTTTTTGTAGAATTAAATGAATCTATACAAACTGAAATAATTAAATATTTATCTTCAGAATCAATTGTAACTATTCTTACCAATTTAGAGTCAGATGATGCTATTTCGATTTTAGAAAATGTACCCGAAGAAGATAAGAATAGCATATTAAGCTCATTACCACCTAAAGACAGATTTGCCCTGTTAGAAAGCTTAAGCTATCCAGAGGATACTGCTGCTAGACTTATGCAGCGTGAGTTTACAGCAATACCAAGCAATTGGTCTGTGGGACAAACAATTGACTATTTAAGAGAAAATAAAGATCTACCGGAAGAATTTTTGGAAATTTTTATTGTTAATGAGGAATTTAAACCTATTGGGACAGTTCCATCATCAAGAGTGTTAACTTCACCAAGAGAAACAAAAATGGCAAGCATCATGTCCGAGTCTCAATTATTAGTGCCAGTAGATATGGATAAAGAGGAGGTGGCCAACCTATTTGAAAATTATAATCTAAATTCAGCAGCTGTAATTGATAAAAATAATAAATTGGTAGGAATGATTATGAACGATGATGTTCTTACGGTCCTAAAAGAAGAAGCAGAAGAAGATGCGTTAAGACTTGCTGGTGTTGGCGATGAAGAAATTACTGATGGCGTTGTTACAAAAACTAAAAGAAGATTTAACTGGCTTTTATTGAATTTATTTACAGCGTTTCTAGCAACCTGGTGTATTAGTTTGTTTGGAGCAACTATTGAGCAAATGGTTGTTCTCGCATTCCTGATGCCAATTGTTGCTTCAATGGGCGGTAATGCAGGAATGCAAACTTTAGCTGTCACAGTAAGAACAATTGCAACAAATGACTTAACTCAAAATAATTTTTCATCAAATGTTTTTAAAGAATTTTCAATTGGTATATTAAATGGAATTATATTTGCTGCTATAAGTGCTTTAATAGTGCAAATTTGGTTTCAAGATAGTATTCTTTCTATAATCATCTCAATATCAATGG
>CACDRL010000021.1 GCA_902555435.1 uncultured Pelagibacteraceae bacterium
GAATCAATTATATGAAATGTTTTCATTTTTGATTGATTAGCAGATCTGAATTTTAATTTGTTGGGAATCTCATAAATCTTATAATTTAATCTTTCAAAAAGGAACAAACTTTCTATGAGAAAAAAATAATTTATATTTTTTGAGAGTAAAAAATGATTTTTTTTAATTTTTTCTAAATTATAACATCTGAAGCCACCTGATGAATCGTAGTTTGTGTTTAAAACAATTTTTACTAAAAAATATCTTAAACGGGTGATAGCTTTTCTAATTAACGGCCAATCTTTTATAGAATTATCATCTAAGAAACGATTTGTATTAATTATTTCAAAATTCTTAAATTTTACTAATTGTAACATTTTTTTTATATTATTAGGGTTATGGGTACCATCTGCATCCATAGTTATGCAAATTTTATAATTGTTTTTATAAGCATATCGGATTCCACATAAATGAGCAGAGCCAATGCCTTTATTTTTTTTTCTACATATAATTCTCAGATTTTTTAATTTTTTTTTTAATTTATATAAAATATCCAGAGTTCCATCATTTGAATTATCGTCTACTACCAATATGTAAACATTTTTATGCAAACTTTGTATTTTATAAATTAAGTTTTCTATATTCTCAGACTCATTAAGAGTAGGTATAATAATTAAAGTCTTCAATTTAATATATCCTTAATTTGGGTAATGGAAAAATAAACCTAGTGCCACTCTTTATTAATTTTTTTTCTTTATCAATAATAAATTTTTTAAAATGCCATGGTAAAACAAAATAATAATCTGGTTCTAATTTCTTTGCAAAAGTCTCACTAATTATTTTGATTTTTGTGCCTGGTGTGTAGCAATTCTTTTTATCCTTATTTACATCGCAGATATATTTAATTAGATCTTTTTTTAAATTGCAAAACTGCAATATAACATTTCCTTTTGTAGATGCACCATAGCCAATTACTATTTTTTTAGTATGTTTTAAATTAGATAGTAATTTAATAAGTTTAATCTTTTCATCATAAATTTTTTTAAAAAAATTTTTATATTTACCCACAGTATTAATCTTGTTTTTTTTTTCATCTCCTAAAATTTTCTTTATTTGTATTTCGTTTGTTTTCATAGGAGATTTTTTTTTTGCAACCGTAATTGCAAAACTACCACCATTAATTTTGTTAAATTTAATATCAATTATTTTTAAATTACATTTATCAAAAATATATTTGATTGATTTTAAAGAATAATATTCGAGATGTTCATGACAGATTGTATCATAAGATAAATTTTTAAGCATATGTCCACTATAACTTTGCTCTAAATGCCATATTCCTTCATCGTCTAGTAAATTATAGATGTCTTTAGCAAATGAAATGGGGTTTGGCAGGTCATAAAACATAGCAACTGAAGTTATTAATTTTATTTTTCTATTTTTAAGAATTTTATTTAAATTTCGTTTACTAAAGAAATTTGCTACTTTTTTAATTTTTTTTGGATAATATTTTTTAAATTTTAATATTGTTGGGTCAACGCCAATTAATTCATTTTTATTGTGATTAAAAAACTTTAGAAGTGTTCCATCATTAGACCCTATATCCAAAATAATATCACCATTTTTGATTTTAACTTTTTTTTTTAGAAATTTTATTTTTTTTTCGATGTGATTAACCATCGATAAATTTAATCCTGTTCTATAGCCATAATTATTGCCGTACATTTTTTTAAGATTAAAATTTTCAGAAAGTTGAACTAAATTACAGTTTTTACACATAAGAAGTCTTAATTCTCCTTTTGAAACTTTTTGGTTTTTATTTTTTGGGAAAATTCCTGTATAGTGTTGATTTCCAAGACTAAAAAGATCTTCTAATTTCTTTGACCCACAGCTTCTACAGCCTTTAATCTTACTCATCTAAATTATTGATTTCAAAATTGATCATGTCATCAATTAATGGACTGATATCTTTTTTTGGCCTCCATCCTAATTTTTTTTTTGCTTTAGAGCTGTCTCCAAGCAAATATACTACATCAAGCGGTCTAAAAAATTTTTTTGAAATTTCTATTATAACTTTATTTTTATTATTTAACGCTTTCTCGTTAAAACCTTTACCCTTCCATTTGATGGGCATATTTAACTTTTTACAAACTAGATTTATAAATTCTTTGATTGAAAATTGTTTTTCTGATGAGATAACGAAATCATCTGCTTCTTTGTAATTTAAAACTTTATACATCATTTCCACATAATCCTTTGCATGACCCCAATCTCTCCTTGAATAAATATTTCCAAGTTTTAAAGAGTCTTTTTTTTTATTAAATTTTATTCTTGTTAGTGCTTTTACTATTTTTTTTGTAACGAATTGTTCACCTCTCAATGGGCTTTCATGATTAAATAAAATTCCATTAGAAGCAAACATATTAAATGAATTTCTATACATCCTTACATAATGATAAGCTGAAAGTTTAGCAATTGAATAAGGTGATATTGGATTAAAGTACGAATTTTCATTAAGTTTTTTTTGGTTTCTAATATTATACCCATACATTTCTGACGATGATGCTTGGTAAAATTTTGTTTTTTTACTAAACTGACGAATGGCCTCAAGTATGTTGATAACTGATTGATTATTTATTTGATCCGTATAAATAGGATTGTCATAGGCATAAGTCACAAATGACTGTGCGGCTAAATTAAAAAAATACTTTGGTTTTACTTTTTTTATAATTTCTATTATCTTCAGATATTCTGTAAGATCTAAATTTATATAATTTATTTTATTTTTGATTTTTAAAAATTCTAAACGAGAAAGTGGATCTAATGAACTTCGTCTCACAATTCCATAAACTTTATAATTTTTTTTTAATAACAGTTGGGCTAGATAAGCACCGTCTTGGCCTGTTATGCCTGTTATTATGGCTGAGTTTTTCATGCTAATTTTTATACTATGAATAAATATATTTTAAAAGATTAGACAGCTTGCTATTAACATTAATTATCATTTAAGTAACTTAGTTTTTTTTAAATAATTTAGCAATGATTCATATCCAGAAAAACTAAGTGGAATAATAAATAATAGTCCATAAAAGACAAATTTTTGATCTCCTCTTAAGACATAAGGTAATACTACCACTATTGTAATTAAATATGAAGAAATTAAAAAAAATTTAAAATTTGTAAACTTGGTTTTAATTAAATTTACTATCAAACCAAAATACAAAAATAACATCATACCAAAAGTAAAAAAATTATGTTTAAATGATAAATTTGTGTTAATCCATGTTAGTAAAAGAAAAAATCTTGCTGAGTAAAGTTTAATTGAATACATGGGGTTTTCTATCATTGCACAGATATGATTTTGAAGAGAATTAAGCTCTGTAATCAAGCAGTTTCTAAAAGTTTCCATGACAGATGTATTGATTGTTGGAGATATGAATTCATAGCTACTAATATCTTGTTGTAAATAACTAGCTGAAAAATCCTGCAGCCCAACTGCAAACTCACTTAGATATAAAAAATATGATATAAAAAAAGTTAATAATAATAAAAAATTAATAGCAGATTTTTTTTCGTGTCGTAAATAAAAATTATAAAACAAGATCATAAATATAGGAAAAAAAACCTTTGCATCATTTTTTAGTGAAAAAAATATAAATATAAAAAAAAGTACTTTAAAAATTTTTGAATCATCATATTTAGATAAAAAATAAAGAGAGATCATTAATAAACTGATAGTTAATCCAGCATGGTTTAAAGTGTGAATCCAAAAAATTATAAATGGATTACAAATTATAAAAATTGTTGATAAAAAAGAGGAAAATCTTGAAAATTTAAAGTTTAATAGGAATTTATAAAATAAAATTGAGGATATATAAAAAATTACATATTGAAACTCTACATAATATTTAATTAAGTTCAAATCTTCTAAAATTCTAATGAATAATGTGTAGGTAAAGAATAAATGCCATGCAGTGTTTTGACTATATACAGCTCCATCAAAAAAACTATTCAAACCAACATATCTAGAAGCATCATACGCATTTGCTAATAAATTTGGATCATGTCTAGCATACATGTAACTTGATGAAATTAGATAAAGAACAAGATATGAAATAAATAAAATTATTATTTTTTTATTTTCTATTAAATACTTCATCAATATATTTAAAGTTACATCTTAATATTTAATTTCAAGTAATTGACAATATTAACTCTTAAGTTTTGCAAATTTTATGTAAAAACCAATTAATAAAAAAAATATTGGTAGAACCCATTTAATATAATTTGAAAAAAAAGTAAGTGTGTCAGGATTATATGTATTCCTCTTAACTTGCGGTCCAGTATAGTTAAATTTTCTATTACCTTCTTTGTTAAAATGTTTTGCAAGTTCAGGTCGCCCAATAGCAGTATAAGTATCTTTAATAGTCAATTGATTTTGATAATTATTATAATATTCATCTATACTAAAATTAAATGTTAAACCCATATTAGGATCTGATAAATAAAATTTATTATTAATTTTTGCCTGCAATAACACATGTCCATCTAAACCAATAATATTATAATCTATATTGTATCTTTTATTGATTAAATTTGCGAAACTAATTGCATCTTGAGAGCAAATACCAATTCCTCTTTTTAGTGCAAACTTATAATCAGATGATTGATAAAAAATATAAGCCCCTCCATATTTACTTTCTCGACCATTACTTATTTGATTTTCTTCAAATTTTCTAAAAAAGTAAAGTATCCAATTTTCTTGGAATTTGATTTTTGTATATTTTTCTTTCCAGCTATATTCCACAGGCACTTTTGAAATAAAGTAAATTTTTGTAGCCTCATTTAAAAATTTTAGTGTTTCGCCATGTATTTTATATAATTCATCTAATTTTTTAATTGCACTTTTATACGGTAATATTTCATTTCTATTTTCTTCAGAAATATAATTTAGAATTTTTTTATTTTCCTCAGAAAAATAACCATTAATTAACTGCTGATCACTCCTGTAATCTTTTGGAAAGAAAACATCAAAAATGTTTACCAATAACAGGATTAAAGGAATTATTAAAATACTGTTAATTAATGTTTTACTAATAATCATTTTCATTATTTTAAATACTTTATATGCAATTTATGTGACCACTAATTTAAATTATTTTATTAATATAATTTATTTTGTTTCTCTTCTTAATTGTTCTATCTTAATCTTTTTTTGCAAACTTCTATTTTTATCATAAAGAAGATTGAACTTAATTTTATAATTAGTTTTGATGGTTATTGATTTAGCATTTCTTACTTCTGAATTATCTGCAACTGCACTTATTGGTCTTTTCGATGGATTTAAATTTGTAATAACAATTTCGCTTTTATCGTTAACTATTTTTCCTTTCCACCTTCTAGGTCTAAAAGCACTGATTGGAGAAATAGATAATTTTTTGGAGTGCAAACTTAAAATAGGTCCATGTACTGATAAATTATAAGCTGTACTACCCGCTGGTGTTGATACCAACACCCCATCTGAGACTAATTTTTTAATTATTTGTCTTGAACCTTGTTTAATGGAAAGTGAGGCTGCCTGCCTACTCTGCCTTAATACCGACACCTCATTAATTGCTATGGATTTTTTGATCTGATTATTTTTATTTTTAACCTTCATTTCTAAAGGTGAAATAGAAACTATATTCGCTCTTGATAAATTTTTAATGATATTATTTGATGAAAATTTATTCATAAGAAAACCATAATTTCCTGAATTAATTCCATAAAATTGCTTTTTTGAATTTTTGTTTTTTTTTAATATTTGAAGCATAAATCCATCACCTCCAATAACAATAATCAAATTATCTTTTTGAAAATTACTAGATTGTATTTTTGTTAATAATATTTTTTTTATACTTAAAGATTTTTTATTTTTATCTGAAATAATCTGAAGCTTATTCACTTAATGGTGCCCTCGGCCAGACTCGAACTGGCACTCCGCAAGCGGCAAGGATTTTAAGTCCTTTGTGTCTACCAATTTCACCACGAGGGCTTTAATGAATTTCATGAGTGTTTATGCTAATATTTATAATTGAACAAGCCTTATAAGTAAATTTTTTTTATTTGATCTTTCTGTGTAATAGTTTTGTAACAGTTGTCCTATAAAATATTATTACTTAATTATTTCTAGTATCCGCCAGTTCTATTTGTTCTTACGTAAGAATTTCCTTTAGCATACTCTTCAGCCGCCCAAGCAGATCCTGCTCCACATGATGATATATGACAAACAATTCCTTGATGCTTTCCACTTTCAACTGGTTTTCCATCAGGTCCAACTAGATTCCATACACCTAAAGCATCATTCGGTAATTGTCTTAATGCATCTAAATCATGACCGCTTATTCCAGCAACAACATCGCCAGCTGCCTCTTGTGCTTCACGAGCTGCTTGTTGAATTTCTTGAGTTGCTTCTTGTGCAGCACTTAAAGCTTCCCGAGCAGTATCCGCTGCTGCTTGTGCAGTTGCCACCTTTGCCTCTGCTGCACTTCTCTGAGCTTCTGTTGCTGCATTTGCAACTGCTTCCTTAGCCTCTCTTAATTGTTGAGATGTTGTATTAACTTCATTGCTAGCACCTTGCACCATATCCCTAGCTAGAGCACCAGCTATAGCACTTCCAGCGCTTTGAGTTGACATAGCGTGTGATACAATATCTGCTGTTCCTGATGCAACAGCTGCTGCAGCAGCTGCTTGTGACTCATTAATTTCTTTAATTGACTGTTGTAACCTAGACAATCCAAAATTATCACATCCACTTATACATGTAACTCCTTCTAAGTTAGGAACTTGAGATCCTAATCCTAAATCAGATACACTCTGAAGTTTTTCAATCATATTTGAGGCAACATCTTTAGTTCCTGTTAACGTTTGATCAGTTGCTTCTTTAGTTGCGGCAACAACTGCTCTAGATGCTTCAATACTAGCTTTTGTTTCCTCTGTTAAAACACTAGCTTCTGCAGAAAGCATACTTGATGTATCAAAATTAAATTGGCAATCACCAGAGGCACATCTTCCAGCAACATTTCCAGTAATTGGATCAGCTAAATTTTCAAGCACATAAACACCTCCAAAAGCAGCTGCTTCTTTTCCAAATGATCCCTGAGAACCACAAGTTCCAAGATCACATACAATAGAACCTGTATGACCATTATTTGGGTTAGCCATTTGTTTGCCACTTTCAGCATCTACTAGAACCCAGGATCCAAGTGTTGAATTAGAAGTGTTGGTTTTTTCACTAATTTCTTTTGCACCAGATCTTTCGA
>CACDRL010000022.1 GCA_902555435.1 uncultured Pelagibacteraceae bacterium
TCCAATGCAAGCAAAAATATTTATGTTCTTTCCATTATTCCTAACAATAATTTTGGCACCTTTCCCAGCAGGGTTGGTAATATATTGGACAGTGAATAATATCTTAACTATGGCACAACAAGTTTTCATAATGAAACGAACCACTGTTAAAACAACAACTTAATGTTGGATATAAAAAAAGAAGACTTAAAAACAATTCTACCGTTAGATGGTCCTTCAACTAAGGAAGTGAAAAAATATTTAGAAAAATATAACGATGAATATATTGTTATTAAATGTGGTGGTAGTGTTTTAATTGATCAAAATCTTTTTGATATTTTTATTCAAGATATTTCAACATTAAATAAACTAGGATTTACTCCTATAATTATTCATGGAGGTGGAAAAAGAATAAGCAATAAACTTAATGAGATAGGTTTAGAAAGTAAATTTATAAAAGGATTAAGGGTAACTGACGATGAAACCATTAAAGTTGTAGAGGAAGTATTAATTGATTTTAATAAGGAAATTATCAATGCTCTTGATCAGCAAAATTGTAAAAGTCAGAGTATTAATACCAAGGAAAATAATATTTTAACAGTTGTCCAAGAAAATGAAAAGCTTGGTTTTGTTGGCTCTCCTATAAATGTAGATCAATCAATAATAGATAAATTTATAGCAGATAAAATAATCCCTATTATTGCACCTTTAGGTTTAGACAAAAATGATCAGACTTATAACATCAATGCAGACACTGCAGCTGGCTATATCGCAAAAAAAATTAACGCAAGAAGGTTAATTATATTAAGTGACGTAGAAGGTGTTTTGGATAAAAATAAAAATCTAATTCCAGAAATTAATTCAGAGTCTATAAAAGACTTAATCGATAATGAAACAATTTCTGGCGGCATGATCCCAAAAATAAATAATTGCTTAGATGTTGCTAGTAACGGAGTAAAAGGAGTTGTTATAATAGATGGAAGGAAAAGTCATTCTCTTCTATTTGAACTTTTATCAGATGAAGGATCTGGAACTTTAATTAGACAATGAAAAATTTAGAAAACATTAAAAATATTCTATTTGATTGTGATGGTGTTCTTTATAGTGACCTAGAGGCAGTATTTGGTCAAGTAAGCCGAAAGATGACTGAATATATATCAAATAAACTTAAAGTAGATTTAAAAAAAGCCAAAGAACTTCAGACAAATTACTTCCATAAATACAACACAAGCTTAAATGGTCTTATGATTCATCATGAAATTGATCCTAAAGAATTTTTAGATTTTGTTCATGATATTGATTTATCTTTTTTAGAAAAAGATACAGTATTAAGATATGAGTTAGAGAATATTAATTTAAGAAAATTTGTATTTACTAACGGTAGTCAAAATCATGTAAAGCATATTGCTACAACACTTGGAATTGATGACCAATTTGAAGGTATATTTGATATTGTAGATGCAGAATATCATCCAAAACCAGAAGCTAAAGCTTTTGATTTAATGATAGAAAAATTTAAAATTGATCCAAAAGAAACTTTATATATCGAAGATATAGCAAAAAACTTATCGATAGGTAAAAAGCGAGGAACAGTTACTGCTTGGCTAATTAATAATGAAGAATGGGGTAAAAAAGAATCTGAAAAAGAATATATTGATTATAAAATTGAAAATCTTACTTTATTTTTAAAAGAAATAAGGTTATTAAAAAACCAATAAATTATGAGTATAGAAAACATTATAGAAGAAGCTTGGAAAAACAAAGATCAAGTTAATCAAAATTCAGATCAAAGATTAAAAGATGCTATTAATCAAGTAATAGAAGATCTAGATAGTGGAAAATCTAGAGTTGCTGAAAAAATTGATGGTGAGTGGGTAACTCATCAACACTTAAAAAAAGCAATTATGCTAAGTTTTAGAATCCATGGTATGGAAACTTTAGATGGCCCCTACTCAGCTTGGAGAGATAAAGCTCATTTGTTAAAAGGAAAAACAGCTGGATGGTCAAATGCTGATTTTGAAAAAGCAGGTTTTAGAATGGTACCTAATACTGCAATGAGAAAAGGATCATATGTTGCCAAAAATGTAGTTTTGATGCCGAGTTATGTAAATATTGGTGCATATATAGATGAAGGAACAATGATGGATACTTTTAGTCGTGCAGGTAGTTGCTGTCAGATTGGAAAAAATTGTCATATTTCAGCTGGAACTGGAATTGGCGGAGTTTTAGAGCCAGCACAAGCGCTTCCAACTATTATTGAAGATAATGTTTTTGTAGGTGCAATGTCAGAAGTTGTGGAAGGTGTAATAGTTGGAGAAGGTTCTGTGCTAAGTATGGGTATGTATATTGGCCAATCAACTAAAATCGTTAATAGAAAAACTAGTGAAATAACTCACGGTAAAATACCTCCTTACTCGGTAGTTGTTCCTGGATCATTACCAGACAAAAATAATCCTGCTGCGCCATCATTATATTGTGCAGTAATCATCAAACAAGTAGATGAAAAAACAAGATCTAAAACATCAGTAAACGATCTTTTAAGAGATTAAAATGCAAACCATTAATGAATTACAATTAGCTAAAGAGCTAATTCGTTACCCTTCTGTAACACCAATAGATGCAGGAGTAATGAAATTCTTAGAAAAAAAATTAATGAAACTTGGGTTCAAAACTAAAATATTAGAGTTTAGGGAAAAAAACAGTAAATCAGTTAAAAATCTTTATGCAAAACTTGGGTCTAATGGTCCAAATTTTTGCTACGCTGGTCACTTAGATGTTGTGCCAGCTGGAAATTTAAAAGATTGGACGGTAAATCCTTTTAGACCCTCAATTAAAAAAGGACATTTAATTGGAAGAGGAGCAAATGACATGAAAAGCTCTATTGCAGCATTTGTTTCTGCTGTCAGTATTTTTGTTAAAAATAAAAAAAAATTTAATGGTTCTATAAGCTTACTAATTACAGGTGATGAAGAAGGAGTTGCTATTAATGGTACAAAAAAAGTTGTCGAATACTTAAAAAAAAGAAAAGAAAAAATTAATTTTTGTTTGGTTGGAGAACCAACTAATCCAAATAAATTGGGAGAAATGATTAAAATTGGTCGAAGAGGAAGTATGACTGGTAGACTTTCAGTCATAGGTATTCAGGGTCATGTTGCTTATCCTCATAGGGCTAACAATCCATCGACTGCTCTTGTTCAAATATTAAAAGAATTGAAAGAAATTAAATTTGATAAAGGAACAAAAGACTTTCAACCAACAAACCTAGAGGTTACAAAAATAAATATTAATAATACAGCTGACAACGTGATACCGGGTTTAGCTAATGCAACTTTTAATATTAGGTTCAATAACAAACATTCATCGAATTCAATTAAGACAAAAATAAATAAAATATTAAAGAAAATTTGTCATAAAAATAAATCAAATTACAAAATTGAATATAGTGTATCTGGTGAAGCTTTTTTAACTAAACCAAACCAAACCACATATATGATCCAAGATATAATTAAAAAGATTACTAAAATTAAGCCAGAACTATCAACAACAGGAGGCACATCTGATGCAAGATTTATTAGAAAAATTGCACCTTGTTTGGAATTTGGTTTGGTTGGAAAAACAATGCATAAAGTAGATGAAGCAGTTTCTTTAAGTGATTTAAAAAAATTAACTTTAATTTATTCAAATATTTTAAAGAATTATTTTAAGTGAAAACAGCTTTAATTACTTCAGATACATATCAAAATCACAATACAGGAGATGGGCATCCTGAAAAAATAGATAGAGTTGCAGCTGTTATTGATAATTTTAAAAAATTAGATAACAAAAATTTAATATGGAAAAAGCCATCAAAATTTGAAAAATCATTATTAATTAAAACTCATTCCTCTGAATATATTGATCATGTCGATCGATCATACCCTCAAAATGGTTTTAATTTTTTAGATGGAGATACAGTTGTTTCCCCTGGTAGCAAAGAGGCAACAATGGACGCTGTTGGATCAATTATAACAGCGATTGATGGTGTGGAAGAAAAAGAATTTAAAAATGCTTTTTGTGCAGTAAGACCCCCAGGTCATCACGCGGAAAAAGAAAAAGCAATGGGCTTTTGTATTTATAACAATGTTGCAGTTGGAGCTAATTATTTAATTGAAAAATATGGTTATAAAAAAATAGCTATAATTGATTTTGATGTCCACCACGGTAATGGAACTCAAGATATTTTTTTCAATAATGAAAAAGTTTTATATATTTCTACACATCAATTTCCATATTATCCAGGTTCAGGATCAGAAAAAGAGATTGGAAAATTTAATAATATTTTAAATATTCCACTAGAAGCAGGAACCAGTGCTACAGAATATTTAAATGCTTATGAACTGGTATTAAAGAAATTAAAAGAATTTAAACCAGAATTTCTACTGTTTTCTGCAGGTTTTGATGCACATATTGATGATCCATTAGCACAATTAAAACTTAATGCAGAAGATTATTATACAATTACAAAAAGAACTTTAGAAATTTCAAAATCATTTTGCAAAGGTAATGTAGTGTCTATACTAGAAGGTGGATATGATTTAAAAGCACTACAAGATAGTACTCAAAGACATGTTGATGCTCTTTTAGAATTTAATTGATAAATCCTAGGAAAACTCTAAATAAAAAAATCTTTATGAAATTATATAAAATTAAAAAATCTGATATCGATAAAAAAGGAAGAGGACTTTATGCTACTAGAGATATCAAAGAAGGCACTAAAATAATTGATTACGTTGGTAAACTAATTACAAAAAAACAAACAGAAGAATCTGATAAATATGACAATAATAAACCAATCTATTTATTTACTATCAATAAAAAATACGACCTAGATGGAGATTTTTCATGGAATACTGCAGGATTAATTAATCATTCTTGCGACAATAATTGTGATTATGATGGCAAAGGTCTTAAAATTTGGGTTAAAGCAATAAGAGATATTAAAAAAGGTGAAGAATTTACCTGCGATTATGGTTTTGGTTATGACGAAAATTACAAACAATTTCCATGTAAGTGTGATTCAAAAAATTGTTGTGGGTATATTATAAGAGCGGAGTCTAGATGGCGGATAAATAAAAAATTTGCCATGAGTAATAAAAAAAATCTAATAAAAAATTCTAGATAAAAATAAGCCAGTAGGTGGTGCTGGAGGAGCACACATTGATCTTTTTTTAGATTTTAAAGCTTTATCAAAATTTTTTAAATCCCATTTCTTTTCACCTAAATATTTCAAACAACCAACCATTGATCTCACTTGCTGTTGAAGAAAAGATTGAGATTTAAATTGAATTTCTATTTTATCATTTGAAGATTTTAATTTTACAAAATCCATTGTTCTAACTGGACTTTTTGCATTACAACTTGACGCTCTAAATGTTGAGAAATCTTTAGTACCAACTAATTTTTTTGCACCCAATTTCATTAAATCTAAATCTAATTTTTTTCTTACATGCCAAACTTGGTTTTTTTCAATAACAGGTAGACTTGTTCGATTTAAAATAATATATTTATAAATTCTCTTTTTTGCAGAAAATCTTGAATGAAAATTACTACTCCTTTTTTTTATTTTAAGAATTACAATATTTTCTTTTTTCAAAAAGTGATTAATTGAGTTAATGAATTTATCTAAGTTTAATAATTTGTTTTTTAAATCAAAATGTGCGGACTGCTCTATGGCATGAACACCAGCATCTGTTCTACCCGATCCAACTATAGTAATATTTTCTTTTAATAATTTTCTAATTTTGTCTTGAAGAATTCCTTGGATAGTTTTATTTTTTTTTTGAATTTGCCAACCTTTGTAATTTGTCCCCAAATATTCAATCAAAAGTTGATATCTAAACATTTATATCTTTGAGCCTTTTTTTATCTGCGAACCTAGTATAAATTCACCAATATTTTGAGGTCTTTTCCCCTGCCTCTGAATTTCCTTCACAATAATCGATTGATTATTACCACAAGCGATTTCAAGATTATCACTCAATACTGAACCTGGATTTCCTTGAGCTCTTCCAATTTGAGCTTTTAAAATTTTATATCTTTCTCCATTAAAATTAAAAAATGCTCCTGGTGATGGATATAAACCGTTTATCTTACCAATAATTTTTTCAGCATTTTCATCCCAATTAATTTGACCTTCAGTTTTTTGAATTTTAGAAGCATAAGTAGCATTCGAATGATCTTGTTCAACAAAATTTGCTTTATCCTCTAAAATATCATCTACATTATCTAGAATTTTTTCTGCTGCTAAATTTGAGAGTTTTTCGCTAATTTCTAACGTGTTTAAATTTTCATTAAGTTGAATTTTATAACTATTACAAACTGGCCCTGTATCTAATTTTTCAGCAATTCTCATTATACTTATTCCGGTTTCCTGATCTAAATTCATAATAGATCTTTGAATTGGTGCGGCACCTCTCCATTTAGGCAGTAAAGATGCGTGTATATTTATAAAACCTGTTTTAGTTAAGCTTAGAAATTTTTTAGGTATGATTTGTCCGTAAGCAACAACTATTGCTAAATCGGCATCTAAGGAATTTAAAAAATTATATTCCTCTTCATTGTTTAAAATTGGTGGTGTTCTGTATTCTAAATTTAAAGTTTCAGAAATACCTTGTATTGGAGACTTATTAATTTTTTGTCCTCTTTTTGATTTTTGAGGTGGCTGAGTATATACACAAGAAATATTATATCCATTTTGATATAAAGATTTTAAAATTGGTACAGCGAACATGGGCGTACCCATAAAAACTAACTTTTTTGACATTTTTTAAAATTCGGCTGTGTTGGATTTTAATTTTGAAAGTTTCTTTATGATCATTGATTTTTTTAGTTTTGAAAGATAATCGATAAACAATATCCCTTCCAAATGATCCATTTCATGCTGAATGCATGTTGCAAGCAATCCATCTGCCTTTAGTAGTTGTTTCTTTCCGTTGTAATCTAAATACTCTACTTCACATTTGCTTGGTCGATCAATTTCAGCAAATTGGTTTGGTACTGATAAACACCCTTCTTCGTAGGTTGCCTTAAGTGGATCTTTATTTTTTATAACTGGATTTACAAAGTATCTAGGCTCTTTTTTATTTTCATCCTTGCTTATATCCATCACTATAATTCTTTTTGGTATACCAATCTGAATTGCCGCAAGACCAATACCATTAGCATCATACATTGTATCGAGCAT
>CACDRL010000023.1 GCA_902555435.1 uncultured Pelagibacteraceae bacterium
TTAGATCATGAACCATTATTAAGTGACTTATCTAACGTAATACAAAGGTCAAAAGAAGTGGGTATAGAAAAATTACTAACTATCTCAACTTCCTTTGAAAGTTTTTCTAGAGTAAAAGATTTAATTGATAAAGATGAGATTATCTATGGTACTATTGGTATTCATCCTCATGAAAGCTCTAGAGATATTATCACTTCAAAACAGATTATTGAAAGTCTTAATGAAAATTCAAAAATTATTGGTATTGGAGAAACTGGGTTAGATTTTTATTACAATAATAGCGAAAAAGACAAGCAGATAGCAAGTTTTAGAGAACATATAGATGCATCTATAAAAACCAATATTCCATTAATTGTTCATTCAAGAGAGGCTGAAAAAGAGACTTTTGAGATTTTAAATGAATATAAAAATGAAAACCTTAAAATTTTGATGCATTGTTTTACTGGGTCTAAAGAATTTTCAGAAAAACTACTGACTTTAAATTCATTTTTTTCAGCTAGTGGCATCATCACTTTTAAAAACTCATTAGATTTACAAGATACGTTCAAATCTATTCCGATGGATAATATCTTAATTGAAACTGATAGTCCTTTTTTGGCGCCAGTTCCAAAAAGAGGTAAAAAAAATGAACCATCATATATTGATTTTACTGCCTCAAAATTAGCTGAGATTAAAAATCTATCAAAAGAAGTTCTTGTTAAAAAAACCACAGATAACTTTAATAAACTTTTTTTTAATTAAAATTAATGAAATTTATTATTTTAGGATGTGGTAGTTCAATGGGTGTACCAAGACCAGATGGCTTCTTTGGAAATTGTGATCCTAATAATAAAAAAAATTATAGGACAAGATGTTCTGCTTTAATAAAAACTACAGATGAAAATATTCTTATAGATACATCTCCTGATCTAAGACAACAACTTTTAAGACATAAAATAAAAAAAATTCATAAAGTATTATATTCTCATATGCATGGCGATCAAACACATGGTATTAATGATTTAAGGTCTTTTTATATAAACAGCAGAAAACAACTTGATGTTTATGCTGACAAACATACTTCAAAATATCTTAATTCTACATTTTCTTATATATTTAAAAGCTATTCTAAAGAGTATCCTGCAACACTAAAACTTAATAAATTGCCAAAAAAAATATCTACAAAAAATAATAATAAAAAAATTGTTATTCAATCAATTTCTAATGTAGTATAAACAATAGTATTTAATCTAATTATATCGTCTTTCTTTTTCCATGGTTCTTGATCATTAAAATATTTATTAGCTTCAAAAAGTGAATTAACAATATAATCGATATAAAAATTAATATTTTGATTATCAATTTGAGACCTAATATTATCTAGGTTATCTTTATACTTATTTAGTATTAACAAGTCCTCATTATTAAATTTAACTTCAAGTGGAATTTTTCCATCACAATTTTTTATTGTAAAAGAAGTTACACGCTGACATAAATTTCCATAATTGTTGGCTAGATCACTATTAATACAATCTTCTAGTCTTTCTTGAGATATATTTCCATCGTTACCAAAAGAAACTTCTTTAATTAAATAGTATCTTAAAGGATCTAGACCATACTCTTTAATTATTTCAAGTGGATCAAGGATATTTCCTTTAGATTTAGACATTTTTTCTTCCCCTGATAATATCCATCCATGCCCATAAACTCTATTTGGTAAATCAATTTTTGCTGCTAATAAAAAAGCAGGCCAATAAACTGCGTGGAATCTAAGTATATCTTTTCCGATTAAATGTATTGAGGCTGGCCAAAATTTTTTAAACAAATCATCATCTTTATTTGGATAATTTAATGCACTTAAATAATTTGTTAAAGCATCGAGCCAAACATATATTACATGGTTTTTATTATTTGGAACAGGTATACCCCATGAAAAACTTTTTCTACTTACAGAAAGGTCTTTAAGTCCACTCTTTACAAAGCTAATTACTTCATTTTTTCTAGATTGTGGAGAAATGAAATCTGGATTATTTTCATAATAATCTAATAACGGTTTTTCCCACTTTGAGAGTCTAAAAAAATAAGATTCTTCTTCAATCCATTCAACAGGAGATTTTGAAGATATAGCTATTTTTTTTCCATCTACTTCCTCTATTTCGTCTTCGTTATAAAAGGCTTCATCTGATACAGAATACCATCCTGAGTAATTTGATAAGTATATGTGATCATTTTTCTCAAGTTGGTTCCAAAGATGTTGAACTGTTTTTTTATGTCTAGCTTCTGTAGTTCTTATAAAATCAGTATTTGATAAATTCAAAGTATCTGAAAGATCTCTAAAGGTTTGACTAATTTGATCACAAAATATTTGAGGCTCCATCCCCGCTTTTTCTGCAGATCTTTGAATTTTTAAACCATGTTCGTCTGTACCTGTAAGAAAATGAACTTGGTAATCATCAATTATTTTAAATCTTGCGAAAAAATCTGCTACAATACTTGAATATGCATGACCCATATGAGGTTTAGCTGAAGGATAGTATATAGGTGTTGTAATATAAAAAGTTTTATCCATTTAGTATTTTATCCTCAAATTCCATAAACAATGTTTCCTCATCTAAATTATAAATTTTAGTGTTATTAATTTTTTCTAAAAAAAAATGGTATGACCTTAGTAAACTAATATTTTTACTAGATATATTATTTCTAAAATAAAGTTCAATAAAAGAATAAATGATTTCAATTATTGATTTGTCTTTTTTATAAATTTTATCTTTTATCATAGTTGTGAGAGTTCCATTTAAATCAAAATTAGCAAGATCTAAGTTATATTCTTTGGAAAAATTAATTAATTTAAACAATTTTCCTGGAGTAGAATAATAATCAAATAACTTATCATTGATGATAGTATTTATGTCATCGTTTAGTAATTGATTAATAATTCTAATAGACTGATCTTTTGTTAAAAAAATTTTATAATTCAAACATCTGGATTTAAGAGTTGATAGCACTCTTTTATTATTATTAATTAAAATAAAA
>CACDRL010000024.1 GCA_902555435.1 uncultured Pelagibacteraceae bacterium
GTTTCAAATTCATTTCTACCTTTAATTAACTAGGTCCTCAGCATTGTGTTCATAAGTGGTAAGAGGAAACAGAGTTATAGTAAATAACAGATCTTCTGTTGGCTTTATATCTCTATCTTGATAATATGATTTTTTATATTTAATTCCAGCAGTCAAACAATCGTTTTTATATTCATAAACTAAATCATAATATTCAGTTAGATTAATTTTTCTATTTCTTCTTGTTTTGAATGTTAAAAAATTATTCTCGTCAAAACTATAAGAAACAGAGCTAGAAAATACATTTGCATCTCCCATCTCTCCATTTTCTTCTAAAAAATTAAAAGTTGATTCAAAATTTCCAAACAAAAAAGTTGTATTTATACTATTATATTCAAATGTATTTAAATCATTATCCAAAGCAAAATCGTATCCAATTTGCACATTATCGTGCAAATTATTTTTAATTGATCCAAAAATATTTGAATTTTTTCTGTGCAAAGTACTCTTATTTGGTATGAACCTTTCTTCTTTATCTCTTACTACAGTCGCCAATTTAAACTCGAAATATCTGTTAATATCATTCAATTGTTCATTTTCATTTTCTACTTTTTCATTTAAATTTAATTTTTCTTTTCTGTAATCTAATCCCAAAGTCAAAGATCTTCCTTCTTCGAATGTATTGCTTAATCCCAGTCTATTTGTAGAAAAGATATCACTTACACCAACAGTTCTTGTTTCTGATGAATTATCTTTCATTCCATATGGATTAAATTTGAATGATATTTTAGGAGTTAAAAAATTGTTAAAATCATTTTGTCTACTAACTAAAGGCAATGAACTATTAAACTCAAATAAACTTTCCAATTCAATTTGTGGACTTGATTTGTAGTCAGATTTCTTGCCAATTAAATTGTTGTTCTTAAATAATAGATTATATTGATTTTTTACACCAAATTTATTTATGTAGCCTAAAGAAGAGTATTGTATGTTATTTGTAATGCTAGTTTTCAGTTCATTAGTATTATTTAGATTATTACTTCCTGAAGAACCTAAACTAATTGAACCATCAAAGAATTTTTCTCCTAATACAGTATCAAAATTGTAATAAGGCAAAATATATTGATATCTATCACTACTTTTTGAAGTTTTTAAATTTTCATATGATTCAAAACCAGATGACAAATTATAATCTTCATGTCCTAGAGTAAGATTTATTTTATTATTTAAAGAATTTAAATTATTAGGTCGAGCAGCTGATGTAGTTAAATGATCACCAAAAACATTTAAATAAGTATCATTTGAAACTTGCTCAACTGCTACAAATAAATTACTATCTTCAAATTCTTCAAGTTTTAGATCTAAATCATAATTTATGAATAAATGTGATCTATTATTATTTTTATATCCATTTACAAACCCAAAATCTGCTAAAAAATTTGAATTTTCATTTGCTTGTCTATATTCATTCTGTAATGAAATAATATCTTTATCAAACCAGGTAGGTGAAAATGTATAGTCTTGATTATCTGATATAACTTTAAAATAAGGTTGAGTTAATGAACTACCAAGAACATTAGATTTATTTATTACAGGTCTTAAAAATCCTGATTGTCTATTAACCGTAGGATCTGGATGAAAGAATTTTGGAAAGTAAAAGACTGGTATATCATAAACATTTAAAATGGCATTTTTATACTCAATTTGTTTTTTATTTCTATTATGCTCTATTTTTTCAGATTTTATAGTCCATGGAGGACAACCATCTCTTTTTTGACATGTTGTAAAAATTCCTTTGTTAATAATTGTAAGATTATTTTCACCTTTTGATGATACTCCATAAATTCTTGGATCATTTTCCTCTTTATCAAAAATAGATTTATGAATATTTATTTTTGTATCGCTCGCAGAAAAAGTTTTATCTTTTAAATTAAAAATTCCATCTAAAAAGAAAAATTTATCCGACTTAGGTAAATTATAATTTGTTATTGCAAGAACATTTTTACCTTTTAGCAAACTTGTATTTACATAATATATAAATTCATCTAAGTGATAAATTTTGTTATCATTATCTATTATTTTTGATTTTAATTTTGAACTTAATTCTTTAGCATTTAGCAGGTATGTTGCATCCTCTGTTTCAATTTGATAGTTATTCTCAATATTTGCTTCAGTAAATCCCTCTGTAATG